>JAKAXL010000015.1 GCA_021816585.1 Pseudomonadota bacterium | reverse complement strand
ATCTACAGCCTGTACCTGTATCTCTGGACGGCGATCTGAAGGGCCCGGGCGCGTGCGTCCGCACGCGCCCGGATGATTCGGCAGGCCGGGGCGGCGCAGCCGCCCGGCCGTTGAACCGGGAGAGTGGCATGAGCAAGCTTCAGCCCAGCCTGTACCTGGCCCAGGCCTTCGAGCACGGAGAAGCGGACCGGCGCGGCTACGTCGTCGCCGTCGGCGCCCTGGAGGTGGTGCGAGACCTCGCGCGAGCCGAGCATGCGCGACGACACGGGGTCTACGGCATTGCCATCTACGAGGTCGAACTCGACGTGCCGATGCAGCAGCATCCCCATCTGGTCGACTACCTCGCCTCGGTGATGGGCGAGCGCTGGGTCGAGCGTGCCGCGGCCGTTTCGTGAGGGCTGCGGCGACCGCGGAGCCCGGCCGGGCAGGGGTCATGGCATCAGTGCCCGGCGCGCGCGGGTGAATTCGGCCCAGAAGCCCAGGTCCTGGGCATGGGCGAAGTTCAGGCGCATGCAGCTGCTCGGCTGGCCGTCGGGATCGAACAGCCGTCCGGGGGCGATCAGATAGCCCGCGTCGTGCAGGCGCAGCGCCAGGCGGTCGGCATCGACTCCGGTGTCGACCCAGCCGAACAGCCCCTGCGGCGGGGTCTCGAAACGGCAGCCATGCTCGCGCGCCAGCCGGACCGCGCGCTGGCGCGCGCGCGCCAGGCGCGCACGCAGCGCCGCGGCCATGCGGTGCACGCCGCCGCGCTCGAGCAGCAGCGCCAGCGCACGTTCCGTCGGCATCGGGGAACTCAATCCGGCCAGCAGCTTCGCGTCGCGCAGGACCTCGAGGCGTGGCGCCGAGGCGGCCAGGAAGCCGACCCGCCAGCCGGGCGCCAGCAACTTGGAGAATCCGCCGACCAGGATGCTGCGCTGCAACCCGTCCATCGCCGACACCAGCGGCGAGCCCGGCTCGCACAGCGGAGCGTAGACGTCGTCCTCGACCAGCAGGAAATGGTGCTCGCGCGCGAGTTCCAGCAGACGGTGCGCGCAGGCGGCCCGCAGGTGGCCCCCGGTGGGGTTGTGAAGCCTGCTGACCACGACCATCAGCCGCGGGCGCCGCGTGCGCGCCCAGTGCTGCACGCGCTGCAGGTCCGGGCCGTCGGGGCCGCGAGGCACCGGCAGCAGCTGCAGGCCGGCCTGCGCCAGTTGCGCGAATTGCACGGCCCAGCCCGGCTGCTCGACCATCACGGCGTCGCCCGGGCGGGTGAAGGCTCGCACGATGAGGTCGAGCGCCTGGGTCGCGCCATTGCACAGCAGGATGTTGTGCGCGGATACCCCGAGCTCCAGTTCGCCCAGCCGGCGTGCCAGTGCCGAACGCAGCCGCTCGTCGCCCTCGGGGCGCGCATAGGACGCGCTGGCGAGCTCGAAATCCTCGTCGCGCAGCACCTGGCGCAGCGACTGCACCAACCCGGGGGCGCGCAGCCATTCGGCGGGCAGCGTGCCGGCGCCGGGAATCGCGCGCAGCGACTCCGCCGGCTGCTGCAGGTGCGCGAACATGCCACGCAACAGCGCCGTGGCATGGGTGGGCGGCGGAGGCGGCGTCCGCGCATGCCGCGACGGCGACGCGGGGCGCACCACCGGCTCGCGCACGAAAAAGCCCTGGCGCGGGCGCGCCTCGATCAGGCCTTGCGCCTGCAGCAGGTCGTACGCCGCGACCACGGTCTGCGGGTTCACGCCATGCTGGCGTGCGAATTCCCGTACCGAGGCCAGTCGGGCTCCGGGAGCGATGAACTGGTCACGGATCTGGCGTTGCAGGCGCTGCGCGAGCTGCAGGTGCAGCGCCGGCGAGCCGGAGTCCCGCTGCAGCGTGCGTGACTTGGTGAAGGCATCCATACAGCAGGTCGTGGCGGGCGCCGCTCTGTACTGGTCGTGTATGGAGTCTGGGCCTAGTCTGAACGCCATGTCAAACAGCGGCCATGCCGCGCCAGGGGTCATGTCCGCAGAGGTCTGCGCATGCGGGCACGCCTGGGTGCCCCGTGCCGCGTGGCCGTCGCCGGCCAGGAGCCAGCCATGTCCAGCATTCCCCCGCATCCTCCGCATCCTCCGCATCCTCCGCATCCTCCGCATCCTCCGCATCCTCCGCATCCTCCGCATCCCCCGCATCCCCCGATGGCGCGGCGCGCCGCGCTGCTCGGCCCGTCTCCGCTGGACGAGTTGCTCGGTCCTGCCGGCCGTGGCGAGATGATCTCGCTGGCCGGCGGCCTTCCGGACGCCGCGACCTTTCCGGTGCAGGCGGTCGCCGAGGCGGCACGCCGCGTGCTCAGCCGTCAGCCGCGCGCGGCCCTGCAGTACGGCCCCGGCGAGGGCCTGGGACCGCTGCGCGAGTGGGTCGCCGAATACCTGCGCGGGCACGGCATCGAGTTGCCGCCCGGGCAGGTCCTGATCACCAGCGGCTCGCAGCAGGCGCTGGACCTGCTGGGCAAGGTGTTGCTGGACCCGGCCAGCCCGCTGCTCGTGCAGCGCCCCACCTACCTTGGCGCGCTGCAGGCCTTCAGACCCTTCGCGCCGCGCATGGTCGGGCTGCCGGAGGACGACCTGGGGCCCGAGCCGGAGGCCTTCGCCGCTGCGCTGGCCGGCGCGCGCATGGCGTACCTGCAGCCGCGCTTCGCCAATCCCAGCGGACGCAGCATCGCCCCCGCGCGTGCCGAACAGCTGGGCCGCCTGCTGGCGCGATCCGAGTGCTGGCTGGTCGAGGACGATCCCTATTGCGAGCTGTGGTTCGACGAGGCGCCGCCGCCGGGCCTGCTGGCGCGCGGGGGGGCCCACGGAGTGCACGTCGGGACCTTCTCGAAGATGCTGTTTCCCGGGCTGCGCCTGGGCTGGGTGGCCGGACACGCCGGGCTGCTGCGCAAGCTGACCCAGGCCAAGCAAGCCGCCGACCTGCAGTCGTCCAGCCTGGACCAGTGGCTGCTGCTGGAGCTGCTGCGCGACGGGTTGCCGCAGCGCATGCTGCCGCGTCTGCGCATCGTCTATCGCGAGCGCCGCGACGCCATGCTCGAGGCCTTGTCGCGCCATATGCCCGCCGGCACCTTCTGGTCGCGCCCGCGCGGCGGCATGTTCATCTGGCTGACCCTGCCGCAACCGCTCGATGCACGCGACATCGCGGCAGCGGCGCGGCGGCAGGGCGTGCTGGTGCTGCCGGGGCTGGCATTCGATGTCGGTGCGGGGGGCTGCGACAGCTTCGGCGCCTGTTGCGACTGCCGATTCGCCTGCGACCCCGAAGCCGCCGAGCCCGCGCGCAACACGCTGCGGCTGGCCTACGCCGGTGCCGACCGCGCATCCATCGAGCGTGCGGTGTCGGTGCTCGGCGGGATCGTGCGCGGCGCGCTGCACGGCGATGCCGGGCCTTGCACGCGGCCGCGTCGGGCAGCTGCGCAGGCCCCGGCGGGCGGCCCCGTGGACGTGAGCCATGCGTGAAGCCGCGGGCTCGCGCCGCGGCCACGTACTTGCCTGCCGCGCGCACGGCTATAAGATGCGCGCACGGGGCATGCCCGGGCGAGTGGCCGAATCGCGTCACGCGCCGGGATTTCGGGCAGGCGCCGAGCAGGGCCGCCGCACCGGCCGAGGCCTTCGGATCGGACCAGCGGCGGCGCCCTCTTCAGGCATTTCACGGAGTACAAGACATGGCAACTGCAAAACCGGCCGCCGCGAAGAAGGCCGCAGCCAAACCCGCTCGGGCGCCGAACGCGGCGTTCATGAAGCCGCTGACCCCCAGCCCGCAGCTCGCGGCCGTGGTCGGTGCGGCTCCGCTGCCGCGCACCGAGGTGGTGAAGAAGGTGTGGGCGCACATCAAGGCGGCCAAGCTGCAGGATGCGAGCAACAAACGCATGATCAACGCCGACGACAAGCTGCGTGCGGTGTTCGGGAAGTCGCAGGTCACGATGTTCGAGATGACCAAGCTGCTCAACGCGCATCTGAAGTGATGCCGCGGGCCGCGCCGCGCCGCGCCGCGAAACCGGCCGGCCGCGGCGGCCGGCCGGTCGCGGGCGCTGCAGCGTGGCGCGCCGCGGCGTAAAATGCGCGCTCGCTGCGCGCCGTTGCTGCGCGCCGAGGGATCTGCCGTGCAAGCATCCAACAAAACCCTGTGGGCCTCGTTCGCCGCGGTCGTGGTCGTCGCGCTGGCGGGGCTGCTCGCCTGGAACGCCTTCGGGCGCGCGCCGAAGGCGCCGGAAGTCGATTACCACCTGCTGGGCGGCACGACGCTGAGCTCGCAGCAGCTGCGCGGCAAGGTCGTGCTGGTCGAATTCTGGGCCACCAGCTGCACCACCTGCGTCGGCGAGATGCCGAGCATGGTCAAGACCTACGACACCTTCGCGCCGAAGGGCTTCGACCTCGTCGCGGTGTCGATGGACTACGACAACCCGCAGTACGTGAAGAACTTCGCCACCTCGGGCCCGGACGGCGCGCTGCCGTTTCCGGTCGCGATGGACCGCTCCGGCGCGGTCGCGAAGGCCTTCGGCAACGTGCGCCTGACCCCGACCAGCTTCCTGATCGACCGCTCCGGGCACATCGTCAAGCAGTACGTCGGACCGCCGAACCTGCAGGAACTGCACTCGCTGATCGGGCAGCTGCTGCAGCAGCAAGCCTGAGTCGGCGGCCCCGCGCGGTGAGCCGACACGCGCGCTCGATCGGCAACCTGTCGCCCGGCGAGGCCGCGTAGCCGCCCGGTGCGTATCCTCGTCCCGCCAGCCCGCCCGCGCGCGACGCGTATGCCGGCTACACGACACACTGGCGTCATGGTCAAAACGACAAATTCGGGGAAACCCGGATTCACGCGTTAGCATTGGGGGGATGGCCGCCTCCCTGCAACCGGGGTCGCTGGGCGCGAATCGCCCGGAGACCCTGGCCGGAATCGTCACCGCGCAGACCGCGCGGGCGGCGCTTTCGTCTGCGACCAGCGCCGGCGAGCAGGCCTTGCGGCAGGCGCTGGCGCAACCGGCGCAGACCCTCCCGGGGGGCCTGCTGCTGCGCAGCCTGGGCCTGCAGTCCTACCTTCCGACCTGGAAGGCGATGCGTGCGTTCACCGATTCGCGCACTCCCGACACCCCCGACGAGATCTGGCTGCTCGAGCACCTTCCCGTCTATACGCTCGGGCAGGCCGCCGATCCGGCGCATGTGCTCGATCCCGGCGCGATCCCGGTCGTCGCCACCGACCGCGGCGGCCAGGTCAGCTACCACGGGCCGGGGCAGGCCGTGGTGTATTGCCTGCTGGACCTTCGCCGCCGGCGCTGGCTGGTGCGCGAGACCGTGCACCGGCTCGAGGAGGCGGTGATCCGCACGCTGGCGCGCCACGGCGTGGTCGGGCTGCGCCGCCCCGGCGCGCCGGGCATCTACGTCGGCGCGCCGCATCCGCGCGCCGGCGCGAAGGTCTCGGCGCTGGGGCTGAAGGTGCGCAACGGCTGCACCTACCACGGCGTGTCGATCAACGTCGACATGGACCTGAGCCCGTTCTCCGGAATCAACCCCTGCGGCTATCGCGGGCTGGACAGCGTCGACCTCGCCACCCTGGGGGTGCATGCGCTGCCGGACGCGGTGGCGATGTGCTTCGCCACCGAACTGGCCATGCTGGCCGAGGATCTCGAACGCGCGCAGACCGGCGCCGGCGCCCCCACACGAACCCCATGACCGAAGCCATCGATCCGCGCGTCAAGCAAAAGGGCGAGTCCAAGACCTCGCGCATCCCGATCAAGATCGTCTCCGACGCGCCGGTGCTGAAAAAGCCCCAGTGGATCCGCGTCAAGGCGCCGCCCGCGTCGTCGCGCTTCAACGAGATCAAGGGCATCCTGCGCGAACAGTCGCTGGTCACGGTGTGCGAGGAGGCGAGCTGCCCGAACATCGGCGAATGCTTCGGCCACGGCACCGCGACCTTCATGATCATGGGGGACAAGTGCACGCGGCGCTGCCCGTTCTGCGATGTCGGGCACGGCCGTCCGGACCCGCTGGACCCGCAGGAGCCGCAGCGCCTGGCCGACACCATCGCGCGCCTGCGCCTGCGCTACGTGGTGGTCACCAGCGTCGACCGCGACGACCTTCGCGACGGCGGCGCGCAGCACTTCGTCGACTGCATCCGCGCCATCCGCGAGCGCTCGCCGGCGACCCGCGTCGAGGTGCTGGTGCCGGATTTCCGCGGGCGCCTGGAACGCGCGCTGGAAGTGTTCGACGCGGCGCCCCCGGACGTCATGAACCACAACCTGGAGACCGTGCCTCGCCTGTACCGGCAGGCGCGTCCCGGTGCCGACTACGCGCATTCGCTGCGCCTGCTGCGCGACTTCAGGCAGCGTCACCCGCAGGTGCCGACGAAGAGCGGGCTGATGGTCGGCCTCGGCGAGACCGACGAGGAGATCGTGCAGGTCATGCGTGACCTGCGCGAGCACCAGGTCGACATGCTCACCGTCGGCCAGTACCTGGCGCCGAGCACGCACCACCTGCCGGTGCTGCGCTACGTCAGCCCCGACGGGTTCGCCGCGCTCGAGCGCGAGGCCGTGGCGCTGGGCTTCAGCCACGCCGCGGTCGGCCCGATGGTGCGCTCGAGCTACCACGCCGACGCGCAGGCGCGCGGGGCCGGGGTGGATGTCAGCATAGCGAAGTAAATGAGAAATTAGCGAAGTGGATGGGAAATTAGCGATAAGAATGCTGTTTCGGACGCACCCGTCTTCTTCGCCTAAGCGCCGCATTCCGCCTCGCTTTAACCACTGACAGCACCCGGTAGAACACGTGGGCGACTTGCAGATCAGTGCATTTCCTCAGGGCGATGGCCTCTGGAGGGTCGATTGGTTCGGAGGTGTGCAGTTCCCGAACCGCGTACTCCGCCGAACTCAGCCATCAGTCTTCGTTCACCTTTCGAAGGTCACCGACCCAGCGGTGCTGGCGGATTCGATGGCATCCGTCAGTGCGTCGTCGACGCTGCCGTGGCAGAGGCAGTTCAAGTGCTGGGTCTCGGTCGGTGCCACGATGCTGTTGCGCATTGGCGACCTCTGGTCCGACCAACGTTTCATCGCCTCACCTGAACACGAGGTCGAGACCTTCGAGAAGCTAAGCATCGACCGTTCGACAACCAAGCTGCTCAAGGTTGGGCACAGCGACGATCAGGGCAATTTCTTGCTGCCTGCGGCCGAGCATCCATGGCACATGGCCAACACCCACTCCTACTGCGTCCGCGTGGCCTTGGCCAACGGTCGGAGTCTAGTCATCCCCTGCATGGAGCTGGCGCGCTTCTATTTCGGTTCGTCAAGTCCGCTGCTGACTGCACTGTTCCTTCCTCCCTTCGATCGCACGAAGCTGTACTCCAGCGTGCAGCTGGACGGTTTCTTCGGTGAGGATGTCGTATTGGACCTTGCCGAAGGCATTCCCAAGGAATCGGCACAGGATATCGGTCGCATTGCGGCCAGCAAGCAGGCAAGCAATGCCGCTGCCATGATCGGCGTATCCCTATTGCGGCAAGCACCGGAAGGGGTCGACGACATCTACCCGCAATGCGTGTTCCCCTTCGAAGGAGAAACGACGCTCAAGGCATCGGGCAAATGGTTGTCGCTCGGCTCGCAGCAGCGCGCGACGTTCCTCGTCTACCGGCTGCGCTCCTGCTCGTACCCGTTTCCGTTCGACACCCTGAAATTTCGAACGTCTGGACAGAAGCGCCAACCGTGGAAACCCGCGGTGTCAGGCGGGGGCGCGGCAGGATCCCATAGTCGCTCTGGCGCCCCGGACGCCAAGGACCCTACCTTGCGCGAGCGAGATGCATCAGGGGCGTTGGCTCCGCGCACTCGGCGCGGGTTCCGCGAGGTCAAGTTCCCGGATCTGCAATACAAGCGCATCTGGAGCGAGGTTCCACTCGATGTCAGTTCTGCGCCGATCGGCTCGCGAGGAGCGACGGCGGTCGCCGATCTGGCTGTGGGTGAACCCGGTTCGGTTCAGCGGATTCGCTCGATCACCTTGGTCGAGGCGCTCGGCCAACCTGATGGGCCACCGGCGTTTCTGCGACCTGCGATCGAACGTCTCAGGCGTCTGAAACGGCTCAACGTAACACTGCTCACGGCAAGCGTGGATGACGGGTGGACGGTGCCAGTTCCCTACACAGTCAGTGAGGATGGCGAAATTCCACCGGAGGTCTTCATCGAGGACGGCGGCGGCCCGCGCATCCGTCGTGTTGCTGCGTTCGTGATCCGCGGCGGGCGTCGTCAGGTGCGTGTTGTTGTCGACGAGGCCGAATCGGGCGCGCTCTACGTCGACAGAACGGCTAATAACGCGAGCTTGTCCTCAGTACTCACCCAGGCCTGCATCAAGGATGACGCTTGGAAGTTCGAGCGCCGCTTGTAGACATCGCGCTGCTGAATACGCCCTTACGTCCGGCCTCATCCACAGGTATCTCGGCCTTTGTCGGCTTGCGCGAGATTCCCCACGCGCTCGTTGATGGGGCCTGAGACTTCCACTTGACGTCAGCGTGGCCGCGCGCCTTGGATCGCTCCTTCGCCCATTGCCCTAACTCTCTTGCGGATCTTGATAAGATAGCCAATTGTGGATTAGACTTCGCCAATTGATCGCAGATAAAATCAGGGAAACGGACATGGCGCCCGGACATGAACTCCAATTGGAGAGTGATTTCGCCAATTTGGCGCGCCTTGCGGCGTCAGGGGCGCAGGAAGACGTTCGTCTTTGGCTCGCCAAGCTTGTGCGTCGCTATCGCACGAGTCATCCGTCCCTCGCAGAGCGGCTGAACGAGACGCTGAAGGCAACGCACACGCGGTCCGCGGGGTCCGCCGCCCTGCGTCGTGTGGTAGCCCCCTCGTTTTCGACGACCGAAGCCTCAATTCCTGTCGATGTCGACACCCGAATGTCACTGCTTCGCGTGTCCGACGACCGAGGCTCCGGGCTCGACGAGCCGCTACTTCCGGAGACCCTTTCTACCGAGATCGACTGCCTGATCCGGGAGCGATTCGAGGTGGACAAGCTGCGGGCGCATGGCATTCGCCCGCCACGATCGGCCATCCTGGTCGGTCCTCCAGGTGTTGGCAAGACACTGTCCGCCCGGTGGATCGCCTACCGTCTAAGTAAGCCTCTTTGGGTTTTGGACCTGACGACCGTCATGAGCAGCCTTCTGGGCAAGACGGGTGCCAATTTGAGAATGGTTTTTGACTATGCCAAGGCGAACGAGGCAGTGCTGCTGCTGGACGAGATCGATGCCATCGCGAAACGCCGCAGCGATGAGTCTGACGTTGGGGAGTTGAAGCGGCTGGTCACCGCCATCCTTCAGGAGGTGGACAGCTGGCCTGACTCCGGGCTGCTGCTTGCCGCAACGAACCACCCTGAGCTGATTGACCCGGCACTTTGGCGGAGGTTTGACGTGATCTTCAGGTTTCCCAACGCGGACATTACTACCGTCGAGCGGGGCGTCAGGCGTTTTCTCGGGCGGGACGCCAATGACTTCGAGCCCTTCATTGGTCTGCTCGGGGATGCCCTCAAGGGCACTTCGTTGTCAGATGTCGAGCGGTCGGTGACCACGCTCCGGCGGCGAGTCCTTTTGAAGGAGGCTTCCCCCGCCGAGGTCATCGTGAGCCTGGTCGCGCCACATATCGAGGAACTCGACAAGGCGCATCGGCGGACCTTAGCGATTGAATTGGCCAAGTGCAAGGCCTACTCGCACAATCGCATCATGGAGCTGACCGGCGTTTCACGAGACACGATCCGGAAGTACGCAGGGCCGTCGCCCATCAAGGGTCGCAGTGGAAGAAAGGATGCATGACATGGCAACTCGTTTCCTGATTGGGCAGGGTGAGCTGCTCACCTACGATATTCCTCCGCCACCAATCATCCCGTCGAAGGCGCACCCATATACGCTTGCGCAGGCGAAGGAGTTTCTCGTCCCGCGCATGCTGAGTGCGGCGCTCGTCATGCAGAACCTTCCTGCCGAGGCGTGTCCGGACGACGTGGCCGTGGTCAAGATTGACCTCCATCCGGCCTACATCGCGAAGTCCTTCTTTCCCAGGGATCTCCTGCGGGCTGCAGATCTCACGTCCGTCGGAAGCCGAACGGTCCGCGTCAAGCCCAGAAACGATATCCGGAAGCCAGCGCCCGAGGTTAGCGATACGACGCAGCTGTTCGTGGCCGGAACACGGGCGGCCTTTGCCAAGCTTCCCAGCATTGCGGGCGAGTTGGCGGAAGGGTCCAAGCTTGGCAGTCAGCTCGCCGAGATTGAGGCCTTCGAGCCGATGACCGCACATGACCGAATCCGGGGTGAGATCAAGGCGACGACTCGCATATTCGAGGTCGGGCTTCATCTGCTACCCGCATCCGGGCCTGATGATGTGCGCAAACGGTTTGATCACTATGCGAAAAAGCTTGGATTCGAGGCAAACCACGAATTGCAGTTCCCAGTCGGTCGCATGCTCTTCTTAGCGGTGTCGGGACCAGCAAGCGCGATTACTGAACTCGCCGAGTTCAGCCTCGTCAGAAGCGTCCGCACTATGCCTGCCATTCGTGGTGCCCGGCCAATAGCGCGAGGAGCGCCTGTGAGTGTTGGCTTCACGTTGCCCGGAGCAGCTCCACTCTCCGACGAGCCATCCGTCGCGATTTTGGATGGCGGGCTCCCTAAGGGCACCGTGGTTCAAAGGTACGTGGGACGCTATCTGAAGTCAGACGAGTCAGCCAATGACATCGACGACTACAACGAGCATGGCCTTGGCGTCACCTCCGCATTCCTGTTCGGCCCAATCGAGCCGGGTGCCATAGCGCCACGTCCATTTTCTGGCGTGGATCACTTTCGCGTTCTGGACGCGCTGTCGGATGAGGAAGATCCATACGAGCTGTATCGCACGCTAGGTCATGTCGAAGATGTGCTGCTTTCGCGTCAGTACCAATTCGTCAATCTGAGCCTTGGCCCGAACTTGTCCACCGACGACGGCGACGTCCATGCGTGGACTGCGGTGCTGGATACCCTGCTTAGTGACGGTGAGACGCTGATGACGGTGGCTGCGGGTAATAATGGCGAGGCAGACGTTGCAACAGGTCTGCATCGAGTCCAAGTCCCAGCAGATAGCGTCAACGCATTGAGCGTAGGCGCCGCAAATCGAACTACGGCCGATTGGGCGCGTGCTGCGTACAGCGCTCAGGGTCCTGGCCGGAACCCCGGTCGTCGGAAACCCGATGTGGTTGCCTTCGGTGGAAGTCCAAAGGAATATTTCCATGTTGCGGCCCGCGGTCCGAAGTCCGAGCTCGCGACCACGATGGGGACAAGCTTCGCTGCGCCGTATGTGCTGCGCACGGCGGTCGGGGTTCGGGCGGTCCTCGGCGAGGCCGTGCATCCATTGACGATCAAAGCATTGATGATCCATGCAGCGAAAAATGATTTCGGTGCGCCTGCTGACGAAGTCGGCTGGGGGCGGATCCCGACCGACCTGAACGACATCATCATGTGTGGCGACGGCGAGGCGCGCATCCTCTACCAGGGGCTTCTGAGGCCCGGGAAATACATGCGAGCGCTGGTGCCGCTCCCTAAGGCTCCATTGAGCGGTCGAGTTTCGCTCTCGGCCACCTTCTGCTACGCCAGCCCCGTGGATGTCGAGGATGCCGCGGCTTATACCAAGGCTGGCCTCACCATTACATTCCGGCCTCACTCGGAAAAGACCAAGAAGGGCGGAAGCTCGCCGGCGACTAAGCCGTTTTTCTCACAGCAGGAGTTCCGGACCGAGCAAGAGCTGCGCAGCGATCTCGGCAAGTGGGAGACGGTCCTTCACGCGAGCAGTACGATGCTTGGCACTAGCTTGAACCAAGCTTGCTTCGATATCCACTACAACGCCCGTGATGGAGGTGCCCAGGCGGGTTCGGGCTCAGAGCTGATCCGTTATGCGCTGGTGCTTACGGTGCGTGCGCCGAAGCACGCGGATCTGCATGGAGACATCTTGGCTAGTCACAGCCTGCTCAAGGCCATCGAGCCGAGGATCTCCTTGCCGCTGCGGAGCGGCTCGATTGGTTCGTGAGCGTTTGTCCATATCCGCAGATCAATCCGATGCACCGAGACGCCGTTTCCGATGCGGGATGGCCGCGGGGGACAGCGTGACGGTACCAGGCCGGCGCGTCCACAAAGTCACGCAACAGATGGTTGTAGCGAAGAGCACCTGCCTGCACCGCCTCGCCGAGTCGGCTTCCTGCGTCGCTGAGCAGCCACGCCCCGCACTGCAGCAGCACATGGCGTGCGGCGAGGGGCAACGACTCGAATGGAATCCGCTGCTCTATCGATTCGACCGGATCCTCGATCCCGTGAAGGTCCAGGAGATAGGCTCGAAGCGCGACCGCATTTCTCATTGAGAGCATCAGCGCGCAGATGTGGCGCAAGACAGCGAGCTCGCCGACGAACTCAGCCGGTGGCAGAGGGGCGGCAAGAGCTTCGGCCATTGCTACGAGCTTGCCGAATGCCGCCGCGTCCACGACGCGGGGCGATTCGGTCGGTGCCGCTGCGAGGTTGGCCTTGCACTCGTGGCAGCGCGACACGTTGACCGTCTCGCCGTCGGAGCCGCCCGCTTCCATACCGAAGTCCATCCGGAAGAACGAGACCGCTGCGCCGCATGCGTGACAGCGGTCATGCAGCATGCAGCCGTGACGCGGACACGTCGTGCTTAGGCTGAGCCGCCAGGCCTTGCGGAAATACGGCGTCATATCTTCGGCTAGGCACGCTGGACAGAACTGCTGCCCGAATCCTTCCCGAACGCGGTGATAGATTTTCAGCGACAAGACCCAATTCAGATGGCCCGACGGCCGCGGGTTCCTGAACAGGATGCCCTCGTACACCTTAAGTGTGGTGCCGTACGCGGTGTCAAGCGGCGTCCCGGTGTGTCGCGCGAGGGTATCGACGAGCCAGGGCGGCGCCAGCCTGTCGATGTCGCGATTCCAGACCTGCAGGCGGTTGCCGAAGATCAGGTTGCAGAAGGTCTGAACCTTCAGGCCGTGGCCGTGCGCCAGACGCACGAGCCAGCTCGACAGCAGTTCATCGGGCAACGGCTTGTACCGGATCGGCCAGAGCGGAGCCGTGACGCCGCGAAAGCTCTCCACGGCGGCCACCGTCAGACGGCGAAGCGCTGGTGCCCCTTTCGCTTGCTCGGCGGCACCCAGTTCAGTTCGTCGAGCAGCGTAAGGGTGATACTCTCCTCGCCCGTGCGGATGGCCTTCACGCCAGCCTCTTTGACCAGGTCACAGATGTCGCCGAGACTGGATTCGGACCGGGCATGGATTGCCGTCATCATTCCCGGCGAGTGAAGGCCGGATGCGCGCTTGAGCGGTGTGCGGCTTTCAAGCGTCTTGAGGAGGACGCCGAGCTTTGGCCCGATCGACCAGCGCGGCAGATCATAGGGCTTGAAGCGGCTGGACATCTGCGCGTCCGCATTAAAAGCGTTGTAGGCCTCTTCGATGCCGGCGGCGACGATGCTGACCTTGGTCTCGTTGCCCAGGCTCTTCAATGCGTTGCGGAACTCGCGCTGCCGATTCAGGCTTCCGGCGATCAGGTGGTGGATCTCGTCGACGATCAGCACCTTGACGCCGACCTGGGCGAACAGGCGCTTCACCTGCGAGCGTTTTTCGTGCGCCGGCGCGGTCGGCTTGTAAGGTGCCATGAGGGCGTCGAGGATGCTGCTGTAGAAATCCGAGATGTCCGGCTTCGGTGGCGCCTCGATCATCAGCACCTCGCACGTTGTCGTCTGCGATTCGGGGTCCAGGTCGGGTGGATGGAGGTCGCGGAAGTGCTCGAGCAGAGACGTCTTCCCGCTGAACGGTGCGCCGACCAGCAGCATGCAAGGCATGCGCGCGACCCGGGGGTGGGTACGCAGGTCCTCGAGCTGTTCCAGGATATTCTTGACGTAGTCCAGAGTGATCCAGGTTCCGGCCCGTATGAATCGGATGCGCTCCACGTCCGACAGGGAAAGCGCACCGCGGGTCTTCGCGCTCAAGTGCGCATAATCGCCGCCTTCACTCGTCGTCATCGATCGCCTCCACCTTGGACGGGTCATAGCCGCGCAACACGTCTGGCGCCGATGTCGGCGCCGGATTCGACACGGTCGGCAGCTCCTTCTTTTTGATGGCTCGGGTCTTCGCCTGCTGCTTGCGCTTTTGCTGGGCGCGCCTGGCCGACTTCGTTTTCTCGGCCGCGGCGTCTTCGATCGTGCGTTGCTTGTTGATGATGGCGAAGATCTCGCGCTCGTTGTTCGTGGGAACGCCCTCGGCCTTCGCCTTCCGGCGTGCCTCCCGTAGCTCCCACAGGCTCACCGGCGGCAGGCTGCTATCGCGGTAGGGGATCGCGTAATAGCGCTTCGTGATTGGATCGAAGAAGTAATACTGACTGACATCGCGCGGGTCGAAGCGGAAGCGGAACAATCGCTTGGAGCGTGGGTGATCCGGGTCCATGGCGCTGACCCATGGGCGAAGGACGTCGTGGAAGTAGTACACCTCGTCGTTCACCATGCCGTAATCCTGGACGGTGCGCTCCACGAAGGGCATGAAGTCAATGCGCACCTTCTCGACGTCCGTTCGGCGTTCCGGGAGGCCGCGCCCAAGCTTTCCGCCCTTGCCGCCGAGAATCCCTTCCTTCCACTTCGCGAGCGGACTGGTACCGAGCTCGCTGTGGGGGCGCAGGTGGTAGCGGTGAAACAGATGGATCAACCAGTCATCGACCTCGTCAAAGGTCATTGTGGCCTTGGCTTCGGCGTCGTAAGTCCCCTTTTGCTTCGGATTGGCGAACGTCGCGCCCGGCAAGACTTTGAGCTCTTCGGAAACGGTGCCCATCAGCCGCTCGATGTGCGCGCCGTAGTGCGGTTTCTTCACGGGGCGCAGCTGAAGGTCGATGTCGTATTCTTTCGCTGCCACGCGAAGCATGTTGCCCCTGAATTCCCTGGCGTTGTCCATGTGCAGGGCATCCATCACACCGTAGAAGTCCCACTCGACATCGCGAAGACCCTTGCGCTCGAGCCACGCCTCCTTGGGAAGCATCGCATGGGACACACACATCCCTGCCGAAAGTGCGGATGGCTCCTCCAGGGCGGTGAACATGCCGAGGACAACACGGCTATTGACGTCGATCGCCAGGGTGATCCAGGGGCGTGAGATCGGGAGGCGGTGTGCGTCGTCAACGATCATCACGGGCAGTTGGGTATGGTCCATCTGCACCATCGCCAACGGCCAGTCGGCGCCGGGGATTGAGCCCTGGTGAACCGCGTAGCGCTCGCGGGCGGCTTTGGGGCCTTCGCGTCGTGACAGCTTCTCCTCCCCGCTGATCTTGGCGATAAGCCGATACACCGTTGTGACGGCCGGAAGAGGATCAATCCCGGCGTTAGAGCAGAGGCGACGGATTTCCTCGGCAGTCTTCGCGATGGAAAGCTTTTGTGTCGAGAGGTACCTGCGGTCGATGACCTGGGTCGCGATGAGCCTGACGTGTTCACGCAGACGGCTGCGGCCTTTGCCACCATCCGGGTGCGTCGGCAGGAGCGCGGACAGCACACCATTATCGCGATACAGATTGAGCCAGCGATACAGCGTGGTCGCACCGATTCCAGCGTCTTTCGCGAGCTGGGCGGCGCTCTTCCGGGTGCGTCCTGTGTTCCCTTCCAGAATAGGCTTGATCAACGCCAGTCGCCGCCCGGCCTCTTCCCAGTCCTCCTCGGGAATGGCATCGAGATCCATCTGGGGCAGTGCCGACGTCACTTGCACGTTGCCACGGTATGGCGCGTCGAAGCCCCGGATGTCGAGGATGACCTTCTCGCCCGATGCCTGTTCGCGTGCGATGACATGGCGCAGATCGACGACGCTCAGGATCGTATATTCCCGATCACCCTGAACGACGCGGGTGCCCTTGTTCAGCGTGAGCTTGGGGAGAGGTTTGCGCTTGCTGTCGTCGCTCGATGCTGTCATGGCGCTCGTGCAGGAATGGCAATCGGCGAGTCCTCGGTGAGAGGCTTGTCGAGGTTGACGACCAACTGGCCGGTGACAACCAGGTGCCAGAGGACAGGCAGCAGTCGAAGGCGCTCCTCAACGCCAACGACATCGGCCCCGAGCAGCTGCAATTCGGAGGACCGTCCGCCAGTCGTGGCAAGTCGATCGGCAATCCACTTCACGTCGCCAGGATCAACGTTCAGTCGGCGGTAACTCCGCAGGAACTTGAGGTTGTCGAGTCGAGGCGTGCGGATGTCACGCTCGGTCTTCACGACGAAGATCCATCCGCGACCTTCGGCGAACGCGCGGGCAGCTTCGAATTTCGGTGCGTAGTCGGTGCGATGCTCTTTGAGAAACGCGGATGGCTTGACCTCGATGAGCTCGCTGGAGCGGGTTGCTCCGGACGCGTCGGGGTGGAAATGGGCGAGAGCGTCTGGAACGTAGTTGGTTTTCTTGGCTGGAACTCGGATCCGCACGGGCTGAACCTCGTAGGAGCTCACGGTCTGGTCAAAATCCAAGAGGATAAGGTGATCTCTTTCGAGGAGCTCCTCAAAGTCCGCGTGCCCGATGCTCTTGGAAGACGCGTGCCGGCCAGTGATGAAGATGTGGTTCTTCGGGATCTTTCGGACTGGCATCGTGGTGGTGTGGATTGTCTGCTCCGGGAAGTCTATCCAGTTCCATCGTCTTTAGGCGTCTTCGCAAAATTGTGTGGACGAGGGCCGAGATGACCCCCTGCCACCTCCATGGCTGGACCAGGAAGCTGCCGCGTGGCTGAACAGGCTGTGGAGTGATTTTGCGACTGGTGATCTGGGCGGCAAGATGATCGAGCACATTACGCTGCTCCATGTGGTCTGTTCTCTGCTGACACGACGGCGCAAGGTCATGCATTTGTCTGAGGACGAGTGTGACCGGCCCAGTGTGGAACGAATCCCTCCTGAGCATGGCCGCATGCCGCTGGAATCACGTTCGGTGGATGAACGGCACGAACTGCTCAGATGGCTGCCTGGCTGCTGGTTGATTTGCCAGGCGGGCTGGCAGAAGCGCTGTGTGCGCAGCCCTGCTCGATGTATGCGCCGTTCGCGAGCAGCCGAATGGCGGCGTTGAACTGACTATGGTTATGCATGTTGATCTCGACTTTTGCAGACGCACGAACCCTGTGTCGTGCGCTTCAAATTGAGGTCTGCGGGCCTAATGCTCGCGTACGGTCAGTTCATGCAGCGGATTTTAGCGAGACCAAGCGACTCCGATCGAGAGCAGATGGGGCGAGGTGGCCACCATCGGCCGTGAAGCCGAACGCGTCAAAGCTAACTTCCGCGACCCGCACGTCAAATACGCCGCCTGATACTGCCTAAGGGCCGAGTCAATAGTGAAAGTGCTCGTGGCTGTTCCCGTCGTCGTGGGCATGCTCGTGGCGGTACAGCGTCGGCTCAGCAACCTCCTGGGTCGCTCGACGCTTGTAGCCCAGCGCCCACGCGACCAGCGACGACAGCCACGCGACCAAAAACAGGCCGACGATCAGATAGCCCAGATCACCGAGGTCCAGGTTCACGATAGCATCGGCTACCCTGCCCTGCCAGCCGACGGCGGGGATGATCACCTGCAACAACTCAACGCCACCCAGGACGAGGGCGACCAACACCGACAGCAAGGTGGTGCTGATGTTGTAGAAGATCCGACGTAGCGGGTTGGCCAGCGCCCAGCCGTAGGCCTTGGTCATGAGAACGCCGTCTGTGGTGTCCATGGCGGACATCCCCGCAGTGAACAGAATGGGTAGCGACAGCACGGCCGGAACCGGCAGGTTGCCCGTGGCAGCGCCTGCGGTCATGGCCAGCAGGCCAATCTCGGACGCCGTATCGAACCCAAGGCCAAACAGGAACCCGACCGGATACATCTGCCAGCTTTGCTTGATGACCCGCTGCAACCGTCCGCCGAACAGCCGGTAGAACAGGCCGCGCTTGGCAAGCAAGGTATTCACATGATGATGGTCGTGCACCCCGCATCGAGCTCGGTTCCATACCTTGAGCAGATCGAGCAGGATCAACAGGTTGAGCGCCCCGACGATCACCAGAAAGATGCCGGACACGCCCGTACCCAGGATACTGCCAATGTGCTGCATCTCTGGCATATGGGTCTTCACAGCACTCACCATGAACGCGGCGAACACCGCCAGCAGGAAGACCACCGTGGAATGGCCCAGAGAAAAGAAAAAACCGACGCCGAGGGGCTTGCTGCCCTCCTGCACGAGCAGCCGCACCGTGTCGTCGACAGCAGCGATGTGGTCGGCGTCGAAGGCGTGGCGCAGCCCGAAGAGATAGGCCGTCAGCCCCAGACCGATCATCGCAGGGTAGCGCTCGGCGTAATAAAGGTAGAGCCACCATCCGGCAAGGTGCAGCACGCCGATGAAGCCATAGTAGCCGGCGAGCTGTACCCATTCATCGCGATCAAACCTCAAGGCGCCCAGCCCGCGCGCACGTGGGCGGGGCGTCAGCACGGCTGTTGCATCGCAGTTCAATCGATCAATCCCAGAATGTCGGTTGGATGGCAGGACGTGGGAGACATGAGAACCGCCCCGAGGAGGTTATTCAGAACTCGTCACCCTTGATACGGCGGGTGTCCTTGAAGGTCCGCCAGCCGCTGATCATGGAACTGACGATGGACTGGCGCGACATGATGTCCTCGCGAATAGCGACGTAGATGTGCACGAGGATGAACGTTATCAGGTACCACATCGCTAAATGGTGCGCGGTGCGCACAGCCTGGGGCTGTCCGAAGATCGGAGTGATCCATGACGAAAACCAATCATATTGCCATGAACCTTCCAGCGTTCCCTCGCCGAATAGGGCGAGCCCAGTGAGGATGGTGAAGATCGATCCCCACACGAACATGACGTGCATCGCCAGGATGGCGAGCGGGTTATGACCTGAATACTTGTTCGGCTCCCGGGCAAGAAACAGGTACCACTTAATCTCATGCCAAACACCGCGCCAGTACTCGCCTCGAAAGACGGGCGGCAGGAAGATTTCTCGGGCATGCGAATTGCCCGCGAAGGCCCAGTAGATGCGAAACAAAAAGCCAATGATGAAGATGTACGCTGCCGTGAAGTGGGCGAAACGGATGTAGCCCATCAGGAAGTGGTCGTAGGCCTGACCCGGCTGACTGGGCAACGGATGGCCGATAAAAAACCCTGTCACGCACAACGTCGCGATGGCAAAGAACTGGATCCAGTGCCATAATCGGATCGGTGCCTCGTAAACATACACCGCCGGCTCGGCATGGGTTTGATGCGTGGACTGCGCGCTCATGTTTGTCTCCTGATTGGTCAATGGCGCGTGGCCCGGCCAAAGGCGCAGGCCCCGCCGTCAGCGCACCTTCACCCGGGTGAGTTCACTGCCGTCCTCGCTCATCACATGAGTGGAGCAGGCCAGGCAGGGGTCGAAGCTGTGCAGGGTGCGCAAGATCTCGACCGGCTCGTCCGGGCGCTCCATCTTGGTATTCATCAGGCTAGCCTCGAAAGCGCCAATGTTCCCGGCTGGATCGCGCGGCGACCCGTTCCAGGTGGTTGGCACCACCGCCTGGTAGTTCTCGATGCGACCGTCTTTGATGCGCACCCAGTGACCCAGCGCGCCACGCGGGGCAGACACTGTCGCAACACCCTTGGCCTCCCTGGGCCAGGTGCTCGGGTCCCACTTCTCCATGTTGGCGGTCGCCGTGTCGCCCGCCTTGATGTTGGCGATGAGGTCGTTCCAGTCGTCCACCATCATGTCGGCGCAATACTCCGCCTCCAGGGCGCGCGCCAAGGTGCGGCCGATCGTGGTCTGCAAAACGGCCTTTGCATCCAAATTCGTGCCGGCAAGTTGATTGAAGAACGCCACGCCGCGGTCCACCTGTTCGCGTTGATACGGTAACTTCTTGGCGTATGCCAACGTGTAGCGAGATAGCGGCCCAACCTCCACCGCATGACCTTTCCAGCGTGGCGCCTTGATCCATGAGTACTTGGCTGACTCGTCGATCTCCTGGATATTGGTCTTGGTACCTTTGGCCTTGGGGCCGAGCTCGAATTTCGGATCGGTTATGCCGTCCCAGGGGTGGAGTCCCTTGTTCTCCTGCCCCGGGTAGGTGTACCAGGAGTGGGTCACGAACTCCTGGACCTGGCCCGGATCGCGCGGATCGACCTCGAAAACCTCATTCCAGTTGCCGTTGAGAATCACGCCGCCAGGCATCTGGTCAGTTGACTTGTCGCCCATCACCTTGGCGTAGTCACCATAGTCCATCACACTTTTGGCGCCGAGGCCCCCGCCATAGAGCCAGTCCTTGTAAAAGCTAGCGATGGCGATGACATCGGGAACGTAGACGTTTCGGCAAAAGTCCACCATCTCCTGGATGCGTTCACGCACGAAATTCAGGCGCTCCATGTTCAACGGAGCACCGGCGGCTAGGTCGCCGTCCATGTTGATGGCGCAGGGCACACCTCCTACTAGGTAGTTGGGGTGCGGGTTCTTGCCGCCGAAGATGGTGTGCACCTTCACGAACTCGCGCTGCATGTCCAGCGCTTCGAGGTAATGCGTGACACCCATCAGGTCGGCCTCGGGCGACAGCTTGTAGGCCGGGTTGCTCCAGTAGCCATTCTTGAACGGCCCAAGCTGGCCCGAGTCCACGAACTTCTTGATCCGCGACTGGATATCACGGAAGTAGCCGGGGCTGGATTGCGGATGGTTCGGCGACACCGTCTGCTGCAGCGTCGACGTTGCCTTCGGATCGGCCTTGAGGGCGTTCAAAGGGTTCACCCAGTCCAGCGCGTGCAGCTGATAGAAGTGCACCACGTGGTCGTGGACCTGCAGGGTCTTGGCCATCATCTCGCGAATGAGATAGGCGTTCTTTGGAATCTTGATATTTAGCGCGTCTTCGACCGCACGCACAGACGCCAGCGCGTGGCAGCCGGTGCAGACGCCGCAAATGCGCTCCACGAAGGCCCAGACGTCGCGCGGGTCACGACCCTTGACGATCACTTCCAGGCCCCGCCACATGGTGCCGGTGGACACCGCGTTGCGGATTATGTTGTTCTGGTCGACATTGACCTCACAGCGCATGTGGCCCTCGATCCGGGTGACCGGATCGACCACCACGCGCCGGCCCGAGGTGTCCAGCGTGTAGCCGTTGGGGGTGGTCACCGTGCTCATTCGTTATCTCCCTTGAGTCGCGTCTCGCTCTGCTTGCTGCTTCGCAAACGTTTGACTGCGCTGACCACGGCGTGCACCGCCACGGCTCCGCCCACCACACCGGCGGCGGCCGCTCCGATTTCATCGGCATTGGCTTCGACACCGAAGGGTTTGATGTCGGTAAGATGGGCATACCAGGAGCCCTTGTCCCAGAACCCGTCCTCCGAACAGCCGATGCAACCATGGCCGGACTGGATGGGAAAGGACACGCCGTCGTTCCAGCGCGTGGTCGAGCAGGCGTTGTACGTGGTCGGTCCCTTGCAGCCCATCTTGTAGAGGCAGTAGCCGCGGCGCGCGCCCTCGTCGTCGAAGGCCTCGACGAACTGGCCGGCATCGAAATGCGGCCGGCGGTAGCACTTGTCGTGAATGCGCTGGCTGTAGAACATCTTCGGCCGACCCTGGCGGTCGAGCTCGGGCATGCGGTCGAAGGTGAGCATGTAGGTGATCACCGCGGTCATCACCTCGGCGATCGGCGGACAGCCGGGCACCTTGATCAGCGGCTTGTCGGTGATCACCTTGTGCACCGGCGTGGCGCGGGTGGGATTGGGTTTGGCGGCCTGCACGCAACCCCAGGATGCGCACGATCCCCAGGAGATGATGGCCTTGGCGTTGCTCGCCGCGTAGCGCAGTTTTTCCACGAAGGGCTGGCCGGCGATGATGCAGTACATGCCGTCCTCGTTCAGCGGCGGGTTGCCCTCGACCGCGAGGATGTACTGGCCCTTGTACTTGTTGACCACCTCCTCCACGATGGCCTCGGCCTGGTGGCCGGCGGCGGCCATCAGGGTGTCGTCGTAGTCCAGCGAGATCATGGACAGGATCACGTCCTTGGCCAGCGGGTGGCCGGAGCGGATGAAGGACTCGGAGCAGCAGGTGCATTCCAGGCCGTGGAGCCACAGCACCGGCAGGCGCGGCTTGTTCTCCATGGCGTAGGCGATTTCGCTGGCGTACTGGGGCCCCAGTCCCAGCGCGGCCGCGGTGAGGCTGCAGTACTTGAGAAAACTGCGGCGGGAAATCCCCTGGCGCCGCATGACTTCGTAGAACGTTTCCGTGACCGACATGGTCCGCCTCCTCCTGGTTTTGAGGCTTCGCGCGAAGCCTGGCACGTCCTTTCTGCAATCCCCGTGCCACGGATCGAAGCCACGAAAAATCAAGCACTTGGCGTGCGCGGAGGGGCCGATTCGTGGTTTACCCCAGGTCGCGGCATGCGCGCGGCCCGCGACGCGGTGGTAAGCGGCTAACCAGTCGGGTCGAGGGCGGCTCGACGGCCCATGCGGCATTTCCCTTTCCGCTTTGGGTCATCAAGCGGAAGGTTTGTTGGCATGTTTTTTCGGCGCGACTGGCAGCTTTGCTGACAATCCGAGTCCGATCAGACACTTAGCGCGACACCACGGGCTGGCATCGCATTTGCTGCATGGGAATCCGAGAGCGCGCTTCGACGGGCCGGACACCCCCCGCAAGACGACGCCGAACGAGGAGACGACAAGGTGATTGGCAACACGCCCCGCGTGCTGGTGCTGGGCATCGGCAACCTGCTTTGGGCCGACGAGGGCTTCGGCGTGCGCGCGGTGCAACTGCTGCAGCGCGACTACCAGTTCCCGCCCGAGGTGCGGTTGCTCGACGGAGGCACCCAGGGCCTGTACCTGCTGCATCACGTGCAGGAAGCGGACGTGCTGCTGGTGTTCGACGCTGTCGACTACGGCCTTGCCCCGGGCAGCCTGCATTGCGTGTTCGGGGACGAGGTCCCGCGCTTCATGGGGGCGCGCAAGGTCAGCCTGCACCAGACCGGATTCCAGGAAGTCCTGCTCACCGCCGAACTGCTCGGAGGCATGCCGCGCCACCTGGCGCTGGTGGGCGTGCAGCCGCAGGTGCTGGAGGACTTCGGCGGCAGCCTCAGCCCGGTGGTCAAGGAGCAGCTGGAGCCTGCCGTGGCCGCCGGCCTGTCCTGGCTCGCCGGGCTGGGCGTGATGGGACGGCGGCGCGACCAGCCCTGCGACTCCGAACCGCTCGGCGCCGAGGCGCTGGAACTCGCCCGCTACGAGGCCGGACGCCCCGATGCCGGCGAGGCACCGCGCCACGGCGATCCCCGGGTGCTCGCCGACCCGCGGCTGCGCTTCGATCCCAAACCCGCCTGCGACGTCGGCACCCGCATCAGCGTCGACGTCGACTCGCGCCGCCCGATCTGACCATGTGCATCGGCCGCCCCCTGCGCATTGTGGAGATGCACGAATTCCTGGCTGTGTGCGAAGCCCCGTCGGGCGCGCGCGAGCATGTCGACATGAGCCTGCTGGGACCGCGGGAGCCGGGAACCTGGGTGCTGGTGTTCCTCGGCCACGCGCGCTCGGTCCTCGAGGCCGAGGAGGCGCTGCGCATCCACGACGCGCTGGGCGCGCTCGACGCGGTGATGCGCGGCGAGGCCGTGGACGTGGAGCGTTGCTTCGCCGACCTCCTGGAGCGCGAGCCGCAGCTGCCAGAACACTTGCGCCCCCCCTGTTCCCCCGACCCGTCTTTCCTGAGAGGACCCCGCACGATGTCCCATGCCCTGATCGACCGCCTGAGCGACGAGCTCGGCTACCCGCGCGTGACCGCGCAGAACCTCGACTCCGTGCTGCAACGGGCCGAGAACACCGTGCTGTACTTCAGCGGGGATCCGGCCACGGTGCCGGAAGCCTCCGACGTCGCCGTCGTGCTGCCCGAACTGGTGCGCCATTTCGACGGGCGCCTCGGCGCCGGGATCGTCGAGCGCGCCGACGAGCGTGCCCTGCAGGCTCTGTACGGATTCGAGATCTGGCCGGCGCTGGTGTTCCTGCGCGGACAGCGATACCTGGGCGCGATCAGCCGCATCCGCGACTGGAGCGACTACCTGCAGCGCATCCAGGAATTCCTGGACACCGGACCGGTGCGCACGCCGGCGCCGCGCATTCCCATTCTTCCCGCCTGAGGTCCGCACCATGCCCAAACCCATCGACATCCCGGTGGTCGCCATCGGCCCCGGCAGCCAGCCCGTCGAGGACGACACCCTCGAGTACATGGCGATGCCCACGGAGATGTTCACCCACGGCTCGATCCGACTGCCGGAACCCGAGGACCTGCGGCTGCGCCACCGCGTGCGCGACCTGCTGGAGGACATGCTGGCCACCACGCGCACCTACGTGCCCGGCCGCGACGAGGCGGTGCCCCACGACCTGTCGCACCTGGACGAAGCCGATCTGGATTGCATCAACCAGATGCTCGGCGAAGGAGAGGTCAGCGTGCACATCGACCTTCCCGACGGAAGCGTCCGGGCCCAGGAGTCGGTGCTGACCGGCATCTGGCGGGTGCGCCGCTTCGACTCGGCGCAACGCCTGCAGAGCGACCACATCGAGGTGGCCGACGTGCCCCACGGCATTCGCTCGCCCGACTGGGGCGTGCCGTCCGGCACCGCGCCGCTGTCGATGCCCATGCTGCCGGGCGTGCAGAACGCGCCGGCCCTGCTCAGCGAAATCGCCGACAAGTCCGCCGCCTACCGGCCCGGGCAGCCTGCGCACGTGATCAACCTGACCCTGCTGCCTCTGACCGCGGAGGATCTGGCCTGCCTGGGCGCCGCGCTCGGCGTCGGCCCGGCCACCATCCTGTCCAGGGGCTACGGCAACTGCCGGGTGGGCGCCACGCTGGTGCCGAACGTCTGGTGGATCAAGTTCTTCAATTCGCAGGACGCGCTGATCCTCAACACCATCGAGATCGTCGACGTGCCGGAAGTCGCGCTGGCGGCGCCGGAGGACTTTGCCGATACCTCGGTGCGCCTGCGCGAGATCGTGGCCCTGTTCCCATGAACACCTTCGAAGGCTCCTACCTGGGCGACGCCTCGCGCCTGCGCGACGACGCGCGCCTGGAATGCCGGATCTGCTGGCATGTCTACGATCCGGCCGTGGGCGACCCGGTCTGGCAGATCGCGCCCGGCACGCCCTTCAGCCGCCTGCCCCCGCATTGGAGATGTCCCGAATGCGACGCCGAATCCATGCACTTCATGGTGGTGCGGGAGGGACAATGAGCGTAGCGAGGAGGGTTGTTCCATGACCCCGGCCGAACGACTCGATGCCCTCGCCCACGCGGTGGAGCAGGCGTACGCGCGGGTGCAGCGCGAGAACATGCGGGGCGTGCCCATCGCCAATCCCCGGCTGCAGGTACGCATGCCCGAACTGCGTGCATGGAACAAGCACGCGCTGGGGGTGCTGATCACCCCCTGGTGCATGAACCTGCTCGCCCTGCCCCTGCCCGGCGAGCCGCCGCTCGCGCCCCTGCCGGCCGGACGCGCGTGCAGCGTGGACCTGCCCAGCGGCAGCTACGAACTGCTGTGCACGCACCTGCCGGAACTCGGCCACCATCTGGCGGGCTCGCTGTTCTCCCCAATGCAGGACTTCGACTCCCAGCAGCAGGCCTTGCAGGCGGCGCAAGCGGCGATGGACCTGGTGTTCGCCCAGCCGGCCGCGCCCGCCGTGGCGAAATCGCGCCGCGGCTTCCTGTTCGGTTCGGGCGCCAGCGCCCGGGACGCAACTTCGTGACCCACGACCCGATCGAGCTGCAGATCGAGCTCGGCCCGATGACTCCGGGCGGGCGCTCGGTACGCAGCCACAACCGGCGCCCGCTGCACATCGTGCGCCTGCTGGAGGGGCGCGGTGCCGAGCAGGCGCTGCGCATGCTGCCGCGGCTGTTCGCGGTCTGCTCCCAGGCGCACCAGGCCGCGGGGGCCGACGCGCTGCGCGCGGCCCTCACGCCCGGGCCCGGCGAGCGAGTCGCCAGCCATCGGCTGGTCGGCCTCGAATCCCTGCGGGAGCAGTTCCTGCAGATCCTGTGCGAATGGCCGCAGGCGCTCGAGTTGGAGCCGCGACGCGACGCTGCCGTGGACATACTGCGCCTGTCGCAAGCCGCGCAGGCCGACGACCGGGGCCTGCGCGAGCTGGCGGACTGGGCTGCCCGGGAGGTTTTCTGCATGCCGGCCGCCCGCTGGCTCGAACTGCGCGGCGTCGGCGAACTGCAGGCCTGGGCGCGCCAGGGTGCCGGTGCGGCCGCGGAATTCGTGCATCGCTTGTTCGACGAACCCGCGGCGTCGGCGGTGGATGGGCTCGCCGCGCTGGAGGACCAGGATCCGCTGCGCATCCAGGCCTGCATGGCCGGCGACGACACGCTGGAGTTCACGCGCCAGCCCGAGCTGGACGGCCAATGCCTGGAGTCCGGACCCGCGGCCCGGCAACGCAGGCACCCCTTGGCGCGCGCCTGCGCCGGGCACGGCCTGCTGGCGCGCTTCGTGGGGCGGCTGATCGACGTCGCCGCGACCGTCGAGGCCTTGCAGCGCGGCGACGACCTGCCTTCCGAGCCCTGCGGGAACGGCCTGGGTTGGGCCGATTGCGCGCGGGGTCGTGTGCTGCACCATGCCGAGCTCGACGCGGAAGGGTGCATCCGGCGCTACCGCATCGTCGCGCCCACGGAATGGAACACCCACCCGCGGGGGCTGTGCGCCCGGCTGCTGGGAGCCATCGGCCCGGGTGCCTGGCCGACGCTGCGCCGGCAGGCGCGACTGGTTATGCTGGCGGTGGATCCCTGCGTACCGGCGCGCGTGATGCTGCCGCCCGCCGAGCTTCCGCCGGGCTCCCAGCGAACCGCGGCCATGCGTACAGTGGAGGTGCATCATGCATGAGATGTCGCTTTGCGAGAGCATCGTGCAGATCATCGAGGAACAGGCGCGGGCGCAGAACTTCGGGCGGGTGCGCCGGGTCGTGCTGCGGGTCGGGGAACTCGCGGCGGTCGACCCGGAGGCGCTGCGCTTTTGTTTCGGCGCGGTCGCGGCCGGCGGGGTGGCCCGCGACGCCGAACTGGACATTCGCAAGATCCCCGGGGTGGTCTGGTGCATGCACTGCGCCGCCCAGGTCCGCGTCTCCCGGCGCCATGAGGCCTGTCCCGACTGTGGCGGGCATCAGACGGTGCTGCAGGGTGGCGACGATTTGAGCATTCAGGAATTGGAGGTGGACTGACCATGTGTACCGTATGCGGATGTTCCGGCGGGGAGGCGCGCATCGAAGGACACGTGCCGGGCGGGCACGACCATGCGCACGAGCATGGGCACGGCCATGACCATGGCCATGACCATGGACATGACCATGGGCACGACCACGACCACGGCCACGACCATGCCCGCGACGCGCGCGCCGGGCGCGCGCCTGCCCAGGCGCTGCATTCCCATGCTCCGGGAATGAGCCCGGCGCGCATGGTCGAGATCGAGCGCGACATCCTCGGGCACAACGACGCCCTGGCGCGCGACAACCGACGCCTGTTCGCTCAGCGCGGCGTGCTGGCGCTGAACCTGGTGTCGAGTCCCGGCTCGGGCAAGACCACGCTGCTGGCGCGCACCCTCACCGATCTGCGCCAGGGCCTGCGCTTCGCGGTGATCGAGGGCGACCAGCAGACCTCGCTGGACGCCGAGCGCATCCGCGCCACCGGAGTTCCCAGCGTGCAGGTCAACACCGGCAAGGGCTGCCACCTGGACGCCCATACGGTCGGCCACGCGGTCGAACACCTCGACATCGAGCCCGGCTCGATCCTGTTCATCGAGAATGTGGGCAACCTGGTCTGCCCCGCGGCCTTCGACCTCGGCGAGGCCTGCAAGGTGGCCATCCTCTCGGTCACCGAGGGGGAGGACAAACCGCTGAAGTATCCCGACATGTTCGAGGCCGCCGACCTGATGCTGATTCACAAGATCGATCTGCTTCCCCACGTGGACTTCGACGTCGCGCGCTGCATCGACGCCGCGCGGCAGGTCCATCCTGGACTGCAGATCCTGCAGCTTTCCGCGCGCAGCGGCGAAGGTCTGGAGTCCTGGTACGAGTGGCTGCGCCTGCAGCATGCGGCGCGGCAGATCGGCCGCGCCCCGGCGTCGCCCGCGACCGCGACCCGCTGAGGCCCGGCATGTCCACCAAACCCTGCGTGCTCATCGTCGACGACGAGATCCGCTCCCTCGAGGCCCTGGAGCGGGTGCTCGAGGAGGATTTCGAGGTCCTGCGCGCCACCAGCGCGGCCGCCGCGGAGGCGCTGCTCGCCAGGGAATGGGTGCAGGTGATATTGTGTGATCAGCGTATGCCCGAGACCACCGGCGTGGAATTTCTCTGCCGAGTAAGGCAGCAGTGGCCTGAAGTGATTCGCATCATCCTCTCCGGCTACACCGATTCTGAAGACCTCATCGAAGCGATCAACGAAGCCGGCATCTACCAGTTCATCAGCAAACCGTGGACACCGTCAGACTTGCTGCTGAAGTTGCACAACGCTGTGGATCTGTTTCGCCTGCAGCGCGAAAACGAACAACTCTCCATCGAGTTGAAGCTCAAGCCAGCCACCCTGAGCGACAGTCTGCAGGAAAAACGCCGCATTCTGCAGACCCGCTTCGACTGGGACCAGGGTATCATCCGCGCGCCCGACAGCCCGCTCAACGCGGTGTGCGACACGGTGCGCACCATCTCCACCTACGACGTCAACGTGATGGTGTGCGGCGAATCCGGCACGGGCAAGGAATTGTTCGCGCGCGCCCTGCACTACAACAGCCTGCGCGGCGACAAGCCCTTCGTCGCCGAGAACTGCGGCGCCCTGCCAGACGACCTGTTGGAAAGCGAACTGTTCGGCCACAAACGCGGCGCCTTCACCGGCGCGGTGGAAGACCGCATCGGCCTGTTCGAGCGTGCCAACGGCGGCACGATCTTCCTTGACGAAGTGGGCGACATTTCCCCCGCCTTCCAGGTGAAGTTGCTGCGGGTGCTGCAGGAGGGCGACATTCGCCCGCTGGGCAGCAACACCCGCCGCACGGTCGACGTGCGCGTACTGGCCGCCACGCACCGCGACCTCAAGGAGGAGGTACGGTCGGGCCGGTTCCGGCAGGATCTGTATTACCGTCTGGCGACCATCAGCATCGCGATTCCTCCGCTGCGCGATCGCAGGGGCGACATCGGCGTGCTGGCCAAGGCGCTGCTCGACGATGCGATGCGCACCCTGGGCAAGTCGGTGCGAGGGTTCAGCCGCGAGGCCCTGAGCTGCCTGCAGGCCTACGACTGGCCCGGCAACGTGCGCGAGTTGCAGAACGAGGTCAAGCGCATGCTCGTGCTGGCCACCGGCGACGAGCTCGGCGCCGAATGGATCTCCCCGCACATCCTGCGGGGTACCACCGAGGAGGCGGCCGACGCGCTGGACCTGCTGGCCGGGCTCGACGGTTCGCTGAAGGAGCGCATGGAATCGCTGGAGGCGCGCATCGTCAAGGAGACGCTGATCCGGCATCGCTGGAACAAGACCCGCGCGGCCCAGGAGCTGGGCCTGTCGCGCGTGGGGCTGCGCAGCAAGCTCGAGCGCTACGGCCTGGAGAAGATCGAACAGATCGCGGAATGGGCCGGCCATGGCTGAGCAACGCCGCTTCGCCGCGTCGGCCCCGCGCCCCCTGCCGGCGGCGCCCGCGACCCCGCCCGGCCTGGGCGAGGAGGCCTGGATCGAGGTGGTCCAGCGCATGGACGACATCTATGCCGACCTCGTGCGCCATCAGGTGGACCTGGAAGAGAAGAACTCGGCGCTGGAGGACGCGCAGCGCTTCATCGACAGCGTGCTGTCGTCCATGTCCGACGTGCTGGTCGTCACCGATGTGCATGGGCGCATCCAGCGCGCCAACAAGGCCATGGTCGACCTCCTGGGGCGCAGCGAGCAGCAGCTTCTGGGTACCGAACTGACGGCGCTGTTCGCGCCCCAGGCGGCGCACACCGTCGCCGAGTTCCGCAAGCACGTGCGCGGCGGCGACATCCTGGACTGCGAGATCGAGATCCTCGGGGCCGGCGGCGAGGCGGTGCCGCTGGCGGTGAACTGCAGCCCCCGCTACGACAGCGAGGGCATGCTCTCGGGCATGGTGGTCAGCGGCCGTCCGCTGGGAGAGCTGCGGCGCGCCTACCGCGCGCTGCAGGAAGCCCATCGCCAGCTCAAGACCACCCAGCAGCAGCTCCTGCAGTCGGAGAAGATGGCCTCGCTGGGGCGCCTGGTGGCGGGGGTGGCGCACGAACTGAACAACCCGATCAGTTTCGTGTTCGGCAACATGCACACCCTGCAGCGCTACGGCGAGCGCCTGCGCGACTACCTGGCGCTGGTGCAGAGCGGCGCGGCGCCCGAGCTGATCGCGCAGGCGCGCCAGACCCACCGGATCGATCGCATTCTCGACGACCTCGTGCCCTTGATCGCCGGCTCGCTGGAAGGCGCCGAGCGGGTCAGCGAAATCGTGCAGAACCTGCGCCGCTTCGCCACACCGCAGCGCCAGAAGCAACGCGATTTCGACCTGTGCAGGGTGGTCGAGTCGAGCCTGGCCTGGGTCAGCAAGACAGTGCGCGCCCAGGCGCAGATCGAGCTGGACCTGCCGCCCGAACTGATGGTGCGCAGCAGCGAGGGCCATGTGCAGCAGATCCTGATCAACCTGTTGCAGAACGCCTTCGACGCCATGGAATCGGTCGATCCGCCGCGCCTGAATCTGCGCGTGAGCGCGCAGGACGGATGGGCGCACGTGCAGGTGCGCGACCATGGGCCTGGCATCGCCGAGGACAACCTGCTGCGGGTGTTCGATCCCTTTTTCACGACCAAGCCGGTGGGCAAGGGAACCGGGCTGGGCCTGTACATCAGCTACGGCCTGGCCACCGAGCAATGCGCCGGCTCGCTGACGGTGCGCAACCATCCCGAGGGGGGAGCCGAATTCACCCTCGAACTGCCGCTGGAGACCGCCCATGGCTGAACGCCTGAACCTGCTGTGGCTGCAGTCCGGGGGCTGCGGCGGGTGCAGCATGTCCCTGCTCAACGCCGAGGGGCCGGATCTGTACGCGGCCCTCGACCTGGCCGGCATCGACCTGCTGTGGCACCCGTCGCTGAGCCAGAGCAGCGGGGACGAATTCCTGGATCTGCTGCGCGCCATCGTGCGGGGCGAACAGCGCCTGGACATCCTGTGCCTGGAAGGCTCCGTGGTGCATGGGCCGGACGGCAGCGGGCGCTTTCACATGCTGGCCGGCAGCGGCCGACCGATGCGCGACTGGCTTGCCGATCTCGCCGCCCGTGCCCGCTACGTGGTGGCCGTGGGCAGCTGCGCGGCGTTCGGCGGCATCACCGCGGCCGGTGCAAACGAAGCGGAGGCCAGCGGACTGCAGTACCGCGGCGCGGTCCCCGGGGCGCTGGTGCCGGCGGACTGGGCCTCGAACGGAGGTCTTCCGGTGGTCAACGTCGCCGGCTGTCCGGTCCATCCCGGCTGGGTCACCGAGGCCCTGGCGCAGCTCGCGCAGGGGGAACTGGGGCGCGACGCACTGGACGAACTTGCCCGCCCGCGCAGCTACACCGACCACCTGGTGCACCACGGCTGCCCGCGCAACGAATACTACGAATTCAAGGCCAGCGCGGAGAAGCCCTCCGACCAGGGCTGCATGATGGAACACATGGGCTGCCTGGGCACGCAGGCGCGGGCCGACTGCAACGTGCGTCCCTGGAACGGCGGCGGCTCCTGCCTGAAGGGCGGGCACGCCTGCATCAATTGCACGGCCCCCGGCTTCGAGGAGCCCGGCCGGCCCTTCACCGAGACCCGCAAGATCGGCGGCATCCCGGTCGGGCTGCCCAGCGACATGCCCAAGGCCTGGTTCGTCGCGCTGGCCTCGCTGTCCAAGGCGGCGACGCCCGAGCGCCTGCGGCGCAACGCGGTGTCGGACCACATCCAGGTCCGGCCTTCGATCAAGCGGAGCAAGTGAGATGACAAGGCGCATCCTGGGCCCCTTCAACCGCGTCGAGGGCGACCTGGAGGTCCAGGTCGACATCGAGGACGGGGCTGTGCGCGCGGCCTGGGTGAATTCGCCCCTCTACCGCGGCTTCGAATCCATGCTCGTGGGCAAGGATCCGCGCGACGCCCTGGTGTACACGCCGCGCATCTGCGGCATCTGCTCGGTGTCGCAATCGATGGCCGCCGCGGCGGCGCTGCGCGCCGCCGCCGGGCTGCAGGCGGCGCGCAACGGCGAGCTCGCGTCCAACCTGGTGCTGGCCTGCGAGAACCTGACCGACCACCTGACCCATTTCTACCTGTTCTTCATGCCCGATTTCGCGCGCGCCGAGTACGCGCGCCATGCAGGCCACGCCGAAGCCGCCACACGCTTCACGGCGCAGACCGGCAGCGCGTCGCGGGACATGCTGCCGGCGCGCGCCGGCTTCCTGCATCTCACCGGCATCCTGGCGGGCAAATGGCCCCACAGCCTGGCGCTTCAGCCGGGGGGCACCACGCGGGCCATCGAAGCCCAGGAAAAGGTGCAGCTGCGCAACGTCGTCGGGCTGTTCCGGCGCTTTCTCGAGCAGACCCTGTTCGACGACCGGCTGGAAAACGTCGCCCGCATCGACTCGGCCGCGGCGCTGCGCGATTGGGCCGCTGCCCATCCGCGCGGCGACTTCGCCCATTTCCTGCGGATTTCCGAGCGACTGGACCTGCGGCGCCTGGGGCGCGGAGCCGGGCGCTTTCTCAGCTACGGCGCCTACGAGGTCGACGGCGCGCATCTGTTCGCCCCGGGCAGCTGGAACGGCAGCCCGCGCGCGCTGGACGCTGCGCGAATCACCGAGGACCTGTCCCATGCGTGGATGGCCGGGCCCGCGCAGCCGTCCCACCCCTCGCAGGCCAGCACGCGCCCCAGCCTGGACAATCCCGCGGCCTACAGCTGGTGCAAGGCCCCCAGGCTGGGTGGAGACGTGATGGAGACCGGTGCGCTGGCGCGCCAGGTGGTGCACGGACATCCCCTGGCACGCGAGCTGGCGCGCGACGGCGGCGATGTGCATGCGCGCGTGGTCGCGCGCATGCTGGAACTGGCGCTGGTCCCGCCGGCGATGGAAGCCTGGATCGCGCAACTGCGGCCCGGAGAGCCCTTCTGTCACGTGGCCACGCTGCCGGAGGAGGCCGAAGGCGCGGGGCTGGTGGAAGCCGCGCGCGGCAGCCTGGGACACTGGCTGCGCATCCACAAGGGACGCATCCACACCTACCAGATCATCGCCCCGACAACCTGGAATTTCTCGCCCCGGGACGCCGGCGGCACCCCGGGCGCGCTCGAGCAGGCGCTGGTGGGAACGCCGGTGGCCGCCGACGGAGCGCCCGGCGCGGCGGTGCAGCACGTGGTGCGGTCCTTCGACCCCTGCATGGTCTGCACCGTGCACTGACGGGACGCCGAAGGGAACTCGCCATGGGTGCCGCCGAAGCTCGGATCGCCCGCGTGCAGCAAGCCGATGCGCTGCTGCTGCGGGTGCGCGGGGTCGTGCAGGGCGTGGGCTTCCGGCCGATGGTCTGGCACGTCGCGCGCGAGCTGGGCCTGGTCGGCCTGGTCTGCAACGACGGCGTCGGGGTGCGGATTTCGGCCTGGGGACCGCCCGACGCCCTGGTGCAACTGCCCGCGCGGCTGCGCGCCCAGTGCCCGCCGCTGGCGCGCATCGATGCCATCGAAGGCCTCGGCCGCCCATCCGGCGCCGCCCCCGGCGACTTCCGCATCGTCGCCAGCCTGCAGGGCGATGCGCGTACCGAGGTGGCGCCCGACGTGGCGACCTGCGCACCCTGCCTGGCCGAGGTGCGCGATCCAAGCTCGCGCCGCTGGCGCCATGGCTTCGCCAACTGCACCCATTGCGGGCCGCGCTATTCGCTGCTGCGGGCTCTTCCCTACGATCGCGCGAGCACCGGCATGGCCGGCTTCCCGATGTGCGCCGACTGCGCGGCGGAGTACGCGGATCCGGCGGACCGGCGCTTTCATGCCCAGCCCATCGCCTGCCCCGCCTGCGGTCCCCGGCTGTGGCTCGAAGTGCAGGGACGGCGCGTCGATGCCGATCCCGTCGAGCGGGCGGTCGCGCTGCTGCGGGACGGAGGCATCGTGGCCGTCAAGGGAGTCGGCGCCTACCACCTCGTGGCGCGCGCTGATTCGCCCGAGGTGGTGCGCGAGCTGCGCAGGCGCAAGATGCGCCCGCACAAGCCGCTGGCACTGATCGCGCGCGACCTGGACGTGGTGCGCCGCTACGCCTCGCCGACCCCGGGGGAGGAACAGGCGCTGGGATCGCCGGCGGCTCCGGTCGTACTGCTGGCGGCCCGCGGGCCCGAGCGGCTCGCCGACGAGGTGGCTCCGGGGACCGACCTGCTCGGCTTCGTGCTGCCGATGAGCCCCCTGCACCACCTGCTGCTGGCGCCATTCGACTCGCCCCTGGTGTTCACCTCGGGCAACGCCGCCGGGCGGCCGCCTTGCACCGGCGAGGCCGAGGCACGCGAGGACCTGCGGGGCATCGCCGATGCCTGGCTGATGCACGACCGGCCGATCCTGCATCGCCTGGACGACTCGGTGCAGCGCGAGGTCGGCGGCGCGATGCAGACCCTGCGACGTGGGCGCGGCCTCGCGCCGGAGGCGCTTGCGCTGCCCGAGGGCTTCGCCGACGCCCCGCCGATCACCGCGCTGGGCGCGCAATGGAAGAACACCGCCTGCCTGCTGCGCGAGGGTCGCGCGGTGCCCTCGCAGCATTTCGGGGATCTGGGCGACAGCGCGGCCGCGGCCGACGCCGCGCGCGAGTTGCAACGCCTGAGCGAATTGTTCGGCCACGACCCGCAACGCGTCGCGGTGGACCTGCATCCCGACTACGAATCGACCCGGCGCGGCCATGCGATGGCCGCCGCGGCCGGGCTGGAAGTCGAGTCCGTCCAGCACCACCATGCGCATGTGGCCGCCTGCATGGCCGAGTACGGGCATTCCCTGGGCGCGGGCCCGGTGCTGGGACTCGCCCTGGATGGCTCGGGCCTGGGCGACGACGGACGCATCTGGGGAGGCGAACTGCTGCGGGTCGACTACACCCGTGCCGTGCGGGTGGCCGGGCTGCGGCCCACCGCGCTGCCCGGCGGCGACGCCGCCGCCCGCCAGCCTTGGCGCAACCTCGCCGCGCAGCTGCTGGCAGCGCCCGAGGCGCAGGCACTGCTCGATCGATACGCCGCCGACGAGGCCCTGCGCTGCCTGGCCGACAAACCCATGGCGCTGCTGGCCCGCATGATCGAATCCAGCCGGCATGCGCCGCCGGCTTCGTCCAGCGGGCGCCTGTTCGACGCGGTGGCCGCCGCGCTCGGACTGGTTGCGCGGGAACAAAGCTTTGAAGGCCAGGCGGCGATGGCCCTGGAGTCCCTGGCCGCGCGCGCACGCGATGACGGAGCCTACGAACTGGGCCGGCTGACCGGCGGCCAGATGCCGTATCTGGACCCGGCCCCGCTGTGGCCCCAGCTGCTGGCCGACCTGCGGCGAGCAACGCCCGCGCCGACGGTGGCACGGCGCTTTGTCCGCGGGCTCGCCGCCGGCTGGGGGAAGCTGCTGCGCGAGGAACTGGCACGCCACCCCTATGCCGCGGTGGCCCTGACGGGCGGAGTGTTCCAGAACGCCTTGTTCACCGAACTGCTGTGCCGCGAACTTCGCCCGACCGGTGTCGCGCTGTGGACCCATCGACGCGTGCCGGCGAACGACGGCGGCATCGCCCTCGGGCAGGCCGTGGTGGCCGCGGCGCGCGCCCTGCAACCCGAATGGAGGAACTGACATGTGCCTGGGAATTCCTGGCCGCATCGTGGAAATCGTCGACCCCGAGGCCTGCACCGCGGTGGTCGAGATCTCGGGGGTGCGGCGTCGCGTGAACGTGGCCTGCGTGGTGGACGCCGGGCATCCGGTGGCCTCCTGCGTGGGCGACTGGGTGCTGGTGCACGTGGGCTTCGCGATGAGCCGCATCGACGGCGACGAAGCCCGTAAAACTCTGCAGCTGCTCGCCGAACTCGGCGAGATGGATGCAGAGCTCAACGCCATGCGTCAGACCGAAGGAGTGTGAGATGGGCACTTCCTCTGCCCTTGAAGGTCTCTACCCCTTCCTCCATGGCCATCCCAAGGATGCCGCGCAGGACCATGCGGCTCTGCTCGAATCGGTGCGACGCAAGAGTGCCGATAGCCTCGCCGCGAAGGAGCGCTTCTACAGCGACCACGCCGAGGACGTGGTGGCCTGCGCCCGTACCCTGGCAGCCGTCTATGCCGACGGCGGGCGGATGTTCGCCATGGGCAATGGCGGCTCCAGCTGCGACGCGGCACACTTTTGCGTGGAGTTCCAGCATCCCGTCACAGCGGGCCGCCCGGCGCTGCCGGCGATGAACCTGGTGATGGACATGGCCATGTTCTCCGCGGTGTGCAACGACATCGGCGTGCGCCACGTGTTCACCCGCCAGCTCGAAGCGCATGCCCGCGCCGGCGACGGCTTGGTGGGGTTTTCCACCAGCGGCAACTCCGACAACCTGATGCAGGCCTTCGCCAAGGCGCGCGACAAGGGGCTGCGCACCATCGGCTTCGCTGGTGGCGACGGCGGCGCGATGCGCCGCAGCGGCCTGCTCGACCACTGTCTGGTCGTCGACACCGATTCCATTCACCGCGTGCAGGAAGTACACGTCTCGCTCTATCACATCCTCTGGGATCTGACCCACACCCTGCTGGCCGACCAGCGCGGCGCCATCAAGGACACCGACCATGCAGTACGTTGACGAATTCCGCGACCCGCAAAAGGCGCGCGCCTTGGTGTACCAGATTGGCGTGCTGCTCGAGCGCATTCCCGCCGCGCACAACCGCCCGCTACAGATCATGGAGTTCTGCGGCGGCCACACCCACACCATCTTCCGCTACGGCCTTGAGCAGATGCTGCCCGAGCGTATCGAGATGGTTCACGGCCCGGGCTGCCCGGTGTGCGTGCTGCCGATGGGCCGGGTGGATGACTGCATCGCCATTGCGCAGCGCCCGGAGGTGATTTTCACCACCTTCGGCGACGCGATGCGCGTGCCCGGCTCGCAAAAAAGTCTGCTGCAGGCCAAGGCCGACGGTGCCGACGTGCGCATGGTGTATTCCCCGCTGGACGCGCTGGACCTGGCCCGCCGCAATCCCGACCGCGAGATCGTGTTTTTCGCCCTGGGTTTCGAGACCACCATGCCCAGCACCGCACTCACTGTGCAGCAGGCCGAGCGTGAGGGCATCCGCAACTTCTCGCTCTTTTGCAATCACATCACCACGGTGCCGACCATCAAAGCGATTTTGGATTCACCAGACATGCAGATTGACGCGTTCCTCGCGCCCGGCCATGTCAGCATGGTGGTTGGCGAGGCACCTTTCGAATTTATCGCTCGGGATTATCACCGGCCCATCGTCATCACTGGATTTGAGCCTCTGGATATCTTGCAATCTCTCTGGATGGTCATTCGCCAAATGGCCGAAGGAAAGTGCGCAGTGGAAAACCAATATGCCCGCGTCGTGCCTTCCGGTGGCAACCTGCCAGGCCTGCAAGCCATCAGTGCTGTGTTCGAGCTACGCCCGTTTTTCGAGTGGCGCGGACTGGGGTCGATTGATCATTCCGGCGTACGCATGCGTGACAGCTACGCTGTCTTTGACGCCGAACGCAAGTTCGCAGTCCCCAACCTTCGTATTGCCGACCCTAAATCGTGCCAGTGCGGCGAGGTACTGAAGGGCTCCATCCGCCCTTGGGAGTGCAAGGTCTACGGTGCCCCCTGTTCACCCGAAACGCCGCTGGGCGCGCTAATGGTGTCGTCCGAAGGTGCCTGCGCCGCCTATTTCAGCTACGGCCACCAGACTCGCCGCATGCAGCTTGACGCGCGGATGGCCGCTAATCTGGAGTCCACACGATGAACGCTCCCGACCCCGTGATGCGCCGGCGCAGCGGCAAGGTGTCCGACGCGCAGATCACGCTCTCACACGGCAGCGGCGGCAAGGCCATGCGCGACTTGATTGACGATCTGTTCGTGCGCGCCTTCGACAATCCGTTGCTTTCTTCCCTTGAAGACCAGGCCCGTATCGATCTGACTGAGCTCGCTGCCCATGGGAGCCGGCTAGCGATGACCACCGATTCCTACGTTGTCACCCCGCTGTTCTTCCCCGGCGGCGATATCGGCAAGCTCGCTGTAGCCGGTACTGTTAACGATCTAGCCGTGAGCGGTGCGCGCCCGCTCTACCTCACCTGCGGCATGATCCTCGAGGAGGGACTGCCTATTGCCGAGCTGCGCCGGGTCGTGGCTTCGATGCAGGCCACTGCGGAGGCCGCCGGGGTCCGCATCATCACCGGCGACACCAAGGTGGTGCCGCGCGGCGGTGCGGACAAGCTGTTCATCAACACTGCAGGCATCGGCGTCATCCCCCACGGGGTGGACATCCGCGCCGACCGCGCCCGGCCAGGCGACGTGGTGCTGATCAACGGCTTTATCGGTGACCACGGCGCAGCCATCGTGGATGCCCGGGGCGAGCTGGCCCTCGAGAGCGGTGTGGAGTCAGATTGCCAGCCCCTGGGCGGATTGATCGCTGCCATGCTCGCCGCCTGTCCGGACATCCGCTGTATGCGGGACGCAACCCGCGGCGGCGTGGCGACCGTGCTCAACGAGTTCGCACAAGCCAGTGGCTGTGCTATCCGTCTGCAACAGGACGCCCTGCCGGTGCGTGATGCGGTGCGTGGCGTGTGCGAACTGCTCGGGTTGGACCCGCTATATCTCGCCAACGAGGGCAAGATCGTCGCCATCGTCGCACCCGAGCATGCCAAGGCGGTGTTAGCAGCGATGCGTGCCCATCCGGCCGGACACGACAGCCGTGCCATTGGCACGGTGCGCGAGGCGCCAAAAGCCACCGTCGTGCTCGCCACGCATTTTGGCGGCGACCGCCGGGTGGACATGCTCTTCGGCGATCAGCTGCCGCGGATCTGTTGAACGGCAGAATTGAGTCTCGCGGGGTCTGAACTGACCCCCAGAAGTTGGACGTTTGCGATCCCGCTAATCAGTCGGCACAAGCTGCTTGCGCCTCTCGTGCAGTTGTTCGAGTTTCTGAAATCGGGCGTCTTCCTCGTCCATGACCATTCAGCGCACGACGCCCGAAAAAGTTTGCTCATCAACGTGCCGAATTAATAAGATGATCGATTGCAAGCCAAGCCGTGGATGCACAGTCTTGGCCTTCTCGATTGCTTCACTTCTCAAGAACGATGATTTGTGGACAGACTTTCTGTGTAGTAGTTCACGATGTTGCCCAATGAATGCAATCGCGGCGAGAGTCAGCGCAGACAAAGAATCTATGCTTCAAGCGAGGAGTTCCCCAGCGGTTTGAAACCCACCCGCTGCGATTTTGTCGCCGTTGTGCTGTTGCGCCGAGGCCCGCATGAAAACCATCAGAATCTTCATCATGGCCGGCACGGTCTTGGTTTCGGCCCTGTTTTTCGGCAGCAGCTATGTCATTGTGTCGCATGCCTTCACCCGGGCGATGCAGGCGAACTCCCTTCGGACGTCGCGCGTCATGGCCCAGTCCACCTTCAACTCGATGTTCCAGTTGATGAGCACCGGATGGACGCACACGCAGGCTGAAGCATTCCTGCGCGCCAGCGACGGGGCCATGCAGCATTCCGATTTCACCCAGCAGATCTTCCGCGGCAGCATCGTCTCCGCGCGCTTCGGCCCCATCCCGCAAGCCCCCGTGGATGCCGCGGTCGCACAGGTGTTCCAGACCGGAAAGCCGGAGCAGCATGTCAGCGGAAACAGCACGCGCTATGTCTTTCCGCTGCGTGCAGAAACACAATGTCTGCGCTGTCATACCAACGCCCAGGTGGGCAGCGTGCTCGGCGTCATCGACGTTCGCCAGAATCTGGAGCCGTCCATCCAGGCCGCACGACGGGACTTTTTCGAGTCCATGCTGTGGGTCTTCCCCTTTCCGATCCTGGGCTCCTTGCTGTTGACGGTCTTCGTGGACTGGCGCATCGACCGATCCATGGGCATGCTCAAGCGCAGCATGGACCAAATCCATCAAATATCGGATTTAAGATTAGTCCGATTTCAGCCCATCGATTTGTGGTTTTCCGATCTCAACACCATCTTTGGCCAAATTGGTCAGCTCATCGACAAACTCCGTGGCATCGCCATCGAAAAGGACTACCTGGCCGATCATGATGCGCTGACTGGCCTGCCCAACCGCCGGGGACTGCTGGACCATCTCTCCCGCACGCTGGCGCGCGCCCGTCGTCACGGCGGGCGCGTGGTGATCGGCATGCTCGACCTGGATGACTTTAAGCCCATCAATGACACCTGGGGCCATGCGGCGGGCGATGCGCTGCTGCGCGAGTTCGGCCGCAGACTGCGGGCCGCTTTGCGCGAAACCGATGTGGTGGCGCGCCTGGGCGGCGATGAATTCGTCGTCATCCTTGACCAAGCCGCGGCCAGCGACGATCTGCCCGCCGTTCTGGCGCGCCTGGAGTCGGCAATCACCGCGCCCTATGTCCTGCCGAGCGGACACGAGGCCCGCATCGGCGTGAGCCTGGGCGTGACGCTTTACCCCGAGGACGACGCCGAACCGGAAATCCTGCTGCGCCACGCCGATGAGGCGCTGTATGCCATCAAGGAGCGCAAGGCCACCCGTCAGCAAGGCTGGATGCAGTGGCACGCACTGCCGGCCCCGAACCAACCCAGCGAAGACGATGCGCTGGTCGTGCCCGGTTACGGACAGGGGGCCGCGGCGCTGTTGACCCGTGTGCGGGAGTCGCTTCTGAGCGCCACCTCCGCGTTCGTCACGACCTTTTACGCCACCCTGGCGCTGCAAGCCGAAGCGCAAGTCATCCTGCAGCGCTTGAGCCCCGATGAATTCACCCATCTGCGTGAGCGCCAACACCAACATCTGGGACACATTCTGGCCCCCGATCTGACCGAAGCGGCACATCGACTGAGCGCGCACCGCCTGGGGCGCATCCATGCCCTGATCGGGCTTGACCAGGGTGCCATTATCGAGGCCATGCATCTTTATCTCGATACCCTGAAGCAAGAGATCGGCAAACTGAATCTAAGGCCCTTCGAACGCAGCCATTTGGTGAATCTGCTGTCGCGCCGACTGCTCACCGAGATGGAAGAGCAGATCAAGGGCGAGATGGACGTCACGCAAAGGCGCGAGCATCTGCTGCTGTCCCTGCATGCCCAGAAAACCGCGGCGTCCAACTGGCCGGACTTCCTGCGCATCATGGTCGATCAACTCGTGGCCCTGGAGGGGATGCAAGGCGCCGGTGTTGCCCGGCCCGATAGCGGTGGGCAGTTCGTCTTCGAATACACCGCCGGGGGGTTCGGCGCCTATTTGCAGGCGATCGACGAACATCAGTTGATGTCGCGGGTGACCGACCCCGGCGCGAACTTCGAGCACGTTCCTTATTTCCGCGCCTGGCGCAGTGAAATGATTGAGACGACGACCAGCTACGCTACCAATCCCGACATCGCCCCTCTGCGTGAAGCCGCTCGGGCCGCGGGCATCCGCAGCAGCGCGGCAGTCCCGCTGAAGGATGCGCAGGGCCATGTGTTTGCCGTGCTGATCCTGTTCGGCAGCTACCCCGGCGTATTCGAGACCCCCTCGGCGCGAACGTTTCTGGCGGCCCTGGGCCTGCTGGTGAGCGAGCGGCACCATGAGACCTCGCGGGAACAGAAGATGCCGCCGATCTCCGCCGAACGCCGGCATGCGCTGCGGGATCGCCTGTATCGCGGCGCTCTGGAGCTGCACTACCAGCCGGTGGTGGATTTGCGCTCCGGCAAACCCGATCTGGTCGAGGCCCTGGCGCGTCTGCGGCTGGAGGACGGTACGCTGGCCAGTCCCGCGGAGTTCCTGCCCGGATTCGGCGAAACCGAGTTTGTGCGCCTCTTTCGGGATGGATTGCACCAGGCCCTGACCCAGCTCCAAGCTTGGGACGCGCAGGGGTTGAAGCTTGTCGTGAGCCTGAACCTGCCCCCAGCCGTGCTGATCCATCCCGAGTGCTCCACCTGGGTGCGACAGGCCTTGCAGGAGCATGGGCTGGCGCCTTCCCGCCTGCGTCTGGAGCTGTTGGAAACGGAAGAACTCGATGACGTTTCTGGGCGGGATGCCGCCCTACGGGCGCTTTCCATCCTCGGCGTGCAATTGCTCATGGATGATCTCGGCACGGGCTACAGCAGTCTGCTGCGCTTACGCACGCTGCCCTTCTCCGCGGTGAAGATCGATCAGGGACTGGTGCGCGAGGCTCCGCGGGATCCCTTGCGGGTCATTGGCTTCATCGGCTCGCTGGTGCGTCTGGCGCAGAGCCTGGACTTGCGTGTGATCGTGGAGGGGCTGGAAAGCCCGGCGCTGGTCGAGGCCGCCGCCATTCTGGGCGCCACCGCCGGCCAGGGCTATGCGCTGGCGCGTCCGATGCCGGCGGCCGAGGTGCCGGGATGGATCCAGGGTTTTGAGCTCCGATTGGATCCGCGGGATCCGCAGACGGCCTTGGGCGCCTTGGCCGGGCACTGGAGTTGGGAGCAGGGGGTGCGGTACGCGGGGGCGCGCGCGATGCATGACGCGGGCACGTGTGCGCTGGGCAGTTTCGTCGTGTCGCAAGGACTCGGCGGATCCGCTCTGGATAGCGCCCACCGGCAGCTGCATCAAGCCGCTGTCGAGCACGGGCCCGAGAGTGCCCAGTACCGGCAGTGGGCGCAGCGGGTGGTCGCCGCGCTGATGGCGCTGAGCAACGGGTCCATGGGAGCACCGACAGATTAAGGAGGCCATTATGGTTTTTCCTTCCGGAAAGTCCTGGGACCCCACGTCCCAGCAGTTCGACTACGACCCCAACGATCCGCGGGTGCAGGAGCTGTTCGCCCAAATCGAGAACCTGCGGCTGGAGAACCGGGGGCAGTTCAAGCCCGAGCGGGTCCAACTGCGCGGGGCCGGACATGGGGCGGGGCCGTTGAAGGATGTGCAGGGGGCACTGATCGTCAACGACGATGGCCAGGGTGCGATCACTTTGCTGGCCTCCAGGCCCCTGGAGGAGCATCAGTCGTGCTTTGTGAGGCGCCATCTGGGGACGCCCGGGGAGAGCGAACGCCTCTACGAGGTGCTGCGCTGCCGTCTGGGAACTCGACCCCAGGATGCCGAGAGCAGGATCTGGATCGCCTATCTCAAGATCATGCCTCGAGCGGGCATCCAAGCCGATGTGCACCGTCGTTGAGCGCTTGCCGAGAACCCGAAGAAATAGACGCCACAACCCGATGCGGCATCGGGCTGCCAATCTACACAACGAACTACACCACGAACGCGATCGATAGCATCAACGCGCGGCTGCGCAAGATCATCAAGACCCGCGGACACTTCCCCAGCGACGACGCAGGGGCCAAGCTGATTGGGCTCGCCCTGCGCAACATCACGGCCGACCGGGGCCGCGCGGCGCACAACTGGAAAGAGGCCATGAACCAATTCGCCATCCTCGACGCCGAGCGATTCACGAAACCCATTGCGTAAGGTGACCACCGACAGGGTTCTGCGGGAAGGTCGTCGGCTCCAATGAGCGAGAGACTGCGGCTCAATGCACCCCAAGGAAAGGACGCGCGAACCTCAGGTTTCTCCACCGGCGACCCACGCAATCGATCTGCAACGCCTTTGAGCAATGCGCGCCGCCTCGCATTGAATCGCATCATTCTGTAGCAGTGCACAGCGCCCGATGCGGGCGGGAGATTACGGTCGAGAGCATCGGCGGGCTAGTATTGATTCAAAGAAGCGGCTCATGCTCTTGGCGCCGCCTACGCCGCGTGCAATTCCTCGCGAATCACACGCCGCAGCGCATCCAGCGTCAACGGCTCCTTGCTGGAGGCCTCGCGCAATGCGGCATTGATGAGGGTCTGGTAGCCAAGCCCCTTCTGCTCGGCCTGCTTTTGGAAAGCATCGATCACGTTCGCATCCAGATAAATGGTGATGCGTTTTTTGCCCATCCTGCTATTGAGCATAACCGTGGTCCGAGTTTGCCGCCAATGTGTGATCGACAAGGAACGCACGCTCCTGCACTGCCCTGACCTGGAGAGAGAGATCACGGTTGGCCGTCACGCGGCTCAGACCGCTCTTTGCAAGCGCCTAGGATGATCGATTTCAAGGGTGAGTACTTCAATCCAGCCAAGCCGCGATCCCGAACGGTCGGGCGGCCGAGTGCAACAGGAACCGTCTGATGGATGCCCCGCAGGGGGCTGTGGTCAAGGTCATCCACGGCTCCCGCAGCGACGGCATTGACCTGAGCTATGCAATGGAAAAGCCGAGCCAGTCTCGCAGACTTCGCTAATCTGTCTCATCTACTTCGCTAATTTTCGCCCGGAAAGTGGCTTCCAGTCCCATTCACTTCGCTTCACTGACAGTGGATGCGGACAGCCAGCCCCTGCGCTGAGTCCGCCGCGAATCAGGCGAGCAACTGCACCCCGAAGCGGGCCTGCGAATCGGTCCAGCGGGCGGCGAGCTGCCAGCCGGCGCGCGCCGCCAGGTCGGCGAAGCCGTCGACGGTGTACTTGTAGGAATTCTCGGTGTGGATGGACTCGCCGGCGCGGAACTCCAGGCGCCGGCCGTCCACGCGCACCGTCTGCGCGTGCCGGCTGCGCAGGTGCATCTCGATGCGTCCCTCGGACTCGTTCCAGATCGCTTCGTGCGCGAAGGACTGCGGGTCGAAGTCGGCGCCGAGTTCGCGGTTGATGCGCGCCAGCAGGTTGCGGTTGAAGGCGGCCGTCACGCCGCGCGCGTCGTCGTAGGCGGCGACCAGCGTGGCCGGGTCCTTGCGCAGATCCACGCCGACCACGGCCGCCTGGCCGAGGGCGCGCCAGCGCCGCAGCAGGGTCAGCGCATGCGCCGGGTCGAAATTGCCCAGCGTGGAGCCGGGAAAGAAGAACACCGGGCGGGCCGCCGCTGCCGCGGCGGGAAGCGCGAACGGGCCGTGAAGTCGGCCCGCAGCGCATGCACGGGCAGTTGCGGGAATCGTCCCCGCACCAGGCGCTCGGCGCCTTCGAGGGCGCTGGAGGAGATCTCGATCGGCACGAAGCCGGCGGGTTCGCGCAGGTGCTGCAACAGCAGGCAGGCCTTCTCGCCGGAGCCGCAGCCGGGCTCGACCAGCAGCGCGCCGGAGCCGATGCGCCGCGCCATCTCGGCCGCGTGGTGCTGCAGGATCTCGGTCTCCGCGCGGGTCAGGTAGTACTCCGGGAGTTCGCAGATCGACTCGAACAGCGCCGAGCCCGTGGCATCGTAGAAGTAGGCGCTGGGCAGGCGCTTGGGGCTGTCGAGCAGCCCTTCGAGCACGGCGCTGCGCAGCGCGTCGACGGTGGGTGCGGAAAGGTTCATCCGAGGTCCCTGGCAAGGCGCAGTCCCATGAACTGCCAGCGTTGGTGGGGGTAGAAGAAGTTGCGATAGCTCGGCCGCAGATGGTCGCGCGGCGTCACGCAGGAGCCTCCGCGCAGCACCATCTGCCCCGACATGAACTTGCCGTTGTATTCGCCCACGGCTCCGGCGGCCGGCCGGAAGCCGGGGTAGGCGAGGAAGGCGCTGGCGCACCACTCCCAGACGTCGCCGAAGCACTGCGGCCCGTCGCCGGCAGGGGCGGGGCGGAACAGGCCGCTGCCCAGCAGGTTGCCTTCGACGGGCTGCCCGCGTGCGAAGGACTCCCACTCGGCTTCCGTCGGCAGGCGGCAGCCGGCCCAGCGCGCGAAGGCGTCGGCCTCGAAATAGCTGAGATGGCAGGCCGGCGCGGCGGGGTCGAGTTCGCACTCGCCGCCCAGCGTGAACTGGCTCTGCGCGTCCTCGCTCCAGTACAACGGGGCGCGCCACTGCTCGCGCTGCACGGTGGCCCAGCCGTCGGACAGCCACAGCAGGGGGTTGCGATAGCCCGCGTCGCGCACGAAATCGGCGAACTCGGCATTGCATACCGCCCGGTCGGCGATGGCATGGGGTTGCAGCCACACGGTGTGCGCCGGCGCCTCATGGTCGAAGTGGAAAGCGCCGCCGTCGTACCCCAGGGCGTCGCGGCCGCCGGGGCGTTCCAGCCAGTGCAAGGGGCGCGCGGCGTGCCGCGTCGGCGCCGGCAGATCGCGCCAGGCGGGTTTCAGCGGATTCAGCGAGAACAGGTGCAGCACGTCGGTCAGCATCAGCTCCTGATGCTGCTGCTCGTGGTGGATTCCCAGTTCGACGATGGCCTGGATCTCGTCGCTCGCACCGTCGCGTTCGAACAGGCGCCGCAGCGCCTGTTCGACATGCGAGCGGTACTGCAGCACGGTGCGCAGCGCCGGGCGCGTGAGCATGCCGCGCGCGGCGCGCAGGTAGCGCGGGCCGGCGCCGACGTAATAGGAATTGAACAGTTCGGCGAAGCCGGGATCGAACACGCGGTAATCCGGCAGCCGCGGCCGCAGCACGAAGGTCTCGAAAAACCAGGTCGTGTGCGCCAGGTGCCATTTCAGCGGACTGGCATCGGGCATGCTCTGCGCCACCAGGTCCTCGGGCTCGAGGCCCTGGCACAGGTCGACGCTCAGCGCCCGCACGGCCAGCAGGCGGTCGAGTTGCCGCTCGGATTCGCAGGATGCCCGGACGTCGGAAGGCTGCATCATGGGAGGCTCGCTCGTGCCGATCATAGGCCCTGCGCGCGCGGGCCGTCGCGACCTGGGCGCGCACGCGCGCCGGTCCGCTCGTTCACGGGCGGATCGAGGCAGGGCCGCCGCGGCCTTCCAGCGGATCGCAAATCCAGGATCTTTGTAAGGTGAATCGAGCCTTGTAATGCATTGTGTGCAGCGGTTGCCAGCGGGCGACCGCAGGCCCTAGGCTTCGCCCGGTCTGCCGCTGCCGCCTCGCACGGCGGCGCGCCGATGGCCCGGGATCCCTGCCGGCTCCCGTCTCGCCGCATCCCTCATCCGGAGCCGACCATCGTGATCCGTGCCAGGAGCTGGGCCCCTTGTCTGGTCGTCGCGCTGCTGCTTCGACTGCCCGCAGCCTGTGCCGCCGACTCGCTCCCGCAGCCACCGGGGATCGTCGCGGCGACCGCGTCCGCACCTGCTGCCTCCGCGTCCGCGCCGGGAGCCGCCTGTCCCGCCGCGCGTCTGTGGCCGGCCCATCCTTCGTTCGGCAGCGGGCTGGTGGCCACCTACCTGCTGGGCGCCACGCTGGGTGTGCTCGACGTGGCCGGGCTGCATCGCCTGGACCACCCGATCGGGCAGGACACCTCGGGAATCTGGTCGATCGCACGCACGCCGAACTTCCCCGCGGAACTGATCGGGCTGACCCTGGCCGGCGCGGTATGGGAGGGCGGGCGCTCGCGCTTCGGGCGCACGCTGTGGCAGAGCGTGGACGCCGCGGCGATGGCCGGCATTTCCACGCAGGCGTTGAAGTGGACCTTCCAGCGCATGCGCCCATCGAGCACCACCAACCCCGACCGCTGGTTCCAGGGCGTGCACAACGCGAGCTTTCCCAGCGGCGACGTGTCCTCGATCACCGCGCTGGTGACCCCGCTGATCCTGGAGTACCACGATCGCCACCCGATGGTCGACACGCTGGCCGCGCTGCCGGTGTTCGACATGGCGGCGCGCATGAAGGCCCACGGGCACTGGTTGACCGACACCATGGCCGGCGCCGCGGTCGGCGTGGCCAGCGGCTACTTCGCGCATGCCATGCGCTCCCCGTTCATCCTCGGGCTGCTCCCCGGCGGCTTCTACGTCGGGCTGCACGAACGCTTCGAGTAGCCCGCGCCCCGCGGGCCTGCGCGTCGGCCTGTGAGATATGTCACGGCCGGCTGCATTTTTTCGCGGCTTGCGTCCCCAAGCCCGGCGCTTTCCTATACAACTCGGGACATATCAGCCCGCCGCGCTGTGTTCACCGCATGCGCGCCGTGCCCTCGACCCGACCCGCGAACCCGACCGTCATGCCGCCGCGAACCCGCGACCCCCTCCATGAGCGCCGCCGCCGCACGCCCGCGTGCCGCGCCGCCGGGGCATGCGCCGGGCGATGAAGGCCTCGCTGCGCGGATCCCTGCTGCGCGGCCTGCTGTGGGTGCCCGCGCTGCTGGTCGCGCTGTGGGCGCTGAACCAGGAGCGCGCGGACTTCCGCGACGCGCGCGCGCAGGTGGCGCGGCAGGCGCGCCGCGCCGCGCTGGCCGAGGGACAACTGATCCAGCTGCGCCTGATGCAGCAGTTCCAGCAGCTCGAGTTCGCCGCGCGCGACATCATCGGCGCGCGCGATCCGGCGCAGCTCGGGCCGCGAAGTCGCCGCCTGCTCGAGCGCTTCGCCGCGCAGCACTCGGAACTGTTCGCGCTGAACCTGCTGTCGGTCGCCGGCTCGCGCATCGAGTGGTCGAGCATGCCGCAATCGGCGAAGCCGATCTTCGGCGAGCGCGAGTTCACGTCGCTGCCCGGCCACCCCGACGACCTGCTCGGACGCGCGGCCTTCACGCCGCGCTATGGCGCGAGCATCCTGGCCATGCGCTACCGCATGCGCGACGCGGCGGGGCACACGCTGTATTTCATCGGGTCCCCCTACCGGCTCGATGCGCTGCTCGCGATGCCGCACGCGAGCCGCTGGGCCGTCGCCGTGCGGGATCTGCGCGACGGCCGCCTGATCGGCGCCGTGCCCGGAGCGGGTGTCGCGGCACCGCGTGGCGGCGCCGGCGCCGGCGCCGGCGTGGAGCAGGTCATCGACGGGCTTCCGCTGGCCGTCGAGACCGCATGGTCGCCGTCGCAGGTGTGGGCGGTGTATCGGCAGGGATTGGCATGGCGCCTGGCCGCGCGCGGTGCGGTGCTGGCGCTGTTCATCCTCGCCGCGCTCATCATCGCGCGACTGCTGCGCGGGCGCGAGCGACTGCTCGAGCAAAGCGCGCAACTGGCGCGCTTCAACGCCATGCGCGCCCAGGTCAACCGGGCGATCGTGAAGGCGGCCGACGTGCAGGAGCTGCTGCAGGCGATCTGCGACCTGGCCGTGCTCGATCCGGCGGTCAGCCTGGCCTGGATCGGCCGCCCCGGCGAGCATGGAAGCATGGAAGTGCTGGCGCACGCCGGGCCGGCCGCCGCGTACCTGGAGGGCATCGCGGCCGGCGTCGGACAGCAGGTTGCGCAGCAGCGCAGCGCCGAGTTCCTCGCCTGGCACGAGGGGCGCGCGGTGTTCAGCGCGGCGCGTCGCGATGCGCGCGACGCTGCCGCCTGCACCGAGGAGCGGCAGCGCTTCGGGCTGAACGCCTCGGCCAGCCTGCCGCTGCGCCGCGGCGGGCAGGTGTGGGCCGTGCTGCACCTGTACGGCAGCCACGCCGACGCCTTCGATCCCGAACTGCAGCGCACGATGCGCGAACTGGCCGACGACGTGTCCAGCGGACTCGACCGCCTCGACCTGCTGCGCAGCCAGGCGCAGCTGCAGCAGCAGCACGCGAGCCTGCTCGACAATGCGGTGGCGGGGGTGGTCATGGTGCGCTATCCGGGCGCGTTGATCGTCGAGGCGAACGCCGCGGTCGCCCGCATCTTCGGCGTGCGGGACCTGCGCGGCGCGCTGGGCAAGGCCGTGGCCGAGGCCGCGCCGACGTTGAACCAGCCGGCCATGATCTCGGCCACGCGCGAGGTGCTGGGGCGCGGCGGAGTCACGCTGGAGGCGCTGGACATCGTGCGCGAGGACGGCAGGCCGGCCTGCGTCACGCTGTCGGGCCAGCGCATGCCGAGGGACGCGGAGGGTGCCACCGACGTCGTGTGGACCATCGTCGACGTGACCGAGCGCCAGCAGTTGATGCAGCAGATGGAGCGCCTCAGCCAGGTCGATCCGCTGACCGGGCTGCCGAATCGGCGCGCGCTCGAGTTCAACCTGGAGCGCGCGGTCGCGCAGGCGCAGCGTGCGGGCGCGGCGATCGCCGTCGGGCTGATCGACCTCGACGACTTCAAGCCGGTCAACGACCGCTGGGGCCACGAGGTCGGCGACGCGCTGCTGCAGCAGCTGGGCGAGCGCCTGCGCGCGCTGTCGCGCAGCACCGACATGATCGCGCGCCTGGGCGGCGACGAGTTCGTGCTGGTCATCGAGGACCTCGAGCTCGACTATGCGCAGGAGCAGCTCGAATTCATCCTGGAGCGCCTGCACCAGGCCGTCGAGACGCCGTTCGACCTCGGTGCCGGGCGCCTGGCCAGCGTCGGCATGAGCATGGGCCTCGCGGTCGCGCCGGACGACGGCGCAAGCGCCGAGGCCCTGTTGCGCCTGGCGGACGCGGCGATGTATCGCATCAAGTCGCGCAAGGCCACGCGCGCGCACTGGTGGGCGCGCGCCGGCTCCGCGCAGCAGGCCCAGTCCGGGCAGGAGTCGGCCGATGCCTTGCCGGAGCCGCCCTTCGACCCGTTCGCCAGCGATGCGCAGCGCCTGCTGACGCGCGTCGAGCCGCTGTTCGAGCGCGCCGAGCGCGAATTCGTCGAGAACTTCTATGCCGAGCTCGCGCAGCGCCCGGACCTGGCGGTGATCCTGTCCGCGCTCGGCCCCGAGCGCCTGGAGGGGTTGAAGTCCAGCCAGGCGCGTCACCTGCGCTTCCTGCTCGAGCCGGCGACCTCGGCGGCGAACATCCAGGTACGCGCGCGGCATCTGGGAGCCGTGCATGCGCTGGTCGGGGTCGCGCCGTCGTGGCTGAGCGCGTCGATGCAGCTGTACCGCGATCTGCTGCACTGGCACCTGGACGCCACCGAACTGGCCGCGCGCGACCGCCATCGCCTGCAGCGGGTGCTGGACGCGCGCGTGCAGATCGACCTGCAGGCGCAGCTCGACACCATGCTCGAGGTGCAGAACACCTACAACGCCTATCTGGCGCGACCGCTGCCGCGCAACGGGCAGGGCTGGATCGAGGTGGTCCGCGAGAAGCTGCGCGCGCTGGGCACGCTGCCCGGGATCCAGAGCTGCGCGCTGATGCGCCCGGACGGCCAGGGGATGTTCGCGCTGCAGGCCTGCGACGGCCCGCAGGCCGAGGAGATGGCGGGCGTTCTCTCGGCGCCGGGCATGCGCCCGTCGCTGGACTCGGGCAGCCCGACCGGCATGGGCCTGGCGGCGCTGGCGTGGCGCACCGAGACGGTCATGACGGCCCGCTCCTACGAGTCGCAGCCCGGCCTGCAGCCCTGGGAGCAGGCCGCCAGGCGCATGGGCGTGCGCAGCATGGCGGCGATTCCCTTGCTGCGCGGCGGCCAGACCGATGCGGTGCTGGTGATCTATGGCGCCTACCCGAACCAGTTCGACACCGAGCAGGGGCGCACCTTCCTCACCGCCGTGCAGAATCGCTGGAACCTGATCGACGACCTGCTGCGCCGGCGCCAGCCTCTGCTCGACCAGCACGAGGCCGCGCGCTACCGCGAATGGCTGTACGCGGACGGGCTGGCGATGTTCGTGCAGCCGGTGGTGGACCTGCGCGCGGGCGGCGTCGCCAAGGTCGAGGCGCTGGCGCGGCTGGTCTCGCCCGACGGCCGCGTCGTGCCTCCGGACGTCTTCCTGCCGGCGCTGCGCGATGCCGACCTCGACGCATTGTTCCGCATCGGCCTGGCGCAGAGCCTGCACTGGCTGACGCGATGGCGCGAGCACGGCATCGAGGTCGACGTTTCCCTGAACCTGCCGCCGTCGACCATGCTGCACCCCGAGTGCGCGCAATGGATCGAACAGGCGCTGCGCGACAGCCGGGTTCCGGCGCGCCACCTCGTGCTCGAGTTGCTGGAGTCGCAGGAAGTCGACGAGGCACGGCGCGACCAGGCGGTGGCCACGCTGGGGCGACTGGGCGTGCGCCTGGCCATCGATGACCTGGGCTCGGGTTTCAGCAGCCTCAAGCGGCTGGCCAGCATGCCCTTCGACATCATCAAGGTCGACCGCGCCATCCTGCTCGACATCGAGCGCGACCCCATCAAGGCGCTGAGCCTGGTGCGTACGGTGGCGCAGATCGGACGCGACTTCGAGAAGGAGGTGGTGATCGAGGGCGTCGAAAGTACGGCGATCGCCGAGGCCGCGAGCGTGCTGGGAGTGGGTTACGGGCAGGGATTCGGCATCGCCAGACCGATGCCCGCGCGCGACTTCGGCGCCTGGGTCGCGCAGCGCGGCGCGGCCCAGGCCTGCGCCGCGCCGCAGCGACTCGATACCGCACTGGGGGCGTTGGCCTTCCATTGGCTGTACATGCATGAGCTGCAGCCGCATCGCGATACGTCGCTGCAGCAATGCCCCCTCGGCGGCTACCTGCGCCGCGTCGGGCTCGAGGCACGGGAGGCCATGGCGTGGCATGCCGCGGTGCACGAGTCGGCCGATGCCGACGAGCGCAAGGCGGCGAGCCATCGGCTCAGCGCCTGGCTGATCGAGCGCGTGCGCAAGCGTCCGGCCGCGCATCCGGCCGAGTCGCAGGACCTGCAGTCGGACCCCGCCTGAGCCGGCGCATCGCGGGGCGGCGATGGTTCTCCCGCGACTCCGCCGGGCTGCAGCAGGTCCTCAGGCCCCCTTCGCGGTTGAGGGGGTCATTTCGCGGACCGCGGCAGCAGGCGGCGCCAGAGGCCGCCGGCCAGCGCGGTGCCGGCCAGGATCACGGCGCAACCCGCGAGCATCGGCGGCGTGATGCGCTCGTGCAGGAACAGCGCGCCCCACAGCATCCCGAACACCGGGATGAGGAAGGTCACGGACGCCGCGTAGGCGGCGCCCACGCGCACCACGAGGCGGAAATACAGCACGTAGGCGACCCCGGTGCACAGCACGCCGAGCGCTCCGACATAGGCCCAGATGCGCGGCTCCACGGGGTGCCCCGGCCACAGCACGGCGCCGGGCAGCAGCAGCAGCAGCGCGGCGAACGCCTGGCTGGCGAAGGCGATCACTCGCGGATCGGTGTGGCCGAGGTGGCGCCGCGTGAAGTGCACGGCGAAACCGTAGGACGCGGGGGCCAGCAGCGCCGCCGCGGCGGCCGGGGCCGAGATGCCGTGCGCCAGTTGCGCCTGGCCGCCGACCAGCGCGACCACGCCGAGCAGCCCCAGCAGCAGCCCCGCGCCTTGCGCGCGCGAGATGCCCGCGCCGAACCACAAGGCCCCCATCAGCGCCGCCCACAGCGGGGTGGTGGCGTTGAGGATGGACTCGAAGCCGGCGCCCAGGTGCAGCGCGCCGATGGCGAACAGCGTGAACGGAAGCGCCGAGTTGCTCAGCCCGACGACCGCCAGCGCGCGCCAGTGCGCGCGCAACTGGTGGCGCAGCTGCGCGCTGCGCAGCACCGGCGACAGCACCAGCGCGGCGATGGACACGCGCAGCGCGATCAGGCTCAGCGGTCCCAGCGCCGGCACGCCCAGGCGCAGGAACAGGAAGGAGCTGCCCCAGATCGCGGCAAGCAGCAGGAGTTCCAGCAGTGGCATGGCGGGCTCGCGGATGTCGTGACCCCGCCACTGTAGGCGCGGCGCGCGCGCAGGTGTGGCCGCAAACGGACCTGCGCCTGGGCGCGCGCCGCCCTGCCCGGGTGGCTCAGCTCAGTTCTTCGTACAGCGGCAGGGTCAGGAACTCGGTGAACTGCGCCGCGGTGGCCATCTGCTCGAAGATCCGCGCGGCCTTGTCGAACTGCCCTTCGGCGCCGGTGGCCTGGACCTTGTCCAGCTCCTGGGGGATCAGCGCGCGCACCATGTCGGCGGTGACCTTGCGGCCGTCGTCGAGCACGCCCTTCGGGCTGTGGATCCACTGCCACACCTGGCTGCGCGAGATCTCGGCGGTGGCCGCGTCCTCCATCAGGTTGTGGATCGGCACCGCGCCGCTGCCCGACAGCCAGGCGCCGAGGTAGTGGATGCCGACGTTGACGTTGTTGCGCAGACCGGCCTCGGTGATCGGCGACTCGGGGCGGAAGTCGAGCAGCTCGGCGGCGCCGACCTGCACGTCGTCGCGGGTCTTGGCGATCTGGTTCGGCTTGTCGCCGAGCACGGCGACGAACTCCTCCATCGCCGACGCGACCAGCCCGGGGTGGGCGATCCAGCCGCCGTCGTAGCCGTCGGTGGCGTCGCGGCGCTTGTCGGCGCGGATGCCCTCCATCGCCTTGGCGTTCTTCTCCGGGTCGTTCTTGATCGGGATCAGCGCGCTCATGCCGCCGATGGCCGGGGCCCCGCGCTTGTGGCAGGTCTTCAGCAGCAGCAGCGCGTAGGCCCGCATGAACGGCGCCGTCATCGTGATCTGCGCGCGGTCGGCGAGGCAGAAGTCGCGGTCGCTCTTGAACTTCTTGATGGCGCTGAAGATGTAGTCCCAGCGCCCGGCGTTGAGCCCGGCGCTGTGTTCGCGCAGCTCATACAGGATCTCGTCCATCTCGAAGGCCGCGACGATGGTCTCCACCAGCACCGTGGCCTTGATGGTGCCGCGCGGCAGCCCGAGCTCGTCCTGCGCGAACACGAACACGTCGTTCCACAGCCGCGCCTCGAGATGGCTTTCCATCTTCGGCAGGTAGAAGAACGGGCCGGCGCCGCGCGCGATCTGCTCGCGCGCGTTGTGGAACAGGAACAGGCCGAAGTCGAACAGGCCGCCGGCCACGCGCCGGCCGTCGACCAGCACGTGCTTCTCGTCGAGGTGCCAGCCGCGCGGGCGAACCTGGAGCACGGCGATCTGCTCGTTGAGGCGGTAGGTCTTGCCGTTCTGCTCCAGCGAGATGTTGCGGCGGATGGCCTCGAACAGGTTGATCTGGCCGCGCACCTGGTTGTCCCAGTTCGGCGTGTTGGCGTCCTCGAAGTCGGCCATGTAGCTGTCGGCCCCCGAGTTGAACGCGTTGATGATCATCTTGCGGTCCACCGGACCGGTGATCTCGACGCGTCGGCGCTGCAGCGCCGCCGGTAGCGGCGCGATGCGCCAGTCACCTTCGCGCACGGCGCGGGTCTCGGGCAGGAAGTCCGGGCGCTCGCCGGCGTCCAGGCGCTTGACGCGCTCGGCGCGCGCGGCCAGCAGTTGCTGGCGCCGCGGCTCGAAGCGGCGGTGCAGCTTGGCGACGAACTCGAGGGCCGCGCTGCCGAGGATGGAATCGAACTCCGGGTTGTGCGGCGCCGTGATGGTCACGCCCGCCGGCAGTTGGGGGTGCTGCATGCGAATCTCCGTGTGTGCACAGGTTGTGTAGGAAATCGGGACAGATCGTGCCCCAAGCGGCACCAGCGCGGTGCCCGTCGTGCCGGTGCGGCGGTAGCCACGGCACGCAAAAGCCTAGACCGATATTCAACCATGACGGCGGGTTTCGGGGGCGACCGCGATCGCGCGCGCTCCGCCCGCGGGCGGCGGACGAGTCGCTCAGGCGCCGCCGCGCCAGCCACGCCAGGCCTGCGCGAGCAGGTACAGCGCGAAGCTCAGCGCGGCGATCCAGGTGCTGGCGGGCCAGCCGATGGCATAGGAGGCGGCCAGGCCGCCCCAGGCCACCCCCAGCCCCAGCAGCATCGACAGCACCATGCCGCCGGCGATGCGGCGGGTGAAGGCCTGCGCCGCGGCCGGCGGCCCGACGAGGAAGGCGAAGATCAGCAGCGCGCCGATCACCGGCACGGCCACCGCGACGGTGGCCGCCAGCAGCAGGGCGAACAGCAGGTCCAGCAGCCCCACCGCGATGCCGCGGGTGCGCGCCATGTCGGGGTTCAGGCTGGCCAGCAGCAGCGGGCGGTGGATCAGCGCGAGACCGGCCAGCGCGCCCGCGGCCACGAGCACGGACAGCCGCTCCTGCGCCGCGGTGATGCCGACGATGCTTCCGAACAGGATGCTCATCGCCTGCTGTGCGTTGCTGGTGTACAGGCTCAGGAACAGCACCCCGAGGCCCAGCGCGAACATCAGCACCATGCCGATGCCGACGTCGCGCTGGCGCAGCCGCCTGCCCGCCAGCGCCAGTGCCAGCCCGGCCGCCAGCGTGAACGCGAACAGCCCCAGATAGGCGCTCAGGCCGAGCACGATGGCGCCGGCCGCGCCGGTGAAGCCGACGTGCGACAGCGCGTGCGCGGCGAAGGTCTGGCGGCGCAGCGTGACGAAGTAGCCGACCGCGGCCGCCGCCACGCCGATGCTGCCGGCGGCGACCAGCGCCTGGCGCATGAAGGCGTATTCGAGTCCGAGCATCACGATTCCTGTGCATGCGCGGCGTGCTCGTGCGCGCCATGCTCGCAATGCGCCGCCTGCTCGGCCATGAAGCCGCCGGCGGGGTGGATGAACATGTAGCCGGCATGGCGCGCGACGGCCATCGGGACTCCGTACAGCGCGCTCAGCGCGGCATCGTCGATGACCTCGTCGACCGCGCCCAGGCGGCCGTGTCCGGCGGCCAGGTACAGCACGCGGTCCATCACCGGCAGCAGCGCGTTGACGTCGTGCGCGCTGAGCAGCACGGTCAGTCCGTGGCGTGCGCGCAGTTCGCGCACCAGCTCGAGCACGCCGAGCTGCGCGCGCGGGTCGAGGTTGGCCAGCGGCTCGTCGAGCAGCAGCAGGCGCACCGGATTGACCAGCGCCTGCGCAATGCACACGCGCTGGCGTTCGCCGCCCGACAGCGTGTCCATGCCGCGCCCGGCCAGGTGTTCGCAGGCGGTCGAGCGCAGGGCCTCGTGCACCGCGGCCGCGCGCTCCGCGCGCAAGCGCGGCGACAGCGCGAAACCCCAGCGCTCGGCGCGCCACGCGCTGGCCACGAAGTCGGCCGCGCGCAGCCGCGTCTGCGCGCCTTCCGGAACCACCTGCGCGACGTAGCCGATGCGCCGGCGCGCCTGCGACGCAGTGCCGCCGAGCACCTGCAGCTGCCCGGCGCCGGTCGGCAGCAGTCCCGCCAGCGCCTGCAGCAGCGTGGTCTTGCCGGCGCCGTTGCTGCCGAACAGGCCGACGATCTGGCCCTGCTCGATGCGCAGCTCGAGTCCGCGCACGATGTCGCGGCTGCCGCGGGCGACCCGCAGCCCGCTGGCCAGCACGGCCGCTTCAGCCATGGCAGGAGGCGCTCGCCGCCGGCGGGTGCGCCAGCGCGTCGGCCGCGCGTTGCAGGCTGTCGAGCAGCCATTGCGGATAGTCCACCCCCGCAGGCGTGAACTCGTCCACGCCCAGCGTCGCCACGCCGCAGCGCCTGGCCAGTTGCAGCATGCTGCGGGTCAGCGGGGAGTCGACCTGGCGGTTGTGGATCAGCAGCGCGACGGCGTGGTGTCGCAACTCGGAATCGAAGGCGGCCATCTCGCGCGGCGCCGGCTCGGTGCCGTTCATGACGTGCAGTTGCAGCGCGGTGTCGTGGTCGCGCCAGCCGAGTTCGCGCACCATGTAGCCCCACACCGGCTCGGTGGCCGTGACCGGCAGCCCCGGATGCGCGCGTGCCAGTTCGCGGGCGCGCTGCCTGACCTCGGCCAGTTGCGCCAGCACGCGCGCTTCGCCGGCGGCGTAGGCCGCGGCGTGCGCCGGGTCGACGCGGCGCAGCCAGGCGGTGACCGCCTCGGCCATGCGCTCGCCGACGCGGGGGTCGTAGAACACGTGCGGGTTGGCGTCGGGCAGGCGTCGCGCCGGCAGCAGGTCGGCCGCCACCAGCACCTCGCGGTGGGGCACCGGGTTGGCGGCCAGCAGCTGACGCATCCAGGTGTCGTAGCCGAGTCCGTTCATCAGCACCAGGCCTGCACCGGCGACTTCCCGCGCCTCGCGCGGCGAGGCCTCGAAGGCGTGCGGGTCGACGTTCGGGTTGCGGATCAGCGACAGCACGCGCACATGCGTGCCGCCGATCTCGGAGGCGATCGCGCCGTAGGTGCTCTCGGCGGCGACGATGGTCGGCGGCGCGGCGGCGTGCGCGGCTGCCGCGCAGGCCCACAGCCATGGCGCGATGAGCACGACGCGGCGGAACAGGGCGGGCATCGGACGACTGCGACGGAAGGGATTCGAGGCCGCCATCATAATGCAAGCTGGTTGCGTTAACAGGCCGCGCGGGCGTGCCGGCAGCCTGTAGGGCAGGGCAGGCGTGGCCCGCCGGCCACGCTTTCGCGCTGTGAGCTCCGGCGCTTTGCGACAATAGACGGATGAGCACGATCGCCAACGACACCCTGCTGCGCGCGCTGCTGCGCGAACCCACCGCGTACACCCCCGTCTGGCTGATGCGGCAGGCCGGGCGCTATCTGCCCGAGTACAACGCCACGCGCGCCCGGGCCGGCAGCTTCCTGGGCCTGGCCACCGACCCCGGGCTGGCCACCGAGGTGACGCTGCAGCCGCTGGAGCGCTACGCGCTGGACGCCGCGATCCTGTTCTCGGACATACTCACGGTGCCGGACGCGATGGGCCTGGGCCTGCGCTTCGCCCCCGGCGAGGGGCCGCGCTTCGAGCATGCGCTGCGTACCGAGGCGCAGATCCGCGCGCTGCGCGCGCCCGACCTGGAGCGTCTGCGCTACGTGTTCGACGCCGTCTCGCAGATCCGCCGCGCGCTGACCCGCGACGGCGTGCAGCGGGTGCCGCTGATCGGCTTCGCCGGCAGTCCGTGGACCCTGGCCTGCTACATGGTGGAGGGGCAGGGCAGCGACGACTGGCGCCAGACCAAGACCCTGATGTACTCCCGCCCGGACCTGATGCACCACATCCTGGGCGTCAACGCCGAGGCGGTCGCCGCCTACCTGAACGCGCAGGTCGAATCCGGCGCCCAGGCCCTGATGCTGTTCGATTCCTGGGGCGGGGCGCTGGCCGACGGTGCGTTCCAGGAGTTCTCGCTGCAGTACAGCCGCCGCGTGCTGCAGGCGCTGCGGCGCGAGCACGACGGGCGGCGCGTGCCGCTGATCCTGTTCACCAAGGGCGGCGGCGGCTGGCTGCGCGAGATGAGCGACAGCGGGGCCGACGCGCTGGGCGTGGACTGGACCGTCAACCTGGGGGCCGCGCGCTCGCTGGTGGGCGAGCGCGTCGCGCTGCAGGGCAACCTGGACCCCTCCGTGTTGTTCGCTCCCCCCGACAGCATCGCCGCGCAGGCACGTGCGGTGCTCGACGCCTTCGGGACGATCGCGCCGGGCCAGCGCGCCGGCCACGTGTTCAACCTGGGGCACGGCATCTCCCAGTTCACGCCGCCCGAGCATGTGCAGGTGCTGGTGGACACCGTGCACCAGCACAGCCGAAAGCTGCGCGAGCCGGGGCGCTAGGCGGCTGCGGCGTGCGCCGCGCGCACCCGCGACGGTGCATTCGCGCACGCTTGTCAAGCCCGATGGCATCCATTTATGCACACATCGAGGGATTTGGGGAGATAGCTCGGGGAATCCAGATCTTACTTCAGGACTTGACGCGCAACTTGTTGATCTACCGAGGTTTTGCTGAAATTGCTGCAGAGCCGCATGCGATGGAAGCCAAGTTGTCCACAGCTGGGGGCTGGTCGTCGGGACGCACTATGCACAAAGTTGTCCACAGCCTGGGGATTCCCCGTAGACCCCATCCCCGATGCCGCAACATGGCCGCGCGCGATGCGAGTCGGCGCTCACATCCGGCGCTCCCGGCGCCCGCGGCATCGTGGTAAACCCGAAGGCGACGGACGAGGTCGCGGCCGCGGAGCCGGCTTCCCCCTGGCGCCTGCAGGTCGCCGTCGACGCCCCGATCTGGGGCGTGCTGGACTATGCCTGCGATCGCGACATCCCGATCGGAACGGTCGTGCGGGTGCCGTTGGGGCGACAACTGGTCAGCGGCGTCGTGCTGCAGGCACGGTGTGCCGACGAGTTGCCGCAGGCGCAGCCGCGCCGCCTGCGTGCGGTGCACGAGGTCTGCGAGGAGCTGCCCCCGCTGGGCCCCGACTGGATTGCGCTGCTGCGCTTCGCCGCCGAGTACTACCAGCGCCCGCTGGGCGAACTGATGGGCGCC
>JAKAXL010000131.1 GCA_021816585.1 Pseudomonadota bacterium | reverse complement strand
ACCGCTCTCGCGGTAGGCGCTCCGGGAGGGGCTGCGCGGGTTCGGAGGAGTGGTGATTCCTATGTTGGAGACAGAGGCAATCGGCCTCGGTCTTCGACAGGAGAAGCACCATGAACTCAAGCGATCCGGTGGTTTCGCCGCTGCGTCAGCGCATGCTCGACGACATGCGCATGCGCAAGCTCGGTGCCAAGACGCAGACGGGTTATGTGCGCGGCGTGCGCAGGTTCGCTGTGTTCCTGGGGCGATCGCCCGACACCGCCACGGCCGAGGACCTGCGCCGGTTCCAGTTGGATCTGGTCGACCAGGGCGCAACGCCGGCGACGATCAACGCCACGCTGAGCGCGCTCAAGTTCTTCTTCGACGTCACGCTCGGCCACGGCGAGCTGATGGCCAAGGTCCAATCGGTGCGCACGCCCACCCGGCTGCCCGTGGTGCTCAGTCCCGAGGAGGTGGCGCGGCTGATCGCCGCGGCGGCGAACATCAAGCACCGCACGGCGCTGGCCGTGGCCTACGGCGCGGGGCTGCGCGCCAGCGAGGTCTGCGCGTTGAAGGTCGGCGACGTCGACAGCCAGCGCATGGTCCTGCGCGTCGAGCAGGGCAAGGGGCGCAAGGATCGCTACGCGCTGCTGCCGCCCCCGCTGCTGGAGCAGCTGCGCGCGTGGTGGCGTGTTGCGCATGCCCAGGGCAAGATGCTGCCCGGCGGCTGGCTGTTTCCCGGGCTCGACCCGATGGACCCGCTGAGCCCGCGCCAGCTCAACCGCGCCATCCACGCCGCGGCCGAGGACGCACGGATCGACAAGCGCGTGTCCATGCACACCCTGCGCCACAGCTTCGCCACCCACCTGCTGGAGGCCCGGGTCGATATCCGCGTCATCCAGGTGCTGCTCGGACACAAGAAGCTGGAGACCACGACCACCTACACGCACGTGGCCACCGAGCTGCTGCGCCAGGTGATCAGTCCGCTGGAGCGACTGCCGCAGACGTAGGGGTGTCGGCGTGGGGCGAGCCGCCCTGGAAGTCGCCGACATCTTCCGCACCCACGGGCCGGCCTGGCGCCAGGCCCAGCACGACCACCTGAGCCTTGCCCAGCTCCAGGTGATGTCGGCCATCGAACAGTGCCGCAGCGCGGCGCTGGGTGGGCACGTGTTGCGCTGCGAGGGCTGCGGCACCGACCTGATCTCCTACAACTCCTGCCGCAACCGGCATTGCCCCAAGTGCCAGAGCCGCGCCGCGCAGCGCTGGCTGCAGGCGCGCCAGGCCGACCTGCTGCCGCTCGACTACTACCACGTCGTGTTCACGCTGCCGGCGCCCATCGCCGAGGTCGCGTACCAGAACAAGGCCGCGCTCTACGCCTTGCTGTTCGACGTCGCCGCCGAGGTGCTGCTGACCATTGCCGCCGACCCCAAGCACCTGGGCGCGCGCATCGGCGCCACCTTCGTGCTGCACACCTGGGGCTCGGCGCTGACGCACCATCCTCACGTGCACGGCATCGTGCCCGGCGGAGGGCTCGCCCCCGACGGCACCTGGCGCGCCTGCCGGGCCGGATTCTTCCTGCCCGTGCGCGTGCTCTCGCGCCTGTTCCGCCGGCGCTTCCTGGAGGAGCTGCAGCGCCTGCACCAGGCTGGGGGACTGCGATTCTTCGGCGAACTCGCGGCGCTTGCTGAACCCCACTCCTTCGCCCAGTGGCTCGCGCCGCTGCGCCGCACCGAGTGGGTGGTCTACGCCAAGCGCCCGCTCGCCGGCCCCGCCGCGGTGCTGGCCTATCTGTCGCGCTACACGCACCGCGTGGCCATCTCCAACAGCCGCCTGCTCGGCATGGACGAGCGCGGCGTGACCTTCCGCTGGAAGGACTACCGCGCCCGCGGCAGCGCGCGTCGCAAGGTCATGACCCTGAGCAGCGCCGAGTTCATGCGCCGCTTCCTGCTGCACGTGCTGCCCGCCGGCCTGCACCGCATCCGGCACTACGGCCTGCTGGCCAACGGCCATCGCCGCGCCAGCCTCGCCGCCGTGCGCGAACAGTTGCGGCAGCCGCCCGCCGCGAGCTTGCAGCCGGTCGACGTCGACCCCCACGAGGCGTCCGCCGAGCGCCAGCCCACCTTCGTGTGCAGGCATTGCGGCCGTCCCCTGGTTCTCGTCGAGATCCTGCCGCGCGGCGGGACGATCCGCGCGCCTCCTGCAGCGCGTGCGCCATGACCGCGCACACACCCCAGCATCGCACCTTTCATCGGCCGCTCGCGCTGGGCGCCCGGTGCGCTGCCGCATGCGCCGACCGCGACCAGGGCGCCCAATGCACCTGTCGTGCAGGCCGCATCCGAGCCCATCACGGTGCCGGACCCTTCATGCGCTCGTCACCCCCGCTGCGTGATCCGTCGCGATCAGCGCTGCTGGCCTCCGACTCGCCGCCACAATCCCCATAGCGGCATCGGCTTCGGCCACGGCTGCCACACGCGTCGCGGTTTCCTCCCTGGAGCTTTGTCCAACGCCTACCCTCACGCCGAGGACTGCGCGAGGCCGTCTGCGCGCACGGGCAGGCATCGGACAAACCTAAACCAGAGCAGGCATTGGGCGCTGCCAGT
>JAKAXL010000067.1 GCA_021816585.1 Pseudomonadota bacterium | reverse complement strand
TCTGCAGCGTGGTGGCCAGCCGGCCCTGCTGCGCAAAGTCGCGCCGCTGCTTGCGCGGCAGCACGCCAGCCATGCGCTCGGTCGACAGGCGCAGTTGCTTGGAGGCGATGCGCAGCGCATGCAGCCGTGCCGCCTGCTCCCCCGCCGGCCGCGGCGCGAGCAGCGCCTCGCGCAGCCAGGCCTCGCACTCGCGCAGCGCCTCGTGCCAGCGCCGGGCGTCCTGGCGCAGCGCCTGCGCGGCCAGCCGGCGCAGCGCCGCGCCGCCGTGCGCGCCGCGCAGCTCGCATTCGGCGCAACGCCCCAGCGCCAGCAGCAGGCGCCCGAAGCGCGCGCCCTGCAGGTAGGCGAGCAGGGCGTCGCGCTGACGCGCGCGCTGCTGCGCGAGCTGCTCGCGCAGCGCCCGCGCCTGCGCGGCCGACGCGGGCCCCGCGACGTCAGCGCGGCCCAGCAGGTCCAGCGCCACATCGGCGTCGCGCAGCGGTCCGGCAAGCTGGTGCGCCCAGCGCAGTTCGCCGCGCAGCCAGTTCGCCGCGCCGCGCGGCAACTGCCCCTGCAACCAGCGCAGCGCGGTGCGCAGGCGGCGCAGCACGACGCGAAACTGGTGCACGTCGCGCGCCTCGTCGGCGCTGCCGATGCGCTCGGCCCACACCGACAACTGCGCGCAGGCCGTCTGCAGCCATTGCCGCATCGCCTGCTGCAAGCTGGCGTCGGGCGCCAGCGGCGCCGGCTCCGGTGCGGCCTGCGGTCGCTGCCCGCGCAGCAGCGAGGCGGCGCGCCAGGCCTTGTCGACCGGGCTGAGGCGCAGCGGCAGGTCCTGCGCCAGGGTCCACGCCAGATCCCACGCCGCGAGCAGCGAGCCCTGCAGCACCTCGAGCTCGATCTCGCACAGTTCGGTCGCGACCTCGCGGCCTTCGGCCGCGGCCTCGCACACGCCCTGGTCCAGCGCCAGCTCGATGCGCGCGTCACCCCACGAGATCTCCCAGGTGCTGCGCTCGAAGCGCGTCGCGAAACGCGGCGCCAGGCGCGCGCGCAACTGCGCTTCGCCGAGTCCGAGACCGGCCAGCGCGGTCTGTCGCAGCGCGTGGCGCAGGTCGCGCGGGCCCGGCAGCGGACCCGGCGCGGTGTCGAGCGTCGCCCATTCCCATTCCTGGCGCACCGCGCCCAGCGCGTCGTCGCCGCGCGACTTCACCGTGACCACGCGGGCCCCGTCGCTGTCGCGCACGCGCAGCACCATGCCGGCCGCGCCCAGTTGCAGATCCTCGGTGTCGAAGTACCGGGTGTGCAGCCGGCGCCGGCGCACGGCGCCGTCCAGCAGCAGCAGCGGGTGCTGCGGCAAGGCCTGCGCGGTGGCTTGCGAAACCGCGAACTTGAGCTCCCGCTCCACGCCCATCCTGTGTCTCCCTGCGCAGGCGGCGGGCCCGCGCGGGGCGCCGGCCGCGGTGTCCGACCCGGCGGCGATTGTGCCGCAAGCCCGCGCCGGCGCCGTTGCGCCAGCGCAAGTGCCGCGACGACAGGCACCCGGCGCCGCGGGCCCGCCGCTACATGCCGACGTAGTTCGGCCCGCCGCCGCCCTCGGGCGCGACCCAGACGATGTTCTGCGTCGGGTCCTTGATGTCGCAGGTCTTGCAGTGCACGCAGTTCTGCGCATTGATCTGCAGGCGCTCGCCGCCGCCCTCGGCGGCCACGAACTCGTAGACCCCGGCGGGACAGTAGCGCTGCTCGGGGCCGGCGTAGCGCGCCAGGTTCAGCGCCACCGGCACCGAGGCGTCGCGCAGCGTCAGGTGCGCCGGCTGGTTCTCCTCGTGGTTGGTGTTGCTGAGGAACACCGAGGACAGGCGGTCGAAGCTGAGCTTGCCGTCGGGCTTCGGGTAGTCGATGCGCGGCATGCTGTCGGCCGGCTGCAGCGCCTTGTAGTCGGGCTCGCTGCGGTGCAGGGTCCACGGCACGCGCCCGCCGAGCAGCAACTGCTCGACCCCGGTCATCACGGTGCCGACCAGCCGCCCCTTCTTGAACCACTGCTTGAAATTGCGTGCGCGATGCAGTTCCTCGTGCAGCCACGAGGCCTCGAAGGCGCTCGGGTAGGACTCCAGCAGGTCGCCGCGGCGGTCGGCCGCCAGCGCCTGCGCGATGGCGTCGGCGGCCAGCATCCCCGACTTGATCGCGGCGTGGCTGCCCTTGATGCGCGAGGCGTTCAGGAAGCCGGCCTCGCATCCGACCAGGCAGCCGCCGGGAAACACCAGGCGCGGCAGCGACAGCAGCCCGCCGGCGGTCAGCGCGCGCGCGCCGTAGCCGATGCGCCTGGCGCCTTCGAACATCGGGCGGATCGACGGGTGGGTCTTGAAACGCTGGAATTCCTCGAAGGGACTGAGCCAGGGGTTGCGGTAGTCCAGCCCCACCACCAGGCCCACCGCCACCTTGTTGTCGTCGAGGTGGTAGAGAAAGGCGCCGCCGTAGGTGTGGCTGTCCAGCGGCCAGCCGGCGCTGTGCAGCACGCGCCCGGGGTGCGCCTGCGCCTGCGGCACCTCCCACAACTCCTTGATGCCGATGGCGTAGGTCTGCGGGTCGCGGCCCTGGTCGAGTTCGTAGCGGGCGATCAGCTCGCGCCCGAGCTGTCCGCGCGCGCCCTCGGCGAATACCGTGTAGCGCGCCTGCAGCTCCATGCCGAGCTGGAAGTCGGGGCCGGGCTCGCCGTCCTTGCCGACGCCCTGGTTGCCGGTGGCGACCCCGCGCACCGCGCCGTGTTCGTCGAGCAGAAGCTCGGCGGCGGCGAAGCCGGAGAAGATCTCCACGCCCAGCGCCTCGGCCTGCTGCGCCAGCCAGCGCACGACCTCGCCGAGGCTGATCACGTAGTTGCCGTGGTTGCGAAAGCACGGCGGCTGCATCCACGCCGGCACCGCGCGGTGGCCGTGCTCGCCGAGGAACCAGAACAGGTCCTCGGTCACCGGCTGGCGCAGCGGCGCGCCCTGCTCCTTCCACTGCGGGAGCAGCTCGCCGAGGGCTTGCGGGTCCATCACGGCGCCGGACAGGATGTGCGCGCCGGGCTCCGAGCCCTTCTCCAGCACGCACACCGAGATCTCGCGCCCGGCCTGCGCCGCCTGCTGCTTGAGCCGGATCGCCGTGGCCAGGCCGGCAGGCCCGGCACCGGCGATCACCACGTCGTATTCCATGGCCTCTCGGGGGCCGTATTGCTGCAGCCACTGCTCGGGCGTGGGCATCGGGGGTCTCCGCTGTGTGGGGGTGGTCTCGTGGGCACGTGCCTTCGGCACGGCCGGTTGATTGTAGGGCCCCGTGGAAAAAAACGAACGATCGTTCGTAAAATTTCCCCTGCCGGGAGCACGAGGGGCGCGGCGCGGCCGGTTGTGGCGCGCTGGCGATGCGCGGAGAATGCCTCCACCACCGGCAGACAAGCTCGCCACGAGCGACGAACGGAGCCTTCGATGACCGACCTTTCCGCCCAGACCCGGGCCCTGGCCGACTACCGACCGCGCAACAAGCTGCGCCTGGTCACCGCGGCGGCGCTGTTCGACGGCCACGACGCCGCGATCAACATCATGCGCCGGCTGCTGCAGTCGATGGGGGCCGAAGTCATCCACCTGGGCCACAACCGCTCGGTCGACGAGGTGGTCGACGCCGCGCTGCAGGAGGACGTGCAGGCCATCGCGCTCAGCTCCTACCAGGGCGGGCACATGGAGTATTTCCGCTACGCCATCGACCGCCTGCGCGAACTCGGCGCCGGGCATGTGCGGGTGTTCGGCGGCGGCGGCGGGGTGATCCGCCCGGAGGAGATCCGCGAACTGCAGGACTACGGCGTGGCGCGCATCTACAGCCCCGAGGACGGCCAGCGCATGGGCCTGCAGGGAATGATCGGCGACATGCTGATGCGCTGCGACCACGACCCCTGCGAAGGCGAGGCGCCGCGGCTGGCGGCCCTGCAGGGGCACGACGCCGCGGCGTGGCGCGCGCTGGCGCGGCTGATCACGCGCCTGGACAACGGCGCCGCCGACGCCGCGCTGCTGCGCGAACTGCGCGCCGCCGCGGCGCAGCGCCGCGTGCCGGTGCTGGGAATCACCGGCACCGGCGGCGCCGGCAAGTCCAGCCTCACCGACGAGCTGATCCGGCGCCTGCGCCTGGACCACGACGACGCGTTGCGCATCGCGCTGATCAGCATCGACCCGTCGCGCCGGCGCAGCGGCGGCGCGCTGCTGGGCGACCGCATCCGCATGAACGCCATCCAGCCGTGGCGCGACGGCGCGCGCGTGTACATGCGCAGCCTGGCCACGCGCGCCTCCGGCGGCGAGATCAGCGCCGCGCTGCCCGACGTGCTGGCGGCGACGCGACTGGCCGGCTTCGACCTGATCCTGGTGGAGACCTCCGGCATCGGCCAGGGCGACGCCGCCATCGTGCCGCTGGTCGACGTGTCGCTGTACGTGATGACCCCCGAGTTCGGCGCCGCCAGCCAGCTCGAGAAGATCGACATGCTGGATTTCGCCGACTTCGTGGCCATCAACAAGTTCGACCGCAAGGGTGCGATGGACGCGTTGCGCGACGTGTCGCGCCAGGTGCAGCGCAACCGCGAGGCCTTCGACCGCGCGCCCGAATCGATGCCGGTGTTCGGCACCATGGCCAGCCGCTTCAACGACGACGGCGTGACCGCGCTGTACCAGGCGCTGCGCGAGGCGCTGGAGCCGGCCGGGCTGCCGCGCCGCGAGCCGCGGCTGCCGCGCGTGGCCACGCGCCACAGCACGCAGCAGACCCCGCTGGTGCCGCCGGCGCGCTCGCGCTACCTCGCCGACATCGCCGACGAGCTGCGCGGCTACAAGCGCGCGGCGCGGGAACACGCGGGCCTGGCGCGCCAGGCGCAGCAGCTGCGGGCCTCGGCCGACATGCTGCAGGCCGCCGACGGCGACGCCGCGGCGCCGCAGCGCCTGCGCGAACTGGCGCTGCAGCGTGCGCAGGCCTTGCCGGCGCGCGCGCGCGAGCTGCTCGAGCAGTGGCCGCGGGTGTGCCGCGACTACGCCGGCGACGAACTGGTGCAGCGGGTGCGCGACCGCGAGGTGCGCGCCAGCCTGGTCTACACCACGCTCAGCGGAACGCGCGTGCCGCGGGTTGCGCTGCCGCGTTTCGAGGACCACGGCGAACTGCTGCGCTGGCTGCTGCTGGAGAACCTGCCGGGATATTTCCCCTACACCGCGGGGACCTTCGCGCTGAAACGCGAGGACGAAGACCCGACCCGCATGTTCGCCGGCGAAGGCGACCCGCAGGCGACGAACCGGCGCTTTCACCTGCTCAGCGCGGGCATGCCGGCGCGCCGCCTGTCCACCGCCTTCGACTCGGTGACCCTGTACGGCTGCGACCCCGACGAGCGCCCGGACATCTACGGCAAGATCGGCAACTCCGGGGTCAGCGTGGCCACGCTCGACGACCTGAAGGAGCTGTACGCCGGGTTCGACCTGTGCGATGCGGCGACCTCGGTGTCGATGACCATCAACGGCCCCGCGCCGACCATCCTGGCGATGTTCCTCAACGCCGCCATCGACCAGCGACTCGACGCCTTCGCGCGCGAGCACGGCCGCCCCGCCGACCCCGAGCAGGCCGCGCGCCTGCGCGCCGAGGCGCTGGCGCGCGTGCGCGGCACCGTGCAGGCCGACATCCTGAAGGAGGACCAGGGGCAGAACACCTGCATCTTCTCCACCGAGTTCTCCCTCAAGCTGATGGGGGACATGCAGGACCATTTCATCCGCCACCGCGTGCGCAACTTCTACTCGGTGAGCATTTCCGGCTACCACATCGCCGAGGCCGGGGCGAACCCGATCTCGCAGCTGGCCTTCACGCTGGCCAACGGCTTCACCTACGTCGAGGCCTACCTCGCGCGCGGCATGCGGGTCGACGACTTCGCGCCCAACCTGAGCTTTTTCTTCAGCAACGGCATGGACCCGGAGTACACCGTGCTGGGCCGGGTGGCGCGGCGCATCTGGGCGGTGGCGATGCGCGAGCGCTACGGCGCCGACGATCGCAGCCAGAAACTCAAGTACCACGTGCAGACCAGCGGTCGCAGCCTGCACGCGCAGGAAATCGCCTTCAACGACATCCGCACCACGCTGCAGGCGCTGATCGCGATCTACGACCACTGCAACAGCCTGCACACCAACGCCTACGACGAGGCCATCACCACGCCGACCGCCGAATCGGTGCGCCGCGCGATGGCCATCCAGCTGATCATCAACCGCGAATGGGGGCTGGCGAAGAACCAGAACCCGAACCAGGGCTCGTTCATCGTCGAGGAACTGACCGAACTCGTCGAGGAGGCGGTGCTTGCCGAGTTCGAGCGCCTGGCCGAACGCGGCGGCGTGCTCGGCGCGATGGAGACCGGCTACCAGCGCAGCCGCATCCAGGAGCAGAGCATGCACTACGAGATGCTCAAGCACACCGGCGAACTTCCGATCATCGGGGTCAACACCTTCGTCGGCGACGAAGCCGCGGCGCCGGCCGGCGCGCTGCAGCTGGCGCGCTCCAGCGAGCAGCAGAAGCAGTCGCAGCTGCGCCGCCTGCGCGATTTCCACGCCCGCCATGCCGGCGAGGCGCCGCGCGCGCTGCAGCGCCTGCGCGACGCCGTGATCGCCGGCGACAACGTGTTCGACGTGCTGATGGACGCGGTGCGCAGCTGCTCGCTGGGGCAGATCTCGAACGCGCTGTTCGAGGTCGGCGGGCAGTACCGGCGCAATATGTAGGCGCTGTAGGCGCTGTAGGCGCGCGCCGCCCGGCTCAGTCCCCGGCGCCCAGTTCGCGGGCCGTGCGCTCGTCCAGCCCCCACTGCCGCAGCAGTTGCGCGTCGGCCGCGGCGGGTGGGCGCGGCGGCGCCGCCGGCGTGGCCGCGAAGCGCGGCGCCGGCGCCGCCTGCACGACCCCGCCGAGTCGCACGAAGGCGCCGCGCGCGACATGCTGCGGGTGCCGCGGCGCCTCGTCCAGGTCGAGCACCGGGGTCACGCAGGCCTCGCTGCCGGCGAAGTGTTCGCACCACGCGTCGCGCCCGCGGGTCGCGAACACCTGCGCCAGCTGCTGCCGGCGCCGCGGCCACGACGCACGCTCGAAGGGCTGCCCGAAATCGGCCGGGTCGAGCCCGAGTCCGCGCAGCAGCTGCTCGTGGAACTGCGGCTCGATGGCGCCGACGGCCACGCAACGCCCGTCCGCGCACGCGTACGTGGTGTAGAAGTACGCCCCGCCGTCGAGCAGGTTGTCGCCCCGGCGGTCGCTCCAGCGGCCCATCGCGCGCAGCGTGTGGATCATCGAGCCGAGCAGCGCGCAGCCCTCGCTCATCGCCGCGTCGACCACCTGTCCGGGGCCTCCGGCGCGCACCCGGGTCAGCGCCGCGAGCACGCCGAAGGCCAGCATCATCGCGCCGCCGCCGTCGGCCACCAGGTTCAGCGGCACCACCGGCTTGCCGCCGGGCTCGCCGATGGCGTGCAGCATCCCCGACAGGCCCAGGTAATTGATGTCGTGGCCGACGCTGGCGGCCAGCGGGCCGCTCTGCCCCCAGCCGGTCATGCGCGCGTAGACCAGGCGCGGGTTGCGCTGCAGGCAGGGCTCGGGGCCGAGTCCGAGGCGCTCCATGACCCCGGGCCGCAGGCCCTCGATCAGCACCTCGGCGGATTCGGCCAGGCACTGCGCCACGCGCAGCTGCGCCGGCTGCTTGAGGTCCAGGCGCAGCACGCGGCGGTTGCGCCGCAGCACGTCCAGCGCGGGGTCGAACACGGCCTGCGCGCCGCGCCCCGGGCGCAGCGGCGGCTCGATGCTCAGCACCTGCGCGCCCTGGTCGGCCAGCAGCATCGCCGCCATCGGCGCCGGGCCGAGCGCGGCGAACTCGAGTACGCGCAGGCCCCGCAGCGGTCCCTCGGCAAGCTCGTGCATGTCGGTGCGTCGGCTCAGCCGCGGGCGATGGTGCGCCCGATCAGCATGCGCTGGATGTCGTTGGCGCCCTCGTAGATCTGGCACACGCGCACGTCGCGGTAGATGCGCTCGACCGGGAAGTCCGACACGTAGCCGTAGCCGCCGTGGATCTGGATGGCGTCGGAGCACACCGACTCGGCGACCTCGGAGGCGAACATCTTGGCCATCGAGGCCTCGGTCAGGCAGGGCCTGCCGGCGTCCTTCAACGCCGCCGCGCGCCACACCAGCAGGCGCGCCGCGTCCAGGCGCGTGGCCATGTCGGCGAGCCGGAAGCTCACCGCCTGGTGCTCGACCAGCGGCACGCCGAAGGACCGGCGCTGGCGCGCGTAGTCCACCGCGGCCTCGAAGGCGGCGCGTGCCATGCCCACCGACTGCGCGGCGATGCCGATGCGCCCCGCCTCCAGGTTGGACAGCGCGATGCGGTAGCCGTCGCCGGCCTCGCCCAGCAGCGCCGAGCCCGGCACGCGGCAGCCGTCGAACACGATCTGCGCGGTGTCGGAGGCGTGCTGGCCCATCTTGTCCTCGATGCGCGCGACCACGTAGCCGGGGGTCGCCGTCGGCACCAGGAAGGCCGAGATGCCGCGCTTGCCGGCCGCCTTGTCGGTGACCGCGATGACGATGGCCACGTCGGCGTGCTTGCCGGTGGTGATGAATTGCTTGACCCCGTGGAGCACCCACGCGTCGCCGTCGCGCTCGGCACGCGTGCTGATGGCCGCGGCGTCCGAGCCGGTGTGCGGCTCGGTCAGGCAGAAGCACCCCAGCGCCTCGCCTCGCGCCAGCGGCCTGAGCCAGGTCTGCCTGTGCTCGTCGCTGCCGAAGCGCAGCGTGATGCCGCAGGCCAGCGAGTTCTGCACGCTGACAATGGTCGAGGTGGCGCCGTCGCCGGCCGCGATCTCCTCGAGCATCAGCACCAGGCTCATGGTGTCGAGCCCGGCGCCGCCCCATTCCTCGGGAACCGTGACACCCATCGCGCCGAGCTGTCCGAGCTCGCGCAGCGCCTCGCGCGGAAAGCGGTGCTCGCGGTCCCACGCGGCGGCGAAGGGGGCCAGGCGCTCGCGCGCGAAATCGCGCATCGAGTCGCGGATCAATTCCTGTTCGGCAGTCAGCAGCATGGTCGGTCATTCCCGGTGGGTGCCAGGCGCCGCCGCCTCTCCCCCGGTCGGGGACGACGTGCGCGCCGCCGCGGCGGGTGGCCGCGACAGCGCGAACATAAACCCATTCGGGCACGCCGCCCGCGGCGGCGCCCCGCTTCAGGCCGCCTGCGCTTCGGCCGGAGCCTTCGCGTCGGCCGGAGCCTGCGCCGGCTGCCGGATCAGGTGGTCGAAGGCGCTCAGCGCGGCCTTCGCGCCCTCGCCCATGGCGATCACGATCTGCTTGAACGGCGTGGTGGTCACGTCGCCGGCGGCAAACACCCCCGGCACCGAGGTCGCGCCGCGCGCGTCCACCTCGACCTCGCCGCGCGCCGACAGCCGCACCGCGCCGCGCAGCCACTCCGAGTTGGGCAGCAGCCCGATCTGCACGAACACTCCCTGCAGCTCGAGGCGCTGCGAGGCGCCGCTGGCGCGGTCGGTGTAGAGCAGGCCCTGCACCTTGCTGCCGTCGCCCACCACCTCGGTGGTCTGCGCCTGCGTGATCACGCGCACGTTGGGCAGGCTGCGCAGCTTGCGCTGCAGCACCTCGTCGGCGCGCAGTTGCGCGTCGTACTCCAGCAGGGTCACGTGCTCGACCACGCCGGCCAGGTCGATGGCCGCCTCGACGCCGGAATTGCCGCCGCCGATCACCGCCACGCGCTTGCCCTTGAACAGCGGGCCGTCGCAGTGCGGGCAGTAGGTCACGCCCTTGTTGCGGTACTCCTGCTCGCCGGGAACGTTCATGTTGCGCCAGCGCGCGCCGGTGGCCAGCACCACGCTGCGCGCCTTCAGCGTCGCGCCGCCGGCCAGGCGCAGCCCGATCGGTTCGCCATCGGCCGCGGCCGGCAGCAGCTCGGCCGCCTGCTGGCCGCGCATGACGTCGACCTCGTAGGCCTGCACATGCTGCTCCAGCGCCGCGCTGAGTCGCGGACCCTCGGTGTAGGGCACCGAGATCAGGTTCTCGATGGACATGGTGTCGGCGACCTGGCCGCCCAGGCGCTCGGCCAGCATGCCGGTGCGGATGCCCTTGCGCGCCGCGTAGATCGCGGCGGCGGCGCCGGCGGGGCCGCCGCCCACCACCAGCACGTCGAACACCTCGCGCGCGTCGAGTTCGCGCGCCTCGCGCTGCGCCGCGCCGCTGTCCAGGCGGGCGACGATCTGCTCCACGCTCATGCGGCCCTGGTCGAAGGGCTTGCCGTCGAGGAACACGCTGGGCACGGCCATCACCTCGCGCTGCTGCACCTCCTGCGGGAACAGCGCGCCGTCGATGGCGACGTGGCGGATGCGCGGGTTGAGCACGCTCAGCGTGTTGAGCGCCTGCACGGTGTCCGGGCAGCTATGGCAGGACAGCGACATGAAGGTCTCGAAGCTCCAGTCGCCCTGCAGCGCGCGCACCTGCTCGGCCAGCTCCGGCGAGACCTTCGGCGGGTAGCCGCCGACCTGCAGCAGCGCCAGCACCAGCGACGTGAACTCGTGGCCCAGCGGGATGCCGGCGAACGCGACCTCGACGTCGGTGCCGGTGCGCCGGATGCGGAACGACGGCCGGCGCGCGTCGTCGCCGTCCTCGCGCAGGCTCAGGCGCGGGTCCAGCGAGACGATCTCGCGCAGCAGTTCACGCAGCTCGGCCGACTTCTCGCCGTCGTCCAGCGACGCGACGAGCTCCACCGGCTGCTCGAGTTTTTGCAGATAGGACTGCAGCGCTTGTTTCAGATCGGGTTCCAGCATGGTGTACTCCGTGACGCGGTGCCGCTCGGGCGCGCAGCTGCCCCGCACCGCCGCTGGCGGCGCCGGGTCTGCGCGCGGGGAATCGGTGCGACCCGCCGAAGCGGGATCGCGGTGGGACGCCGGCCCCTGCGGGCCGGCCGGGCTGCGCCCGGTCCCTGGGTCGTTCAGATCTTGCCCACCAGGTCCAGCGAGGGCTTGAGGGTCTTCTCGCCTTCCTTCCACTTCGCCGGGCAGACCTCGCCCGGGTGGCTGGCCACGTACTGCGCGGCCTTGACCTTGCGCAGCAGTTCCGACGCGTCGCGCCCGATCCCGTTGTCGTGGATCTCGCACAGCTTGATCCGGCCTTCCGGGTCGATCAGGAAGGTGCCGCGCAGCGCCAGTCCTTCCTCCTCGATCATCACGTCGAAGGCACGGGTGATCTTGCCGGTCGGGTCGCCGATCATCACGTAGCGCACCTTGCCGATGGCCTCCGAGGTGTCGTGCCAGGCCTTGTGCGAGAAATGGGTATCGGTGGACACGCTGTACACCTCGACGCCCAGCTTCTTGAATTCGTCATAGTGGTCGGCCAGGTCTTCCAGTTCGGTGGGGCACACGAACGTGAAGTCGGCCGGGTAGAACACGACCACCGACCAGTGGCCCTTCAGCGTCGCCTCCGTCACGTCGACGAACTTGCCGTTGTGATACGCGGTGGCCTTGAAGGGCTGGATTTCGGTGTTGATCAGCGACATTGGTGGTTTTCCTCATGAAGGTTGAAGAGCTTTCATGCTACCGATCGCCCGCCGATGCATCCAATTGATTTTTGGGATCAGGGTCATATGCGTCGCCTATCGCCCGCCGCGTCGCGCCTCGCCGTCGTCGCCGATGACGTCGCAGTTTGCGACCCACGGGTGCGCAAAGTGTGACGCATCGATGCAGACGCCCCATGCCGGCGCCCGCCGTGAAACAATCGGCGCACCCGCGCGGACCGTGCCTGCGCTCGCCGGCCGGCGTCGCTGCACGGGACTGGCACGGATCTTGATGCGTCCGCGCCTGATGCATCGGGCGGCACGACCGCCGAGAACAACACGGAGACAGCCTTGCAAGCACCGCACCACGACCTGCGGCCGGCCGCGCGCCGCCTCGCCATCGCGCTGGCCGGCGCCGCCGTCATCGCGCTGGCGCCCGCGGCGGCCCGGGCGCAGACCGGCGCCGCCGCGCAGGGCGCTTCCGCGGCCTCGGCCGCGGCCCCG
>JAKAXL010000130.1 GCA_021816585.1 Pseudomonadota bacterium | reverse complement strand
CGCGTGCACACCATCAACGGCTTCTCGGCGCATGCCGGACGCAGCGAACTGCTCGGCTGGCTGCATGCCTGCGGGCGCGTGCAGCGCGTGTTCCTGGTGCACGGCGACTTCGACACGGCCATGCAGTCCTTCGCCGACGAACTGCAGCGCCTGGGCATCGTGCACCAGATCCCGGGCGCCGGGGAACCGATCCTGCTGCGCTGATCGGCGGCCCGCGCGGGCGCGACATCGCGGCTGCGCCACGTCAAGGAAAGGGGACACCACGCGGCGCACACTGCGTGGGGTCGGCGCGCGCCGACGTGCGATGAACATGGAGGTCCGCGATGACCCAGCCCGATTTCCCGCGGCGGCGGCAGTGGATGGTGCAGCACCAGATCGCCGAGCGCGGCGTGCAGGAAAGCCTGGTGCTCGACGCGCTGCTGGCGGTTTCGCGCGAGGAATTCCTGCCGCCGGAGCTGCAGGAATTCGCCTACGAGGACACTTCGCTGCCGCTGCCCCAGGGGCGCGTGCTCGAGCAGCCCTACGTGCTGGCGCTCGGCCTGGCGGCGCTGGGCCTGCGCGGCGGCGAGAAGGTGCTGGAGATCGGCACCGGCTGCGGCTACGCCAGCGCGGTGCTGGCGCAGATCGCCGGCGAGGTCTATACGGTGGAGCCCGAGGCGAGGCTGGCCGAGCGCGCGGCCGAGCACTTCTCGCGCCACGGGCCGCGCAACCTGCACGTGATGCACGGCGAGCCCGAACTCGGCTGGTCCGAGCAGGCGCCGTTCGACGCCATCCTGGTGCACGGCGGCATGCCGCTGCATGCGCAGCGCCTGCGCGAGCAACTCGTCGTCGGCGGGCGCCTGGTGATGCCGCTGCCCGACTCCGGGCGCGTGCAGGAACTGGTGCGCGTGCGTCGCATCTCCGAGTTGCAGTACCAGAGCGAGGACATCGCCGACCTGCGGGTGGCGCCGCTGCTCGGCGGCTCGCTGCTGCCGGCCGCGCGCGCGGCGTCGGGCGGTGCGTCCGCGGAGCAGCTCGATGCCCGCGTGGCGGCGGCGCTGGCCCTTGCCGGCGAGTCCTTCGACCGCCTCGACGACGCCGATCTCGAGCCGCTGCTGCGGCGCATCGGCCAGGCCCGCGTGGTGCTGATCGGCGAGGCCACGCACGGCACCTCGGAGTTCTACCGCATGCGCCAGCGCATCACCCGGGCGCTGATCGAGAAGCGCGGCTTCGACTTCGTCGCCGTCGAGGGCGACTGGCCCGACTGCGCGCGCGTCGATCATTACGTGCGGCATGCCGATCCGCCGTCGCGCTGGAAGGCCTTCGGGCGTTTTCCGACCTGGATGTGGCGCAACCGCGAGGTGGCGCAGTTCGTCGACTGGCTGCGCGAGTTCAACTCCGGGCTGCGCCCGGCCCAGCGCACCGCCTTCTACGGACTCGACCTCTACAGCATGTACAGCTCGATCGAGCGCGTGCTCGAGTACCTGGACCGCGTCGACCCCGAGACCGCCGACGTGGCGCGCCAGCGCTACGGCTGCCTCAGTCCGTGGGAGGGAGACCCGGCGACCTACGCCCATGCCGCGCTGACCGCCAGCTACCGCTCCTGCGAGCAGCCGGTGGTGGCGATGCTGCGCGACATGCTGCACGGCCAGAGCGCCTACGGCGCCTTCGACGGTGAACGCTTCCTCGACGCGTTGCAGAATGCGCGCCTGGTCGCCAACGCCGAGCGCTACTACCGCACGATGTACTACGGCTCGCGCGCGTCGTGGAACCTGCGCGACGGCCACATGTTCGAGACCCTGCGCACGCTGCTGGACTTCCGCGGGCCGCAAAGCCGTGCGGTGGTGTGGGCGCACAACTCGCACGTCGGCGATTCGGCGGCCACCGAGATGGCGCTGCGCGGCGAGTTCAACATCGGCCGCCTGTGCCGCAAGGTGTTCGGCGAGCAGTCCTACTCGATCGGCTTCGGCACCCACGCCGGAACCGTCGCCGCGGCCTCGCATTGGGGCGGCGAGATGCAGCGCATGCAGGTGCGCGCCTCCGCCGCGCGCAGCTGCGAGCGCGTGTTCCACGACAGCCTGGTGCCCGGCATGCTGCTGCCGCTGCGCACGATTCCGGCCAGCGGGGATCTCGCCGCGTTGCGCCAGCCGCGGCTGCAGCGCGCGATCGGGGTGATCTACCGGCCGCAGTCCGAGATGGCCAGCCACTACTTCGAGTCGGTGCTGCCGCGCCAGTTCGACGAATACATCTGGTTCGACCGCACCGGGGCCGTCGAGCCGCTGGATTCGATGACCCTCGAAGGAATGCCCGACACCTATCCATTCGGCCTATAGTCCGCACAGGTCGGGAAGACTCGGGGGCGTTGCGTCTTGCGCAGGCGCCCGCCGGGACCGTGCTCCGCGCCGCACGGTCCGGCCGCTGATCCACGTCAAGGAAAAAACTCCCTTCTGCGCGGACACTCGGGAGAGTCACCCAGGTAGCCGCCGGGCGTGTGGCGCGGCGCTGCCCGGACAGGAGCCGACCATGAATCCCACCACCCACCTGCAGGCCGTGCAACGCGCCGAGATCGAATGCCTCACCGGCATGCTCGAGGCCACCTTCGATGGCTTCGAACGCCTTTAGATCGGAA
>JAKAXL010000066.1 GCA_021816585.1 Pseudomonadota bacterium | reverse complement strand
CGACTTCAAGACCATCAACGACCGCTTCGGGCATGCCGCCGGCGATGCGCTGCTGGTCGAGGTGGCGGCGCGCCTGCGTGGCGCGCTGCGCGTGTCGCAGCAGTCGCGCCAGGGACGCGGCGCCGACGTGCTGGCGCGCATCGGCGGCGACGAGTTCGCGCTGCTGCTGCCGGTGGGCAAGGACCCGCAGCGCCTGCAGCGCATCGCCGAGCGGGTGATGGCGGCGCTGCGCGCGCCCATCGAGATCGAGGGCCAGACGCTGACCGCCCGCCTGTCGCTGGGCCTGGCCATGCGCACCGGCGGCGAGGACGCGCAGACCCTGATGCGCCAGGCCGACATCGCGCTGTACGCGGCGAAGGCGCGCGGTCGCAGCCAGGCCTGCCTGTTCGACCACACCATGCAGGCCGAGGTGGAGGCCCGCCAGGGCTGGCTGAGCGCGCTGGAGCAGGCGCTGGAGCAGGACCGGCTCGTGCTGCACGTGCAACCGATCCTCAGCATGCCGCGCCAGCGCGACGACCGGCCCACGGTGGGGCATGTCGAAGGCCTGCTGCGGCTGCGCGACGAGCAGGGGCGGCTGCACAACGCCGGGGACTTCGAGCACGTGCTGGACGAGCCCCGCCTGGCGGTTCCGCTGGGGCGCTGGGTGCTGGAAGGCGCCGCGCAATGCCTGCAGACCTGGCGCAACGCCGGACTCGACCTGGCGATGAGCGTCAACATCAGCCCGCGGCATTTCCTGGGGCCGCAGTTCGTCGACGACCTGCGCGAGCTGCTCGGGCGCCACCCTCGCATGCGCCCGTCCAGCCTGGCCCTGGAGCTGACCGAGCACGGCACGCTGCTCGACAGCGACGCCACGCGCAAGCGCATCGAGGAATGCCATGCGCTGGGGGTGCAGGTCAGCCTGGACGACTTCGGCACCGGCAGCGCATCGCTCACCCACCTGCAGGCGCTGGCGGTGTCCACGCTGAAGATCGAGCGCCGCTTCGTGAAGGACCTGCTGCACGACGCCCGCGACCTGAGCATCGCCTACGGCATCTTGCGCACCGCGCAGCTGATGGGCGTGCGCGTGGTTGCCGAGGGCGTGGAGACCCCCGAACTGGCGCGCGTGCTGGTGGCGATGGGCTGCCAGCACCTGCAGGGCTACGCGATCGCGCGGCCGATGCCCGCCGAGCGGCTGCTGGAATGGCTGGCCGAGTGGCCGCGGCGCCTGGGCTGGAGCGCCGAGCTGGGCAAGGGCAACGCGCTCGGCCCCGACGGCATCGAGGCCATCGTCTCGGTCGGTACGATGCTGCGCCAGTTGCTGCAGGGTTCGCTGGACCCCGACACCGAGGCGCAGCTTCGCGAAGCCGACGCGCATCTGCGCTTCCCCTTCGGCCAGTGGTGCCAGCGACAGGGTGCGCGCTGGCGCCATCAGCCGCAGTTCGAGGCCCTGGTGCAACGCCACGCCGAGCTGTGCACGCTGGTGCGCCGCTGGCTGGACGAGCCGTTGGCGCGTCCCGAGCTGGAGCTGGAGCTGCACCTGGCCGGCGACGAGCTGCGCGAGCAGTTCTGGGCGCTGACCGTGCAGGGGGCTCCGGGCGCGGTGTTCGTGCTGCAGCCGACGAGCCCCTCCTGAACCCTCCTCCCCTGTCGACGAACTTCCACGAGGACACCACGCATGCAGACCTGCGCCATCGTCACCGGACACTCACGCGGCCTCGGGGCCGCGATCGTGCAACAGCTGACGCGGCGCGGCATTGCGACGCTGGGGCTGTCGCGCAGCGCCGTCGGCGCTCCCGCAGGGGCGGCCGCCGGCCAGTTCGACGAGGTGGCGCTGGACCTGTGCGACCTCGACACGCTGCGCGACTGGCTGGCCGGCCCGCAGCTGGCGAGCTGGGTGATCGGGCGCCAGCGCGTGCTGCTGGTCAACAACGCCGGCACGCTGGAGCCGATGGGGCCGCTGGCGACGCAGGATCCGCTGGCGGTGGCCGACGCGGTGAGCCTGAACGTGGCCACGCCGCTGATGCTCAGCGCCGCGCTGGCGGCACTGGACGACACCGCCCAGGAGCGGCGCATCGTGCACATCTCCAGCGGCGCCGCGCGCAGCGCCTACGCGGGCTGGAGCGTGTACTGCGCGACCAAGGCCGCGCTCGACCAGCATGCGCGCGCGGTGGCGCTGGACGCCACGCCGGGACTGCGCATCTGCTCGCTCGCGCCCGGCGTCGTCGACACCTCGATGCAGGCCGCGCTGCGCAACGTGGACGCCGCCCGCTTCCCGCTGCGCGAGCGCTTCGAGAAACTGCACCGCGACGGCCTGCTGGCCAGCCCCGAGGACTGCGCCGCGGGGCTGGTCGAGTACTTGCTGAGCGACGCCTTCGGCAGCGAGCCGGTGGCCGACCTGCGGCAGATTCAGGCGAGCGCGCGCGGCGTCGCGACGTAGCCCGCGCGCTGCACCGCGTCGAGCAGCGCCTGCTGCGGCGCGTCGCCGCTGACGGTGGCGCGGGCCTCGTCGAGGCTGACCTGCGCCGACTCCACTCCGGGAACCGACTGCAGGGCCTTGGTCACGGCGGCCACGCAGTGCTGGCAGCTCATGCCCTCGATCATCAGGGTGGTGGTCTGGCTCATGTCGAGACTCCTGGAAGGTGGTTGGAAAGCCTGGAAGGATTGCGAAGCCGGGGCCTGCGGCAGCGGCCCGGATTGCGGCGAGGGGGCGGCGGGGTCGTCGGCCATGGCGGGCGCCAGCGCGGCCGGCGCACGCGCCGCGCTCCACGCGCGCAGACGGCGCAGGCGCAGGCTGTTGCCGAGCACGAACACCGACGACAGGCCCATCGCGACGCCGGCCAGCATCGGGCTCATCGACACGCCCCACGGCGCCAGCGCGCCGGCGGCGACCGGAATCAGCAGCACGTTGTAGGCAAAGGCCCAGAACAGGTTGCCGCGGATCGTGCGCATGGTGCGGGCGGCCGCCTGCAGCGCCGCCACCACGCCGTCGAGTTCGCCGCGCGTGAGCGTGACGTCGGCCGCCTCCATCGCGATGTCCGTGCCGCTGGCCAGGGCCATGCCCACGTCGGCCTGCGCCAGCGCCGGGGCGTCGTTGATGCCGTCGCCGACGAACAACACCTTGCGCTGTTGCTGCTGCAGCGTGCGCACGACCTCGGCCTTGCCCTGCGGCAGCACCTCGGCGTGCACCGACTCGATGCCCACCGCGCGCGCCAAGGTCTGCGCGGCGCGCACCGAGTCCCCGGTGACCATGTGCACCTGCAGCCCGGCGGCGCGCAGCCGCGCCACCACCGCGGCCGACTCCTCGCGCGGCGGATCGGAGATCCCCAGCACGCCGGCGGCTCGCGCGTCGCGCGCCACGTACACGACGGTGGCGCCCTGCTGCTGCAGCGACTCGGCGGAGCGCTGCAGCGGCTCCACGTCGACTCCCAGCTCCTGCAGGTAGCGCCGCGTGCCGAGCGCGACCTCGCCGTCCGCCACCATGGCGCGCGCACCGTGGCCGGCGCGCGCCTGGAAGTCGCGCGCCGCCGGCACCGCCAGGCCGCGCTCGCGCGCGGCGCCGACGACGGCCAGCGCCAGCGGGTGCTCGGAGCCGCCCTCCACCGCCGCCGCCCAGCCGAGCAGTCGCTCGGCATCGACCCCGGCGGCCGGCAGCAGCGCGGTCAGGCGCGGGCGCCCGCGGGTCAGCGTGCCGGTCTTGTCCAGCAGCACGGTGTCCACATGCGACAGGCTCTCCAGCGCCTCGCCCTTGCGGAACAGCACGCCGAGCTCGGCGGCGCGACCCGTGCCCACCATGATGGCGGCCGGCGTGGCCAGCCCCATCGCGCAGGGGCAGGCCACGACCAGCACGGCCACCGCGGCCAGCAAGGCATGGGCCAGCGCCGGCGCCGGCGCCAGCAGCATCCACAGCGCGAAGCTGAGCAGCGCCACCGCCAGCACGGCGGGCGTGAACACGCGCACCACGCGGTCGGCCAGCCCCTGGATGGGCAGCTTGCCGCCCTGGGCCTGCTCGACCAGGCGGATGATCTGCGCCAGCACCGTGTCGGCGCCCACCGAGGTGGCGCGCAGCACCAGCAGGCCCTGCTGGTTCACGGTGCCGGCGCGCACCGCGCTGCCGGCGCGCTTGGCGACCGGGATCGGCTCGCCGCTGAGCATCGATTCGTCGACATGCGACTCGCCTTCCAGCACCTCGCCGTCGACCGGCAGCCGCTCGCCGGGGCGCACCACCACCTCGTCGCCGCGGCGCACCCGGGAGATCGGCACCTCGCGCTGCTCGCCGTCGACGCGCACGCGGGCGTCGCGCGCCTGCAGCCCGGCCAGCGCGCGCAACGCGTGCGACGCGCGCCCCTTGGCGAGTTCCTCGAGGTACTTGCCGAACAGCACCGCGGCCACCACCACCGCGGCGGAGTCGAAGTAGACATGGCGCGACTGCGGCGGCAGCAGCCCCGGCGCCAGCAGCACGGTCATGCTGAACAGCCACGCCACGCCGGCGCCCGTGGCCACCAGCGAGTTCATGTCGGGTGCGAGGTGGCGCCAGGCGATCCAGCCGCTGCGGAAGAACCGGCGCCCGGGGCCGGCCAGCACGACGGTGCTCAGCAGCGCCTGCAGCCAGTCGCTGAAATGCGCCAGCGGCACCGCCGCATCCAGGGCCTGCACCGCGCGCGGCAGCAGCATGCCGCCCATGCCCAGCAGCGCCACCGCGCCGCCGAGCCCCGCCGCCAGCCAGGCGTCGCGACGCATCGCGCGCACTTGCCGCTGCTTGTGCAGCTCGGCGTCGCCGGCGGCGCGCGCGGCATCGGGGTCGCGCACGCGCGCCGAGTAGCCGGCCTGCGTCACCGCGTCGAGCAGCGCCTGCGCCTGCAGGCCGGCCGGGATGTAGCGCACGGCGGCCGTCTCGGTGGCCAGGTTGACGTCGGCCTGCAGTACGCCGGGCAGCGCACGCAGCGCGCGCTCCACGCGCCCGACGCAGGAGGCGCAGGTCATGCCCTGCACGTCGAGCAGCAGGTCGGCGGTGCGCGGCGCGTAGCCGCTGGCGGCGACCGCGTCGACGAGCTGGCGCGCGTTCGCGCGTGCCGGGTCGAAGCGCAGTTGCGCGCGCTCGGTGGCCAGGTTCACGCTGGCCTGCACGCCGGGCAGCGCGTTCAGCGCCGCCTCGACGCGCGAACTGCAGGACGCGCAGGTCATGCCGTCGACGTCGAGCGCGAGCTCGCAGCTGGCGGGCTGCGGGTCGCCGCCTGGCGCGCGCGCCAGCGGCGCCGCGGTGGTCGGCGTGCTCATTGGGACACCTCCGGCGCGCTCAGCGCGGCCAGGATCGGGCAGGCATCGAGCGCGCCGTGCCCGGGGCAGGCCTGCAGCAACTGCTGCAGGCCGTCGCGCAGGCGCTGCAGGTCGGTCACGCGCTGGTCGATCTGCGCCAGGCGCTGCGCGGCGATCGCGCGCACCTCGGACATGTCGCCCTCGCCGCGCGCGTGCAGGCCCAGCAGCTGGCGGATCTCGGGCAGCGAGAAGCCCAGCGCCTGCGCACGCCGGATGAAGCGCAGGCGCTGCAAGGCCTGCGCGTCGTACAGCCGGTAGTTGGCTTCACTGCGCCGGCTGGGCTCGATGAGCCCCAGGCGCTCGTAGTGGCGCAGGGTTTCCGGGGCGAGCTCGGCGTGGCGCGCGAGCTGGCCGATGGTGTAGTCGGGGTGCGGGGTGGTCATGGCAGCAGGGATCCGGGGTGACCCGGTCCCTCGGTTTCAACACTGTAGTTGATTGTAGACTTTAAACATTGATCCTGCTCAATGCAGCGTCTCGCCGCATCGCCTCGTCGGTCTCGCGAAGGCGCCGTGGCATACTCGGGTCATTCCGGGGATCGCCCCGGTCCCTCGCGGAGCCCTGGATGAGCCTGCACACCTGGCTGCTGTACGTTCTTACGGTTTTCGTGATCTCGGCCATCCCGGGACCGAACATGCTGCTGGTGATGAGCCACGGCGCGCGCCACGGCCTGCGCCGGTCGACCGCGACCATGGCCGGCTGCCTGTGCGCCCTGCTGGTGATGATGAGCGTGTCCGCCGCCGGTCTCGGCGTGTTCCTGAAAGCCTGGCCGGCTCTGTTCGACACGCTGCGCCTGGCCGGTGCCGCCTACCTGGTGTGGCTGGGCGTGCGCACCTGGCGCAGCGCGCGCGCTGCGCGCGACGACGCCGCCGCCGAGGCGGTCTCGACCGAACTGCCGCGGCGCGGTCGCTGGGCGCTGTTTCGCAACGGCTTCGCGGTGGCCAGCAGCAACCCCAAGGCCATCCTGTTCGCGGCGGCGCTGCTGCCGCAATTCATCGACCCGCGCGCGGCTGCGCTGCCCCAGTTCGGCGCGCTGCTGGGAAGCTTCGCGGTGATCGAGGTCGGCTGGTACTTCGTCTACGCCGGCAGCGGCGCGCAACTCGGCCGCTGGCTGCGCCGCGCCGCAGTCGCCAGGGCTTTCGCGCGCGTCACCGGCGGCCTGTTCGTGGGCTTCGGCACCGCGATGGCGCTGCTGCACGAGTAGGCGCCGGCCGCGGCGCGCCGGGGCTCACGCCGCGCGGCCGGTCACGCGCAGCAGTTCGCGCGTGTAGCACTCGACGTTCGCCGGGTGCTCGGGGTGCAGCGTGCGCAGCAGCGAGGCGGCGGCGGCGCGGTAGCTCGCCAGGTCCTCGTCATGGACCTGCATCGCGTGCAGCACAGCGCGTGCGGCCGCTTCGCAGTCGAAGCCCTCGTAGTGGTAGCCGACCCCGCGCAGGCGCGTCGAGTTGTGCACCAGCGGATAGCCGCCGTGCAGCAGCTCGTAGTGGAGATAGTTCTGCTCGTTTTCCCACTGGTGCGAGATCACGCAGTCGCCGAGCGCCGCCATGAACTCGCAGGTCGGGTAGCGTTCCTCGAACCCGGCGACGCCGTCGCGCACGAGATCGAGGCGCTCGACGAACTCGCCGAAGCCCGGATGCTCGCGCATGGCCCGCATGTTGCACATGTGCACCGCGTCGACGCGCGCCGGCTGCGCCCGATAGGCCAGTTCGCAACCCAGCAGCGCAACCAGGCCGGTCTTCACCATGCACATGTTGGGTTCGAAGCAGCAAAGGCGCCAGCGCGCGCGCCCGGGCTGGAAGCCGAAGCGCACACCCGGCGCGAGCCGCGTGATGCCGCGCTGCAGGAACATCGGACTCCACAGGTGCGGCAGTTCGCGCACCGGCGCCCGCGCCGTGATGCCGAAGTAGTCGCTGCAGCTCTCGACGTACTGCGGCAGGGTCCACACGGCGTCGTAGTGCCTGGAGCTGCACAGCCCCGCCGGAGGCAACCCGAACAGCGCGCGCTCGACGTCGATCACGTAGTCGTTGCCCACGCGCATCGACACGTAGCGCCCGCCGCGCCGGCTGAACGCCAGCGCCCACGCTTCGTCGAGCTGCGCGCTCATCTCGATGACCACGTCCAGGGCCTGCATGGCCTCGTCCAGGCCCATCAGCCGCAGGCCGCTGTCGTGCAGCAGCAGGCCCTCGCTGACCTGCCCGACCTGCGGACGATTGACCAGCAGCGCCGCCTGCGCCACCGCGGGGGACCGCAGCAGCGACTGCACCAGGAATGCGCAGTTCTGGAAGATCCCGTTCTCCCAGATCGACTGCGCGCCGTCGCGCAGTGCCAGCGTGACCCCGACCCGCAGCGCCGGCGCCGTCATGCGTGGCTTCCCCGCAGGCGCTGCGCGAAGGCCTCGCGCACGGACTGCGCGCGCGGGTCCAGCGTGAGCAGCCAGGACTGGCTGCGTTCCCGGTAGGCGTCCCAGAACTCGCGCGGCGCGCACCAGGCGGCGAGCAGCGTCGCGGCGGCTTCGCGCGCACGAAAACCGTGGTAGTACAGCCCCACCCCCTGCGCGGCCAGCGCGGCACTGTTGTGCACCAGCGCGTATCCGGCCCACAGCAGTTCGCACCAGTCATCGCGCAGCTCGTCGTCCCATTGCTGCGACACCACGCAGTCCATCGCATACTGCGCGGCGGCGTCGAGCGCCGCAAGGCGCGGCTCGAAGCTGGCGCGGGCGTCGCGCGTGATGTCCAGGCTGGATGCGAAGCGGTTGAAGGTCGGGTGCTCCTTCATGTGGAAGGTGTCGAGCACCATCATGCGCTCGAGCGCCCGCGGGCATTCGCGGTAGGCGGCCTCGCAGGCCAGCATCGGCAGGAAGGCGTTCGCGGTGACCGACTCGTTGGGCTCCGCGACAAGCAGGTTCCACGGCCGCTCGCTGCCGCTGCGCGGCGCCCGGAAACCCGCCACGTGGCCGGCCTGCAGCAGTGCGCGCGCGCGGCGCTGCGCGAACAGCGGCGACCACAGGCGGGGCATGCGCCACACCGGCGCGCGCTCGACCACGCGCAGCAGCGGCTCGCAGCTGCGGGACGCGGGCTGCGCCAGCCAGGCTTCGTCCACCGGTGCATCACGCCAGCTGCGCCGCGACGCGAGCCCGAACAGCGCGGGCTCCAGCACGTCGGCATAGGGGTGGCCGCGACGCAGCGCGACCACGCGCGCGCCGACGCGCCGCACGCGGCGCAGCCACGACGCGGGCAGCGCGGCGTCGACGTCGATCACCCAGTCCAGTTCGTGGGTGAGTTGTTCGATCCCCGCCGGCGTCGCGGGAAGGTCGGCCGCGTCGAGCCCGCCCGGCAGCGCCTGCGGCGGCTGCGCATGCAGCAGCCACAGGCGCGACACCGCCGGCACGCCGTGCAGCGCCTGCAGCAGGAAGGCCGTGAACTGCCATGCGCGATCGTGCACGATGTCGTCGCGGCTGGCGTTCTGCTTGATGCCGTTGCTCCACAGGCTTTCATCCGGGCGCTGCAGCCCCAGCGTGACCCCCACGCGCAGACGGTCGCCACCCGCCGGCGGCATCGTCGGTGCGCCGCGCACCGGTGTCGCGAAAATTGCGCTCATATCTTCTCCTGAGAATGCCGGGATGTCGTTTCGGCATATTTTTGATTATTTTCAGAAACGCGTCGAAAGCGCGTCATAAATCCGCTCTTAAACCAATAATCTGGCGTTTACCTTCAAAACGGGGGAATTATTGGCGTCCCAGGGCCTTCTAATAAGGCGGACCCAGCAGGCAGAAATCCGCCCGCCGTCGCCCTGCAGCGCCGGCGACGGCATCCGGAGTTCCCGTGGACCAGCGCCCCCGTCGTCCGCCAGGCCCAGCGAGCCGCCAGCGCGGCCTATCGGCGCGCGCCGCGGCGACTCCTGCCTGGGTGCGCAGCGTGCTGGCCGCGTCGCTGCTGGGCATCGCGCCCGGCGCCTGGGCAGCCACGGGCGGGCCATGCGCACCCGCGTCCGCCCCGGCGGGCACGCAGCAGGTCAGGCGCGACGAGCAGGATCTGCGCTGCCCGGGAGAATCCCGCCACCGCGCAAGGCCCCGGCCGCTGCCGGGCTGGCCCTCGCTCGAACCCGCACAACTGCAGGCATTCGAGCTGCCGGCCTGGCTGCTCGACGCACCGATGGAGTCGCAGTGGCGTGCGGTCCCGCTGGAAGCCCTGCAGACCACGACTCCGGCATCGCCCGCACCCGCCGCGCAGCCCGTGCCCTCGCTTGCACAGCCTCGCGCAAGCGCACTGCGCACGACCCTGAGCTCCAAGGTCAAGAGCCTCAGCGTCGCGGTATCGACCAATACCTCCACACTTTCCTCGCTGTCGACATCCACCGGTAGTTCCGTCGGCAGCCTCAGCACGCTGGCCGGATCCAACAGCACCGCAGTGGGCAGCCTCAGCACCGGCCTCGGCGCGCTGTCGACTTCCACGAGCTCCGCGGTCGGAAGTCTCGGCACCAGCGTCGGAGCCCTCTCCACCTCCACCAGCTCCGCGGTCGGAAGTCTCAGCACGGGTCTCGGCTCCCTTTCCACCTCCACAAGTTCGACCATCGGGGCCCTGTCGACCTCGACGGGCTCGGCCCTCGCAAGCCTCAGCAGCGTCGCGGGCGCCCACGCCCTTGCGCTCGGCAGCCTGAGCACGGCGGCCGGATCGAACAGCGCGGCCATCGGCTCCGTCGCCGGCAGCGTCGGCGCCCTGTCGACATCGACCGCGGCGGCGGTTGGGCATCTGAGCGCCGGCCTGGCGGGCACCGGCGCGAGCCTGAGCACGCTGGCCGGCTCCACGAGCAGCGCGCTGGGAGCCGTGCGCACGGGCATGGGCAGCCTGAGCAGCAGCATGGGAACCCTCGCAACCTCGACCAGCACGGCCGTGGGCGGTCTGAAGGCGGGGCTCGGTGCCTTGTCGACATCCACCAGCAGCGCGGTCGTGAACCTTTCCGGAGCGGTCGGTACGCTGTCGACCTCGCTGGCCGATTTCGCCGCAACCGGCTCCCTGGGTTCAGGTACCGCGGCCACCGATGCGGTCGTGGTGGGACGGGGCGCACAAGGGACCCGGAGTCCCCAGAGCGAATCCGTGGCCATCGGCTTCCACGCCAGTGCCACCGGGGACCCGAGCGTCGCCGTCGGGGCCCATTCGAATGCCAGCGGCAACGACGCGGTCGCCGTGGGCTCGCAGGCCAGCGCTCCGGGCAATGACGCGGTCGCGCTGGGCCACGCTTCACAGGCCAGGCGCAGCGACAGCGTCAGCGTCGGCAACTCCAGCACCGGGCTCAAGCGCCAGATCACCAACGTCGCGCCGGGAACGCAGGGCACCGACGCGGTCAACCTCAACCAGTTGCAGGCCAGCGAGGCCGCCACGCTGGCGCAATCGGAGTCGTTCGCGGCACGGGCCATCGCGCAGGGCTCCGCGCTGGCGCAGGCCCCGGTCTTCGGCCCGAGCGGCAACTCGCTGACCGCGGGCTTCGGCTCCTACGCGGGCTACGGAGCCCTGGGGGTGCAGTACGCCCACACGATCCGCGCTCCCGCCGGTTCGACGGGCTTCGTCAGCTTCGGGCTGGCGGCCAGCGACGGGGGCGCGCCGGTCCTGCTGCACGCCGGGGTCTCGATCGGCTGGTAAGGCCGCCATTCAAACCCCACACCCGTTGGGGTCCCAAGGGGATCGGGAAGGCCGGCGACATGCGCTCAGGCTCGCTGCTACGGTGGACGATCCTGCCCGACGGTTCCGGCGACGGACCAGGGGCGCACTGTGGAGCCGGCTCCCGCAATGGCATGCGGGCACCGTGCCGCACCTCGCTGAAATGACCCTTCAAACCCTCGACTTCGCCGTCATCGGGCTGTACTTCGCGCTCACGCTCGCAATCGGCATCTGGACCACGCGTGGCCACACCACTTCGGCCGAACTGTTCCTGGCAGGGCGCTCGCTCGGACCGATCGCGGTGGGATTTTCGCTGTTCTCGTCGAACATCTCGTCCGACACGCTGCTCGGACTTCCCGGGGCCGCCTACCGGCATGGCATCTCGGTGGCCAACTACGAGTGGATGGCCAGCGCGGCCCTGGTGCTCTCGGCCTATCTGGTGCTGCCGGTGTTGATTCGCGCGCGCGTGGCCACGGTGCCCGAGTTCATGGAACGGCGCTTCGATTCCAGGCTGCGCAAGTACATGTCGGGCATGACCCTGCTGATGGTGCTGGTCGTCGACACGGCCGGCACGCTGTACGCCGGCGCGCTGGTGCTGAGCACTTTCGTGCCGGGCCTGCAACTGCAGCAGACCACGCTGGGACTGGCGCTGTTCACCGCGCTGTACACCGCCGCCGGAGGGCTGCGCGCGGTGGTGTATACGGACGTGCTGCAGACCGTGGTGCTGCTGGCCGGTTCGACGGCGCTGGCGTTGATCGTGTTCGCCAAGTTCGACTTCTCCTGGGCCGAGGTGCTGCGCCGCGTCCCGGACGAGCACCTGCACCTGATCCGCCCGCTCGACGACCCCGGCGTGCCGTGGCTGGGTCTGCTGACAGGGATCCCGCTGGCCTCGCTGTACTACTGGAACCTGAACCAGCACATCGTGCAGCGCGTGCTGGGCGCCAACGGACTCGAGTCCGCGGCGCGCGGCGCGCTGATCGCCGGGGCGCTCAAGCTGCTGCCGCTGTTCCTGATGACCCTTCCAGGCGCAATGGCCATTCCGCTGCTGCCTCGCCTGGAGCAGCCCGACCGGGTGTGGCCAACCCTCGTGGCAAGCTTCGTCCCGCCGGGGCTGGCC
>JAKAXL010000014.1 GCA_021816585.1 Pseudomonadota bacterium | reverse complement strand
GCAGTCGCAGTTCGCAGGCCTCATGGGGGTGTCGGTGCGCACGCTGCAGGAGTGGGAGCAAGGCCGGCGCAAGCCGTCCGGAGCTGCGCAGACCTTGCTTGCGGTGGCGACGCGCCATCCCGAAGTTCTGCGTGAACTGGTTGCTTGAGCGCAGACTGCCGGCGTGGCAGCCTGGGGCTTGGAGACCGACTTGCGCGCGGAGTTCCCGTGCCCGCATCGCATCGCCGTGGGACTGCTGGCTCGTTAACGCGTGGCTGTCCGCCCGCGGCCCCGACGCAAGCGAAAAGCGATGGCTCCGCCGCCCCAAACGTCCGTTCTGGTTGCCGCTGCCCGGCGTCACCTAACGATTGGAAGCGCCAGTCCTTTGGCCATCTGCTGATCAACACCCTTTGGGCGGGGTGTTTCCGTGCCGATCGCCGCGACCCTGGGCAGCCGCCCCCGTGACTCGCGCCCCGTTCACGCCTCGAAGACCGCGATCGACTCCACGTGCGAGGTATGGGGAAACATGTTGACCACCCCCGCCGCGCGCAGCTGGTAGCCGGCCTGGTGCACCAGCACCCCGGCATCGCGCGCCAGCGTGGCGGGATTGCACGACACGTAGACGATGCGCGACGGCGCGACGAAACCGGGCAGCGGCGCCTCGGCCTGCTCGGCGCTGTCGCCGCCGCGCCCCAGCGCCGTCGCCAGCGCCTTGCACAGCGCCAGCGCTCCCTCGCGCGGCGGATCGACCACCCATTTGTCGAAACGGCCGCGCGCGGCCAGCGCCTGCGCGTCGATCTCGAACAGGTTCGACGCCTCGAAGGCCACGCGCTGCGCCAGCCCGCAGGCACGCGCGTTGTCGGCCGCCCGCGCCAGCAGGGTCTCGCTGCCCTCCACGCCGAGCACGAATCCGGCGCGCGTGGCCAGCGGCAGCGTGAAATTGCCCAGGCCGCAGAACCAGTCGGCGACGCGCTCGTCGCGCGCCGGCTGCAGCAGACGCAGCGCGCGCGACACCAGCGCGCGATTGACCTGGTGGTTCACCTGGGTGAAGTCCGTGGGGCGAAAGGGCATGCGCAGGCCGAACTCGGGTAGTTCGTAGGCCGGCAGCGCGCCGTGCGGATCCAGCGGGGCCGCGGTGTGCGGGCCGCCGGGCTGCAGCCACCACTGCACAGGGTGCTCGGCGGCGAAATCGCGCAGGCGCTGCAGGTCCTGCTCGGTCAACGGCTGCAGGTTGCGCAGCACCAGCACCGGCTCGCCATCCCCGGCCGCGAGTTCGATCTGCGGCAGTCTGTCGGGACACGACAACGACCCGATCAGCGCGCGCAGCGGCAGCAGCAGCGCCGACACCGCCGGCGGCAGCACCTGGCACGAACGCATGTCGGCGACGTAGCTGGAGCCGCGCTCGTGAAAGCCCACCAGCACCCCACCCTTCTTCGGCACCAGGCGCACGGTCAGGCGGGCACGCTGGCGATAGCCCCAGTCGGGACCGGCCAGCGGGCGCAGCATGGTCTGCGGGCGCAACTGCGCGAGATGCCGCAGGTCGTCCTCGAGCGTGCGCTGCTTGAACGCGATCTGCGCGCGCACGTCCACATGCTGCATGCTGCAGCCGCCGCACACGCCGAAATGCTCGCACCGCGGGGCCACCCGCGTGGACGCGGTGCGCGCCCACTGCAGCACCTCGGCCTGCTCCCACTTGGGCTTGCTGCGCGTGACTCGCACCCGCACCAGTTCGCCGGGCAGCGCGCCGGCGACGAACACCACCTTGCCATCCTGGCGATGCGCCACTCCGCGGGCGTCCAGGTCCAGCGACTCGATGCCCAGCCACTCCTGTTCGGCGGCGGATGCGGCGGCTGAAGCGACCGCATCGGGGCGGGGGTTGGCTCGGGAATGACGACGGCTCATGATGGTGAACGCGCAAAGGCCGCGCGGCGCGCGGCGACGGGTGATGGGGTGTACGCGAGGCGGCGCGCGCCGCCGAGCTCAGGTCTGCGCGCTGCCGGGCGCGGGCCACGCCTGCAGGTATTGCGCCCAGTGCGGCTCGGTGCCCGCCCACTCCTCCAGCGTGCGCCGCACCAGTTCGATCTCGTCGGCATGCTCCTGCGGGCTGAGACCGCCGCGCATCAGCTGGAAGCGGCAATACAGCAGGTAGGTGTTGAGCACGTCGGTCTCGCAATAGCGACGGATCGACTCCAGTTCGCCGCGCTGCCAGGCGTCGAACACCTGCGAGCCGTCCATGCCGAGCTTGCCCGGCAGGCCGCACAGCTGCGCCAGCGTGTCCATGCCGGCGTTCGCTCGCGGCTGGTACAGCGCCAGCAGGTCCATCAGGTCGAGATGCCGGCTGTGGTAGCGCGAGATGTAGTTGTTCCACTTGTACTCGCGATCGTCCTCGCCCATGTCCCAGTACTTCGAGGCCTGCACCCCGTGCACCATCGCGCGGTAGTGCAGCACCGGCAGGTCGAAGCCGCCGCCGTTCCACGACACCAGTTGCGGTTCGTAGCGGTCGACGAGGCGGAAGAATCCCTGCACCACGGCACTTTCCTGGCCGCCGCGGTCGACGTAGGAGTGCACCTTCAGTCCCTTGCTGGATTCGCGGAAGATGCAGGACACGACGAGCACACGCTGGCACACGATCGGCAGGAAGTCGCTGCCGGTGGCCTCCAGCCGGCGCTGCCGCGCCTGCGCGATGGCCGCCGCGTCGTCCAGGCCGGAGTCGGCCAGCCCCGCGGCGCGCACCGCATGCGCGTCGGGAATGGTCTCGATGTCGAACACGACGATCGGTGCGGCCATCGTGCCGGGCTCCTACAGGACCGAGGATTTGTCGACGCCGCCGCCGGCCAGCCGTCGCTTGAGCTTGCCCAGCGCCTCCTGCTGGATCTGGCGCACCCGCTCGCGCGTGAGCTCCAGGCGTCGCGCCAGCGTCTCCAGGGTCTCCTGCTCGCGGCCGTGCAGCCCGAAACGGGCTTCGATGACCTCGCGCTCGCGCTCGGCCAGCGTGGCCAGCCAGCCGTCGAGCAGGCCCTCGAGTTCATGCGCCTGCGCGGTGTCCTCCGGCGCCGGAGCCTGCTGGTCGGGAAACTGCTCGACGAAACTCTCGCCGCCCGAGTTCTCCCGTATCAGATCCAGCGATACGGGCAACTCCCCCAGGATCAGCAGGTCCGCGACTTCGTCGGCGCTGCGCCCGGTCAGGCTGGCGATGTCCTCCACCGAGGCGTTGCCGTCGGGGCTCGAATCCTCCAGATGGCGGCGTGCGCGCAGCACCTGGTTGAGCTCGCGGATCACGTGCACCGGCAGACGGATGGTGCGTGCCTGCTGCATGATGGCGCGCTCGACGTTCTGGCGGATCCACCAGCTGGCGTAGGTGGAGAAGCGAAAGCCCCGCTCGGGCTCGAACTTCTCGATCGCGTGCATCAGGCCCAGGTTGCCTTCCTCGATCAGGTCGGCCAGCGCCACGCCGCGCCCGCCGTAGCCCTTGGCGATCGACACCACCAGCCGCAGGTTGTGCTCGACCATCGCCTGGCGGGCCTCGAAGTCACCCTGGCGCGCACGCACCGCGGTCTCGAATTCCTGGCTCGCGCTGAGCAGCGGCTTGCCGCGGATGCGATTCAGGTAGGCCTGCAGGACGCTCTGGCTGGCGGAATCGGACTCGGAGCCGAAGTCGGCCGCGGCAGACTCCGCGCCCGCCGCCTCGCCCGGCTCCGCCGGGGTCGCGCGGTCGGCGGCGGACTCGTCGGCAGGCGTGGCCTCGGGCGCCGGCTCGCGCCGCGACCGTCCGCTTGCAGCGGGGCGCCTGGGCGGATGCGATCGGGCGGGCATGGCGGCTACGTTCACACCTGTTCAGTGCGCAGGAAGCACCTGCAGCGGATCGACCGGCTTGCCGCGCAGACGGATCTCGAAGTGCAGCTCGACGCGCGACGCGTCGGTGGATCCCATCAGCGCGATGATCTGTCCGCGCCGGACCTCCTGGCCGTCCTTCACCAGCATCGACTGGTTGTGCGCGTACACCGAAATGTACTCGGAGTCGTGCTTGACGATGATCAGGTTGCCGAAGCCGCGCAATTCATTGCCGGCATACACCACCTTGCCCGCCGCCGCCGCGCGCACCGGCTCCCCGGCGCGCCCGGCGATGTCGATGCCCTTGCTGGTGGTGCCGTTGAATCCCTGCACCATCCTGCCCTGCGCAGGCCACGACCACTCGAGTCCGCCGACCATGGAGTGCGCCTTCGGCGCGCCGACCACCGGCCCGCTGGGCGGCGGCGGCGGCGGCGGCGGCGCGGGCGCGGGCGCGGGAGCCGGCATGCTGGCGGCCTGGCGCCGCGATGCGCTCGCGGGCACCCGCGGCTGCGAGGCCACCGCATGCGGTGCCGCGGCCGACTGCGACGGCATCGGAGCGCCCGGCGGGGCCGACGCCACGCTGCCGGCCGGGGGCACGATGCGCAGCAACTGCCCGACCTCGATCAGGTTCGGGTTGGGGAGCTGGTTCCACGCCGCCAGGGTCTGCCACGACTGGCCCACCGAAGCTGCGATGGAGCGCAGCGTGTCGCCGGGCTGCACGCGGTAGTAGCCGGGAGGGACGGCGGCCGGCGCCGCCGCGGATGCCGGCGCCGATGCCGGCGCGCTGACCCCGGGCTGTCCCACGGCCACGACCGGAGTCGCGTTCTTGCTGACCACCGGCGCCGGGCCGAGCGGCACGGAGGAACAGCCGGCCAGGGTTGCGCAGAGAAGGATCGCAGCGGGCAGCAAACGCATGGTGGACGGCACGGATTCGATGTCTCGCGGGCGAGGACTTCAAAGGATGCCTGATTTTAGGGGGACAAAGCGCGCATCCTCGACGCTCCAGGTCTCGAAGCGGCCGGCCGCGAGCTTGCGCATCGCCGTGAGTCGCTGCGGCTGTCCGAGCGGCGCCACCAGCACCCCGCCCGGGCGCAACTGCTCGAGCCAGGCCGCAGGGGCGTGCTCGGCGGCGGCGGCGCTGATCACGGCATCGAACGGCGCTCCGATCCCGGCGCCGGCCATGCCGTCGCCGAACAGCAGACGCAGATTGGCAAGGCGCAACGCACGCAGATTGCGTCGCGCCAATTCGTGCAGCGCGCGGATGCGCTCGATGCTGTAGACCTCGCCCGCCACGCCGGCCAGCACCGCCGCCTGGTAACCGCAGCCGGTGCCGATCTCCAGGATCTTCGACGGCCGCCCTCCCAGCGCCTGCAGCAGCACGGACGCGGCGCGGGCCACCACCGAGGGCTTGGAAATGGTCTGTCCGTGCCCGATCGGCAGCGCGTTGTCCAGGTAGGCCTGGGCCGCCAGGCCGGGCTCCAGGAACAGGTGGCGCGGCACGCGCAGCATCGCCTCGAGCACCGCCGGCTCCATGCCCCCCTGCGCGCGCAGGCGCTCGACCATGCCGGAACGCACCGCCTGGGAATCCATGCCGGCGCCGCTGGGCACCGGCGCCGCGGCAGCCGCGCGGCGCGGTGCCGGTGCCTGCGCCACGCCTGGGGCCGTGGGAAGTCGCGCGGGAAACCCGGGGCGCCGCGGCGGCGTGGAATTCATGACACGGCTCAGCCCGCGACCACGCCGACGCCCGCGAAACGCCTGCCGCAGTCGTCGAGCATGCGGTGGTGGGTGAGGTCCAGTTGCAACGGCGTCAACGAGGCGCAACCCTGCGCGATGGCGTGGAAATCGGTGCCCGGCTGGTCGTCCAGCGCGTCGCCGGCGGAGCCGATCCAGTACACCGGTTCGTTGCGCGGGTTGCGCTGCATCACCACCGGCTGGCTGGGGTGGCGCTTGCCCAGACGCGCGACCTGCACGCCGCGCAAGGACTCGCGCGGCAGGTTCGGCACGTTCAGGTTGTACAGCACGGCGCCGTCGACCGGCTCGGCCATCATGCGCTGCGCCACCTGCACCGCGACGTCGACCGCGGTATCCAGATGCGCCCAGCCCTTGTGCACCAGCGACACGGCCAGCGCCGGCAGGCCGAACAGGAAGCCCTCGGTGGCCGCCGCGACGGTGCCGGAATAGATCGTGTCGTCGCCCAGGTTGGCGCCGTTGTTGACCCCGCTGACCACCAGGTCCGGCCGGAAGTCGAGCAGCCCGGTCAGCGCGATGTGCACGCAGTCGGAGGGCGTGCCGTTGATGTAGAGGAACCCGTTGTCGGCCTGGAACACCGACAGCGGCCGGTTCAGGGTCAGCGCGTTCGACGCCGCGCTGGCGTTCTGCTCCGGCGCGACGACGGTGACGTCCCCGAGTCGCCGCAGGCCGGCATACAGGGCGTGCAGGCCCGGGGCGAGATAACCGTCGTCGTTGGCGAGCAGGATGCGCATGCATGCAGTGTATCGGCCCTCGCGCACCCCCGGCGCGGGCGCGCTCAGCCCAGCAGTTCGCGCAGATGCGGCAGCACGTGCTCGGCGGCGCGCACGCCTTCGCCGATGGCGAGTTCGCCGCGGTGGTAGTCCATCGGTCCGATGCCTGCCACGCGCGGCCGCACCACGATGTCCGCCGGCTCGCCGGCCAACCGGCTGTTGGTGATGCGCAGCTGCATGATGTTCAGACTGGCCGTCAGCACTCCCAGCATCGATGGCATCGGCAGCGCCGACGGCGCTTCGCTGCTCGGCCACAGGCGACTCCACAATCCTTCCAGGCTGCGCGTGCGCGCCGGCACCGTCGGCGCGTCGCGCGGCTCCGCGTACAGCGACGGCGCGGCGCGCGTACGCCGTCCCACGAGGTCCCAGTTCAGGTCCACCGCGATCACCACGTCGGCCCCCATCGCGCGGCACAGCGACACCGGCACCGGATTGACCAGCCCGCCATCCACCAGCAGGCGTCCGTCGCGCTGCATCGGCGTGAGCAGTCCGGGCAGCGAGATCGAAGCGCGCACCGCGTCGATCACCGGGCCGTCGCGCAACCACACCTCGCGGCCGCTGTCGAGCTCGGTGGCGACGCAGGCGAAGGGGCGAGGCAGCTTGTCGATGCCGGGGTCGTCGAAGCGCGAGCGGAAATACTCGACCAGCTTGCGTCCCTCGATCATGCCGCCGGCCGACAGGCGCAGGTCGAGCAGGCTCATCACCTGCTGGCGCGTCAGCGAGGCCACCCACGGCTCGAAGCGGTCGATCTCGCCGGCGGCGTAGGCGGCGCCGACGAGCGCGCCGATCGAGGTGCCGCACACCAGATCGGGCTCGATGCCGGCGCGAAGCAGCGCGCGGATCACCCCCACGTGCGCCCAGCCGCGCGCCGAGCCGCTGCCCAGCGCCAGGCCGATGCGAAGCTGTCGTCGTGACTCCACGGATTGATCTCCCAGGCGTGTCGCACCCGCCACCATAGCACCGGGCCCGCGACGCGCCCGGCTACAGTGGAGGGATTCCGAGCCCTGCGCGCCTGACGTGAGTTTCATCGACCGCCACCTGCTGAGCCACGAACGCGTGGTGTATCGTGCCCGCCTCAGTCGCACCGTGTTCGCGTGGCCGGCGCTGATGCTGCTGGCGGCGGCCGCGCTGCCCTTGCTGGGTGGCGCGGCGCCCGGGCTGGGCGCGCTGCTGGGGCTGATCGCGCTGCTCTACGCGGCGCGTGCCTGGATGCGCTACGCCGGGGCCGAATTCGCGGTCACCGACCGCCGCGTGATCATGAAACTGGGACTGATCCGGCGCACTTCGCTGGAAATCCTGCTGGATCGCGTGGAAAGCCTGATCGTCGAGCAGGGAGTCCTCGGACGCGTGTTCGATTTCGGTTCGGTGTGGATCGTCGGCACCGGCGGCACGAAGGATCCGTTCCATCTGGTGGCCGACCCGCTGGGATTGCGGCGCGCGGTGCAGGAACAGCTGGTGGAGGCGAGGCGCGCATGAGCGACGAGTCGGGCGTCCCGGTGCCGCAGTCCTTCGTCGCGCTGTACATGGAGCCGGGCCGCGTCAAGCCGCGGGCCTCGCACGCGCAGATCGCCGAGCGTCACGAGTTCTGCGAGGACCTGGCCCAGCTGCTGGCGCAACGCGCCGGCGAGATCCGCGCCGACCTCGGCATCACCCGGCAGGATGTGCTGGAGCGCATGCGGCGCGGCCTGTTCGGCGACGACAGCGGCGTCGAGGTCCACGAGGCGCAATGGGTGTGGACGCGCCTGCTCGAGCTGCTCGGCTGGAGTCCTTGAAGGGCCGGCCGCGCACCGCGCGGCCGGCTCGTGGCGCGACGCCTCAGTTCGGCAGCGTCTCGCCGCGCGTCTCCAGCGCGAAGGGGATGACCAGCAGCCCGGCCACGAAGGCCAGCGCGGTCCACGCCACCGGAGTGCCCAGCGTGCCCATGCTGCTGACCGCCGCGGCCAGCACGAAGTTCACCGCCGCCCCCAGGAAGCGCCCGATCGAGGTGTTGAAGGCGAACGCGGTCGCGCGCACCCGGGTCTCGTACTGCTCCGGCAGCCACAGGCTGAACATCGCGAAATTACCCCCGAAGAAGCCCAGGAAGAACAGCGTGGCGATGAACACCTTCAGCCCGCCGGGCAGGTAGAAGGCCCAGCCGAAGCTCACCACGATGCACACGGCCATGCCGAGGAAATACAGCGACAGCGTGCTCTTGCGGCCGAAGCGCTCGGCCAGCATCGGCAGCGCGAGGCAGCCCAGGATGGTGCCGATGGACAGGATGCCGGTGCCGATCGACGCCATGTGCACGGCCTGGATATGGCTCATGCCCTCCTTGAGCGCCAGCTGGATGATCGCCGCCGGCTCGTACACCGCCCCCGCCCACAGCCCGATGATGGCCACCGTCAGCAGCACCGAGTTGACCAGCGTGCGCCGGCGGTATTGGGGGTGGAAGATCTCCGACAGCGGGCTGCGCTGCACCGGCTTGCCGGCGTGCGACCACTTCTCGGGCTCGCGCACCTTCAGGATGGTGTAGATGGACACGACCACCGGCACCAGGCCGCACAGGAACATCGCGCGCCAGCCGTAGTGCGCGCCGACCGTGAAGTTCAGCGCCGCGGCGATGAAAAAGCCCGCGTAGTAGCCGGTCTGCAGGTAGCCGGCGCCCATCTTGCGCCGGTCCTCGGGCCACGACTCGGCCACGTAGGTGCCCGCCAGCGCCCACTCGCCGCCGATGCCGATGCCGGCGAGCAGGCGGAACAGCCCCAGCTCCCAGACGTTCTGCGACATCGCGGCCAGCCCGGTGAACAGCGCGTAGCCGAAGATGGTCGCGGCCAGCACGCGGGTGCGCCCGAAGCGGTCGGCGATCGGGCCCCAGATGAACGACAGGCCCCAGCCGACGAGGAACAGCGCGAACAGGATGGAGCCGGCCAGCCCGATGTGCGCGGGCGTCACCGTGATGCCCGACTTGGGCAGCAGCTCGGTCAGCGCCGGCACCAGCACCAGCGCGTAGATGATCGAGTCCATGCCGTCCAGGGTCCAGCCGAACCAGGCGGCCCAGAAGCCGCGGATCTGCTCCCCGTTGAGTGGTGTGCGCCGCGGCGAGGGCCGGGCGTCGAAGGTGGTTTGATTCATGGGTTTGCCTCCTCGATCCGGGTTCGTCCCGGTTGTGTGAATGCGCGCCCGTCGCCGGTTGCGCTTGGGGGGCGGCTCGCGCCGCCTCGTGCAGGGTCGGCTCACGCGCCGTGCGCAAGCTCCCCCTGCTCTCGGACCCGCCGGATGCGAAGCACCAGCGAGTGCAGACTCGTACCGTCGCTGGCCAGCGAATCGACCTGGCCGTCGAGGTTGCGCGTGAAATTGCCGAGGGTCTGCCCGGGCGGCATCTCGACCACGCAGCGCACGCCCAGCTCGAGCAGCAGCCGGTTGGTGTCGTGCCACAGCACCGGACGCATCACCCCATCGGCGAGGTCGCGCGCGATGTCCCCGGCGGCGCGCAGCGCGCGCGCCGTGGTGTTGGCGATGTAGGGCAGCGCGGCGTCGCGCAGGCGCAGCGCGCCCAGCGCGCGTGCGAGTTCCTCGCGCACCGGGGCGAGCAGCGGGCAATGCGAGGGCACCGCGACGTCCAGGCGCTCGACCTGGCGCGCCCCGGCGCTGCGCGCGGCCGCGCGCACCGCCTCCAGGACCTCGTCGCAGCCGGCGACGACGAATTGCGAGGCCGAGTTCAGGTTCGCCAGCCAGGCTTGCGCGGCCGCGCCGGCGCGCGAGGCGTTCACGCCCTGCAGGATCTGCTCCAGCGTCGGCTGGCGCAGCCCCGATACGGCGAGCATGCCGTAGCCCTGCTCGAAGGCCCGCTCCATGGACTGCGCGCGCAGGCGCACCAACCGCAGCGCGTCCGCGAAGTCGAGGCTGCCGCAGGCCACGGCCGCGCCGAAGGCTCCCACCGACAGTCCCGCCACCACATCCGGGAGCACCCCCTCGGCACGCAGCGCCCGTGCCTGGGCCACGCCGGCGATCAGCAAGCCGAGCTGCACCGCGACCGTCGAGCGCAGCGCGGGCGCCTGGTCGAAACCGCAGGGGTCCTGTCCCAGCACCTCGGCGGCCTCGTGCAGGGTCTCGCGCACGGCGGCATGCTCGGGCAGACGCCGCAGGTAGCCCGCATCCTGCGCGCCCTGCCCCGGGAACAGAAAGGCCAGTCGCAGCATCAGGCGGCCTCCATGGCATGCCCGGCATGGCGGCGCAGCACCACACCGCGCTCGCCGCGCAGCAGGTACTCGCCGCCGCCGGCATAGTCGGCCAGCGCGGCGCCGCCCTGCGGCCATTCCAGCAGCACGTCGATGCGCGCCGCCGGCTGCGCCGGCAGCGCGCCAGACCACGCGCGCGCCTGCTGCAGCGAAGGCGCCTGCGCGCAGCGCACGACCACGTCGAGGTCGCTGTGCGGGCCCACCGTGTCGCAGCCGCTGGCCAGTTCGAAGCCCGCGCTGCCGCCGGGCCCCCAGTCCGCGGGCCCGGCGCCGGCGCCCCACGCCAGCTCGAGTTGGCGCAAGGCGACGAAGGCCGCCAGCGCGGCGCGCGACGCGACCAGGCCCCGAGCCAGGCGACGCAGTTCCGACGGCCGCAGCACGCGCCGCACCTCCTCGGCGGCGAGCCAGGCGGCCGCTCGCCGGGCGCGCGTATCTCCACGCACCCCGACCGCCAGCCGGCCGTCGCGCGACACCTCGCGTCGCACGACGACCCAGGGCGCGGCATGCAGCGCGGCAGGCGCCCAGTCGGGCCGCGCATCCTGCCAGTGCAAGGCCCGCGCGTCGCGCGGCAACAGCAGATCGTGCACCCGCGGGCATGCCGCGGCGCACAGCTGCGTCGCATCCGCCACGGCCGGCCTGGGCGATGGATTCATCGCGGCGCGGGCGCCCATTGCGCGGCAAGGCGCTCGCGTACTTCGACCGACGCCGCGCGCGCCGAGCGCGCCGCCGCCGAGGTCCAGCGCACCGACAAGTCGCGCTCGGCGGGGCCGATCCCCTGCAGCGCCTCGAGCAGCGCAGCGCGTACTTGCTGCACCTGCTGCGGGGTCGGGGCGTCGGCATCGACCCCGCCGATCAGCGCATGCAGCAGTCCCAGTCCGGCGTAATCGGCGATGCGATAGGACATCGGCGCCTGCCCGGCCGCGAACTCGTCGAGCTCGGCCACGCTGCGCCGGGTCACGCGCGCAGCCGCCTCGCGGCCCATCGCGTGCACCACCACGCCCGCATCATCCAGCGCCAGCAGCCGGTGCGCCTGGTAACCGTGGGCGAGGAAGGCTCCCGACATCGCCCCGCCGACCAGCAAGGCCAGCACCGGATGCCCGGCCTGGCGCGCGCTCGCGTAGGCGTCCACCGCCGCCGCGCAGGCCAGGTGGATGCCGAGCATTTCCTCGCGCCGCCCGTAGGCCTGGCCGCGCACGTCGACCACCGCCAGCAGCACCCTGCGCGCGCCGTCGCGGTCGGCCCGGCAGGCCTCGTCGACCGCCGCGGCCAGCCCCCAGGCCTCGCGCAGGCCCACTTCTCCGCCGCGCGCTCGTGCGTAGGGATTGGCAGGGTCGGGAACCACGGCCAGCACGCGCGCGGGGCGCTCGCCCAGCACGGTGTCGGCGGCCAGCACCGAAGGCGGCAGCCCGGCGACCGGCGCCCCGCCGGCGGCCAGTTGATCGAACCAGATGCGTCCGCGCGTGTTCATCGTCCGTCCCTCCCGCCCGCATGGGGGCCCCACAAGGCGCGCAACTCGTCCGCGCCGAGTTGCGGCCTGTCCGCCACCTGCTCGATGCGCGCGCGCCAGTCCCGCACCCGGCTGCTGCGCGGCGGCCTCGCCGGTGCGTGCGCAAACTCGAGCAGGCGCGCGCGCACCTGCGCGGCGTCGTCGTCGACCAGCGCATCGGCCAGCCCGCAGGCCACGCGCTGCTCGCCGCCGATCAGGCCCCACACCAGCCGGCGGTCACCTGCGTCGAGTTCCTCGATGCCGGCTTCCTGCTCGATCACTTCCGGGCCGTTCATGCCCAGCCGCGCCTGGCGGGTCATGATGATGTGCGAACACAGCCCGGCCACCAGCGACATGCCGCCGAAGCAGCCCACCATGCCCGCCACCACCGCCGTCACCGGGACGTGATGCCGCAGCGCGACCACCGCGGACTGGATCTCGGCGATCACCGCCAGCCCGAGGTTGGCCTCCTGCAGGCGCACCCCGCCGGTCTCCAGCAGCAGCACCGGCAGCACCGGCTTGCCGGCCTCGCAATCGCGCAGCGCCAGCTCCAGGCTGCCGGCGATCTTCGCGCCGCAGACCTCGCCGATGCTGCCCCCCTGGAAGCGCCCCTCGAGCGCCAGCACGACCGCGGCGCGCCCGCCCAGGTGGCCGCGCAGCACCACCACGCCGTCGTCGGCCTGCGGCACGATGCCCTGGCGCGGCAGCCACGGCGAATACAGCGCGTCGAAGGGGCCCAGCAACTCGCGCTGGCCGTCGGGGTCGAGCAGGCTGCGCGCACGTTCGCGCGCGCTCATCTCGATGAAACTGTCGCGGGCCAGCACCTCGCCGCCGGCCACGCCGGATGGGTTCGCGTTCATCGGCGGCTCGCCTCCAGGGCCTGCTCCAGGCGCAATGCGACCACGCCCGGGGTCGCGCCGAAATCGTTGATGCGCAACGCCGCGGCGACCTCGTGTCGCTCGAAGAAACGCTGCAGCACGCGACGCCAGATCTCGCCATAGCCCTCGACGCTGGTGCACACCTGCACGCGCGCGACGGCATCCGGGCTGGGTTCGATGAGGACTTCCAGGTCGCCGGAGCCGACCACGCCGACATGCGCGCGCTGCGCGATCGGCGTGGCGGCCCGGAAATCGAATGCGAGAGTTTCCATGGTCTCGGGTGGGGGCTCTTCAGTCGTCGGTGACGGCGTCCAGGAACAGGCTGGCCGACAGCAGGTCGGCACTGCCGCCGGGCGAGGCGTTGCGCGCCAGCAATTCGGCGTCGAGTTCGAGCAGCGCGGCATGGCCGGCGCGGGTCGCGGCGCCGCCGAGTTCCAGCACGCGCCTGGCGCCGGTCTGCGCGGCGCGCAGCGCCGGCTGGCCGCCGCGATGCAGCAGGCAGGTGTCGTCGAGTTCGGCCATGATCGCCAGCAGCGCGTCCAGGCGGGCCTGCTCGGCGCGGGCGCCGGCGGCGCGGCGACGCCGCAGCATGGGCAGCCCGCAGTGCAGCACCTGCGGAAAGCCGGCGCAGGCCTGGCCGCGCGCGCCGGCCGCGCCGTACACGCGCGCGGCGCGCGCACCGTGACTGGCGCCGGCGTCGCAGTGGCCGCGGTCGGGGTGGCGCGCAATGCGCGCCGCGTCGGCGCAGACCTCGGCAGCGCTGGCGCCAAACCGCGGCAGCGCGCGCGCACCGAGCAGCAGGCCGAGGGCCCAGATGGCGCCGCGGTGCGCGTTGCTGCCTTGCGTGGCCAGCAGCATGCGCTGCTCGGCAACGCGCCCGATGCGCGCGAGCTGCTCGCGCAGCCGGGCGTCCGGGCGCGCCTGCTGCGCCGCCAGCGCCATCTCGGCGAAGGGCCGGCGCAGCGCGCAGGCCGAACGCAGCATGCGCGCCAGGTCGAGGTCGCGATGCGCGCCGCTGCCGCGCGCATCCACCAGCGCCGGCTTCGGGCTCAGCCGCGCCTCGTCGCGCAAGGCGCGCACCGCCGCGTCGGCCAGCCATTGCGCCTGCTCGTAGCCCGCTGCGGGGTCTTCGCGCGGCGTCGGTGACGGGCGCAGGGCGCGCGCCGAGGTCGATGGGCTCATGCCTGTCACCAGCTCAGGAAACGCGCCGGGGGACGGTACAGGCCTCCCGACCACGCCACCAGGTCCTCGATGCTGCGCGCCGCCAGCATCGAACGCTTGGCCTGCAAAGGGCTGACCCCCAGGTCCGACGCGAAGGCGACCAGGCCGCGCTCGCGCAGTCGCTGCACGCGCTGCGCGTCCACACGCTGGCCGATCGGGGTCACGCCGGCCACCGCGGCCAGGGTGTCGCGGCGCTCCTGCTCGCCCTGCGCCTTGTACAGGTAGGCGATGCCCTCCTCGGTGACCACGTGCGTGACGTCGTCGCCGTAGATCATCACCGGCGCGATGGGCATGCCGCTCCTGGCGCCCACGCTCACCGCGTCCAGCGATTCGACCAGCGCCGGCACCCCGCCCTGCTGGTAGGTCTCGACCAGTTGCACCACCAGCTTGCGTCCGCGCACCACCGGGCTGTCGGCGGTGATCAGCGAAAGCCAGGCGGGCGTGGCGTGACGTCGCCCGCGCGGGTCGTGCCCCATGTTCGGCGCGCCGCCGAAACCGGTCAGGCGCCCCAGCGTGACGGTGGAGGAGTTCGCGTCGCCGTCCATCTGCAGCGTCGAGCCGATGAACATGTCGACCCCGTACTGCCCGGCGAGCTGGCACAGCACGCGGTTCGAGCGCAGGCTGCCGTCGCGCCCGACGAAAAAGATGTCCGGTCGCGCGGCGATGTAGTGCTCCATGCCGACTTCGCTTCCGAAGCAGTGCACGCTTTGCACCCAGCCGCTCTCGATGGCCGGAATCAGCGTCGGATGCGGATTGAGCGCCCAGTTGCGGCAGATGCGCCCCTTGAGCCCGAGGGATTCGCCATAGGTGGGAAGCAGCAGCTCGATGGCCGCGGTGTCGAAGCCGATGCCGTGGTTCAGCGAGCTCACTTCGTAGCGCTCGTAGATGCCCCGGATGGCCATCATGCCCATCAGCACCTGCAGGTCGGTGATGTGCCGGGGATCGCGCGTGAACAGCGGCTCGATGGCGAACGGCCGGTCGGCGACGACCACGAAGTCCACCCACGAGCCGGGAATGTCGACCCGCGGCAGCTCGTCGCAGATCTCGTTGACCTGCGCCACCACGATGCCCTGGCGGAACGCCGTGGCCTCGACGATGGTCGGCGTGTCCTCGGTGTTCGGGCCGGTATACAGGTTGCCGCTGCGGTCGGCCTTTTCCGCGCACACCAGCGCCACGTTGGGCTGCAGGTCGATGAGCATGCGCGCGTACAGCTCGACATAGGTGTGGATGGCCCCCACCTCCAGCCTGCCGTCCTCGATCAGCTGCGCCACGCGCAGGCTCTGCGGACCCGCATAGGAGAAATCGAGCCGGCGCGCGATTCCCTGTTCGAACAGGTCGAGGTGCTCGGGACGGCTGATGCTGGAAATCAGCAGATGCAGGTCGTGCACCTTGCGCGGGTCGAGGCGCGCCAGGCTGCGCGACAGGAAATCCGCCTGCTTCTGGTTGTTGCCTTCCAGCGCCACGCGATCGCCGGGCCGCAGCAGGCGGGCCAGCGCCTCGTCGATGCTGTGCGTCGGCAGCACGCAGCCGTCGGCGAGGCCGGCCACCTCGGCCAGGCGCGCGGCCTTCTCGGCGCCGCGCCGACCCCAGCGCGCGGCGCTCGGGTCGGGATTCGCAGGGATTTCGGGGGGCATCGGGGCGGCGTCTCCAAAAAATACACGATCTCGGTTCCTGTATTTTTCATTCAGCGACCTGTATGTCCGATACAGGGTTTTCCTGTACAAAAGCCGGTAAACAGATGCAAGCAAGCCCGTCACGCCCTACGATGGGGCCATGGACAAGACCACTTCCCTGGCCGATCAGCTGCGCGAGAGCATCGAGGAATCGATCGCCACCGGCGCCCTGCCCCCCGGAGCCCCGCTCGATGAAATCGAGCTGGCACGCCAGTACAACGTATCGCGCACCCCGGTGCGGGAGGCCCTGCTGCAACTGGCGGCGACCGGCATGGTCGACATGCGCCATCGGCGCGGCGCCGCGGTGGCCGAACTCGGCGCGCAACGCCTGGTGGAGATGTTCGAGGTGATGGCCGAGTTCGAAGCCATGTGCGGGCGCCACGCGGCGCGTCGCATGTCGGATGTCGAGCGCACCGAACTGCTGGCCGCGCACCGCGCCTGCGAGACCGCGCGCGCCGCGGGCGACGCCGACCGCTACTACCACCTCAATGAACGCCTGCACCACCTGATCTACGCCGGCAGCCACAGCGATTTCCTGCGCGAGCAGGCCCTGGCGCTGAACCGCCGGCTGCGCCCCTACCGACGCCTGCAGCTGCGCGTGAAGGGCCGCCTGGCGGCTTCGTATTCCGAGCATCAGAGCGCGGTCGACGCGATCATCGCCGGCGACGGCGACGCGGCCGCACTGGCGCTGCGCGCGCACGTGATCGTGCAGGGCGAACGCTTCGCCGACCTGATGGCGGTGCTGGCGCAATGGCAGTCACGCGAATCGCGCGCCGCGGCGACCGTCGGCGTCTAGCGCTGGGGCTGACGCTGGGGCTGGGGCTCGCGGCTCCGGCCGTCGCGGCACCGGCGCCGGCGCATGCGCTCCCGGAAAGCACCCCCGCGACGCCGACCGGCTGTTCGAGTTCGCCGCAACGACAGGCCTACGTCAGCCTGCGCGCGACCAGCCCGTCGGCGCTGGCGGCGCAGGTCGCCGAATGCGAGCGCCTGGGATACCGGCGCATCGGCGGGGTGGCGCGCGCCATCGACGCCAACCCGGCGGCGCCGGCTGCGGAGTTGTACTTCCAGGTCATGATCATTCCGCCCGGAGCGTCGGCCGCCAGCGCCGCGGCCGCGCCGCCCGCCGCGACGGCGCACTGAGCCGGCGCGAGCGTCGTACCGCGCGCCGCTCATCAGCGCGCGCTGCAGGCGCGCAGGGCGCGCTGGGCGCTGAACACCCCCGGCTGCCCGGTCCCCGCGAAATTGCCCAACGCGAGCAGCGATTGGCGCCACGCCGTGCGCAGCACCCGCCAGTGGCCCTGCGCAGCGCGCCAGGCGTGCAGCAGCGCATGGTTGCGCAGCAGCAGCACCTCGCCCGGGCGCAGCTCGATCCACGTGGCATGCGCGCGCGCCAGTTCGCCGATCTCGCACAGCACGCGTAAGGCCGCCGCATCGCCGGCGCGTGCCGGGCGCGTCAGCGCGAGGTCCAGCGCACCCATCATGCCCTGGGGGCTCTTCCAGAACAGGCTGCGCGGCTCGCTGACGCCGCTGCAATCCGTTCCCAGCGAGGGGTCCGCCGCATGGCAGAAGCGCTGCTGCATCGCGACTTCGCGCAGCGCGGGAGGCAGGGACTCGAACAGTTCGCCCACATCGAGCAAGCCGGCACCGGCGCGCGCCCGATTGGCGCAGACCGTGTAGGACAGCATCTCCGGCTGGAAGGACGGGCGCATCGCCGCGTCCAGGGTCTGGAAGGCGCCGCCCACCGGCGCGTCGCCACGCGACCCCGACACGGCGCCGGCGGATTCGAGCACCCGGAATACCCCCGGACCATGCTCCTGCCAACCCATCGGCTGCCCGGCGCCCACCCAGTTCGCGGCCACGCAGCTCAGCACGCAGCGATGGAAATCCTGCGACGGCCACGCCTGCGCATCGAAGCGGACCAGGCAGGCGTGGCGGGCCAGTTCCGGGCACGCTGCGGCACCCAGCTCACGCGCCGCGGCGCGCGCCGCCTGCAGCACGGCGCGCAGTTCGGGATGCGCGGCGGCGGCCGCCTGCGCGGGAATGCGCGCGGCCTGCAACGCGCGAGCCACGCTTTGCGCCCCCACTTCCAGCATGGGGATATTCAGCGCATGAAGTGCAGGAGACATCGAAACCTCGACAAATGGCGATCCGGAACCTGCGGATATTCGCATCCGCACCCCACCCTTTGCCGAAAATCAGGAATCGATGTCTTTCGGGACATCCGGCGCCGCGGCGCCCCGCACCCGGCAAGCCGTCGGCGACTCAGCCCTGCGCGCCGAGCACCCGGTGCACCTCGCGCAGCAACTCGCTCGTGCCCACCGCGTCGGCCTGGTTGTAGATGCGGCGCACCCGCCCCTGGGGATCGACCACCATCATCACGTCCTCGTGGGTGATGTCGTAGTCGACGTGGGCCTTGTCGGCCAGCGGGTTGGCGACGATCGGCTGCGGGTCGCTGCCCGCCACCGCGAGCGCCGGCGAGGGCTGCGCGTCCCCGGACCCCGTATCCATCACCTTCTGGTAGTCCACGTGGTAGCCGCCGGTGACCACGCGCCGGATCTGCGCCGGTGTTCCGGTGAGGTACTGCCAATGCGGGTCGGCGGGATTCCAGCCGTACTCCCGCAGGAAGCCGCGCATCTGCTTCGGACCGGTCCCGCCGGGGTCGACGTCGAAGGCCACCACCCCGACACGGTCGGCCAGTCCGGAGGCTGCCAGCGTGTTCTCGAAACCGATCAGATGCGCGGCGACGACCGGACAGAAGGTATTGCAGTAGGGAAACAGGAAGGTCACCACCTGCACCTTGCCCAGCAACTGCTCCGACGACACCTTGACCCCGTTCTGGTTGATCAACCCGTCGAAGCGCGGCGCATCGAACAGGACATCCGGAGCCTTGCGGGCCGGGGATGCTCCGTGCCCGAGCAACCAGCCCGCCGCGCCGGCGAGCACCACGCACAGCGCGGCCGCCACGCCGAACACCAACACGCGCCCACGCGCTCCCGCCTTCTCCGCCGACTCCTGCGTCATCCGTTCTCCCGCTGATCGATGCAACGCGGCGCACGCCGGCGCCGCGGGCTCCATCCTAGACGCCCGACGCCGCGGCCCATGTTTCAGGATCCTGCGTCGGGGCCGTCGACCCTCGCGTCGGCGCTTGCGTCCGTTGCGTGTTCGTGACGATGGTGCATGTCCGGCACATGCACATGGCTGTGGCTCATCGCCTCGTGGCGGTGCCGATGCGCGTGGCGCGCGCCGGCGGCGACCGGAAAATCGTGCGCATGCTGGTGGTGTTCGTCGTGCACATGCTCGTGCTCATGCTCCAGCGGCTCGTGCACATGCGGATGCTCGTGCCGCTCCGTCAGGTGCAGCCACACCCCGACTCCCATCAAGGCAGCGGCGCCGAGCAGCGGCGGGGTCAGCGCGTCGCCCATCAGCACCGCGAGCAAGGCGCCGAAGAACGGCGCGGTCGAGAAGTAGGCCCCGGTGCGCGCGGAGCCGAGCTGACGCAGCGCGACCACGAACAACGACAGGCTGACCCCGTACGCCAGCAACCCGACCAGCATCGCCGCGCCGACCAGCGCGGGCCGCGGCAGGCCGGCACCGAAGGCCAGCGCGAGCGCCAGGTTGACGCCGCCGGCGACCAGGCCCTTGACCGACGCCACCCAGCTCGCGTCGGCCAGCGAGACCTTGCGCGTCAGGTTGTTGTCGATGCCCCAGGCCAGACAGGCGCCGAGCACCAGGGCCGCCGGCCCGAGGTCGCGCGGCGACCAGTCCGTCCCCGCGCCGGCGCCTCCCAGCAGCACGGCCCCGGCGACGATGGCCAGCATGCCCAGCGCGATGCGGCGATCGAAATTCTCGCGGAACACGAACCACGCCAGCAACGCGGTGAACACGCTTTCCGCGTTCAGCAGCAAGGCGGCGCCCGCCGCGGCCATGCCGCGCAGACCCAGCATCAGCAGCACCGGCCCGAGCACGCCGCCGAAACCCACCGCCGCGGCGAACCACAGCGCCTCGGCCCGCGCGAGCCGCACCGGCGCGGCGCGCCGCGCCAGGCGCCACGCGCCCAGCCCGATTCCGGATCCGAGGTACAGCAGTCCGGCGAGCATCCAGGGGTCCACCCCGAGCAGCAGTCGCTTGGCCAGCGGCGTGCCGGCGCCGAACAGCAGCGCGGCCCCCAGGGCGGCCGGCACCCCGGGGCGCGCCCATGGACGATCACCCGACATCACGCCCGCCCTCAGTGCGCGCCGCCGCGCACCGCCTGCAGCGAGCAGGTGTGGCGGGTCGTCCCCTGCTCGACCTGCAACGTGCTGTGGGCGATGCCGAAGCGGCTGCGCAGCGCCTCGCGGATGCCGTCGAGCACGCGGTCGCCGGGATAGCCGGCGGGCACCACCAGATGCGCCGTCAACGCGTTTTCGGTGGTGCTCATGCCCCAGATGTGCAGGTCGTGCACGTCGGTCACGCCGGGCTGGCTGCGCAGGTAGTCCGACACCGCCCGCGCATCGACGCCCGCCGGAACCGCCGACAGGATCAGGTCCACCGACTCGCGCAACAGACCCCAGGTACCGTGGACGATCAGCACCACGATGCCCAGGCTGACCAGCGGGTCCAGCCAGTACCAGCCGGTGGCCAGGATGAGCAGCCCGGAAACCACCACGCCGAGCGAGATCCCGGCATCGGAAGCCATGTGCAGGTAGGCCGCGCGCACGTTGAGATCCGATCTCTGCCCGCGCATCAGCAACCAGGCCGAGAAGCCGTTGACCACGAGCGCCGCGGTCGCCACCAGCGTGACCGTCAGGCCCGCCACCGGCGGCGGCGACAGCAGGCGCTGCACGGCCTCCCACGCGATGGCGCCCGACGCCAGCAGCAGCAGCGCGGCGTTGGCCAGCGCGGCCAGGATCGACGTGCTGCGCAGGCCGTAGGTATAGCGCCCGCTGGGCGCGCGCCGGCCGAGCGCCGCCGCCGTCAGCGCCAGCACCAGCCCGAGCACGTCCGACAGGTTGTGCCCGGCGTCGGCCATCAGCGCGGTGGAGTTGGCGACGAAGCCGAAGCCGAACTGCGCGACCACCAGCAGCGTGTTGAGCGCGATGGCGATGCGAAAGGCCGTCGCCTGCCGCTCGGGATCGCCGTGGTGGTGGTGTCCGGCGTGGCCGTGCCCGTGGTGGTGCCCGTCGTGGTGCCCGTCGTGGTGCCCGTGGTGGTGCGCGCCGTGGTCGTGGTCGTGGTCGTGGGCCATCACGCGGTCTCCTCCTGATCGGGCTCGGCGATGTGTTCGATCATGTCCTGCAGCATGTGCGCGACGTGCTGGTCGGCGGCTGAATAGAGCACATGCCGCCCCTGGCGCTCGGACTTCACCAGCCGGGCCGCGCGCAACAGCCGCAGATGGTGGCTGACCAGCGTGGCGGGCAGGGCCAGCGCGGCGGCGATGCCTCCGACGGCCACCGGCCCGTCCAGGCATGCGAGCACGATGCGCAGTCGGGTGGCGTCTCCCAGCAGGCGAAAGAGGTCCGCGAGCTGGGGCAGCAGGGATTCGGGGGGCAGCCGGGGAAATGACATATATATGAACAGGTGTCCATATATTAGGCCATAACCCGGGCCGCGGCCAGACCCCGAACCCACCATGCACGCGCGGCCGCTTGCATGGGCGTGTTCCAGGTCAAAGGCCCTGGCCGCGCGCGCGGCTAAGGTATGCGCTGGCATGGGCGTGCGCCCATGCGCCTTCGCAATCGAACACAAAGGATCTCCGATGAAGCGCCGACTCGCCCTCCTCGCAACCCTTGGCGCCATCGTGCTCGGCGTCGCGACGGCACAGGCCGCGGCCCCCTTCCAGCCCGGAACCGGCTACAGCGTGCTGTCGGCCCGGCAGCCGGTGGGGCATCCGGGCAAGGTCGTGGTGACCGAGTTCTTCTGGTACAACTGCCCGCACTGCAACGCGCTCGAACCCGAGCTCGACGCGTGGGCCCGCAGGCTTCCTTCCTACGTCGTGCTGCAACGCGTGCCGATCGCCTTCACGCCGCAGTTCGTCCCGCAGCAAAAGCTCTACTACACGCTGCGCGCGCTGGGCAAGGACGCCAGCCTGCAAGGGGCCATCTTCCAGGCCATCCACGAGCAGCACATCGTGCTCGACACGCCCGACCAGATGGCCACCTGGCTGGCCGCGCACGGCGTCGCGCGGCAGACCTTCCTCGCGACCTTCAACTCCTTCGGGGTCGCGATGCGGGCCCGGCGCGCCACCCGGATGATGAAGGACTACGGAATCGACGGCGTTCCCACGATCGCCGTGCAGGGCACCTACGAGGTCTCCGGCGACCTTCCGCAGACCCCGACCGACGCGCGCATCCTGCAGGCCGTGGACTACCTGATCGCCAAGGTGCACGACGCGCAGTCCGCGACGACGCACTAGCAGCCTGGGCGGCACGCCCTCGACAAGCGGGGGCTCGCGCAAGCCCCTTCAGTCGTGGGCGAGCACCAGCAGCAGGCGGCCCGAGGCGTCGCGCTCCAGGCTGCACGCCGCGCCCGCCAGATTGACCACCTGGTTCTGCGGAACGGCCGGCTGGAGCCCGCTGAACAGGAACACGCACTTGGGGTTGCCCCGTGTTGCGGCCGGACCGTCACGGTGGACCGCGCTGACCGCATAGACGATGTCGAAGTCCGCGCCGGGATCGAAGGAGAAGCCGTAGCGGAAATCCGCTTCGACCGGCATGAACGTGTCGGTGGGAATCGGCGTCGAATCCTCCGCGGTGAAGTGCAGCAGTTCACGCTGCGTGATCGGATGGATCGCGAACTGCCAGCTGGACGGCCCCGCATCGCGCACGTGGATGGTGCGCGTGGTGTGGGGCTCCAGTGCGGAGTCCAGCGGCGAAGCGGCGCGTGCGTGGCCGACCAGGCCGAGACCGGCGACGACGAGGCACGAAGCCAGGGAAGCAAGGCGCGGTGCGGACATGCCAGACCTCGTTTCAGGCAAAGGGAAGGTGAGCCCGCGAGTGCCCGAAGCGGCCGCGGGAAGAAGACGGTGGAGTCGTCCCCGTTGGACCCGCTGCCGCCGCGAAAGTTCAGCTACGCCGGCGTGCCGCCGCGGGAGCCTGCGCCCGCGCCGGCCGCAGCGCCCGCCGTGACCCCTCGAGCAGGCGCTCCAGGCGCTCCAGGCGGTGCCGGTGCGTGGTCGTGATGGCGTAGAAGTGCTCCTGCAGGGCCTCGGATCGCCCCACGCGCACCAGGCTTCCGGTACGCAGTTCGTCCTGCACCACGATCTCGGGCAGCACGGTCAGCCAGCCGCTGTCGCGCGCGATCAGGCGCAGCATCGCCATGTCGTCGACCTCGGCGCGAAAGCGCGGCTTCACGTCGGCGGCGATGCACAGCGCGTCGAACTGCGAGCGCAGCGCATGCCGCGGACCGGGCGCCGCCAGGTCCCTGCCGTGCAGGTCCTCGGGCACGCGCAGGCGCCGGCGCTTCCACGCATCGGCCGGGCCGACGACCGAGATCGCCTGACTGTCGAGGAAGCGGCAATGGAAGGGTCGATCCGCGTCGGCGGGTACCGCCTCGTTGGACAGCACCACGTCCAGGTGATGCTGCAGCAGGCGTTCGAGCAGTTCGTCGAGCCTTCCCGACTCCAGGGTCAGCGCCACCGTCGGGTCGCCGAGCAGCGGCCGGATCCAGTTCTCCTGGTAGTTGCGCGACAGCGTGGCCACGCTGCCCACGCGCACCCGCAGCATGCCCTCGCTGCGCCCGGCCAGCCGCCCCAGCATCTCCTGACCCAGCCCGAAGATGTTCTCCGCGTAGGACAGCACCATGCGGCCGGTCTCGGTCAGCAGCAGCCGACGACCGTCGCGTTCGAACAGCGGCTCGCCCAGCCGGTCCTCGAGCTGGCGGATCTGCGTCGACAACGCGGACTGCGCGACGTGCAGCTCCTCGGCGGCGCGGGTGAGGTGGCCGATGCTGGCGACCCGCCAGAAGTACAGCAGATGATGGAAGTTGAGGCGGTCGAGCTGCATCATTCTCTTTACAAGAACGTTTTGTTCGTATCAATGAATTTTACAGAATGCATGCAGCGAGGCAGCATATCGGTCCATGACCTTCGAGACCTCCGCCTTCGCGTTTTCCCCTCTCATCCACATCGCCGCGCTGGCCCCGTTCGTGCTCATGTCGGCTTGCGCGGCGGCCGTCAGTCTGCCTCGCACCACGCAGGCCGCCGCATGGCGCCGCCTGCTCGTGTTCTGCGGGCTCGCGCTGCTGTGCGCCCTGCTGCCGCCGGTCTGGCTGATGCGCGCGCCCGGCGCGCGCGACGCGGCGACATGGTCGCTGGCCCCGGGCCTGGCGCTGCAGCGACTGGGCGCCTGGGTCGCGCTGCTGGTGCAGTTCCTCGGCACCGTGATCGGCGCCTTCTCCTCGCGCTACCTGCAAGGCGAGCGTGCCCAGCAGCGCTACGTGGCCTGCCTGGCCGCGGTGCTGGCCGGCGTGCAACTGCTGCTGCTGGCCGACCACTGGCTGGTGCTGATCGCCGCGTGGATGGCCATCGGCGCGGCGCTGCACCGGCTGCTGTGCTTCTATCCCGATCGTCCCTTCGCGCTGCTGGCCGCGCACAAGAAGCGCATCGCCGACCGCGTGTCCGACCTGCTGCTGATCGCCGCCGCCGCGGTCGCCTGGCGCGACGTGGGCAGCGGCTCGCTGCAGGCGCTGGCGCACCGCCTCGGCCACGGCCCGGCGCCCGCGGCGCTGCAGTGGTGCGCCGTGCTGCTGGTGCTGGCGGTCGTGCTGCGCACCGCGCTGCTGCCGGTGCACGGCTGGCTGATCCAGGTCATGGAGGCACCGACTCCGGTGTCGGCGCTGCTGCACGCCGGGGTGGTCAACCTGGGCGGCTACGTGCTGATCCGCTTCGCGCCGCTGCTCGAGGCCTCGGCGCCGGCGCGCTGGCTGCTCGTCGCATGCGGGCTGAGCACCGCCGCGCTGGCGGGACTGGTCAGCCTGACGCGCGTCAGCATCAAGGTACGCCTGGCCTGGTCCACCGTCGCGCAGATGGGCTTCATGGTGCTCGAGTGCGGGCTCGGCCTGTACGAGCTGGCCGCGCTGCACCTGCTGGGGCACTCGCTGTACAAGGCGCACGCCTTCCTGTCGGCCTCCGGCGTGGTCCGCGACTCGAGACTGCGCGCGATGCGCGAGGCCTTGCCGAACTCGGCCGCCAGCGTGCTCGCCGCGCCATGGCTGGCCGCCGGCGTGCTGAGCCTGCTGTGCGGGGCCCTCGGGGCCCACGCCTGGCCGTGGTGGTGGACCGCCGTGCTCGCGCTGGCCTGGGCGCCGCTGCTGTGGCTGCCGCGCCGGCGCCGCGGCGACGGCGCCCAGACGGCGTGGCGCGCGGCGGCGGGGCTGGCGCTGCTGACTGCGCTCGGCGTGGCGGCGCTGCTCGCGCACCGGCTACGGCTGAGTCCGCACGACGCGCCGTGGCAGCCGGCCGGCATCGTCGCCCTGGCCGCGATGGCCCTGTCGTACGCGAGCCTGGCACTGTTGCAGTTGCGGCCGCGGGTCCTGTCGGCGTGGCGCCGCTGGAACTACGCCGGCTTCTACGTCGACGAGGCCTACACACGGATGGCGCTGCGGCTGTGGCCGACCCGCTGGGTCCCGGCGCCGCGCAGACGCGACGCGGCCGGCGCGCGCGTCGGCATCGCGTGGCAGGCGAAGTGATGAGCGCGCGCAGCCCCGTCCTCGACCCGGCGGCCGCCGACCGCGACACCGCGCCTTCCCGCGCCGCGCCGCCGCGGCAATTGCATGCGCGCATCGACGCGGCCTGCGAGCAGGCGTGCGCGTCGATCACCGCGGCCTGGCCGCTGGACCGCGCCATCGCGGTCAACCCGCACTGGAAGCGCGTCGGGCGCCCGCTGCGCGAGGTCGCCGCGCGCATGGCGGTGCTGGCGGGCGTGCGCGTGTTCCCGTCGCGCGAGCTGATGCGCGAGGCCTGGGAGCGCGGGCGCATCGACGCGCTCGCCCTGCACGCCGCGCTCGAACAGTTGCCGGCGGCGCGCGAGGCCGGCTGGAACGCCGCGCGCTGTGTCGCGGTACTGCGCGAGCCGGTGCCGACGCGCCGCCTGCCCCTGCTGATCGAGCTGCTGGACGACGAGCCCGCCGACCAGGCCCGGCTGTCGTGGCGGCAGGCCGTCACCCACCAGGTCAGCCAGACCTGCGCGGCGTGGTTCGACCGCCGGCAGGCGGACTGGCAGCCCGAGCGCGACGGCGGGCTGTACGACTTCTGGCGCGACGCCATGCACCACGACCACGGCATCGGCGTGTTGATGGGCCTGCCCGGGCTGCGCCGCGGCCTGGCGGCCCTGCCGCCCAGCCGCGAGGCGGCCGAGCACTGGGCGCTGCAGCGGCTGGGTCTGCCCGAGAGCTGCTGGGCCGACTACCTGGAATCGGTGCTGCTGACCATGCAGGGCTGGGCCTCGTGGTGCGCGTACGTCGAAGAGCAGGCCCGGCTCGAAGGCGGCAGCCGGTCGCAGTTGCGCGACCTGCTGGCGATCCGGCTGGCCTGGGGCGCGATGCTGCTGGAGTGCAAGGAGCCGCGGGCGGCGCAACCCGCCTTCGCCGCGATGCAGTCGGCGTGGTCCGGCTGCGCGCACGCACTGCGCGAGGCGCAGCAGGCCCTGCTTCCCGACGAGGTCTGGCAACTCGCCTTCGACCTGGGCTACCAGCGCGAACTGATCGCCCGCCTCGACGGCGCCGCGCGGCCGACCCCGTCACCGGTCGAGGTGCAGGCGGTGTTCTGCATCGATGTGCGCAGCGAAAGGCTGCGCCGGGCGCTGGAGTCGGTATGGCCGGCCGTGCAGACCTTCGGCTTCGCCGGTTTCTTCGGCGTGCCGGCCAGCTACACGCCGCTGGCCACCGCGGCCACGCGCCCGCAGCTGCCGGGGCTGCTGGCTCCCACGCTGGAGTTGCGCGAGCACATCGTCGCGCCGACCGGGCACGAGCCCTCGGTGCGGCTCGACGCCGCCGCGGGCGCGGCACGCCGGCGCCACTTCGCCATGGCCTGGCCGGCCGACGGCGCCAGGCGCTGGCCGGCTGCCGCGTTCTCCTATGTCGAGTCCGCCGGCTTCAGCTACCTCGGCGCGCTGGCGCGCTGGCTGCGGCCCTCCACGGCAGCGCGCGTCAACGACGACCAGCAAGGTCTGCCCGCGCGCTACCGGCCGCTGTGCCGGCCGCTGCTGAGCGGCCTGGACGACTCCGCCAGGCTCGAGCTGGCAACGCGCGTGCTGCGCGCGATGGGCCTGCAGCGGGACTTCGCGCCGTTGGTGCTGCTGGCAGCACATGCCAGCCAGAGCAGCAACAACGCACACGCCGCCGCGCTGGATTGCGGGGCCTGCTGCGGCAACAGCGGCGAGGTCAACGCCCGTGCCCTGGCGCAGTTGCTCAACGAGCCGCGGCTGCGCGATGCACTGCGCGATGGCGGCATCGAGATCCCGCGGCAGACCGTGTTCGTCGCCGCCTTGCACAACACGACCACCGACGAGGTCGAGGGCTTCGACCTGGACCTGCTCCCCGCGCACGCGCTGGCGCGCTGGCAACGCCTGCGCGAGGTCCTTGCACATGCCTGCGACCAGGCTCGCCGCGAGCGTGCGCCCGGACTGGGCCTGGACGCCCGCCTGCCCGGCCCCGAACTGCTGCGCCGACTGCGCAGGCGGGCCAACGACGGCGCGCAGACGCGGCCGGAGTGGGGACTCGCGGGCAACGCAGCGCTGATCCTCGCGCCGCGCGCGCGCAGCCGCGGCGCGCTGCTCGGCGGCCGCTGCTTCCTGCACGACTACGACGCCTCGCTCGATGCCGACGGCAGCCTGCTCGAAGCGCTGATGACCGCGCCGCTGCTGGTGGCGCACTGGATCAACTGGCAGTACCACGCATCCACCTGCGAGCCCGAGCGCCTGGGCAGCGGCAACAAGCTGCTGCACAACGTGGTCGGCGGCAACATCGGCGTGTTCGAGGGCAACGGCGGCGACCTGCGCATCGGGCTGGCACGCCAGTCGCTGCACGACGGCACCCGCTGGGTGCACGAGCCGCTGCGCCTGGCGGTGCTGATCGAGGCCTCCGAGCAGGCCATCGAGCGCGTGCTGGAGCGGCATGCGCAGCTGCGCGATCTGGCCGACAACGGCTGGCTGCACCTGCTGCGCATCGATGCGTCGGGGGCGGTGCGGCGCCGCGTGCGGCCGCAGCTGTGGGTGGCCGCCTGAATCGGCGCGATCAGGCGCCCTGCGGCGACGGGCTCAGGCGCACCGGGATCGACTTCGAGGCCGGCGTGCCGCAGCCGTCGGCCGCGCTTTCCAGCGGCACCAGAGGATTGGTCTCGGGGTAGTACGCGGCGATGCAGCCGCGCGGGATGTCGTAGTCGACCAGCGTCAGGCCCTGCACACGGCGCTCGATGGCGTCGTCCCACAGCGTCTGCAGGTCGACCCGCGCGCGCTCGGGAAAGCCCAGGCGCCGCCGGTCCTCGGGGTGGATGAACACCACGTCGCGGCGCCCGAACACGCCCCGGTAGCGGTCGTTCATCGCGTACACCGTGGTGTTGTACTGGTCGTGCGAGCGCAGCGTGGTCAGCACCAGCACCTGCTCGCCGTGGCGCCGCCGCGCCCGGTGCACCGGTGTGTCGGTGTCCAGCGCATGCACCACGAACCGGGCCTTGCCGCTGTCGGTCAGCCAGCGCCGCTCGCGCGACGCGATGCGCAGATGGAAGCCGCCGGGCACGGCGACGCGTTCGTTGAAGTCCTCGAAGCCGTCGACGACCTTGGCGATCTCCTCGCGGATTCGCGCATAGTCGGCGGCCAGCCACGCCCAGTCGACCGGGCGCGGGCCCAGCGTGGCCTCGGCCACCCCGGCGACGATCGCCACCTCGGAGCGCAACTGCGGCGAGGCCGGCGGGTTGCGACCGAAGGACAGGTGCACCTGGCACATCGAATCCTCGACACTGACCCCCTGCTCGACGCCGCCCTGCAGGTCGCGCTCGGTGCGCCCCAGCGTCGGCAGGATCAGGGCCCGGCGCCCGTGCACCAGATGGCTGCGGTTGAGCTTGGTCGATACCTGCACGGTCAGCTCGCAGCGGCGCATCGCTTCCATCGTGCGCGGCGTGTCGGGAGCCGCCATGACAAAGTTGCCGCCGAGCCCGAAGAACACCTTGACCCGGTCGCGCAGCATGGCGTCGATGGTCGCCACGACATCGAGCCCGTGGCGGCGCGGCGGGGCGAATCCGTAGACCTGCTGCAGCCGGTCGAGGAAGGCCTCGGCGGGGCGCTCCTCGATGCCCATCGTGCGGTCGCCCTGCACGTTCGAATGCCCGCGCACCGGACACAGTCCGGCGCCGGGCTTGCCGATCTGCCCGCGCATCATCAGCAGGTTGGACAGCATCTGCACGTTGGCCAGCGCATGCTTGTGCTGCGTCAGGCCCATGCCCCAGGTCGCGATGACCCGCTGGCCACGGCTGTAGATCGCCGCCAGCGCGTGGATCTGCTGCAGTTCCACCCCCGATTCCTCGACCAGTTGCGGCCAGGACTGACGACGCAGGTCGGCGGCGAAGGCGTCGAAACCGCTGCAGTGCAGGTCGATGAACTCGTGGTCCAGCACCGGCTCGCCGCCGCCCGCCCGCGCCTCGTCGTCGAGTTCCAGCACGCGCTTGGCCACGCCCTTGATCAACGCGAGGTCACCGCCGACACGCGGGCGCACGAACACCGAGCTGATCGAGGTGCTGGCACCGGAGAGCATCTCCAGCGGACTTTGCGGGTCGGTGAATCGCTCGAGCCCGCGCTCCCGCAGCGGGTTGATGGACACGATGGTCGCGCCGCGACGCGCGCAGGCCCGCAATTCGCCGAGCATGCGCGGATGGTTGGTGCCGGGATTCTGGCCGAACAGCAGCAGGGTGTCGGCCAGCGCGAAATCCTCCAGCGTCACCGTGGCCTTGCCCACGCCCACCGTGCCGGGCAGGCCGCGGCTGGTGGCCTCGTGGCACATGTTCGAGCAGTCGGGGAAGTTGTTGGTGCCGTAGGCCCGCACGAACAACTGGAACAGGTACGCGGCTTCGTTGCTGGTGCGCCCCGAGGTGTAGAAGGCGGCCTGGTCGGGATCGGGCAGGGCCTGCAGTTCGCGCGCGATCAGCGCGAAGGCGTCGCCCCAGGAAATCGGCCGGTAATGGTCGCTGGCCGCGTCGTACACCATGGGCTCGGTCAGGCGCCCGTGCTGCTCCAGCTCGAAGTCCGACTGCCGCAGCAGTTCCGCCACCGAATAGCGGGCGAACAGCGACGCGTCCGCGCGCCGCGACGTGGACTCGGCGGCCACCGCCTTCACCCCGTTCTCGCAGAACTCGAAGGTCGACGCGTGGTTGCGATCGGGCCACGCGCAACCCGGGCAATCGAAGCCCTCCGGCTGGTTCTGCGCCAGCAGCATGCGCAGCCTGCCCGGCTCGACCCGCTCCTTCAGCAAGGTCACAGCCACCTGCCTGAGCGCGCCCCAGCCCGCGGCAGGATGGTCGTAGTTCTGGATTCCGGAGTCGCGGGCAGGCATGTTCGGGTCGGGCTCTAAGGGAAAACCCGCATGCTACGCAGGGATGAATTCACCTGCTCGTCGTCATGGATTGCACTTTGTGCTTGGCGCTGCGTGGTCGAGGATCCGCGGGGCCGCGGGAGATTTTCGGAAAACAGACTTCCAAACGACAGGAAGTCTATTTGCCACGCCGTGGAATGCTTATTGAAAACAAGATGTCTGGCGATTTGCAACACGCGACCCCGGATGGGGCGTCGAGTAACTGGCCATGTCCTCCGGAATTCCGTTACATTAGGAAGAAGGAGGATAGAAATGAAACCGGCAAAGCGTCGCGTCATCGAGGCATCCATACTGTTCCTGGCAATATTCGCGCCCGTCATCTTCATTGGTGAATCGAGAATCACCAAACCGACGTTCTTCTTTGCCTGGGATGCGCCGTCGGCGCTGTGGGAATGCTGGGTCATCGCAGGACTGGGCGTGGTGGCGACCCTGTCGGAGATCTTCGCGCCGAAAGACAAACGGGCCCTGCGAGCCACGGTGGCCGCGCTGGTCTCGATCGTCGCGGCCGGCATGATCTATTTTCTGTACGGCAGCACCCAGGAGTTCGCCACGGGCGTGATCAACGCGATCAAGGGGCAGGCCCTGCTGGCCAGCGCCTTCAGCGGGGGCGCCAACCTGGATCAGGCCCTGAAACAGATCGGCGACGTGAAGTCGGTGTCCTACATGAATATATCGGCATATATCTGGACATTCGTGCTCGCCGGTTACGGCACGCGTTCGCTGATGGATTTCATCGGCGAAGCAAGGGCCGCCATGGCGCGGCAATAGCAGACGTGCCATCCCCGCGCTGAAGGCCTCGCCCGCGCGAGGCTCTGCGATTTTCACAACCCGAAAACCCCAATTCCGGAACCATGAACTTCCGTCGTCTCCTTCTGCCCGCCGCCCTCGCCACGACCGCCCTGCTCGGGGCCTGCGCCTCGGTCTCGCCGGCCTACCGGCCGGACGTCGCCAACCAGTCCGCACTGGCCACCGTGAAGGCCGGCAACATCGCGGTCGGCAGCTTCACGCAGCCGGCCGACATCGCAACCATGTGTCGCGGCAACGGCCCGGTCGACCCGCCGCAGGGCATGAGCTTCGCCTCGTTCGTGCAGAGCGCGCTGGCCCAGGAGCTCAAGGCCTCGGGCAAGCTCGCCACAGGCACTCCCGACGTGACCCTGACGGGTGCGCTCACGCAGGTGGACTTCTCCTCCAGCCACCACCTGACGAGCGGCTACTGGGATCTGGCCCTTCGACTGCATTCGAGCAACGGCAAGAGTCTCGACGCCGCCGAGCACTATCCCTTCGACACCAGCCTGCTGGCCACGGTCGCCTGCGACCGCTCGGCGGCCGCGCTGCCGGTGGCCGTGCAGGAACTGATTCACAAGGTCGTGACCGACCCCGGGTTCCCGGCGCTGCTCGCCAGGAACTGACGCAGCGTCGCCCCGGCCGGGGAAGCCGCGGTGCGCTCGGGCTCCGGGCGCGGGCGCCCGCCCGCCGTCAGAGCGTGCCGGGGTAGGCTCCGCCGTCGAGCACGATGTTCTGGCCGGTGATGAAGCCCGCCGCGGCGCCGCAGAGAAAGGCGCAGGCGGCGCCGAACTCCGCCGGATCCCCGAAGCGCCCGGCCGGGTTCTCCGCCGCGCGCCTGGCCAGGATCTCGTCGGCCGACACGCCGGTCGACGCGGCCTGCCCGCGCGCGACCGCGGTGAGGCGATCGGTCGCGAAGGGGCCCGGCAGCAGGTTGTTGATGGTGACGTTGCTGCGCACGGTCTTTCGCGCCAGCCCGGCGACGAATCCGGTGAGGCCGCTGCGCGCGCCGTTGGACAGGCCGAGCACGTCGATCGGCGCCTTCACGGCCGCCGAAGTGATATTGACGATGCGCCCGAAGCCGCGCCCCATCATGCCGTCCACCGTGGCCTTCATCAGCTCGATGGGCGTCAGCATGTTGGCGTCGATCGCGCGCATCCAGTCGTCGCGGGTCCAGTCCCGGAAATCCCCCGGCGGCGGGCCGCCGGCGTTGTTGACCAGGATGTCGACGGGGCCGGCGGCCTGCAGCGCCTCGCTGCGCCCCTGCGGCGTCGTGATGTCGCCCACCACCTCCACCACCTCGACGCGGTAGGTCTCGCGGATGTGCCGGGCCGTGTCGGCCAGCGCCTGCGCGCCGCGCGCGGTCAGGGTCACGTGCACCCCCTCGGCGGCCAGCGCGACCGCGCACGCACGCCCCAGTCCCCTGCTCGATGCGCAGACCAGCGCCCTGCGTCCGGCGATGCCCAGATCCATGCGAGTTTCCTTGGAAGAGTTGTCGTTGTGCGAGCCCGCCTCGACGCGGCGAGCGCGGCGCCCGACATGCTAGCGCCCGATGCCCGCTTCGATCGGGCTCGTCAGACGGCCGGATCCCCGGTCGGGAACTCAGCCCGGCGCCAGCAACTCGCGCTCGGCTTCGCCGAGATGGCACCAGGCCCCCTCGGGCAGGTCGAGGGCGTCCAGGCGCAGCCTGCCGATGGCCACGCGCTGCAGCGCCACGCAATGGTTGCCGGCGGCCGCCAGCATGCGCTTGACCTGGTGGTACTTGCCCTGCTCGAGCGCGATGGCGACCCGGTTCGTGCCCAGCGGCTCGCATTGCAGCGCCGCCAGCGGAGCCGGCTCGTCGTGCAGTTGCACGCCCGCCAGCAACGCGCCGACCAGTTCGGGGGTCACCGGGTCGCGGGTGCACGCGACGTAGTGCTTGGGCACCTTGCGCCGGGGGGAGGACTGGGCGTGGATGAAGGCGCCGTCGTCGGACAGCAGCAGCAGGCCGGTGGTGTCGTGATCCAGCCGCCCGACCGGCTGCACGCCACGCGCGCGCAAGGGCTCGGGCAGCAGGCTCAGCACGCCGGGATGGTGGCTGGGGCGGCGCGAGCATTCGTAGCCGGCCGGCTTGTTCAAGGCCAGGTACACATGCTCGCTGGAGACCCACGGCTCGTCGAACACCGTGAATTCCAGGCCCTCGCCGTGGACCTGCAGCCGGGGGTCGAGCACGACCTCCCCGGCCACGCGCACATGGCCCGCGGCAATCAACTGCTGGCAATTCCTGCGCGTGCCGAAGCCCTGGGACTGCAGCAGGCGCTCGAGCGTGACCCGGCTCATGGCGTGCTCACGCACCGCACGGCGGCACTCGTGCACGAGGCATGCGCCGCGCGAATTCGGCGTCCACCCTTGCGAAATTTCTGATCGTTCATTGCTGGCTTCCTGGCCCCCCGATCGTCGGAGCTTTGCGCCGCGGACGCGCATGGTTTTCGCGGAGATCGGGCCTCGTGGCAGTGCGTTGGCGCAGCCGTGGAAAGCGGGGGGGCGCAAAACCTCGGGGCCCCGCGCTGAAATGCCTCCGCCATGGCCCGATCCGGGCTCCTGCGGAGCCAGGCACGCGAAGAGCCTACCGCATGGCAAGGCTCGGACGGCGGGCCCATGCCCCCCGCGCAACGCGCTCAGGGCAAGGCGCAGGACTGCCCCGCTCCCCCATCGGCACCCGCAGCGGACTCTTCGAGCCAGCGCTCGAGCGTGGGCAGGACGCGCGCGGCGGGCTGGAAACCATGCGTGATCAGCGCGTACCTGCCGTCACTGCCGGCGCCCGCGATCAGCGTCGGGAAGCCGCGGATGCCGGCCTGCTGCGCGATCGCGAAGTCCCCTCGCGTCTCGTCCTTCGCGTCCTCGCCGGCGAACTCGTCGCGAAAGGTCGCGGGGTCCACGCCGAATTCGCCGGCGAGCGCCGCCAGCGTATCGACGTCGGTGACGTCTTGGTTTTCCGCGTAGAAGGCGCGCTGGATGCGCTGCAGCGCGGCAAGCCCCGTGGACATGCCGCGACGCCGCAGCACGACGACGGCCCGACTGGCGGGCTCGGTGTCGTACACGAAGCGGCCGCGATCGAAGAACGCGAAGTCGAAGGGCTGGCCCGAGGCCTCGTGCACATGCTCCCAATGGCCGCGCACGTCCTGGCGATCCCGCGCGGTCATCGGCTCCGTGGTCCACGGGCGCAGTCCGCCGACGACCAGGCGCACGGGAAGCGCCGGGCCGAACCGCTCCGAAACGGCCTGCATCACCGGCGAGAAGCCCCAGCACCAGGAGCACATCGGATCGGCGAAATAGACCAGATGGGGATCCTGCACGGTCGTTCTCCTTCGAGGGCAGGCATCGCGATGCGCGCGATGCGGTTGTTTTGTATCGTACGTTCCAGTATTCTGCGGCACATCGCCTTTCACCACAACCCCCGGCCGCTGCGCGGCGGCGCGGCGCACGCATTTCCACCATGCCCAGGCCCAGGAGCTTCGATCAGTACGCCGTGGTCAACGCCGCCATGCAGGCCTTCTGGAGCGGCGGCCTGGCCACCACCAGCGTCGACGAGCTGCTGCAGGCCACGGGCCTGGCGCGCTCGTCGCTGTACAACAGCTTCGGCAACCGCGACGGCATGCTCGAACTCGCCGTGCAGTGCTATGTCGACCAGCAGATCGCCGAGATCGGCAAGCTGTTCGCCGGCTCCTCGCTCGATGTCGCGCTGCGCCGTCTTTTCACCGACGCGGCCGTGCGCAACTTCGACGGCCGCGGCTGCCTGCTGGTCAATGCGCTGGGCGAGCTCCACGCCGGCGACGCCTCGTCCATCGAGGCCGTGCGCGGCGCATTCGCGCGCCTGGCCGCGGCGCTCGAGCAGGCCATCGCGCAGTGCGCTCCGCAACGCGACGATGCGGCGCAGATCTGCGCCGCGTCGATGGCGGCCATCGCCGGGCTGCGCACGCTGCAGCGTGCCGGCACACCGCTGGCGCTGCGTCGCGACGCTGCCGCGAGGTTCGCCGCCGCGCTCGGCGGGAGTTGATACCCCACCCCGCGGAAAGCGTCGGCCGCGGTTCGCCTCTGCATGGAACGCGGCGATCCAGAATTGCGCAGCAATTCACCATGAAGCTGCGCGCAAGCCTCCATCGTCGCTGGAACGCAATGTTCTGCGTCAAATTCCCTGCACTTCACGCGCGGGTACTCTATGATCGGTCGCGAAGCCTGCCTCCCTGATCGGCCCCGGTTCGGCAGGGCAGACCCGGGTCCTGCGCAACATCCGATGAAGGGAGCCTTGCCAATTGCGCCGACCTCTCCCCGCGTGGCTCGTACGCGCTCTGGCCTGGTGCGCCGGGGGCCTGTTGGCGATGGCGGCCGCGCTGCCCGCGCAGGCGGCGCAGCGCACCCTGCGCGTCGTCACCGACGACAACTATCCGCCCTTCCTGTTCCTGGCCAGTGACGGCCGCGCCGAGGGTTACCTCGTCGACCTGTGGAGACTCTGGCAGGCCAAGACGGGCGTGAAGGTCGACCTCGAGCCCATGCAATGGGCGGCGGCGCAGCGCGCGATGCACGAGGGCAAGGCCGATGTGATCGACATGATCTTCCGCACCCCCGTGCGCGATCAGCTCTACGAATTCTCCAGGCCCTACTCCACGCAGACCGTGGGCATCTACGTGGATCACAACATCCATGGAATCACCGGCCCGCGCTCGCTCCAGGGCTTCACCATCGGTGTGGAGCGCGGCGATGCCTGCATCGACAAGCTGGGAAGCCTGGGGCTGACGCGACTGGCGGTCTACCCGGACTATGAAGCCATCCTGAACGCGGCAACGGCAGGCTCCATCAAGATGTTCTGCATGGACGACGATCCGGCGAACTACTACCTGTATCTGTACCGCGACCAGCTGCGCTTCGCCAAGGCGTTCACGCTGTACCAAGGGCGCTTCCACTGGGCCGTGAATCGCGGCGACACCGCCACGTTCGCACTGGTCCGCCGCGGCATGGCGATGATCACCCCGGCCGAACGGGAAGCGCTCAAGCGCAAGTGGTTCTCCCACCCGCTCCAGTTCACGCCGTATCTGCGCATCATCCTGCTCGTACTCGCCGGGGCGCTGGGCGTGCTCGCGGTGGCCGGCGTGTGGATCGGCATGCTGCGCAGGGCCGTGCGCGTCAAGACGGCGGAACTGAACAAGGATCGAGCCCAGCTGCGCACCCTGCTGGAAAGCAGTCCCGACGCGATGTGGCTGAAGGACGAGCAGGGCCGCTACCTGGAGTGCAATGCCGCGGCCGTCGAGGTGATCGGAAAGCCGCGCGAACAGGTCCTGGGGCGCACGGACGCCGAGGTCCATGCCAATCCGGACATCGCGGCCGCGGTGCGTGACGTCGATCTGGAAGTGGCGCGGACCGGCACCGCGCATCGCATCGAAATGCAGTTCAGCCGCGCCGGCGCCGGGGTCCACGACCTGGAGATCATCAAGGTTCCGATCCGCTCGACGGACGGCGCCCTCGTGGGCCTGCTCGGGGTCGGACGCGACATCACCGAGCGCCGCCGCGCCGAGCGCGAGACACGACTGGCGGCCGCGGCCTTCGAAAGCCAGGACGGCATGATCATCACCGACGCCTCCAACGTGATCGAACGGGTCAACGAAGCCTTCACGCGCATCAGCGGATATTCGGCTGCCGAGGCGATCGGCAAGACCCCCGCCATGCTGCGCTCGGGTCGCCACGACCCCCGTTTCTACGAGCGTATGTGGGCAGAGATCCAGGCCAACGGGCGCTGGTCCGGCGAATTCATCAACCGTCGCAAGAACGGCGAGCTGTTCATCGCCCGCACGGGAATCACGGCGGTGACCGACCCGCAGCAACGACTGCTGCACTTCGTCGGGGCGTTCCAGGACATCACCGCCGAGCGACAGGCCCGGCAGGAAGCCGAGCATCTCAAGCTCTTCGATCCGCTGACCAACCTGCCCAACCGCACGCTGCTGGACGATCGCATCGCCCATGCCCAGGCCACCAGCGCGGAAGCGCAGCAGATCGGCACGGTGTTGATGATCGACCTCGACGACTTCCAGCGCGTCAACGACGCGCTCGGTCACGGCACCGGGGACGAACTCCTGGTCGAGGTGGCCCGGCGCATCCAGCTGGCGACCCGCGAAGGCGACACCATCTGCCGCTTCAGCGGCGACAGCTTCGTCGTGGTCGCCGAAGACCTCGGCGCGGAACGCAGCCACGCGGTGGCCCGGGCCCTGGAGATCGCCGAGAAAGTCCGGCATGCGATCGAGGAGCCGATTCGCCTGGCCGGCCAATCGCGGGTGTGCACGGCATCCATCGGCATATCGATGTTCCAGGGACGCTCCGAATCGGCGGAGCTGTTGCTTCGCCAGGCCGAATTGGCCATGTACAAGAGCAAGCAGAGCGGTCGCAACACCGTTCGAATGTTCGCCGATGCGATGCAGGCCGAGATCGAGGCGCGCTCACGCCTGGAGACCGAGTTGCGCGAGGCCGTGGAGCAGCAGCAGTTCGTGCTGCATTACCAGCCCCAGGTGGACGCCGACGGCCGCCTGATCGGCGCGGAAGCCCTGCTGCGCTGGCAGCACCCGCGACGCGGCCTGGTCGGCCCCTGCGAGTTCATCCCGCTGGCCGAGGAAGCCGGGCTGATCGAGCCCATCGGGCGCTGGGTGCTGGAGCAGGCCTGCCGGCTCCTGGCGCTGTGGTCCGCGAACGATGCCTTGCGGGATCTGACGCTTTCGGTCAACCTCAGCACGCGCCAGTTCCGCGCCCCCGGTTTCGTCGACGAGGTACTGGCCGAGGTCGCCCGCTTCGGGACCCGTCCGGAGCGCCTGAAGCTGGAAATCACCGAGAGCCTGGCCATCGACGACTTCGAACACTCGGTGGAGAAGCTGCGGGCGCTGCGCCATGCGGGGATCCTGCTGTCGATCGACGACTTCGGAACCGGCAGTTCCTCGCTCACCTACCTGACCCGGCTGCCGCTGAACCAGCTGAAGATCGACAAGTCCTTCGTCGACGAACTGCCCTCGAGCCCCAGTGCCGCGATGGTGGCGCAGGCCATCATCGCCATGGGCTTCGGGCTGGGCCTGCACGTCATCGCCGAGGGCGTGGAGACCCGCGAGCAACGCGAATTCCTCGCCGCGCACGGCTGCCACGCCTACCAGGGCTACCTGTTCGGCAAGCCGGTGCCGCTGGACGAGTTCGAGCGCGAAGCGGGTGCCGCGCCGGAATCGGCGGCACGGACCTGAAGGAGTCCGCATCGATGCGAGCAAGGTGGATCGCGAGCGCCTGCCTGTGCCTGTACGCGGCCTCGGCCCACGCACAGCCCGCCAGCCTGGTCATCGCCACCGTCGACAACGCGCAGATGCTGCAGATGCAGCAACTCACGCCGGTGTTCGAGAAAGCCCATCCCGGCATCGCGGTCCGCTGGGTCACGCTGCCCGAAGCCTCGCTGCGCCGCAATGTCGCTTCGGACATCCGTACGCAGGGCGAGCAGTTCGACATCATGACCATCGGCATGTACGAGGCGCCGCTATGGGCCCGCCGCGGCTGGCTGCGGCCCATCCGGCCCGATGCGAGCTACGACGCAGCCGATCTCCTGGCGCCGATCCGCGAAGGACTCTCCTACCACGGCATGCTCTACGCCGCGCCGTTCTACGGGGAAAGCTCGATCCTGATGTACCGCAAGGACCTGCTGCGCCGGGCGGGTCTGCGCATGCCCGCGCAGCCGACCTGGAGCCAGGTCGCCGACTTCGCCGCCACGCTGAACGACCCCGCGCACGGGGTGCACGGAATCTGCCTGCGCGGCAAGCCCGGCTGGGGCGAGAACATGGCCCTCGTGACCACGATGGTCAATGCCTTCGGCGGCCAGTGGTTCGACATGGACTGGCAACCGCGATTGCTGAGCAAGCCGTGGAGGCAGGCGGTGGGACTGTATGTCGATCTGCTGCGCAAGGACGGCCCGCCCGATGCGGCCGCGCGCAACTACAACGGCAACCTGCGCCTGTTCGAGCAGGGCCACTGCGCGATGTGGGTGGACGCCTCGGTCGCGGCCGGATTCGTCGCCGACCCCGAGCTCAGCAAGGTGGCGCACGAGGTCGGCTTCGCGCCCGCGCCGATCGAGGTCACGGCGCGCGGCTCGCATTGGCTTTGGGCCTGGGCGCTGGCCATTCCGGCCGACATCGGCCGAAGGCAGGCAGCCCTGGCACGCAGCTTCATTGCCTGGGCGACGTCCCGGGCCTATGTGCAGCTGGTGGGGCAGCGCTTCGGCTGGGGGCGGGTGCCCTCCGGCACCCGCCGCTCGACCTATGCGGACCCGCGCTTCCAGGCCGCGGCTCCCTGGGCGCAGCTCGAGCTGCAGGCCATCGAAAGCTCCGATCCGCGCGATGCGACCCTGCCCGAAAGTCCCTACACGGGCGTGCAGTTCGTGGAGATCCCGCACTTCCCGGGCATCGGCGACCAGGTCGGTCGGCAGATCAGCCGGGCCGTGCGCGGGCGCATCAGCGTCGAGAAGGCGCTCACGGCGGCACAGTCCGCGACCCGCTACGACATGCTCCTGGACGGAGATCCCCACTGAGCCTGCGGCCGCCCGGGCCTCGGGCTGCTCGAGTGTCGCGGATCGAGGCCCGTCACCCTGTCGGCCGCCCCAATTTCCCCTGCACGCAATCGAGATTTAGCGGTCTTTCAGGCATCGACAAACGGCCGCGGCGGGCGCCAGTACATTGACCGGCTCTTTGTACGTTCACGTTCTTAACGATGCGCCGCCCCGGCGGTGCGAGGTGTCCGTCATGAGCCATTCCCCGATCCGATCGTCCGCACGCGACCCCTGGTGGCGCGTCGGCTCGATCTACCAGATCTACCTTCGCAGCTTCCAGGACAGCAATGCCGACGGCGTGGGAGACCTTCCCGGCGTGTTGCGGCGCCTGCCCTACATCGCCCAGCTCGGCGTGGATGCGATCTGGCTGACGCCGTTCTTCCGCAGCCCGATGAAGGACTGCGGCTACGACGTCAGCGACTACCGCGAGGTCGATCCCCTGTTCGGCACCCTGGACGACTTCCGGCGCGTGACCGCGCGCGCCCACGATCTCGGGCTGAAGGTGATGATCGATCAGGTCCTGTCGCATACCTCCGACCGGCATCCGTGGTTTCGCGAGAGCTGCTGCGACGCGAGCAACCCCAAGGCCGACTGGTACGTGTGGGCCGATCCGCGGGAGGACGGCTCGCCTCCGAACAACTGGTTGAGCGTGTTCGGCGGCAGCGCGTGGGAGTGGAACTCGCGCCGCCAGAGGTACTACCTGCACAACTTCCTGGCCAGCCAGCCCGACCTGAACTTCCACAACCCCCAGGTGCAGCAGGCGGTGCTCGACGACGTGCGCTTCTGGCTCGACCAGGGCGTCGACGGGTTGCGGCTGGACACCGCGAATTTCTATTTCCACGACCCGCTGCTGCGGCCCAATCCGGCGCGCGGCTGGCCGGTCGAGAGCGATCCGGCGGTGACCGCCGTCAATCCCTATGCGTGGCAGCGCCATGTGTACGACAAGAGCCGCCCCGAGAACCTGCAGTTCCTGCGCCGGCTGCGTGCGCTGCTCGATGCCTACCCGGGCACCGCGATGGTCGGCGAGATCGGCGACGACGACGGGCTGGGCCGCATGGTCGAGTACACCCAGGGCGGCGACAAGCTGCACATGGCCTACAGCTTCGACCTGCTGGGCCCGCGCCATGATGCGCCCTATCTGCACGCCATGCTCGAGCGCCTGCTGCGCATCGTCGGCGACGGCTGGGCCTGCTGGTCGCTGTCCAACCACGATGTGCCCAGGCTCGCCAGCCGCTGGGGAGGCGAGCAGCCCCACGCGGGCCTGCTGCGCCAGGCCGCCATGCTGCAGATGACCCTGCTCGGGACGCCCTGCGTATACCAGGGCGACGAGCTCGGCCTCGAGGAAGCGGAGCTTGCCGAAGCCGAGCTTCGCGACCCCTACGGCATCGCGATGTGGCCGATCTTCAAGGGGCGCGACGGCTGTCGCACGCCCATGCCCTGGGACGCCGCGCAGCCCTGCGCCGGCTTCACGGAGGGCGCGCCGTGGCTGCCCCTGTATGGCAGGCACCGCGCGCATGCCGTGGCCCAGCAACCACCCGGCGGCCTGCTCGACTTCTACCGCCGGCTGCTGGCCTGGCGCCGCCACCAGCCGGCACTGCAGGCGGGCACCATGCAGCTGCTGCCCGCGCACGACCAGTTGCTCGCCTACACGCGGGAGGCCCGCGACTCGTCGCAGCGCCTGCTGTGCGCATTCAACTGCAGCGCACAGCCCCTGCGCTGGAGACTTCCGGCGGAGTTCGAGGCGATGGTGCGAGCGCCGCGCTGCGGCGCCGACCTCGTCGACGGCACCGCGCATCTCGAGCCCTGGGGCGTGTTGCTGGCGCAGGCCCGCCAGGAGCGGTCGCACGCCATGCAGGAGGGCGCCGGCAAGGGGGTACGACTGTGATCGCTGGGTGCTTCGGCAAGGCATTTGCTTGCGGAAGTTGCAAATCCATGACAAGCCGGACATAAACCCCCCGGAAATCGTTTCCGAAAATCATTCCGCTTGAGTATTCGTCACGAGCATCGAGCACTCGGGAAAAGAGGATCCGGCCTCCCACAAAATCCGCGCGGTGCGCAGGGACGATTCGCCTCACGCGCATCGACCTTGCGCCGCCGGGACCGGCGGCGTCCTCGGCATGAACGGCCGCGAAACTGCCCGAAGGCCGACGCGCGCGGAGCGAAGAGGGCTAGCATCCGTCGCGTTCGACTCGACTCCGCGCGGCAGTCCGCGCGTACCTTGCGCGGCCCTTGTCGCCGCGATGCTTCCGATCGCGCCGGTCATTTCGCCTGAATATCCCGGCGCGTCGGCCTTTCCCTTTGCCCAAAACTCCATCATGATCCGGAAAAAGTTCCTGTGCGCCTTGTTCATGGCCACCTCGTGCTGCTGCGGGGTCGCTTACGCCAGCCCCGGCTGGACCTTCGGAGCCAATCTGGCCGGCTCTCACGCCGAGGGTTATGGAAAATCCTCGAATTTCGGGCTGGATGTCGGATACGACCTGAATCCGCGTTGGGGCGTCGACCTCAGCTACGAGTCGCTGATGGGCTACGAGATGACGGTCATCGGTGCCAGTGCGATCCGGCGCCACGCGCTCGGCGACGGCTGGCAGATCTTCGGCCGCCTGGGCGTCGCCTACTGGACCGAGAGCCCGACCGGCGCCTACAACGCCAGCGGCGAGGATCCGCTGCTGGGCATCGGCCTGTCCTACGCCATCGACCGCTCGCTGAGCGTGCAGGCCGAATACCAGGTGATCCCGAACCTGACCGGCAACCTCGGGGTCAACCTCGACACGGCGCTGCTCGGCCTGCAATACCACTTCTGAACGCCGCGCGCCGTCGCTCACCTTCGCCATCCGGATCAGGTTCCTGCCGTCGAGAGCCGTCAGCACCAGCGATTGGGCCTTGTCGACCGAATCGCCGATCCATCCTCGCGCATGCAGGCGGCGAAGCGCATCCCGGTCATGGCCCTTCCAGGCTCGGTTTCCGTCGTGCGGCGTGAGGTGCAAAAGGGCGAGCACGGCCTCGTCGATGGCGTCGGTGCGATGTCCATGGTGTCAGGACTCCAAAGGCTGAACACGGTTGCACAAGCGCTCGATGCTGGCAAGGATCGCGTCGGCGGACTGGGACCCGACGAAGGGCCTGGGCTGGCGAAGCCGGCAGCCGACAGCGGACCCGGCCGGGCGCCGGCCCCATCCCGGCGCGCAGACCATGCCTCGGCACCATCGCTCGGCCAATCCCCTCGGCCGATCGGCCCTACGCCCGGCATGGGAGGTGAGGAAACCCAGCCTCGCGTAGGCTCCTTGGCTGCGGATTCGTGAGCATCTTCTCGCTTTGCATCGGCCAGGCCATGCGAGTCCGGGAAGCATCCCGCGGACCCACGATGGAGCCCTGCATGCCGCTCAAGCGATCTTGCCGCAAATCGACGCGTATCAGGCGCGAGCGCGCGCGCGCCTGGAGCCACTGGCACAGGCGCGCGCCGGTCTGGGTCCGCTGGCGCAGACGCGCGGCCGCCTGGAGCCGCCGCTGCTCGCAGGATCTTCCTGTCTACGTCTACCTGGCCGTGGTCACGGTGGTCGCGCTGTACTTGAGCAAGTTCGGGATCCACCGCCGCGCGACGCTCCGCTTCGGCTATCTCCTTGGTGTCGGTTATCTCTACTTGACGGCCTATAAGCCAGCCCGGCTCCTGGCATGGCGCATCCGCCGGTGGCGCTGGTGGCACCTGCTGGGTTCCGGGGTCGACTGGTGCAGGTGCACCCTGCGGCGCTTCGCATCGGAGCTGTGCTGGTCGCTGGCCGGGGCAGGCTATGTCGTGCTGGCGTGGATGGGCGAGTGGACCTGCTGGCAGTGGCTGGCGGGCGCCGCCACCGCCAGCGGCCTGGCCCTGCTGCACCTGGCAGACCGCCTGGCCGAGTCGGCCAGCGCGCGCATCCAATGGCGGCGACGCCTGCCGCTCCCGGCATCACCGGGCCCGCGAGCCGGCAGCTTGCCGGCCGCTGCGCGTGCGGCGCAATCCGGGAGGCGACGCCGCGTGGGCATCGGCCGACGCGGCGCCGTGGCTGCGGCGCTTGCCGTGCTGACCGGCGTCGCCGCCTGGGTGGGGCGTGCCCAGTGGGACCCGTGGCGCACCCTGGCCACGCTGCTGATCCTGGCGAACGGCAGCCTCGTGGTGGCGGTGGCCGCCCTGCTCCTTCAGCCCTCGAATCAGGGCGCGCCGGACAAGCGCAGGTCCTGAGCCGCAAAGCTTCGGCCGCGACTTCAGCGAACTGTCGTCGCGTTCTCGGTTCACGCACTCAACCGCGTACACGTTCACGACCTTCCTTGGCAAGTCCGTCTGACCCACTGCCGGGCGCCGCATTCTCGAGCCATGCGACGTGCCCGGCTGTCCGCGGTCAATGCAAGCGGCCAGTCGGTTTGCAGCGAGAAGTCCCATCAGCTTCCCCACAGGACTCAGGTCTTAGTCGTACAGAATTCTGTATGATGCACGCGTGAAGACCACGCTCGACCTCAACGACCAGTTGCTCGCCCATGCGAAGGCGCTGGCGGCTCAACAGCGCACCAGCCTGACCCGCATCATCGAGGAAGGGCTGCAGCTGCGGCTGCGCGCCAAGGTCCCTGGCGCCGACAGCCCAGCGAAGAAGCTGCCGGTATTCCGCGGGCGCGGCGGCCTCGTCGAAGGCGTTGATCCGACAAGCAACAAGGCGCTTCTCGCGGCACTCGGCGATGACGCCTGACGTCAACGTTCTCGTCGCAGCCTCGCGCAGCGACCATCCGCATCATCGGGTGGCACGCGCGTGGCTTGAGCAGGCGCTTGCGACTGCCCGGAGCGGCGGCACGTTGACCTTGATGCCGATGGTCCTGTCCAGCCTGCTGCGCCTGGTCACGAGCACGAAGATCTTCCTTCAACCGACACCCACGGCCGATGCGGTCGCTTTCGTCGACGCCATGCTGGCAGCCCCCGGTGTCGAGTTGGCACCCCTCGGCCCGGAATGGGCGAGGCTGCGACAGTTGTGCCTGGACAAGCAACTATCCGGCAACGACCTTCCCGATGCCTGGCTGGCCGCCGCCGTGGAACAGCTGGGCGAACATCTGGTGAGCTTCGACCGCGACTTCAGGAAACTGTTGTCGCGTTCGCGGTTCACGCACTTGAAGGCCTGATCACGCGCCGCCTGCTCCCTGAAACAGGCCGGAACCCAACGACGAAGCCCGGCGCTCGGCCTGGCTTCGTCGTCCATGGCAAGCCCGACACGCGACGCCAGCCGTGCCTATGACCCGAGAGCCGCCGAGGCTCATGCCTTCCCGGCTTCAGTCCGGCAGCATCCGCCGGGTGGCACGGGTTCGTCGTTCGCGAAGCAAGGCCCGCGCGGTCGGAGTGTCCAATGGTCCAGACGTAGCACTTTTGTGCTATCGTTGCCTCGTCTTTGCGCAGCCACCGGAGGATGCATGAGCACGACGACCATTCGGATCGACGAACGACTCAAGGCACGCCTCGTATCTGCCGCAGAACGTGCAGGCACGACGGCCCATGGGTTCATCCTCGACGCCATCGAACAGACCATCGCGCAATCCGAACTCGACCAGGCGTTTCACAGCGTGGCGGAGAAACGCTGGGCAACGTTGCTCGCGAGCGGAAAGTCGATCGGGTGGGACGAAGCCAGCGCCTATGTCACGGCACGGGCCCGGGGCAAAGCGCCCCGCAAGCCGGCAGCGCGTCGACTCAAGCGCTGACGACACCGATGGCACGCATCGAGTTGGCACCCGAGGTTCTGCAAGATTTCGATCGTTTCCTCGACCACCTCGCGCAGTTTGATGACGATGTCCCCGGCCGCATCGCGGAAATCCTGGAGGCGATCCAGATCCTGCGAAACAGCCCCGAGATCGGCCGCAAGATCAAGGCTGGCATGCGCGAGTTGGTCATCGGTCATGGTGCGCACGGATATGTCGCGCTCTACCGTTTCGTGCCGCAAATCGATGTCGCCTTCGTGCTCGCCATTCGTACGCAGCGCGAGTCCGACTACAAGCCGCACAGAGGCCCGCCGTAAACGACGAAGCCCGGCGCTTGGCCGGGCTTCGTCGTTCAATGCTTGGGGTGCGGGGCGAGACGAAGACGGGAACTGGACGAGCACCCTGACCGTGCTGCATGTGTTCGTGAAGAAGACGCAGACTACCCCGCGCGCCGCCATCGAGATCGCGCGCAAACGCCTGGAGGCCATGCGATGAAGTCCTTGAAGCAGATGAAGGCCGAGTTGCTGGCCACCCCGGAAACCAAGGCAGCGTACGACGCACTGGCCGAGGAATTCGCCATCGCGCGCGAGCTGACCGCTGCCCGCGCTCGCGCCGGACTGTCCCAGGCCGAGGTCGCGCAGCGCATGGGCACGACCCAAAGCGTGGTCGCCCGCCTGGAGAGCGGCCGCCGCCCGCCGTCGCTACGCACCGTGCAACGCTACGCCCAGGCCGTCGGCGGCCGTGCCGTGGTTCGCATCGAGGGCTGACCGTTTGCTGCCATGGCCATTCTGACGGTTCGAAATCTCCCGGACGAGGTCCATCGCGCACTGCGGGTGCGCGCGGCGCAGCACGGCCGCAGCACCGAGGCCGAAGTTCGTGACATCCTGGAGCAGGCAGCAAGGCCCGAAGGTCGACTCAAACTCGGCTCGCTGCTTGCCTCGATCGCTCGTGAAGCCGGCGGCTTGACCGACGCCGAATTCGAGCAGTTCAGCCAGCTCCGCGACAAGACGCCCGCCGTGCCACTGAGCATCGAATGATCCTCGTCGACACCAACGTCCTTTCCGAACTGTGGCCCAACGCGCCCGATTTGAACGCGAGGTCTTACCAGCCTTCACGAGCCGCGTTCTGCCCTTCGATCTCGATGCGTCGCAGACCTACGCGACTCTGATGGCCCGGGCGCGACGCGAGGGCAAGGCCATCAGCACGGCGAACGGCTACATCACCGCGACCGCCGCCTCGCGGGCATTGATGGTCGCCACGCGCGACGTGACGCCGTTTCAGGCCGCGAGCCTCAAGGATCTGCGGGCTGCGACAGCGATGCGGCGTCGCATCGAGCGCACCCAGGCAGGCCCTCTGGGAGACGCCAAGCCGCTTCGCGGTGACGTCTCCGAAATGCGCGTCGACACCGGACCTGGCTACCGCTTGTACTTCACGATCCGGGAGAGGATGGTGGTGTTTCTGTTGATCGGCGGGGACCAGTCCACGCAGAGCGCCGATATACGGCGCGCCGTGAGAATGTCCAAGGAGATCTGAATCATGAACAAGAACTTGATCCCCTTCGACATCGTCGCGGAGCTCGACTCGGATGAAGCCATCGCGGAGTACCTGCGGCGGGTGTTCACCGACGGGGACTCCGACGAGATCCTCCGCGCCCTGGGTCATGTCGCACGTGCGCGCGCATTGGCGAAGCTGGCTGCCGACAGCGGACTCGGTCGGGAGAACCTCTACAACGCGCTGAAGCCAGGAGCCAAGCCGCGATTCGACATCATCCTGCGCGTCTGCCGGGCACTGGGTGTCGAGCTGGTCACGCAACCCCACAACGTTCAGACGCCGGCCTGACCACCGCTACGCAGTGAACCAGCCCGCCGCCCCCGCAGCCGACACCGTCATGCTCCGCGACCTTCTCTTGACCCTGGAGACGACGCTTCACGATCCGTCCTTCCGCCACGATCACGCTCGAGTCGATGCGCTCCTGCATCCGGACTTCGAGGAGGTAGGTCGATCGGGAGCCAGGTACACGCGCGCCGAAACCATCGCCGCCCTCGCCTCCGAGCCGCCATGTCGCAACGCGATCCTGTCCGATGGCTTCGAGCTCACTGTGCTGGGTGAGGACGCTGCGCTGCTGACCTATCGGACAGCAGAACGCGCGGTGGGCGGCGGCATCGCCCGGCATGCGCACCGCTGTTCCCTCTGGCTGCGCGCCGCAGGCCGGTGGCGACTGCGCTACCACCAAGCCACGCCCATGGACGAGCCGCGGAATTGAGACCGCCAGAAACGCGAAAGCCCAGCGGCAACTGGGCTTTCGACATTTCATTCGTTGGGGTACGGCGCGGGACGAAGATGCGAACTGGATGTTTTCGCTGGCGCCCTGATGGGCCGATGCTGGGTGCGACGGCACCCAATGGCTACAAGGTCGCAATCTCCCGTAATGACAGGGTCGTTACAACCTGATAGTCTCTCGCATGTATTCCTCCACAGGATCGGAGCGCACGACATGACAGCAGCCACCACCGACAAACCGCGTCGGGACACGCTGAACCTGCGCATTCCGGCAGCCGAGCGCAACCTCATCGACCGCGCAGCCGCGTCGACCGGCAAGACGCGCACCGACTTCATCCTCGAGGCTGCCCGGCGCGCGGCCGAAGAAACTCTGCTCGACCGAGCGCTGACAGTCGTCAGCCCGGAGGCTTACGCGCAGTTCCTCGAGCGTCTCGATCAGCCGGCGCAGCCAAACGAACGCCTTCGGAAGACCATGCGCGCGAAGGCTCCCTGGAAACCCGCCTGAAAGGTGATGCACCCGCCGGAGCCCTTGAGTGCCAGTCACGTGCTGGCCGGGTTCGATTGCGGCGTGACCTCGCTGAACCAGTGGCTCGTGCGTCGCGCAAGCCCCAACCAGACCAGCGGCGCTTCACGCACCTTCGTGGTCCACGACGACAGACGTGTGGTCGCCTATTACGCCCTCGCGTCGAGCGCGATCGCAGTGGTCTCGGCTCCGGGTCGCTTCCGTCGCAATATGCCCGACCCCATTCCAGTCGTCGTACTCGGGAGGCTGGCCGTCGCCACGACACACCACGGACTGGGTCTGGGCCGCGCGCTGTTCCAGGACGCGGGGCGGCGCGTGATCCGGGCATCAGATGCCATCGGCATACGCGGCATGATCGTGCATGCCCTGTCCGATCAGGCACGCAATTTTTACCTTGGCCTCGGCCTGGATGAGTCGCCGTTGGATGCCATGACCTTGATGACCACGGTCGCAGATCTGCGTGCGGCCTGCGGCTTCGCGGCGCCGGAATCGTGACGCCCTTGCAACCTCGCACAGCGGTTGGCCGTAAACGACGAAGCCCGGCACTTGGCCGGGCTTCGTCGTTCCATGCTTGGGGTGGCTGATGGGACTCGAACCCAAATGGGCGGGTAGCTGCGGGGACTCCAGGGGACGTTTTCCCTCTGGAGACACGATGCGTTGTTCCCCTTCCTGCCCATCAAGTTCCCTGGAAGTTCCCCAGAAAATTCCCTGCCCCGGTCGAGCGGATCGGGTCGTTTCGGGCACCAACACGTCGCGGCGTGTTTGCTCAGACCTTGCCCAACGAATCGCCATGCGGAGGGAGCACCTTGAAGCCGGAAGGCAACGCGATGCCCCGCCGGCGTCAACGTCTGGGGCCGGGCTGGGCCACGGGGATTCGCAATACGCCAAACGTCAGATTAATCATCCAGACCGCGCCGCCGAACGGGTGATCATCAACCAGTCACGCCGGAGATGGTCTCTCCGCCTTGGCTGCCACGCGGCGTAGCGTACACGCCAAGTTCCTGACGGCGCGGCTATCGCTGGGCGTGCTGGGAATAGGGACGAACAGGCCGCAACCTGGGGGCGACAGCAGCCCGTGCCGCTTGCCACGCCGGAACGTCCAGCCGAGTTGCAGGTAACGCACAACCAGGCTATGAACATCCTTCGATTGCGAGTACCTCACTTCATGGCTCCTTCGCCCACAGCGCGGTACCGGCGGTCGAACTTCAGCGCGGACCAGCCCAAGTGCGCGAACGCGTTGGCCACGCCCACTTGCAGGATCGGCGCGCTGTAGTCGTAGCCGCAGGCGTCGACGCGATTCTGAAAGAATCGCCCCATCGGGTCGACCATGATGTACGAGCCCTGCATGTCGGCGTTGTTTTCGGCGATCGAGATCGCGGCGAACCGCCGATGCCGGGCGACGAAGGCCTGGAACTGCGCGTCTGTGACGTCGAGGTCCCGGTCGATCACCGGCAGCATGCGCAGCACCTTCCAGCGGCTCGGCGATAGCTCCTGAATGACGTCGGACAGGTCCTCCTGCCAGTTCGCACCGCATACAACGGTGTTGATCTTGAGGGCCAGGGCCGGGTTCCCCTGACGTGCGCGCATCAGCGGAGCAACCAGGGATGCGGGCAATGTCTGTCGACCTCGCGCATCACGGCGACCGATCGCGGCCAAGGTCTGCGGACACGCGCTGTCGAGGCTGACCCCCAGCACGGACATTATCGGTGCGAGATTTTCTACCAGCGGCGCGGTCAGCCGACTGCCGTTGGTGATCAGCGAGATGTCGAATCCGATCTGGCGCGCGTCGCGTGCCGCGCGGAGGAGATCTTCGGACAAGAGCAACGGCTCGCCGCCGGCGAAGTTCAGTCGCGGGCGACGCTGCGGACTCCGTGCCGCGAAGTGTTCGAAGAGTCGCTGAAGCAGCGCGCGGCACGCGGCGGGGTCACGAATCAGATCCCGCCTGGTCGACCGTTGCCAATGCGCGTAGCAGTAACGGCAGCGAAAGTTGCAGGCTTCGGTAATATGCCAATTAACGACGACCTGTGCCGCGGCGCAGGTGAAATGGGTGCTCATAGCATGCTCCGTGAAAGGGTTTCACGGACTATCGGCTCCAACGCGCGATCCGCCTACGAAACTCGGCGCCCACCCCCTTCCGAGATCCAGCGCGGGCGCTCGATGTCGCGGCGACGACGCGGCGCACGCGGTCGACGGGGGGAGGAGAGAAGTTTCCTGGCCGCGGCGATGGACATGCGCAACACTGGGCTTCCCTCCCAACTTGCTCGACGACCATGGCCGCGATTCCGAATTTCGAAACCCTCCTGTTGGCCGTGCACGAGGCCCTGGGCCGCGAAGCCCCGCGCAAGAAGCAGGAGCTACGCGATCTGCGACGCCCCGTGGATCAACACCTACAGGCCCTGGACGCGTTGCTCGACGACATCCTCGCGGCCATCGGCTTCGACGATGCGGCCAAGGCGGACGCCAAGTGGAACCTGCTTGAGTTCACCAGCTTCCACAAGGCGCTGGAAATTGGAACCTGGACGTTCGGCGCCGAGGCGCGGCAGGTGGCCTGGTACCTGCTCGCCTGCGTCTACGTGCCCGGACTGGCGCGACACGCGGCCTTCTGGCAGCTGACCCAATCAGGAGATGCCGGCATGCCGGGAGGCGACTTCTGGTACCTGCCTCGCATTGACACCGACGACGGCGCGGCCAGGCTTCGGATGCCGGTGGCGGCCATACTGGACTGGCTCGAAGACCTCCTCGGGCAGCCCGTCCATCGGGCGGCCATCGGCTGGAACAATGGACAAACCAAGGTCGATCCGGAGTCGGCGAAGCGAACGCTGGCCAAGTGGCGTGATGGCGACGTGCCGCGCAGCTCAATCATCGAGACATATTTCGCCGAGGGCACGGAGTTCGCGTTCCGCAACTGTCTGTGCGTGCCCGTCGACGCGGACGACCAGGCCGCACTCGCCGCCATGCGCGCTTTTGTCGAGCGTCGGGGGCTTACGCCTGGGGACCTGAGGCTGCAGATTGCCATGGCGGAAGACCGCATCGAAGCGGTGCTGGCCGACGTCGGCACCGCGGACGACACGGCACGGTTCAGCCATCTGATGCGAGAGCGCTATGCACAGCCCAGCCTGCGCACCGTGCGCAATCGGCTGCTGCTCGCGCGTGCGGTGCAGTACGCCCATCGTGAGCTCGCCGACCTGTTGACGCCCAGGATCGATCCTGGCGACCCTGACCCGCATCGAAACAAGATCCTCCAGCTGTTCGGCATCTTCAAACGCATCTACAACCTCACCATCCAGGCCGCAGCCGTTAGCCGCGATGCAGCAAGGCAAGATACGTGGTTCGAGGAACAGCTGGCGCCCTGGGAGCGCGGCGATCTGTTCCTGTCGATCCTGCCTTCAAAGCGACGCATTTCCGCGCAGGACTTGCCCGCGGTTCTGACCCAACGGTTCGCGTCGCTGAAGCCGAATCAGTCGCTGGAGGATTGGTGGGCTACGGACACCGGCCGGAGTGTGGCGCTCCTCGAGTCTAGGCGTGCCCGCTGGGTCGCCGAAGTGAACGACATCGAGACAGCCGAAGCCGTGCTGCGCATGCTCCGCTCCCAAGCGCCGGAGGCGGCATTGGCAGCTCTCGCGTCGCACGGCGCGGCGCGCAATGTCGCCATGCGTCACCAGGCCGCCGACGTTCGCCTTGCCGCTGCCCGGCGCATGACGGAACTGGCCGACACGGACGAACAGCGCCTGGACGCGGCGCTGATTCATATGGACATCCACCTCAACGGGCAGCTGCAGCCGGAACGTGCGAATGCACAGGCCCTGGTTGAAGATCTGCTGCGGCAAGCCGAGGCGAATCCTTGCAAGTCCCGGCGGAGGCCCCAACTGCTGAACGCGCGCGCCAAACATTGCCTGCGCAGCAATGACTTTGCCCAGGCGCGGACCTTGTTCAAACAGGCGCTCGACGCGTGCAACGCTGACAGCTGCGGTGATCTGCCAGGCCTGATCGCGCGCGATCTCTTCGCGCTGGACACCGCCACGCGGCCCAATGGCTACTACGTTGCCAATTTCGAGCGGCATGTGCGCATCATGGCCGCCTTCGACGTCATCAACGGTCTGGACTACCCGATTGAGGACGTGGAGAGGTATCTTGCCGCGTATTTCCGGGATGATCTGTATCGCCCCTATCCGTTGCTCCAGACGCTCCGCTTGCCAGACTTGGCGACGCACTGACCGCAATCCCGCCGGTCGAGGCCAACGGATAGCCAGCCATATGCGCAGCGCCCTGGGTCACCACACCACACCAGGAGACATTACCTGTAGGTGGCGCAACCGGGGCTGCGTTTGGCACGCGACCGCTCCTCGGCCGTTGCCGACTTTCACACGGTCAAGTCGTTGTGCTGGTCAGATTGTCTCGCGGGATAGGCTCGGCCCGGGAAGAACGCTATGGCAGGTCACGCCGACCTGGGCTGTGCGTCGAGAGAAAGTTCCCTGGCAGTTCCCCAGAAAACAAAAGCGCGCACCTAAGTGCGCGCCATTGTTGGTCATTCTTTGGGGTGGCTGATGGGACTCGAACCCACGACAACAGGAATCACAATCCCGGGCGTCGAGTCAACATATCCGGCTGCGTGAAAGCTATTCGTGGGAATTTCTTCATTAGCATGCAGCGAAGAATTTCGGGATCCCCGATGCGGCCCATCCCAGAAAGCATTCCCGATCGACTGCTCACTGGCTTGCGGTTAGAAGTGTCTTTTAGGTCGGCGAGCAACGAACCATGTCTTGTCAAGGGCGGGCGCATGCCCGGCGAAGCGTACCCTTGACAATTCGCGAGATGTACGCTGGCAAGCAGGAGGACTGGTCTTCAGGGAAGATCAGCCCTCCTGCTTAGCAGTAGGCGGCTTTTCGCTACTTTTCCTCGTCTCCCATGCCGGAGACGTCGGCGACTTTTTGAGTCGATCATGGGAAACCAGAACGGGAGCCTGAGCTAGGGGGGCCGCGTGTCGCGTAGGAGCCCCTCCGAAGAAATATAGATATTGAGTGAAAATAAAGAGCGCAAAAATCAGCAGAGAAAAACTCAAGGGAAGATGTTTTTCAGTTGCCGTAAACGATTTATATTTCTGCGGACGCAACCCTTTACCTAACGCAACCCATTCTGCAGCATACACCCTCGCTGCGAGGTGCTCCTCCATCTTGAGAATGACCCTAAATTTAGCGCGATTCAGTTTTCCGTAGTTTTCAATCAAGTTACTCCAGGAGCGACAGAGAAGTAGCGCCGCCAAAGTCAGCGGCCAAACCTCGGCCGAAATCAGCGCAATTGGAACGCTCTGTCCGAACCTCGTAGCCGCACCGGCAAGCGCCACAAGACCGCCAATCGCCGCAATAAAAAAAGCATTGACCGATTGACGACGCTGAACAAGTTGCTCGGACGAAGCAACCATTATCTTGTATAACTCAATTACTTCCTTTGAATCCGAGTCCGCTTTTGCTGCCTGCCCCACCCGCACGCGACGTCCGATTTTTATCGCAAAATTTGATTCGAACTCCGCATTGTTATCGTAAAGCGCCTGAAGCTTTTCAATAGCTTCCTGGCTCGGCACGGGATGGTCAAATGAGACAATTGGCTTTTGAAGTTGGCGAGCCAACTCAATTTCCCAGAGTGCGTTGGGCGAAGCTTTACAGTCAATCTCGTTATAAACGATAACAACCTCGCTGGCGCCAATCTGCTGTGCCGCGTCCCGTTGCCAACGGTTGGGCTTTGAGCTGTCGAGCATCGACATGCGCAGCGAGAGGCCGGTCGCTTTTGCTACTCTCCTTATCGCGCAAACGGCGTTCCGCCTGCTGGCGGAACGGTGTATGACGAATACCCTCATTGAGAATTTCCCTATCGACTACCGCCGATGAGCGCCTTTATATTTTCCCAAGTCCAGTTGTAAATCTTGTCCGTTTTATCGGCGGACACGGGTTTCACACAAGTTTTATCTTTATAGGCCCACAGCAGGAAGTACGGAATATTTTTATCCTTTGCCATCTTCAATTCTGCAGCGACGCCCGTGGCTGTATCTGTTTTTTCCCCGCACAAGACAATCATAATATCTATATTGTCGAGTCGGCGGTTAACTTTGTCTTTCCAGTCGCCAGTCAATGGCGCCTTCACGGAAGCGTCCTTAAACTCGAATGGACTGTCATCGAGCTTGGCCTGGCCGGCCAGCATCTCTTTCGTTCCCTTATCGTTGTCAACATCAAAGCTTATAAAAACACGCTTCTTCGTTGTCATTTCTTCCCCCACCTTTCTAGGTTCGATAGCGCGAAGGCCGTCGTGCGGTGCATCGCAAGTGCACCCACCCCGCGCCTTGAATGAGTGCTCCGAGTCCGAATTGCGCTCAATCCTACAGCCCGAGGGGACGGAAGATGTTGCACATTCCGCATAGGTGCGCCTTGGTCTCGCACCTCGGGCGAAGGATCAAGGGGAAATGAGAGCCCCTCCGTGGTACTCTGTTGACATGAAGAAAGTACGGAACCACGCGCCGCCTTTGTCGCCAGCCGATGCTGCTCGCATGTTCGAGGTGATGGACCGTGCCATGCGGGAGTTCAAGGGGCAACTTGACGAGCTCGAGGCGGCAATCGGCATGTACGTGGTCGGTCGCCATGTGGGTTGGAAGGTGCTTTACCTAGTCCACAGCAAGAAGACCATCGCGAAGTACGAAAGCCTGCTCGGCATCAACGTACGCGAGGAGTTCCCGGAGCTCGGGCCCGAAGCTGATCGGTCGGTGGGTCTGAAGGCGGCCCAGGCCATGTCCAACTTCTGGAAGGTCGTCTCTGGTGCCCACAAGCTGGACATCAGCCGCGAGGAGCGGCGCTCCATCGGCGGATAGGTAGTGAAATTCCCTTGACGGGTTTTCATGTCCCCTCTAAAGTGAGGGGACATGAAGATCACTCACGCCCCTGACGAGCATTGCCAGAAGCCGCCGGCGCACAGCGCGCCGGCAGGCGCGCGCGCGACGGCGGCCCCTGGGCTTGTCAACTATGGAACAAGTGACACGCCCCTCCCGCACTCGGTGGAGATCGATCAGAAGGTAGGCCGCATGCGGCGGATGAAGCGATCCGTCGTCACGTCCGCGCGCATGATCGAGTTCGCTGGGCGCGGAAAGCGCTTCAAGCCTGCGATGCTGACCCTGACCTATCGCGATGTCGATGGGTGGGCGGCTCGCCACATCTCGGACCTCATCAAGCACATCCGGCAATGGATGGAGCGTAGAGGCCACAAGCTCCCCTATGTCTGGGTCGCCGAGCTGCAGAAGCGCGGCGCCCTGCACTACCACGTGCTCCTCTGGCTGCCGCGTGGCTTGACCCTTCCCAAACCCGACAAGCAAGGCTGGTGGCCTCATGGACTCACTCGCATCGAATGGGCGCGTAACGCCATCGGATACCTCGTCAAGTACGTCAGCAAGTTCGACGCCGAAGACCAGTTGCCCAAAGGAGCCCGTCTCCACGGCGGCGGCGGACTCGATGCGTTCGGTCGTTCGGTTCGCGCATGGTTCAACCTGCCCTCATGGCTTAAGGCTTTCGCAGGCGTCGGCCAACGCTTTGTGCGAATCCAATCGGTCGGCCTGGCGGAGAAAGGAACTGGTGTTTGCGTGCAATCGCCCTGGCGGGTGTCCGTTCATGGCGGGCGAGTTGTTGCCACCCTGGTCCTTCACTACGCCGGAGGCATAGCCGACATCGGCGGGCCGTACAGCCTCCTGGGCGAGTTCGAGGGCGGGCAATGCTGACGCCGCCCCCCTTCCTGCCTCCGTGGCTGACCCACGACGAGATCGACGACCTGTGTCGTCCGTTGCGACAGCGCAGCGCGCAGGCACGCTTCCTCGCTCGGTTGCCGAACGTGGTCGCCGTTCCTCGGCGCCCGGATGGTCTGCCCCTCGTCATGCGCAAGCAGATCGAAGCGGCGGCTCCCCTCTCCCATACCGCCCATCCGAGCGTTGGCCCGGACTGGAGCAAGGTCCGCTAGGCACCACGACAAGGAGTCCCGATGAGACACCGCGACCGGCAATCCGCTTACGGTTTGCTCCCCCGCATGGAAGCCCGGCCTCGCAAGGATGGCAAGGTGACCTATCGCTATCACCCCCTCGGCGGCAAGCCCATGAACCTCGGCACGGACAAGATCGCCGCGCTTCGGGAGGTGCTCGACATCACCGCCCAGGCGCCGGATCACGGCACCATCGCGCATCTGTGGCGGGAGTTCCAGGAAACTCGCCGCTGGCTGGACTACGCCGACGCGACGAAGGCCGACTACTCGCAGTGCGCCGGGCCGCTGCTCGACGTGTTCGGCAAGACGCCCGCCGTCGCGGTTCGTCCGAGCGACATCGGCACCTACCTGGACAAGCGCAGTGCCGGCGTACGCGCGAATCGCGAAATCTCCCTGATGTCGAATCTCATGGCACTCGCGGTGCGTCGAGGACTCATCCAGGCCAACCCGTGCCGTGATGTCCAGCGGAACAAGGAGCGGCCTCGCGTCCGCGCCATCGAGCCCGCAGAGCTTGTGGCCTTCCTAGAGTGGTCTCGCACCCGTGGGCGCACCGGCATTGTGCTGGCCGGCCTCGCGGAGTTCTGCGCCCTTGCCGGCAGTCGTCGGGTCGAGTTTCTCAACATGCTCTGGACCCAGGTATCCGCCGACGGCGTGCAGCTACGCCGGGCCAAGCAGCATGATGGCAAGGTGGTGTGGGAACGCATCGAGACGACTCCGGCCTTGGATGATCTGATGGCCCGCCTTCGCTCGATCGCAGCCGACGACAAGCTCGGCTATGTGTTCCCGAACAGCAAGGGCAACGCCTACACCGAAAGCGGCTTCAAGACCATGTGGGCGCGTCTGATGAAGACCGCCATCGGCGCGAAGGTGGTCAGCGAACCCTTCGTGTCCCACGACCTGCGCGCCTACCACGTCACACAGTACCGCAAGCAGACCGGCACGCTGCCCAATCTGCACGCCGACCCCGGCACGACGGCACGCATCTACGACCGCGCGCGCGAGGTGCTGCGTAAGGGCCCGTGAGGCCTCGAAATTCCCACGGTGGGAATTTTCGGCACTCCGGAAAAGCAAAACGGGCCCCGAAGGACCCGTAAGCGCTTGATCTAGTTGGGGTGGCTGATGGGACTCGAACCCACGACAACAGGAATCACAATCCTATTGCTTATGTATTCCGCAGCGTTTCCCGGCGTTGCTGCAGGCAGATAATTTGACGTAAAAACAGCATCTTACAGATTATCAACCCCTGCGCCGTATTTCCGGCAATTCCCGAACATGCCTAAAATATACCTACACAGTGCCTACATGGAGGCCGAACATGGGCAAGCGGCAGCAGCGGGACAACTTCACGGCGGGCCGCGTTGCCGCCTTCACCTGCCCGCCTGGCAAGCAGCAGGCCATCTACTGGGATGGCAAGCAGCCCGGCCTAGGCTTGCGGGTGACTGCGACCGGCGCCCGCGCCTACATCTTCGAATCGCGCCTGAAAGGACGAACCGTGCGCGTGACCATCGGCAGCCCCGAGGCGTGGCCGCTGGAGTCCGACGAAGTGCAGGACCGCGAAACCGGCGAGGTACGCAAGCGGGAAGGCGCCCGCCAGCGTGCCGCCGCCCTGACGGTGCTGATTGACCAAGGCATCAATCCGACTGAGCAGCGCCGCGAGGATGAAGAAGCCAAGGCCCGCGCCAAGGCCCAGCGCGAGGCCGAGGACGCAGCGAAGGTGCAGCGGGAAGCCGAGGAACAGCGCCAGCGCGAGCAGGACGAAGCCCGCCGCGCCGTGACCGTGGCCGATGCCTGGGCCGCGTACCTGGCCGATCGCCGGCCGCACTGGAGTGACCTGCATTACCGCGACCATCTGAACAAGGCCCGCCCTGGCGGCGAGGACTATGCACGCCGCACCAAGAAGCCGGCGACGACCAAGCCCGGCCCACTCGCCGCGCTGATGCCCCTACCCTTGCACAGCCTGGACGCAGGAACCGTCGAGCAGTGGGCGGCGACCGAGGGCAAGGCCCGCCCGGCATCCGCCCGGCTGGCATGGCGCTTGCTGACCGTGTTTTTTGGCTGGTGCCGCGAGCAACCGCAATATGCTGGCACCGTGCCCGCGACCAACCCGGCCAAGACGCGCCGCGCCCGCGAGGCGCTGGGACGCCCGGCCGTCAAATCCGATGTGCTGACCCGCGAGCAACTGAAAGCATGGTTTGCGGCCGTGCAAGGCCTCAAGAACACGACAGCCTCCGCAGCGCTGCAAATCATGCTGCTGACGGGCGCCCGCCCCGGCGAAGTGCTAACCCTGCGCTGGGAGGACGTGAACCGCAAGTGGAAGGCCCTGACCATCCGAGACAAGGTGGAGGGCGAGCGCGTCATTCCCCTCACCCCCTACGTGTGGCATCTGCTGAACCCGCTGCCGCGCGGAAAGGGATGGGTGTTCGCGTCGAGCATGAAGGCTGAAAAATCGGACGGACGCATGGTGCTGCCGACGCCAAGCAAAGCCCATGGCAATGCCTGCACCGCCGCCGACATCGAGGGCTTAACGCTTCATGGCCTGCGCCGCAGCTTTTCTAGTCTCACTGAGTGGCTGGAGATCCCGGCCGGCGTAGTGGCGCAAATTCAAGGACACAAACCCAGCGCCACGGCTGAAAAGCACTACAAGCGCCGCCCGCTGGATCTGCTCCGCTTGCACCATGAGCGCATCGAGGCATGGATTCTGCAGCAGGGCGGCGTCGCGTTCACGCCGCCCTGCGAGGATGAATCACGGCTGCATTCGGTTGTATGACTCCCTTGGCAAAGTCTTCGAACTCTCGCGCGCTGCTACGTTCTGAACTAGCGGCCACGGCGATTCCAGACCTGGTCCAGGAACCCCGGCGCAGCCGCTGCACCGCGCGCAGAAGCCGACTTTGCGCCCCGCGTACCGTCCAACACGGCTTGAAGGCGCGCTCTTGAGACGCCGCAGGCCCTGGCAGCTCCCGCCTGGCTGCCATACCGCCGAACAGCATCCTCCGCCAGGGCGCGCTTGCCAGCAGCGTCGGCTTGCTTCCACCGAGCGGCGTCCGTCACAACAGGATTCCCATTGCGGGGGGTGCTCGTGCCTTCGCCGGCAGCCACAGCCCTCGCAAGCGCCTGAGCCCGCGCAAGCTCCTGAGCCCGCGCAACGAAAGAAAAATCGCAGCGGACCTGATTGGCTCTCATCCAGTTGTCCAGGTCCTCTGCGCTGCACTCGTGCTTCGGATGCACGGATGCCCCGACAACCGCATGAATCGGCAGACTCGCGCCATGCATGTACGCCGGCAACTGTCCGCGGCTTGCCGCTTGCTGAATCGCAGCCAACACTTCAAATTCTTCCATCCGCATGGCCGGCGCCGCCTCGCGCGCTGCTTCCCAGATCGCTAAAAAACCTCGCGCTCGACGGCTATCCCTTTCTCCATCACGTCGTAGTCGTTCTTGCTCGATGACGCGCGTACCCTCGCACAAATCCGCGGGCGGCAGAGAGTTCAGGATGTCGTCCAAAAGCGCGATGGGAACCCACATCGAATGCGCCCATTGGTCTGACTCTGCGCCTGTCTCATGCCACGCCACGAAGGTAGTGGGCCCGCCGTCGGGAGCATCAATCCGCCGCCTGATTGACAGACGCTCAAGCTCATGTTCACTGACGTAGTTCATCACGGCCGACCACTGTGCTTCCAACTCCCCGAAATAAATCCAGCTGAGTCCCTCTTGTTCGAGCTGACGCCCCGCCAAGTAGCCCCCTGCCCGGTTGTATGCAATATGCCCCCAATCGTCGCTAGGTGGTGGTTCGTAGCCCTTAGTGTGTTGCTCCGCCATGCGTGCTCCTTCGATGTCGACCCTCACTCTGCGAGAGCTTGCGAGTCGATCTTGGTACTCGCGCAATGGATGGTCAAGATCTTCCCGCGCAATTCGGTCGCATATCCGTGTGAAGTGTGCTTCGCCTGCATCATGGCCCCGGCGGCCACCCAAACTGCTCCACTTCTGGCCACCCAAACTGCTCCACCTGGCCGGGGTGATCTGAGCCGCTGATCGCGGCGACGGCGACCATGCCGGGGCCAGCTGGCAGGACGTTACTTTCCACTCCCTCAACGTCGAGGGAGAGGCACGGGAGTGAACGTCTTGAAGCCGCATCTGCAAACCACCATTCGCACGCTGCTGGAGGCCGGCGCCACGCAGCGAGAGATCGAGCGCGTCACCGGCATCTCGCGCCACACCATCCGGGCCTGGCAGCATCGATTCACCGAGGAGTCCGAGGCAAACTGCTCCGGGGTGGCCACCGGCTCGCAGGAGCAAACTGCTCCACCCCGGCCACCGGCGCCGACCGCCACGACGACGTCGCTGTGCGAGCCGCACCGGGCGTTCGTCGAGGCGCAGCTGCGCCTCAAGCGCAACGCCACCGCGATCTACCAGGATCTGGTCGACCAGTTCGGCTTCGCCGGCCACTACAACTCGGTCAAGCGCTTCGTCGCCCGGCTCAAGGTCCGCGAGCCCGAGCAGTTCGACCGCCTGGAGTTCGCCCCCGGCGAGGAGATGCAGGTCGATTACGGCGAGGGCGCCCTCACGCGCGTGCCCGGCACCGCCCGCTACCGCCGCCCGCGCCTGTTCGTGGCCACGTTGCGCTATTCCCGGCGCAGCTTCCGCCGCGTGGTCTGGAAGTCCAGTCAGCAGGTCTGGGCCGAGCTGCACGAGCAGGCCTGGCGCTACTTCGGCGGCTCGGCCCACTACGTGGTGCTCGACAACCTCAAGGAAGGCGTCGTCAAGCCCGACCTGTACGAGCCCGAGCTCAACAAGGTCTACGCCGCCACGCTGGCGCATTACGGGGTCGTCGCCGACCCGGCGCGGGTGCGCGACCCCAACCGCAAGGGCAGCGTCGAGAACGCCATCGGCCACACCCAGGCCACCGCCCTCAAGGGCCGTCGCTTCGAGAGCATCGAGGAGCAGAACGCCTTTCTGGAGCACTGGGAGACCAAGTGGGCGGCGCCGCGCATCCACGGCAGCGCGCGCCGGCAGGTGCAGGCCATGTTCGAGGAGGAGAGAGCCCACCTGCAGCCGCTGCCGGTCCTGGGCATGCAGTACTTCACCGAGGCCGAGCGCACCGTCGCCGACGACAGCTGCGTGCGCGTCGACCACTGCAGCTACGCCGCCCGTCCGGCGCGCATCGGCACCCAGGTGCTGGTGCGCATCTATGCCCGGCGCATCGAGATCCGCGACCTCAAGACCCAGGAGCTGCTGCGCACCCATGACCGCGCCGAGCACCCCGGCACCGTGGTCCTGCCCGCCGAGGAGCGCGTGTTCAACCCCTCGCGCGAGACCCGCCGCATCCTGGCCCAGGCGCGCGCCATCGGGGCCGAGGCCATGCGCCTGTGCGAGCTGCTGTTCGCCATCGAGGGCCGGGTCGGCCAGCGCAAGCTCTGGGGCATCGTCTCCCTGGCCGGGCGCTATCCGCGCCGCCTCGTTGATGCCGCCTGCGCCGCCGCCCTGGCCGACGGGGTCTACAGCTACCGCCATGTCAAGGCGCTGACCGAGCGCCTCGTCACCGAGGCCCTGCAGGCCCTCGACCGCGGCCCGACCGCCGAGCCCCTGACCCAGCAGCACGAACTGATCCGCCCGGCCGAGGAGTACGCCGATCTGTTCGCCCGCGCCGCCGCCGAATCCCTCAACCATGAACGGAGCCCCCAGCATGACCCTCAATGAGATCGAACGCACCCTGCGCGAGCTGCGCCTCTCGGGCATCGCCGACACCCTGTCCACCCGCGTGCTGCAGGCGCAGAGCAGCCAGGAACCGTTCCTGGCGACCCTGGGCGCCATGCTGCAGGACGAGGTCGACCGCCGCCGCTCCCGCCTCAATGAGCGGCGGTTCAAACAATCGCGTCTCGACGAGAAGGCCACCCTGGCCGACTTCGACTGGCGCTTCAACCCCAAGCTGCCGCGCGCGGCCTGCTTCGAGCTGCATACCCTCAAGTTCATCGGCGACGGCGCCAACGTCCTGATCGTCGGCAAGCCCGGCACCGGCAAGAGCCACATCGCCAAGGCCGTGGCCTACCAGGCCACCCTGCAAGGCTTCGACGTGCGCTACGTCGAGGCCGACACCGAGTTTGCCCACTACGCCCTGGCCAGCACCCAGGAGCAGGCCGCGCTGCTGCGCGCCTGGGTCGAGCCCGACCTGCTCGTGCTCGACGACCTGTTCCTCGCCCGGCGCATCGGCGACGCCGCGGCCGAGCTGCTGCAGGCCATCGTCCACCAGCGCTACAAGCATCGCCGATCCATCGTCGTGACCTCCAACCGCGTCGTGCAGGACTGGGGCCGCTACCTCGGCGACGCCACCATGGCCACCACCATCCTCGACCGCCTCATGCACCGCGCCACCATGCTCGAGTTCGAGGGTCGCAGCTACCGCCTCAAGGAGGCCGCCGCACGCATCGCCGTCACCGCCGATGCCTCATAATCCAGCCGTCCTGCCTGGAGCAGTTTGACCGGCCAAAGGTGGAGCAGTTTGACCTGACCATCGGGGTACATGGCGAAGCAACAGTTGACCGCTCGGGAAGTCCAGCGACTAGCAAGGGAGGACGGCCTGCACCGTGTCGGCCCAGGGCTCTATCTACGGGTGCGTGGACGGTCGGCGCTCTGGACCTTTCGGTACACGCAGGCCGGCAAGACCCGTGAACCCAGCCTGGGGCCCCTGGAAACCCTCAGCCTCGCGGATGCGCTAGCGAAGGCCGCCGAACTGCGCGCAAGGGCCAAGCGCGGCGAGGTCATCGATCCACGCCCAGCGCCCACGGTCACCGGTGCCAAGACTGCGGAGACCTTCCAGGGTGTCGCGGAGCAATTCATCGAGGCCATGCGTCCTGGGTGGAAGAACGCCAAGCATGCGGACCAGTGGACGAACACCCTGACCACCTATGCGTATCCGAAGCTCGGCAGCAAGCCCGTGGGCGAGATCAGCACCCGCGAGGTGCTGGAGGTTCTTTCACCGATCTGGAAGGACAAGCACGAGACCGCCACGCGCGTACGAGGGCGCATCGAGGCCGTGCTCTCAGCAGCCAAGGCGCGCGGCCTGCGCTCCGGCGAGAACCCTGCGCTGTGGCGCGGGAACCTGGATCAGTTGCTGCCGACGATCTCCAAACGGCGCCGCGTGCAGCATCATGCCGCGCTGCCCTGGCAGGAGGCCCCCGCGTTCATGGCCG
>JAKAXL010000065.1 GCA_021816585.1 Pseudomonadota bacterium | reverse complement strand
CGCGCTTGGATATGCTGCGCCGACCTGGAGACGTTCCAAAGGGTGACGATTCGATTCTCGAAGGGTATTGATTGCCCCCTGGCGCGTCAATAGCATGCCATCATGGAAAATCTGCGCCTTATTCGCAGGCAACGCTTGAGAAAAATCCTCGACGAGCAATTCCCGGGACGAGGCGGGCAAGCCTTGCTGGCGCAAGTCCTGGATCGTCAGACCGGCTACCTTTCCCGTTGCCTCAACGGGGACAAGCCGATCGGCGAGGTGTTCGCGCGACATGTCGAGGAGGCGCTGCATCTGCCTCGCTACTGGCTCGACGGGGTGCAGGCCCAGGGCCGCTCGATGAGTACGCACCATGTCGCGCTGCTCGAGCGCTTCGACGCGCTGACCCCGAGCCAGCAGCGCGAGTTGATGGAGCAGCTCGACGCGACGCGCAAGCGCAACCAGGAGATCTACGAGCACTTGCGCGGCAGGGCGTCGCCCGAGTCCACCGGCGACTGAGACGCCGTCGCGCGAGGTCGGTCGGCGAGGCTTTGCTCGATCTCCCAGCAGAAGCCCGCGTAGAGGCCGCGGCGGGCGCGTGCCCGGGCCAGGCCGCCATCGCTGTGCGGCTCCAGCAGGTGCTGCAACAGCAGGGCCAGGCCGTGCGGTCCCTCGCCGAGCCGGCAACGCGCGCCGAAGCGCCGCGCCAGCGACTCGCCGAGCGGGAAGGCTCGCGAATAGGGGTCTTCACCCTGCGTGAGTTCCTGCTCACCACGCCCTGCGGCGACGTCTTCGACGAGCTTGTCGATCAGCGCCAACAGGTCGCCGGCCTGCGAAGGAAGCTCGGCGGCTCCCGCGGGCCCTTGCTGCCCGGCCGGCGCCTCATCCTGCGAGCTGCGCGCCATGGTCCTGTCCCTTTTTCTTCGTTTCCGACGCTGAGGCGTCGGATGGGAGTTCAATCACCCGATCTAGGATAGATCAGTGCTTATGCACCTGCGAGAGCCCCGGGGCAAAAAGCCTGGACATTCGCGGGGGAATCGGTAACCAGATATTCCCCCGGCCGCACGCGGCCCATGCGCGGCGCCGCACAATCGCGGCCGATCCGCCCTCCGCCTGCCCGCCGCCATGTGGTGTTGTGCCTGCGCGATGCTCGTCGGCTGCTGGCTGCACATGCGCCAGCCGTGGCTGTACGACGCGTCCACCTACGCCGCTGTCGTCGTGCCCGCTGCGGGGTCGCTGCTGGCGCTGGCGTGGGTACGGGCGCAGCTGCCGGCGGCGGGCACGCGCCTGCGTGTGCTGCGCGGCCTGCTGTGCGCCTGTGCGATGTGCGAACTGAGCTTCGGGCTGGCAGGCTGGCGTGCGTTGCCCCGCCTGCAGGACCGCCTGGCACCGCAGCTCTGGGGGGCGAGCCGGCGCGTGGTCGGGGTCGTGCAGGGATTGCCGGCGGCGACGCCGGCGGGCTGGCGTTTCGTGCTGGCCCCGCTTCCGGAACCGTCGGGCCTGCCGTCGCGCCTGCCGTCGCGCCTGCTGGTGTCGTGGTCCGGCGCGGGCCTGCCGCGCCTGCAGGCAGGGCAGGCGTGGAGCCTGCCGCTGCGTCTGCGCCCGCCGTACGGCCAGGCCAATCCAGGCGGCTTCGACACCGAGTTGTGGTTGTTCGGGCAGGGCATCGGGGGCACCGCCAGCGTGCGGCATGCGCGCGATGCCGGCGCGGTGCTGCGCTGCCCGCGGCTGGACCGCGCCGGCCCCTGGCAGCGCGTGCAGGCACTGCGCGAGCGACTTCGCCGGCGCATCGACGAGGCGCTGCCCGGCCATGCGCGCGCCGGCACGCTGGCGGCGCTGGCGCTGGGCGACCAGGCCGCGGTCGGAGCCGAGGAGTGGCAGGTGTATCGCACGACCGGAGTCGCCCACCTGATGGCGATCTCCGGGCTGCACATCGCGATGCAGGCCTGGCTGGCCGGCCTGCTGTTCGGCGCCGCATGGCGCCGCCTGCACTGGCGCGGCACGCCGCTGGCGCTGCGCCTGGCGACTCCGCTTCCGACCGCCGCTGCGCGCTGGGTCGCGGCGTGGGTGTACGGCATGCTGGCGGGGCTCGGGGTACCCGCCCAGCGCGCGCTGCTGATGCTCGGAGTCGCGCTCGCGCTGCGTGTGTGCGCGCGCCGTCTGCACTGGACCCAGGTGCTGGGCGCGGCGCTGTGCGCCGTGCTGCTGTGGGATCCGTGGGCCGTGGCCCAGCCGGGCCTGTGGCTGTCCTTCGGCGCGGTGGCGGCGCTGCTGCTGGCGCAGCAGCCGGCGCTTCGCGAGGCCGCCGGCGCGTCGCGGGTCACGGCCGCATGCAAGTGGCTTCGCGAGGCGGCGCGTGCGCAATGGGCGGTGTGCATCGCGCTGGTGCCGCTGACCCTGGCGTTCTTCCAGCAGGTGTCGCTGGTGTCGCCGTTGGCCAATGCGCTGGCGATCCCGGTGGTCACGCTCGGAGTCGTGCCGCCGGCGGTCGGCGGCCTGTTGCTGCCGCCTCCGCTGGATGCGCTGGCATGGCGTTTCGCGGCCATGCTGCAGGATGGCTTGCTGATGGTGCTGCGCGCGCTGGCGCGGTGGCCGGGCGCGCAGTGGCAGGCCGCGGCTCCGTCGGAGGCGGCGCTGGCGCTGGCGCTGCCCGGGGTGCTTGCGCTGGTGCTTCCCTGGCCGTGGCGCATGCGCCTGCCGGGGCTCGCGCTGCTCGCGCCGATGCTGCTGCAGCCGGCGCAGCGCCCGCCCGCCGGGCATTTCGATGCCTGGATCGCCGACGTGGGGCAGGGCGGCGCGGCGGTGCTGCGCACGCGCGCGCACACGCTGGTGTTCGACACCGGCCCGAAGCTCGGGCGCACGCAGGACGCGGGGGAGCGGGTGCTGCTGCCGTTGTTGCGCGAGTTGCGGGTGCGGCGCCTGGACCGCGTCGTGCTCAGCCACGCAGACTCCGACCATGTCGGCGGCGCGGCGTCGCTGGCGCGGGCCTACCCCGGCACGCCGGCGCAGGGGTCGGTGGCTGCGCGGCGCATGCTCGACATGGGATTCGCATCGCCGTCGCGCTGCCTGGGCCTGCAGGGCTGGAGCTGGGACGGGGTGCGCTTCGAATGGCTGCACCCCGACCCGGCGAGTCCCTTGCGCGAGGACAACACGGCCGCCTGCGTGCTGCGCGTGCAGGGGCAGGCAGGCTCGATGCTGCTGACTTCGGACATCGGCTGGCGTCAGGAGCAGGCGATGCTGCGCGACCCGCGGGTCGCGCCCCGCCTGCGCAGCGATCTGATGCTGGCCGCGCACCACGGCAGCGGCGGCTCGAACAGCGCGGAATTCGTCGACGCGGTGGCGCCGCGCGTGGTCGGGGTGCAGGCGGGGCTGCTCAACCTGTACGGACATCCGCATGCGCAGGCGCTGCGGCGCCTGGGTCGCGGCGGGGTCCGCGTGGCGCGCACCGATCGTGACGGCGCGCTGCATTGGCGCGACGACGCGCCGCAGCAGCTGTCGGGCTGGCGCAGCCTGCAGCCGCGCTACTGGCGCGCATGGCCCGACGCCGCCGATGCCGTGCGGGCGCCGCGTGGCGGGCATGGAGTCGCACACGGCGCCGGCTCGCCCGACGCCGGGTCGCAGCGTGCGCGCCGCCGCGTGCCGGCGTGGTCCGGGCGGGTGCATCGCCGGAACTTGGAATAATGCGCGGATGCACTCGTCCAAACGCCTGTCCGCCGGAACCGTCCTGATGCTCACGCTGCCGCCGCTGCTGTGGGCCGGCAACGCGGTGGTCGGCCGGCTGATGGTCGGGCACATCGCGCCCTTGGCGCTGAGTTTCTGCCGCTGGTTCTTCGCGCTGCTGGCGCTGCTGCCGTTCAGCGCGGTCTCGCTGTGGCGGGGCCGCGCGCTGCTGCGCCGCCACTGGGTGGTGCTGGCGCGCCAGGGCTTCCTCGGCGTGGCCTGCTACAACTCGATCCAGTATGTCGCGCTGCACACGACCACGCCGCTGAAGGTGTCGTTGATCACGTCGGCCTCGCCGGTGTTCGTGACCCTGCTGGGCGCGGCGCTGTACGGCGAGTCGATCGGCGCCGCGGCGTGGGGCGGCAGCCTGCTGTCGGTGGCCGGCGTCGCGGTGGTGGTCACCGGAGGGCATGTGCTGCGGCTGGCCAGCCTGCACCTGGCCAGCGGCGACCTGATGATGCTGCTCGCGGTGTTCCTGTGGGCGCTGTACACCTGGGACCTGCGGCGCAACCCGGTGGCGCTGCCGCGCCTGGCACTGCTGGCGGCGCAGGTCGCGTGGGGCACGCTGTTCATCGCGCCGCTGGCGGCCTGGGAACGCTGGGGCCTCGGCCACGTCACCCACTGGAGCCCGTCGGTGGCGCTGGCCATCGGCTATGTCGCGCTGTTCGCGTCCGTGCTGGCCTACGCCTGCTGGGGCGCCGCGGTGGCCCGCGTGGGCGCGCAGATCCCGTCGTATTTCGGCAATCTGGCGCCGGTGTTCGCGGCGCTGCTGGCCTATGGGTTCCTCGGCGAAGGCATCGCGCTGTACCACGTGGTCGGCGCGGCGCTCATCTTCGCCGGAATCCACGTGGCGCTGCGCGGGCGTGCCAGCGCCGCCATCCCGGCCCGCCGCGAGGCCGCGGCGGGCGCAGACTCTCTCGATCCATGACTCCTGACGTATTTCGCGACGCGGTGCTGCTGGGCGCCGCGTTCTTCGGTGCGGCGCTCAACGCGGTGGCGGGCGGCGGCAGTTTCCTGACCCTGCCGGCGCTGCTCTGGGCCGGCGTGCCGGCGGTGGCCGCGAATGCCACCGGCACCACGGCGCTGTTTCCCGGCTACGTGGCCAGCGCCTGGGGCTTTCGCGAGGACATGGGCGCGCCGCGCTCGCTCGGGGCCATCGGCCTGCTCAGCAGCTGCCTGCTGGGCGGGTTGCTCGGTGCCGGGCTGCTCGTGTCCACCAGCGACAAGGCCTTTCGCGCGCTGGTGCCGGCGCTGCTGCTGTTCGCGACGGCACTGTTCGCGTTCTCGCAGCCGGTGCTGCGCCTGATCGGGCGCGCAGCGCACGACCATACCCCGCGCTGGGTGGCATGGGTGGGCATGTTCGCGGTCAGCCTGTATGGCGGCTATTTCAACGGCGGGCTCGGCGTGTTGCTGCTGGCCTTGTTCGGGCTGATCGGCGAGACCGACCTGAACCGCATGAACGGCCTGAAGAACGTCGTCTCGGCGCTGCTGACGGTGTTCGCGCTGGGCATCTACGCGGCCGCCGGCACCGTGCACTGGAAGGTCGCCGGCCTGATGGTGCCGGCGGTGCTGCTGGGCGGCTATTTCGGCGCCCGCGTGGCGCGCAAGGTGCCGCGCAATGCGATGCGCTGGGGCATCGTCGTGATCGGCCTGGTGATGGCGCTGCTGTTCATGCGCTGAGCCGCGCACGCAGCGCCGCGGGGTGTGGCGACGCGCTCAGCTCTGTTGCGATTCGAGCACGATGCGCTGGCCGAGTTGCAGCACGGCCAGCGCGTAGAAGGCGGAGTGGTTGTAGCGCGTGATGGCGTAGAAATTGTCGGTTCCCAGCACGTAGTCGGGTTCGCCGCCGGCGTTGGGCAGTTGCACGACGGCCAGCTTGCCCGGGTAGCTCAGCGCCTGCGGCAGCAGCGACAGGCCGGCGGCGCGCAGTTGCGCGGCGCTGAAGCTGGGAACGATGTCCGGTTCGAGCAGGCGCTGCAGCACCCGCGGGTCGAGGTTGCGCGGGACCTGCAGCGCGAACGCCGCCGGCATGTGCGGGATCCAGCCGTGCCCGGCCAGGAAGTTGCCGACGCTGGCGATGGCGTCGGGGGCGCTGTGGATCAGGTCGACCGGGCCCTGGCCGTCGAAACGCGTACCCCAGCGCAGGATGCTGCCGGGCATGAACTGGGGCATGCCGATGGCGCCGGCGTAGGAGCCGCGGGTGCGGGTCGGGTCGATCCCGCCGCCGTTGCACCAGATGAAGTAGTCGCCGAGCTGCGACGCGAAATAGGCGCTGCGGTCCCTGGGCGCTGCAGCCGGGAAGTCCAGCGACAGCGTGCACAGGCTGTCGAGCACCGGGATGTCGCCCATGCTGCGGCCGTAGATCGTCTCCACGCCGAGGATTCCCAGCACGATCTCGGGCGGCAGGCCGAAGCGCCGCTGCCCTTCGTCGAGCCAGGGGCGGTTGTCGCGCAGGAAGCGCAGCCCGGCGGCGATGCGCGTGGGTTCGACGAAGTGGCTGCGGTACAGGCGCCAGTCCTTCTGCTCGGGCCTGCCCGGGATGATCAGCCGCGCCACCAGCGGCTGGAAATAGGCATGCGCGATCTGCTTGCGCAACCAGGCGACCGGCAGCGACGTGCTGCGCGCCAGCATCATCGCCAGGCGCAGGGCCTTTTCCGAGTGGGCGTAGCGCAGCGCCGGGGAGTCCTCGGCGCGGGAGTCGCCGCCCATCGCCAGCAGGGCCGGCGGCAGCGCGACTCCCGCCAGCACGGCGCCCGCGCCGCGCAGCGCGGCGCGCCGCGTCGGCGATGCGGGTTCGCCCTGCGACACGGCAAGCGCCGGGACGGTGGCTGGGGACGGGGTCGATCGGGGCATGCGGGCTTGGGTTCGACGCGGGCAAGGGGCTGGCGGCTGCGGTACCACGGACCCGGCGTGGGGCGCATCGGCATCCCGCTCGCGGGTCGCGCGGCGCGGAACGCCGCCGTGGCTCGAATCTTGCACCAGTTTCCGCGGGGCTTGTGGTGCCCATGCAAGCAAGAAGGATTCCCCGGGGTGCCTGGCACGGCCGCGGCGCGCCGCGGCCCGATGCACAGGCTCCAGTGTACCCATTGCCGGCGGGCAGGGGCGTCAAGCGCCCGGCGCATCGGCCCGATATTCGTCAAGATTTTGTCGTTGAGGAGATGCGATCTCGATGTCCGATCCGATGTCCTGGTCCTCGATGCTGCGCGTGACCGCGGGCCTGGCCCTGGTTCTCGTGCTGTTCTTCCTGCTGCTGCGGGTGCTGCGGCGCATGCAGCCCGGGCTGGCGGCAGGCCGCGCCGACCTGCGGGTCGTCGCGTCGCTGGCCCTGTCGCCGCGGGAACGTCTCTTGCTCGTGCAGGTCGGCGAGCAGCAGTTGCTGCTGGGCGCCGGCGCGCAGGGCCTGCAGTGCCTGCATGTGCTGCCGCAGCCGTTGGCGGCGCGCGCTGGCTCCGGCCCGGGGTCGGCGGCCCCGTTCGCCGAGTGGCTGCGCAAGGCCCGCGCTGCGCGTGCGACGTCCGACTCACCTTCCTCCTCGAACGATTCATGACCGCGTTTCGCCGTATCCCGCCCCTCCTGCTGCCGGGTCTGCTGCTGCTGGCGCTGCCGGCGTGGGCCCACGCGCAGGGCCTGCCGGCGCTGACCAGCACGCCCGCCGCCGGCGGCGGCACCCAGTACAGCCTGAGCCTGCAGACCCTGCTGTTCATGACCGTGCTGGTGTTCCTGCCGGCCATGCTGCTGATGATGACCGCGTTCACCCGCATCGTGATCGTGCTGTCGCTGCTCAAGCAGGCGCTGGGCACGACCACGGTGCCGCCGGCGCAGGTGATCGTCGGGCTGTCGCTGTTCCTGACGCTGTTCGTGATGAGCCCGGTGTTCACCCGCATCAACGACGTGGCGATCAAGCCGCTGATGGACGACACCATCTCGCTGCAACAGGCGCTGCAGGCGGGCTCCCGGCCCTTGCGCACCTTCATGATGGCGCAGACCCGCAAGGACGACCTGGCCCTGTTCGTCAAGCTGTCGGGCCACAAGCCCCTGGCCAGTCCGCAGGACACGCCGATGACCCTGCTGATCCCGGCCTTCGTCACCTCGGAGCTGAAGACGGCGTTCCAGATCGGCTTCATCGTCTTCATCCCCTTCCTGATCATCGACATGGTGGTCGCCGCGGTGCTGATGTCGATGGGCATGATGATGTTGTCGCCGGTGACCGTGTCGTTCCCGCTGAAGCTGATGTTGTTCGTGCTGGTCAATGGCTGGGATCTGGTGATCGGTTCCCTGGTGCAGAGTTTCGTGCGCTGACGCGCAATTCCCGGAGTTCCCTGCAATGAGTCCCGAAACCGTCGTGACCATCGGCCAGCAGGCCTTGTGGACCATGTTCCTGGTGTCGCTTCCGCTGCTCGGCGTGGCGCTGGTGGTCGGACTGCTGGTGAGCCTGCTGCAGGCGGCCACGCAGCTCAACGAGATGACCCTGAGCTTCGTGCCGAAGATCCTGGCGATCGGGGTCGCGGCCGTGCTGGCCGGGCCGTGGATGCTGCATGTGATGATGGATTACACGACCCACCTGCTGCAGAGCATTCCGCAGCTGCTGGGCTCCTGAGGCAGCGCCGTCGATGATTTCCTTCAGCACGCTGCAGCTCGAGCAATGGATCGGGGCCTTCTTCTGGCCCTTCCTGCGCGTGCTGGCACTGCTCGGCACCGCGCCGATGTTCAGCGCCTCGCAGGTGCCGGTGCAGGTGCGCGTGGGGCTGGCGGTGGCGGTGGCGGTGGCGCTCGCGCCGGCGCTACCCGCGATGCCCCCGGTGGTTCTCGACAGCGCGCTGGGCTGGAGCCTGGTCGTGCAGCAGTTGCTGGTGGGGGGCATCATCGGCCTGTCGATGTCGCTGATCCTGAGCGCCGTGCAACTTGCCGGCAGCATCGTCGGGCTGCAGATGGGCCTGGGCTTCTCGACCCTGTTCGACCCGCTGCAGGGGGTCGAGGTGACCAGCCTGGCGAGCTTCCTGAACCTGCTGGCGCTGCTGCTGTTCCTGGCGATGAACGGCCACCTGCTGCTGCTGGCGGTGCTGGCGCGAAGCTTCGCGATGCTGCCGGTGGGCAGCGCCGCCGGCATCGGCGCCGCCGGCTGGCATGCGCTGGCGCTGGAGGGCGCCGCGCTGTTTAGCCTGGGCCTGGCGATGGCGGCGCCCGCGCTGGGGGTGCTGCTGATCGCCAACCTCGGGCTGGCCACGCTGAGCAAGCTGGCGCCGCAGCTCAACCTGTTCGCGATCGGCTTCCCGCTGTTCTTCGGGCTGGGATTCGTCGCCTTGTACCTGCTGGTTCCGGTGATGCAGTCGGTGGTGCACCATCTGGTCGAGTACGGCGTGAATCTCGCCGGGGATCTGCTGCGCCAGGCCGCCCCCGGCGCGCCGGCGCCGGGGGTGGGCTGAGGCCATGGCCGAGGACAGCGCCCAGGACCGCGACCTACCAGCCTCTCTCAAGCGCCGCCAGCAGGCGCGCGAGAAGGGGCAGGTGGCGCGTTCGCGCGACCTCAGCTCGAGCCTGCTGCTGCTGACCGGCGCGATCGCCGTCTACTACGGCGGGAGCTGGTGGTTCGGCTACGGCACCCGGCTGCTGCATACGGCGCTGGTCATCCCGCAGGCGGCCACGCGCGACCCGCGGCAGATGCTGCGCTTCGTGGGCGCGATCGGGGGCGACGGCCTGCTGCTGGCGCTGCCGCTGCTGCTGCTGACGGCCCTGGTATGCATCGCCGGCGGGGTGGTGCTCGGGGGCTGGGTGTTCAGCACCGAGGCGCTGGCGCCGGATCTGACCCGGCTCGACCCGGTGGCCGGCTTGCAGCGCCTGTTCTCGGTGGCCGGGCTGGTCGAGCTGCTGAAGGCCGTGTTCAAGTCGCTGGTCATCGGCGTGCTGCTCGCCTGGTTGCTGTGGACGCAGCGCGGCGCGCTGATGGGACTGCTGGGAGTGGACCCGCTGCAGGCGCCGATGCTGTTGGGCAGCCTGTGCGGCCGGGCCTTCATCTGGCTCGCGGCGGCCACGCTGCTGGTGGCGGCGGTGGACGTGCCGTGGCAGATCGTGCAGTTGAACAAGAAGCTGAAGATGTCCCGCCAGGACATGAAAGACGAGATGCGCGAGAGCGAGGGCAACCCGGAGGTGCGCCGCCGGCTGCGCGAACTGCAGCGCGAGCGCGCGCGCCGGCGCATGATGGCGGCGGTGCCGAAGGCCGACGTGGTGGTGACCAACCCGACCCACTTCGCGGTCGCGCTGGGCTACGAGCAGGGGCGGCATCGCGCGCCGGTGGTGCTGGCGATGGGGGCCGACCAGGTCGCCGCGCGGATTCGCGAGCTCGCGCTGGAGCATGGCGTCGCGGTGGTCGAGGCGCCGCCGCTGGCGCGCGCGCTGTATCGCTACGCCGAACTGGAGCAGGAGATCCCCGTCGGCCTGTACAACGCGGTGGCGCTGCTGCTGGCCTACGTCTACCAGTTGCGCGCGCTGCCGCAGCAGGCGCGCCTGCCCGAGGACTGGGCGATTCCCGCTGAGCTCGACACTACGGCCGAAACGGCCATGCCGGTGCATTGACCATGGCGACTTCCGCTTCCCCCGCTTCCGCCGCGAACCCGGGCGCCTCCACGCTGACCGCGCGCCTGGGGCGCCTGGACTGGCGTCTGCTGGCTGCGCCGCTGCTGGTGGTGCTGATCCTGATGATGCTGGTGGTGCCGCTGCCCACCTTCGTGCTCGACGTGCTGTTCACCTTCAACATCACGTTGTCGCTGATCATCCTGCTGGTCACGCTGTACCTGACCCGTCCGCTGGACTTCGCGGCCTTTCCGACGGCGATCCTGCTGACCACGCTGCTGCGCCTGTCGCTGAACGTGGCGGCGGCGCGGGTGATCCTGCTCAACGGCCAGAACGGCACCGGCGCGGCGGGGCAGGTGATCGAGTCCTTCGGCCAGTTCGTGGTCGGCGGCAACTACGCGGTCGGCATCATCATCTTCGCCATCCTGGTGGTCATCAACTTCGTCGTCATCACGAAGGGCGCCGGGCGCATCGCCGAGGTCAGCGCGCGCTTCACGCTGGACGCCATGCCGGGCAAGCAGATGGCCATCGACGCCGATCTGAATGCCGGGCTGATCGACCAGGACGAGGCGCGCAAGCGGCGTGCCGAGATCGCGCAGGAGGCGGACTTCTTCGGCGCCATGGACGGCGCCAGCAAATTCGTGCGCGGCGACGCGGTGGCGGCGATCCTGATCCTGTTCATCGACCTCATCGGCGGCCTGGTGATCGGCGTGCTGATGCACGGGTTGAGCCTGTCGCAGGCGGCGCAGAACTACACGCTGCTGTCGATCGGCGACGCGCTGGTGGCGCAGATCCCGTCGCTGGTCATCTCCATCGCCGCCGGCGTGGTCATCAGCAACGTGTCCACCGGCCAGGACGTGGGCCTGCAACTGGTGGACCAACTGTTCCGCCACAAGCGGGTGCTGGGAATCGCCGCCTCCATCCTCGGGCTGGTCGGACTGGTTCCGGGAATGCCCCACGTGTCCTTCCTGCTGGCCGCGGCGGTGCTGGGCGGCGGACTGTGGCTGCGCTCGCGGCGCGAGCAGGTGCAGGCGTCGCAGCAACAGCAGCAGGCGCAGGAGGCGCCGGCGCCGAGCGCCGAGGCGGAGGAGGTCAGCTGGTCGCAGATCGAGCCGGTGGACACGCTGTCGCTGGACGTCGGCTACCGGCTGATCGCGCTGGTCGACCGCACGCAGGGCGGCGAACTGCTCGCGCGCATCCGCGGGGTGCGACGCAAGTTCGCGCAGGAGCTCGGTTTCCTGGTGGCCGCGGTGCACATCCGCGACAACCTGGAGCTGCGCCCGGGCGGCTACCGCATCGCGCTCAAGGGCGTGGAGATCGGCTCCGGCGAGGTCTACCCCGACATGCTGATGGCGATCAATCCGGGACAGGTCAGCGGCAACCTGCAGGGGCAGCCGACCACCGACCCGGCCTTCGGGCTGCCGGCGGTGTGGATCCAGCCCGGTCAGCGCGACGCCGCGCTGGCCATGGGCTACACCGTCGTCGACCCGAGCACGGTGGTGGCCACGCACCTGCACCACCTGCTGCAGCAGCACGCCTCCGAACTGCTCGGGCGCGAGGAGGTGGAGGGGCTGCTGTCGCACCTGTCGCAGCGCTCGCCCAAACTGGTCGAGGACCTGGTGCCCAAGCTGATCAGCCCCGATCGCCTGCGCAAGGTGCTGCAGAACCTGCTGGTCGAAGGGGTGCCGATCCGCGACATGCGCAGCATCGCCGAGGTGCTGGCCGAGCACGCGCAGCAGGTGAGCGACCCCGACGAGCTGACGGCGCGGGTGCGCCAGGCGCTCGGTCCCTACATCGTGCAAAGCCTCAGCGGATCCGCCAGCGAGCTGGCTGCGGCGGTGCTCGACGGACAGCTGGAACAGATCCTGCTTGCCAGCCTGCGCGCGGATCCGGCGCAGGCTGCGGTGGAACCGGGGCTTGCGCAACGCCTGATGGACCGGGCGCGCGAGCTGATGCAGCGCATGGAGGCGCAGGGCAGCACCCCGGTGCTGCTCACCGTGGCGCCGCTGCGCCAGTTCCTGGCGCGTCTGCTGGCGCGCTCGGCGCCGCGTCTGCGCGTGTTGTCCTACACCGAGATCCCGGAGCACAAGCAGGTCCGGATCACTTCCACGCTCGGAGCCTAAGCCGTGAAAATCAAACGCTACACCGGGACCAGCACGCGCGAGGTGCTGGCGCGCATCCGCGGCGATCTCGGTCCCGACGCGGTGATCCTTTCGAACCGCGAGATCGTCGGCGGGGTCGAGCTGATGGCGGCGGTCGACTTCGACGCCTCCAAGCTGCAGGCCGAGCCGGTGCCGCCGCAAGCCCCGGCAGGCGTCGCGGTGCCGCCCGCGGCGCCCGCGCACGCGCCGCTCGCCGGCGTCGCTGCCGCGCCGCCGCGCGGCACGGCACCGGCGCCGGCCG
>JAKAXL010000129.1 GCA_021816585.1 Pseudomonadota bacterium | reverse complement strand
CGTGCGGCGCGGGGTCCTGGCGCGGCCTGCGCCTACTCGGCGTGGCGCGCTCCGGCCGATGGCTTCGGCGACGCCGGGCGCGCGTGGGAGTTCGGGCCGGTGGGCGCACGGCATGTCGGCGGCTGGCAACTGCGCGCCGAGGTGCTGCTGCGGCCGGCGACGGCGCAGTGCTGGGCGGCGCCCCGGCGCCCCGAGCCGGCGCGGGTGCATGGGGTGCAGGCAACGTTGGTGGCGGGGGGCGAGCAGCCGCGCGCGCTGGCCGGCGAGGTGCACACCGATGCTGTCGGGCGGGTGCGCGCGAGTTTCCCGTGGGACCGCGTGGCGGCGACGGCGCCCGGCGACTCCGCGGCGGCGACGGCGCCGTTGCCGACGACTCCCTGGCTGCGCACCGCGATGCCGTGGGCCGGGTGCGCGATGGGGCGCCAGCAGCTGCCGCGTGTCGGCCAGGAACTGCTGGCGGGATTTGTCGACGGCGATGTCGAGCAGCCGGTGGGGCTGGGCACCTTGCACTACGCGCAGCACCTGCCGCCGTGGACCTTGCCGCGCAATCGCGCGCTGACCGGGCTGCGCAGCCGCGAACTCCCGCAGGCCCGCCCGGACCCGGCCGCGAGCCCGGACGGCGCGGGCGATGCGGGCGCGCAGCCCGCGCCGCGCGGCAACCAGTTGCTGCTCGACGATACGCCGCGCGCGCTGCAACTGCAGCTGGGCAGCGAGCACCTGCGCAGCGCCCTCGCGCTGGGCCGCGTCACGCGCGTGCTGGCCGGCCAGGGGCGCGAGCAGCCGCGCGGTAGCGGTGCGGAGCTGCGCACCGACGGCCACGGACTGCTGCACGCCGCCGACGGCATGTTGCTGAGCAGCCACCCGCGCGCGCTCGGCCGCGGCATGGCGGCCGACGCGCTGGAGAGTCGGCGCGAGCTGCGGCGCGCCGGTGCGCGTCACGCCGCGGCGGGGCGCGCCGCGGCACAGGCGCGGCTGCGCCAGGCCAGGCTTCAGCAGGCGCTGGGAGAGCGACTGCGGACGGCTGCCGACGGCGCCGCTGCGTCGTCCGACGATGGCGGCGCGGCCGTCGCCGCTGCGCCGCACGGCGGCGGGGGCGGGGCGGATGCCGGGCAGGCGGCGGACACCGCGGGCGTGCCGCAGCGCGGCGTGGCGCGCGACGAGCTGTTGCTGGGCGGCGCCGACGGCTTCACGCTGGGCAGCGACGCGAGCACCCAGCTGCATGCCGGCGCGCGCCTCGGGTTGAGCGCGGGCGCCCAGTTGGGGGTGTGCGCGGGCACCGACCTGCTGGCCGGCGGTGCCGGCGGATTGCGCATGATCGCGCACCGACTGGGCATGCGCCTGCTGGCCGCGGCAGGGCCGCTGCATCTGCATGCCTGTGCCGGGGCCTTGCAGGCGGGCGCGCGCGACGGCCTGCTGCTGCAAAGCGACGGCGACATGCATCTGCGGGCGCGCAAGGGCATCGTGCTGCACGGCGGCGGGAGCTTCCTGCGCCTGTCGGAGGACGGCATCCATTACGGAGGACCGGGTGCCTTCGAGTTGCACAGCGCGGGGTGCCGGCTGCTGGATGGCTGACCATGCTGTGCGAATGGGCACGGACGGCATGGACGTTGCCGAGGCGGCGCGCAGCGCCGCCGATTGTTGCGTTCAATCGAGCCTGCGCAGCGCCGGCCGGTGCGCCCGGCGCGACCGGCAAGCCACGGCCGACCCTCCACGACCGGCAACCTACCCTCCGAGGCCACCATGCAGACCCGCATCTCCCGCTGGCAACTCGCGTTGATTTCCATCGGCAGCATGGTCGGCTCGGGCTGGCTGTTCTCGCCGTACTACGGCTTGCAGAGCGCCGGCGGCGCGGTGCTGCTGGCCTGGCTGCTGGCGGCCGCATTGAGCCTGGTGGTCAGCCTGTCGTTCGCGCGCATGTGCGGCGCCTTCCCGCTGGTCGGGGGCAACTACCGCCTGCTCGGCGTCACCCACCCGCGCAGCACGGCCAATGCCTTCCTGGTGCTGGGTTGGCTGAGCTACGTGGTGTTCCTGCCGTTGGAGGCGCAGTCGGTGGTGCAGTACCTCGCGTTCTGGTGGCCGGCGCTGGTGCGCCGCGTCGGCGCGGGCGAGGTGGAACTGTCGTGGAGCGGGCTCGGCGTCGGGGTGCTGCTGCTGGTCGGGATCACCTGGTTCAACACGCTGCACATCACGCGGGTGGCGCGCGCCAACGCCTGGGTCAGCGCGTGGAAGGTGGCGGTGCCGGTGCTGGTCGTGCTGGTGGTGATCGTCGCGCACGGCCGGCGCGAGCATTTCCTCAGCTACATGCATCCGGGCGCGCTGGACCTGGAGGCGGCGATGACCGCGGTGATCGGCAGCGGGCTGGCCTTTGCCTTCGCCGGCTTCCAGAACGGACTCATCCTCGCCAACCAGGCCGAGGATCCGCGGCGTTCGCTGCCGTTCTCGCTGTACCTGCCGTTGCTGGCCGGCTTGCTGTTGTACCTGCTGCTGTCGTCGAGTTTCATGGCGACGATGTCCGGCGGCGGCGGGGTGCGCATCGTCGGCGAGGCGGCGCCGCTGCTGGGCCTGGTGTCGGCTCTCGGCCTGGGGCTGCTGCTGCCGCTGCTGCTGGCCGACGCGGTGCTGGCGCCGATGGGTACGGCCAACGTGTTCGTCGCGGTGACCGCGCGGATTCTCTACGCCTGCGGCCGCGAGTTGCGTCCGCGGGGCTGGCTGACCCGCCTGAACGCGCAC
>JAKAXL010000013.1 GCA_021816585.1 Pseudomonadota bacterium | reverse complement strand
CTGCTGGCGCGCCGCCGGCGCGCCGAAGCCGACGAGGAGAGCGAGCATGCATGACGAGGCCTGGGACTACCGCATCGGACTGGGCGAGGACGTGCACGCGCTGGTGCCCGGGCGCCGGCTGCTGCTGGGCGGCGTGGAGATCGCGCACGACCGCGGGTTGCTCGGGCATTCGGACGCCGACGCCTTGCTGCATGCGATCACCGACGCCGTGCTGGGGGCGGCCGGGCTCGGCGACATCGGCGCGTTGTTTCCCGACGACGACCCGCGCCACGCCGGCGCCGACTCGCGCGAACTGCTGGCGCAGGCCATGCTGCGGGTGCGCGCGCTGGGCTGGGAGCCGGTGAACGTGGACTGCACGGTGCGCGCGCAGGCGCCGCGCCTGGCGCCGCACCGCGAGGCCATGCGCCAGGCCATCGCCGCGTCGATGGGGATGCCGGCGGAGCGTGTCAACGTGAAGGCCAAGACCTCCGAGCGCCTGGGCTTCGTCGGGCGCGAGGAGGGCATCGCCACCAGCGCGGCCTGCCTGTTGCGCCGCGGGCGCGGCGCAGGCGCCGGCTGAGTCCGCGCGGCCCGCGCGCTTGATGCGGCGCGGCAAGATCCTTGTCGGCGTCTCGGCGGCGCATTACACTGGCCGGGTTTCGCAAGTTCGTGCTTATCACGGGCCGAGCAAACGCCGGCGGTCATCCCTCGCGCCGGCGCTTCGAGCGCAAGACCCCGATTCCGGTGCAGGAAAAGGGGGCGGCGCGGACCGGCAGGCATGCCAGCGGTCCCGGCGAATCTGTGAAACGAGTCTCGAGAGCAGGTCACGAGCCTGTCTGGAGAGGCGCCTACGGTTTTTCGTCAGAGAAATTCAACGAGGCCTGTCATGGAAACTGCAACTGCCACCGCGCGCGGCGCGGCCCAGCCGTCCTTCACGGCTGAATCCTCCCCCTCCCACACACCCGCCCGTTCGGCCGCCGACATCACCGGTGCCGAGATCCTGGTGCGCTGCCTGCAGCGCGAAGGCGTCAAGCACATCTGGGGCTACCCCGGCGGCGCGGTGCTGTACATCTACGACGCGCTGTACAAGCAGAAGGACATCCAGCACGTGCTGGTGCGCCACGAGCAGGGCGCGGTGCACGCGGCCGACGGCTACGCGCGCGCCACCGGCGATGTCGGCGTGTGCATCGTCACGTCGGGTCCCGGCGCGACCAACGCGGTCACCGGAATCGCCACCGCCTACATGGACTCGATCCCGATGGTGGTGATCACCGGCCAGGTGCCGACCCACGCGATCGGGCTCGACGCCTTCCAGGAGTGCGACACCGTCGGCATCACGCGCCCGATCGTCAAGCACAACTTCCTGGTGAAGGACGTGCGCGACCTGGCGCTGACCATGAAGAAGGCCTTCCACATCGCGCGCAGCGGGCGTCCCGGGCCGGTGGTGGTGGACATCCCGAAGGACGTGACGGTGGCGGCCACCGGCTTCCACTACCCCGACGAACTGAACCTGCGCTCCTACAACCCGGTGCGCAAGGGCCATGGCGGGCAGATCCGCAAGGCCGTGCAGCTGCTGCTGCAGGCGCGCCGACCCTACCTGTACAGCGGCGGCGGAGTGATCGCCGCCGAGGCCTCCGACAAGCTGCGACGGCTGGCCGAGCTGCTGCAGATCCCGTGCACCAACACCCTGATGGGACTCGGGGCGATCGCCGGCAGCGACCCGAAGTTCCTCGGCATGCTGGGCATGCACGGCACCTACGAGGCCAACATGGCGATGCAGCACAGCGACGTGGTGCTGGCGGTGGGGGCGCGCTTCGACGACCGCGTGATCGGCAACCCGAAGGACTTCGCGCAGATCGAGCGCAAGATCGTGCACATCGACATCGACCCGTCGAGCATCTCCAAGCGCGTGAAGGTCGACGTGCCGATCGTCGGCGACGTCGGCGAAGTGCTGTCGGAGCTGATCGAGCAGCTCGAGCAGCAGATGGCCGAGGGGCGCAAGCCCGACGCCGCGGCGATGGCCGCGTGGTGGAAGCAGATCAACGAGTGGCGCAAGCGCGAGTGCCTGAGCTACGACAAGTCCGACGACGTGATCAAGCCGCAGATGGTCATCGAGACCCTGCACGAACTCACGCGCGAGCAGGAGACCTACGTCTGCTCCGACGTCGGCCAGCACCAGATGTGGGCGGCGCAGTACTACCCCTTCGACCACCCGCGGCGCTGGATCAACTCGGGCGGGCTCGGGACCATGGGCGTGGGCCTGCCGTACGCGATGGGCATCAAGCTGGCGCGCCCCGAAGCCGAATGCGTGGTGATCACCGGCGACGGTTCGATCCAGATGAACATCCAGGAACTTGCGACCTGCCTGCAGTACGGCACCGCGGTGAAGGTGCTGCTGCTCAACAACGGCTACCTGGGCATGGTGCGGCAGTGGCAGGAGATCGAGTACGCCGGGCGCTACTCGCACTCGTACATGGACTCGCTGCCCGACTTCGTCAAGCTGGCCGAGGCCTACGGGCACGTGGGCATGCGCGTGGACAAGCCCTCGCAGGTGCGCGAGGCGCTGCGCAAGGCGCTGGCGATGAAGGACCGCACGGTGTTCATCGAGTTCCTCATCGACCCGACCAGCAACGTGTGGCCGATGGTGCAGGCCGGCAAGGGCATCACCAACATGCTGCTGGGGTCCGAGGACCTCTGAGATCCGCGGCCGCCGCGCGCCGCGCGGCGGTCTTCTTCCGCTGGCCCCGGAGCCAGGCGCCGCTTACCGGCGGCGCACGAAGCCCGGGGAGGAGACGCCCATGAAACACATCATCGCCGTGCTGCTCGAAAACGAGCCCGGAGCCCTTTCGCGCGTGGTCGACCTGTTCGCGGCGCGCGGCTACAACATCGAATCCCTGTCGGTGGCCGCCACCGAGGATTCGTCGCTGTCGCGCATGACCATCGTCACGCGCGGCTCCGGCGACGTGATCGAGCAGATCACCAAGCACCTGAACCGCCTGATCGACGTGGTCAAGGTGGTCGACCTGACCGAGGCCAACTACATCGAGCGCGAGCTGATGATCATCAAGCTGCGCGCGGTCGGCAAGGAGCGCGAGGAGATGAAGCGCATGGCCGACATCTTCCGCGGGCGCGTGATCGACGTCACCGACAAGAGCTACACCATCGAGCTCACCGGCGACGAGGCCAAGCTCGACGCGTTCCTGCAGGCGGTCGAGCGCACCGCGATCCTGGAAACCGTGCGCACCGGCGCCAGCGGCATCAGCCGCGGCGAGCGGGTGCTGCGCGTGTAGGCTTCAGGCATTTTCACGAACGAGGGCGGCCCCGCCCCTCATTTCCACGAAAACCCAGAAAAGCCAAGGGCCGTCCCCGCTTTTTTGGACTACACGACGGGCGAAAGGCTCGTGGGAATGTTCCGATCCAACTTTCGCCCGCAGGAGCCAGCATGAAGGTTTACTACGACAAGGACTGCGACCTGTCCCTCATCAAGGACAAGAAGGTCACGATCATCGGCTACGGCTCGCAAGGCCACGCGCACGCGCTGAACCTGAAGGACAGCGGCGTGAAGGTCACGGTCGGACTGCGCAAGGGCGGCGCCTCGTGGGACAAGGCGAAGAAGGCCGGACTCACCGTGAAGGAAGTCGACGAGGCGGTCAAGGGCGCCGACGTCGTGATGATCCTGCTGCCCGACGAGAACATCGCCCAGGTCTACCGCGACCACGTCGAGCCCAACGCGAAGAAGGGCGCCGCGCTGGCCTTCGCGCACGGCTTCAACATCCACTACGGCCAGGTCGTCCCGCGCGAGGACCTCGACGTGATCATGATCGCGCCGAAGGCGCCCGGCCACACCGTGCGCAGCACCTACACCCAGGGCGGCGGCGTGCCGCACCTGGTGGCGGTGGCGCAGGACAAGTCGAAGAAGGCGCGCGACCTGGCGCTGTCCTACGCGATGGCCAACGGCGGCGGCCGCGCCGGCATCATCGAGACCAGCTTCCGCGAGGAGACCGAGACCGACCTGTTCGGCGAGCAGGCCGTGCTGTGCGGCGGCACCGTCGAGCTGATCAAGGCCGGCTTCGAGACCCTGGTGGAAGCCGGCTACGCGCCGGAGATGGCCTATTTCGAGTGCCTGCACGAGCTCAAGCTGATCGTCGACCTGATCTACGAAGGCGGCATCGGCAACATGAACTACTCGATCTCCAACAACGCGGAGTACGGCGAGTACACGACGGGCCCGCGCATGGTCACCGACGCCACGCGCGATGCGATGCGCCAGTGCCTGAAGGACATCCAGACCGGCGAATACGCGAAGAGCTTCATCCTGGAGAACCGCGCCGGCGCACCCACGCTGAGCTCGCGCCGCCGCCTGACCCGCGAACACCCGATCGAGGTGGTGGGCGAGCAGCTGCGCGCGATGATGCCGTGGATCAAGGCCAACAAGCTGGTCGACAAGTCGAAGAACTGAGCTTGAACCAGGCGGAGCCCCGGTGCCGGGTCCGACCGGGCACCGGGACCCGCACCGGATGGCCTGGGGCGGCCCTGGGCCGCCCCGTCGGCGCGTGTGCCGCGCGGATCAGGCGGCGCGGGCGCGCAGCCCGTCGAGCAGCAGCGACACGCTGCGCTGCACCCAGCGCTCGCGCTCGCCGGGCGGCATCGGCTCGCCGATTCCCAGCGCGCGCAGCTGCGGCAGCGACACCAGCAACTGCAGGAACTGGTTGGCCGCGAACTCCGCCTCCTCGGCGTCGAGTCCGGGAAGCTCGCTGCGCATCAGCCCCGCCAGCATCCGCACGGTCTGCGTGCGTCCGCCGGTCAGGGCGGCCGCGGTGAGCAGGTCCGGGAAACGGTGGGACTCGCCGACGATCAGGCGGTACAGCGCGAGCACCTGCGGCGCCAGCGTCGCCTGCAGCGTGCGGTTGCCGAATTCGACCAGCGCGCCGGCGAGGTCGCCGGCATGCCCCTCGGGAGCGCGGGCGGCGGGTCGGGCGGCGTCGACGATGCGCGCCACCACCGCCTGCACCAGCGCGGCCTTGTCGGCGTAGCGGTGGTAGAAGGTGCGCTTGGAGACCCCGGCGCGCGCGGCTACCGCCTCGATGCTGGTGGCGCCGTAGCCCTGCTCGAGCATCAGCTCGGTGGCGGCGTCGAGGATGCGCTCCCCCAGCAGCTGCGCGGCCTCGCGCGACGGGCGACCGCCCCGCGAGACCGCCACCGGCGCTGGCGAGCCGCCTGGCTCAAGCGCGCTGGACATGGCGCATCAGCGGTCGCCGCCGTGCCAGCCGTCGCCGCGGTGCCAGTCGCCGCTGCGGCGCCAGTCGCCGCCGCGATGCCAGTCGTCGTCGCCGCGACGGCCGTAGTAGACCGGGGCGGGGGCGTACACATAGCCCGGGGCGTAGGCGGGGGCATAGACCGGAGGCGGCGGCGGCGCGTAGACCACCGGCGGGGCATAGGCCACCGGCGGCGGCACGTAGACCGGCGCCGGCGCGACCACGCGCGGCGGGCCGAAGACGTAGGGAGCGGCGATGGCGGCGGCGGCCAGGCCGATGATCGCGGCCGGGCCGACTCCATCGTGGTCGTGCCAGCCGTCGGCCCAGGCCGGAGCTGCGCTGCCCAGGCCGAGCGCGACGGCGGCGACGAGGGCGATGCGGGGGATTCGCGAGGTGTTCATGATCCGGGTCCTCCAGGCTGCGGGCAGTCGATTCGACCGATCCATGGCCTCCACTGTAGACGCGGAATTAACGCAACGCAACCGTCTCGTTGCATTGAAGAGAAACAGGATGTAAACGCCCCGCGCTCCGCTGGAAGGGCTCCCGCCGACGCTTCAACGCGCCGAGCGCAGCGGCGGCACGCCGCCGCAGGACGCGGCCACCCAGTGCGCCTCGGCCTGGCCGCTGACGCTGCCGTGCGGGCCGCTGACCGTGTAGTGCGAGCTGTACGCGGTGGGCGACGCGATGTGCAGCGAGCCTTGTCCCTGCACCACGGGCGTCTGGCAGGCGTAGTGGAAACTCCAGTCGGCGGGGTCGCCGTGCTTCCAGTGCACGTCGCAGCGTCCCGACAGGTGCAGCGGCGGATGGCCGGCCGCCAACGAGCCTGCGTCGAGGCAGATCTGCAATCCCCCGTCGGGGCTCAGGGCCATGCCTTGCGCGCGCAGCCTGGCCTCCACCTGCGGGCGTGCCGCCGGCGGCAGGCTTCGCAGCATCTGCGCCAGGTTCATCGACGGGCCGGAGCCGTTGCGGGTCTGCAGCGCATAGTCCCACAGCCCGGGCTTGAGCGCCTGCGTGGCGGCGAAGCCCGGCGCGCACAGTGCGAGCAGGCTGCCGCCGAGCAGCGGGGCGACGAGGCGGACAAGCAGGCGGGAACGCGGGAATTTCGACATGCCGGTGACCTTTCGCGGGAACGGGGAGCAGGCCCCGGAACGGCGGCGGGGCGCGGCAGGGACTTTAGCAGCCTGCCGTCGGCGGGCCGCAGCCGCGGCGGGCGGCCGCTGCACGGCCGCTACACTTGAGGGCATGGACTATCCGCATCCGATCCTGGCCCGCGAGGGCTGGCCCTTCATCGCCGCGGTGCTCGCGGCCTCCGTGCTGGCGTGGGTATTCGCCGGATTCGCCTGGTCGATTCCCCTGTGGATCATCAGTGCTTTCGTGATCCAGTTCTTCCGCGACCCGCCGCGCCCGATCCCCGCGGATCCGCTGGCCGTGCTGTCGCCGGCCGACGGGCGCATCGTCTCGCTGGGACGCGCGCAGGACCCGTACGCCCGGCGCGAGGCGCTGCGCATCAGCGTGTTCATGAACGTGTTCAACGTGCACTCCAACCGCTCGCCGGTGGACGCGCAGGTGATGCAGGTGAGCTATTTCCCGGGGCGATTCTTCAACGCCGACCTCGACAAGGCCTCGCTCGAGAACGAACGCAACGCGCTGGTGCTCGACTGCGAGTCGCGTACCGTCACGGTGGTGCAGGTGGCCGGGCTGATCGCGCGTCGCGTGCTGTGCTACGTGACGCCGGGGCAGAGCCTGCGACGCGGCCAGCGCTTCGGTTTCATCCGTTTCGGCTCGCGGGTCGACGTGTACCTGCCGCTGGACGCGCGGCCGCTGGTGTCGATCGGCGACAAGGTGCATGCCAGCAGCACCGTGCTGGCGCAGTTCGCGGCGTCCGCGCAGGGCGCCTGAGGAGCCGCACATGGCACGCAACGTCAGCCGCCTTCCCGACAACCGCACGAAGGGGCGCGTGCGCACGCAGCACGACGAGGAGCCCGGGCTCGACCCCGGGCTGCCCGATCCCATCGAGGACCTGCCGCACGCCGGCCGACGACGTCGCGGAATCTACCTGCTGCCCAATTCCTTCACCGCGGCGGCGCTGTTCGCCGGGTTCTACGCGGTGGTGATGGCGATGGGGCACGACTACGAGCGCGCGGCGACCGCGATCTTCGCCGCCATGGTGCTCGACAGCCTGGACGGGCGCGTGGCGCGCATGACCCACACGCAAAGCGAGTTCGGCGCGCATTTCGATTCGCTGGCCGACATGGTGTCCTTCGGCGCGGCGCCGGCGCTGGTCATGTACCAGTGGTCGCTGCACGGGCTGGGCAAGCTGGGCTGGCTGGCCGCCTTCGTCTACTGTGCCGGCGCCGCGTTGCGCCTGGCCCGCTTCAACACCAACATCGGGGTCGTCGACAAGAACTTCTTCCAGGGGCTGCCGAGCCCGGCCGCCGCCGCGCTGGTGGCCGGATTCATCTGGGTGCTGGCCGACTCCAGCGTCAGCGGCTCGCACGTCGCCTGGGGCGCCTTCGCGGTCACCGCCTTCGCCGGCATGAGCATGGTGACCAACGTGCCCTTCTACAGCTTCAAGGCGGTCAGCCTGCGGCGCAGCGTGCCCTTCATCACGCTGTTCCTGATCGTGCTGCTGATCGGGCTCATCGCCTATCGTCCGCCGCTGGTGCTGTTCGGGCTGTTCTGCGTCTACGCGCTGTCGGGCTACGGGCTGTACGCGTGGCGCCGCCTGCAGGGGCGCTCGGCGAGCGTGATCTCCACCTCCACCGACGAGCCCGACGAACGCGGCCTGCACCGCTGAGGCGGGCCGCCGCGCCGGCGGCCCGGCTCAGGCGCGGCCGAGCAGGAAGTCGGCCGCCATCTCGCCGATCATCATGCTGGGGGCGTTGGTGTTGCCGCCGATCAGCGTGGGCATGATCGAGGCATCGGCGACGCGCAGCGCGTCCACACCCCGCACGCGCAGCCGGCTGTCGACCACGGCCAGTGCGTCGTCGCCCATGCGGCAGCTGCCGACGGGGTGGTAGATGGTCTCGGCGTGCGCGCGGATGTAGGCGTCCAGCGCCGCGTCCTCGTCTGCCACCGCGAAGCCGGGGCTGAGCTCGATGCCGGCGAAGCGACCCCACGCCGGCGAGCCGAGCACGCGCCTTGCCAGGCGCAGCCCCGCGCGCAGGGTCGGCAGGTCGTCGGGATGGCTCAGGTAGGCCGGATCGATGCGCGGCGCCACCGTCGCGTCGGGCGAGGCCAGGCGGATGCTGCCGCGACTGGACGGGCGCAGCGCGCACACGTGCAGGGTCACGCCATAGCCCCAGACCAGGCGGCGCCCGTGGTCGCGCAGCAGCGACGGCAGGAAATGCAACTGGAGGTCGGGGCGCTCCAGTCCCGGGCGCGACCGCGCGAAACCTCCGGCCTCGGCGGCGTTGCTGCTGAGCAGTCCTTCGCGGCGCGTGGCGTAGCTCCAGGCCGCGCCGAGCAGGCGCGGCAGCATGCGCGGACCCACGCCGACCGCGACATGCGCGTGCTCGCGCATGCTGGCGGTGACGTCCAGGTGGTCCTGCAGGTTGCGCCCGACCCCCGGCAGCTCGAGCACCGACTCGATGCCCAGCGCGCGCAGCGCCGGCGCCTCGCCCAGCCCCGACAGCAGCAGCAACTGCGGCGAATGCACGGCCCCCGCGCACAGCACCACCTCGGCGCGCGCACGCAGGCGTTGCAGCCCCTGCGGCCCGCGCAGCTCGACGCCGACCGCGCGACGCCCCTCGAACAGCACGCGCGTGACCTGGCTGGCGGTGCGCACCTGCAGGTTGGCGCGACGCCGCGCCGGGTCGAGGAAGGCGCGCGCGCTGCTCCAGCGCCGGCCCTGCCACTGCGTGAGCTGGTACAGCCCGCAGCCCTCGGGGTCCTCGGTATCGTGGAAGTCGGCGCGGCGCGGCAGGCCGCAGGCCGCGGCGGCATCGACGAAGGCCAGGCTCAGCGGATTCGGGCTTCCGGGGTCGACGACGTGCAGCGGACCGGCGTCCCCGTGCAGTTCGCCGCCCCCGCGCTGCTGGTTCTCGTGGCGCAGGAAGCGCGGCAGCACGTCGCGCCACGCCCAGCCCGGGTTGCCGGCGGCCGCCCAGTCGTCGTAGTCGCGCGGGTGGCCGCGCATGTAGATCATCGCGTTGATCGAGCTGCTGCCGCCCAGCACCTTGCCGCGCGGCCAGTACAGATGACGCCCGCCCAGCTCCGGCTGCGCCTCGGTCTGCAGGTACCAGTTGTAGCGCCGCCCGCGCAGCAGCCCGACGATTCCCATCGGGGTGTCGATCAGCGGCGAGGCATCCTCGCCGCCGGCCTCGACCAGGCATACGCGGGTGTCGGCCCGCTCGCTGAGCCGATTGGCCAGCACGCAGCCGGCCGAACCGGCCCCGACGATGATGTAGTCGGTCTGCTCGTCACCGCGCGGCGCCATCGTGGACTCCAGGCCATGGCGCGCCGCCTCGGCGCGCCTCGCCGGCGATGGTAGCCGGCGCGCGGTGCCGCGGCTTCAGCCGTAGAGCTTTTTCGTGATCTGCGCCACGTGCTGCCCCTGGTAGCGCGCGATCGCCAGTTCATTCGCGCTGGGCGTGCGGCTGCCGTCGCCCTTGCTCAGCGTGGTCGCGCCGTAGGGGGTGCCGCCGCTGATCTCGTCCATGTTGGTGAGCTGCGCGCAGGCGTAGGGCACGCCGACCACCACCATGCCCTGGTGGAACAGCGTGGTGTGGAACGACGTGATGGTGGTCTCCTGGCCGCCGTGCTGGGTCGCGGTGCTGGCGAACACGCTGCCGACCTTGCCGACCAGCTTGCCCTGCTGCCACAGCCCGCCCGTCTGGTCGAGGAAATTGCGCATCTGGCCGCACATGTTGCCGAAGCGGGTCGGCGTGCCGAAGATCACCGCGTCGTAGTTCCCCAGCTCCTCGGGGCTCGCCACCGGGGCTTCCTGCTGGGTCTTGGCGTGGATCGCCGCGAGGGTCTGCTCGGGCATGGTCTCCGGCACGCGCTTGATCGTGACCTCGACGCCGGCCACCGTGCGGGCGCCGGCGGCGACTTCCTGCGCCATGCGCTCGACGTGTCCCCACGTGCTGTAGTAGAGAACCAGGACCTTGGCCATCTTCTGCTCCTTTGCGGTTGTGAGTGTCGAAGGGATCGGCGACTGCCGTGACGCAGCCCCCACGCAGGATATGGGAAACCGGGCCGACGCGCAGGGCGTGGGCGCCGGGGCGGCGCTACCGGGTGCGCGCCTCGCGCAGCGCCACCGGCAGCGCGGCCGCGGCCATCGCCGCGTAGCCGGCATCCGACGGGTGCAGGTGGTCGCCACTGTCGAATCGCGGCAGCATGCGCGACGGTTGCCGCGGATCGCGCAGCGCGCCGTCGAAATCGATCACGCCGTCGAAGTCGCGGCTGGCGCGGATCCAGGCGTCGAGCCGCAGGCGCTGCGATTCGCGCGACGGCGGCAGCGCGGCCGGGGTCAGCGTCGCGCCGTACACGCGCAGGCCGCGTGCGTGCGCCAGCGCCGCCAGCCGCGCCAGCGCCTGTTCCAGTTGTGCCACCCGCACCGGCCGGTGCGGGGCGTCGCAATCCAGTCCCGGGCGCGGTGGCGTGGCGGCGAAGTCGATGTCGTTGATGCCGATCAGCAGCACCACCGCGCGCACGCCGTCGGGCTGCAGCGCGTCGCGCGCGAAGCGCGACTCCAGCGAGTCGCCCCAGCAGGCCGAGTCCGACAGCAGCCGGTTGCCGCTGATGCCGGCGTTGAGCACCGCGAGATCGTCGACGCCGTCGGCACGCAGGCGTGCGCCGAGTTGCTGCGGCCAGCTGCGCCGGGCGTTCAGGGTCGATCGCATGCCGTCGGTGATCGAGTCGCCGATGGCCAGCAGCGCACCGGCAGCGCCGGTGGGGGCGACGTCGAGACGATCCAGCCACAGCCACGAGGTCATGCGGGCCTGAAAGGCGCCGTCGCCCGGATCCGCGGCGTAGTCGCCGGGGCGCGACACGAACTGCACCTGTCCGGCCAGCACGTGCCAGGTGCTCGCAACCGTCTGTTGCGGCAGGTACAGGCTGATCGCCAGCGCCTGTCCCGCGCGCACCGGCGCGTCCAGCGGGTCGCTCCACACCGCGGAGTGCGGCGCGACCACCACCTGTGCGCGGCCGTCGAAGCGCAGCAGGTGGAGCGAACCCGCGCGCAGCGCGGCGTCGCGCGCCACCCGCCCCACGGTGGCCGCGCCGATGCGCAGCGGCCGCTCGCCATAGCGGTTGCTGATGCGCACGCGCAGGCGCTCGCCCGACAACTGCGGCACCACGATCTCGCGCAGGGTCTGCTGGCGCAGCAGGGGCGGGTGGCGGTATGCGGGAACTCCGGGGCCTTGCGGGACGCGCTGCGGCGCCGTCATCCAGGCCGTGACCCAGGTGTTCACGGCGCCGGCGGCGGCGGCGCTTGCGGGAAACCACGCCAGCAGGCAGAGCAGCGCGGTCGCGAGCGCGAGCCAGGCGCGCGGCGGGCTCGACGGGCGTTGCGGCGAGGCTTGCATGGTGGGGGAATTGTCGCACCCGGACCAGCGCACCCGGGCCAGCTACCAGCAGTCCGCTGCGGCCGCGCCGCGGCGACCGAGATGGTCGACCCGCAGCACGCCGCAGCGATCGTCGCCCTGGCCCCGCAGCGGCACCGCCTGCAGTTCGTAGTCGTCGCCATCGGCGCCGGGGGCGTGCAGGCGCAGCTCGTAGGCACAGGCACCGGGCGGCGCGCAGGCCGCGTGCGCATTCGTCCATCCCAGTTCGCTCAGATCGGCCGCGTAGCGACCGTGCACGGCCCGATGGCGTTCCTGGTGCAGGGTCAGTTGCAGCAGCGTCGCGGTGACGGCCACGCGGCGCGCGTGCAGCAAGGCGTGGCGCAGCGGTGCCAGCGCGCAGCTGGCGATGATCGCCGCGACCAGGGTCGCCAGCAGCAACTCCGGCAGCGTCCAGCCGCGTGCGGCCCCGAGGCCCGCGGTGCGCACGCTCACCGCAAGATCCTCGAGGCGCGGTGCAGCAGGCGCGGCGGGGCGTCGTCGCGTCGCTGCAGCCACAGGTCGAGTTGCAGTACTGCGGTGACCTCGCCGCGCGAGTAGGCGCTGATTCGCAGCGCCTGCCCGGAAGGCGGCGGCGCGTCGGCGTCGCGCGGGTCGTCCAGCGCCTGGACGTGAAAGCCGCAGTCGTGCACGCAACCGTCGATTCCGCCGCGTACGCCCTGATCCCACGGCGGGCGCACGGCATCGCTGAGCGCCTGGCGGCACAGCCGCGGGGAGGCCGGTCGCGGCGCCGCGTCGCAGTCCTGTGCGGCTTGCAGCGCGCCTTGCGCGAGCAGCCACTGCTGCGCGGCGGACAGCGCCGCGAGCGCGTCCTCGCGTGCCTGCACCTGCGACTGGCGCATCGCGGCGCTGCGCCACTGCAACGCCGCCGCACGCTGCGCCGCGGCAAGGAGCAGCCCGAGCATGCCCAGCAGCACCAGCGCGGCAGGCAACGCGAGCCCGCGGCGTTCGTGCATCCGGATCCCGCGGTGGCCACGCCGGCGCATGCGCGGTGCCTCAGGATCCGACGGGCGAGGCTGGCGCGGCCAGATCCACCCAGTGACAGGCGGGCTGGCCTGGCGCACCGGCCGGCCCGATCAGACACGCGCGCAGCAGCAGCACGCGACGCCAGTCGTGCACCTGTGCCGCGGCGACACGGCGCAGGCGCGGCGCAGCGGGAGCGCCGCGGTCCTCGATGACATCGAGACGCCAGCGGCCGAGTCCGTCGGTCACCGGTTGCGGCGACCACCCGTCGACTCCGCATTGCAGGACTCCCGAGGCGTCGACGCGCAGGCGGTAGGCATGGTGCCTGCCGTCCACCGGCTGCGCTTCGCCGCAGGCGCCTGGAGCGCCGTCGGCGACGAAGTCGGCGTGCAGCACCTCGCCGGCGGGGTCGCGTGACACCGCCACCTGAAGCGGTGGCTGGTGTGCCGAGGCCGCATCGCCGCCCGCTGCGGATCCACGGGCGGGAGCCCGCGCGACCGCGCGCAGCAGGGCCTGCGCGATGTCCTGCGCCTGCAGCGCATCGAGCTGCAGGCGTTGTCGCAGCAGCGTCTGGCGCACGCAGGCGAGGGTGTCGAACAAGGCCTGCAGCACCAGCAGACCGAGGGCCAGCCCGAGCAGGCACGACGCCAGACCGTGGCCGCGCTGTCGCTTCATCGGGCCTGCCGCGATGGATGGAGTCGAGGCTGTGCCGTTCATGGCCGGATGCGCCAGCGCAGTACATCGCCGTGCGCCAGATGCAGCTGCAGCGTGCAGACGAATTCGGGGCACGCATCGAATCCGGCGTCGAAGCTGCGGCTGGAGGCGACGACCTCTCGGGGCGAGCCCCGCGCGGGCGCGAGCGCGTCGCGCGCGGGTCGGCAGCGCAGGTCGGCGCGCGCGCCGGGCAGCAGCGGCTGCGTCAGCGCCGACCATTCCCGCAGATCCTGGGCGGCCATGCGCTGTGGCGTGCAGTCCCGTGCGCGGCAGTCGTCGCCGGCGCTCGCGGACGCCGGCAGCAGGGTGCAGGGATGCGTCGTGCAGGGCACCTCGGCTGCGTAGCCACGCTGGGCATGCAGCGCGGCCGCGAGATTGGCGGCGGCATGCGCGGCCTGTTGCCGTTGCGCGGCGGCGCCGAGTTCGCGCCAGGTGAGCAGCGGCAGGCGCAGGGCCGCGAGCACGCCGAGGCCGAGCACCAGGGAGGCCAGCAGCGCGTCGAGCAGGCCGTTGCCGCGCGACCTGCGGTGCGTGGAGGACGGGGAGAAACGCGGCATGACGGGGGCGGCGCGGCACGGGACGTGGATTGTGGCGCCACGCACCCCGATCGTGGGCCAAGTCCCCACAAGCCTGCAAGGCACGAGCCCCCGTCGAGCGGCGGCGAATGCAGTGAGCGGGGGTCGTCCTCACTGCAGGCCTGGCGCCGGGCCGTCCCAAGGCAGGCCTGCGCCCCCTCGGGGGGCGGCGAACGCAGTGAGCGGGGGTGGTCCCTGCAGGCCTGGCGCCGGGCCGTCCCAAGGCAGGCCTGCGCCCCCGCGGGGGGCGGCGAACGCAGTGAGCGGGGGGCGTCCTCCTCCCCCTCCTCAATCCTCGAAGACGACGGCGCGCGCGGTCAGCACCAGCACCGGGCCGAGGATCAGCCCGACCATGCCGAACATCGCCAGGCCGCCGAAGATCGCCAGCAGCACCAGCAGGAACGGGGCGTGGCTCGCTGCGCCGATCAGCTTGGGCTTGACCAGCACGTCGCCCGACAGCGTGATCACGTGTCCCAGGGCCAGCACCGCCAGCCCCGGCAGCAGATGCCCCTGCGTGGCCAGCAGCGCCGCGGCCGACACCAGCGCCAGGCCGGTGCCGCCGGGAATCACCGACAGCATGCCCACCGCCACGCTCCACGCGTACCAGCGCGGCATGCCGGCGAAGGCAAACAGCGGCAGGCTCAGCAGCGTGTCCCACGCGGCGAGCCCGAGACTTCCGATGATGGTCGCCTGCGTGGCCAGCAACGCCTGCTGCTCGACGCGATCGGCCAGCGGTGCCGACACCACGCGGCACAGGCTGCTGCGCAGCGCGTGCGCCACCGGGGCACGCTGCCACAGCACCGCCCACAGGATGGCCAGCGCCAGCGCGGCGTGCATCAGCAGCGCCAGCACGTGCTCGCCGAGGGTGCGGATCTCCGCGATATGGTGCTTGAGCAGCAGCGAGGGCTGGTTCTCCGACAGCCAGCTGCGCACCGCGTCCTGGTGCGACTGCAGCAGCGGGCCGACCCACGGCGCGTTCACGGCGGCGCGGGTCAGCGCCTCCACGTCCAGGTTGGTCTGTGCCAGGCGCGGCAGCGCCGGCGCCAGCAGCGCCCCCAGCGCCATCAGCGGCAGCGCCGCCAGCAGCAGCCAGCCCAGGGTCACCAGACTGGCCGCCAGCCACGACGGCATGCGCATTTCCAGGCGCATCTGCAGCGGCAGGCTGGCCGCCGCGAGCGCCAGCGCGGCGACGATGGGCACCGCGAACGGGACGAACGGCAGCAGTCCCAGGCCGGCGAGCAGCGCGAGGAACCAGGGGTCGAGGCGGCGGGTCAAGGGGCGACGGCGTAGCGAAGGAGCAGGCGCCATGGTAGGGCAGCCGGGCCCGCGACAGCTGTCCCGGGACTTGTCGCAATTGCGACAGGTGTCGCGGCGACAGGCGCCGCGCCGGTTGCCGGCATGCGCGCCTGCACAAGTGCCGCGCAACCCATGGCACGCTCCTTGCGGCATGGTCGCCGAGGGGCCCGGGCGTGGCGGTCGTTCCGCCGCACGGTGCCCGCAGGAGACGCGTGATGAACCCGACTTCCCAGCAGATGCTCTGGATGTACGAGACCATGATCCGGATCCGTCAGTACGAGGAGACGATGGCCAAGGTGTATCTGGAAGGCAAGCTGCCGCCGCAGATCCAGAAGGGACTGGCCTTCGACATCGGATCCGGGCCGGTGCCCGGCGAGATGCACCTGGCGGCCGGCCAGGAGCCGGTGGCGGTCGGGGTCTGCGCGCACCTGCGCCGGCAGGACACCGTGGTGGGCACGCATCGCCCGCACCACTTCGCCATCGCCAAGGGCGTCGAGCTGCGCCCGATGACCGCCGAGATGTTCGGCAAGCAGTCCGGGCTGTGTCGCGGCAAGGGCGGGCACATGCATCTGTTCGACCTCGATCACCACTTCAGCTGCAGCGGCATTGTCGGCGCCAGCATGCCGCCGGCCTGCGGCGCCGCGCTGGCCGCGAAAAAGCGCGGCCAGGACCTGGTCGCGGTGGCCTTCTTCGGCGAGGGGGCGGCCAACCAGGGCACGTTCCACGAGTCGCTGAACCTGGCCGCGCTGTGGCGCCTGCCGGTGGTGTTCGTGTGCGAGGACAACAAGTACGCGATCTCGGTGGAGAAGTCGCAGTCCACCTCGGTGGCGTGGAACACCGAGCGCGCCGCCGCCTACGGCATGGCCGCGGGGCGCGTCGAGCACAACGACGCGCAGGCCGTGTTCGAGGCCGCGGGCGCCGCCGTCGAGCGCGCGCGCAGCGGCCAGGGACCGAGCCTGATCGAGGTGCGCACCGACCGCTACTTCGGGCACTTCCAGGGCGACCCGGAGGTCTACCGTCCGAAGGACGAGGTGGCGCAGCTGCGCGAGCACGACCCGATCGATCGGCTGGCACGCCAGCTGCGCGACGGCGGACTGCTCGACGACGCGGCCGACACGACGCTGCGCGCGCGCGTGGCCTCCGAGGTCGCCGATGCCTTCGAGTGGGCGCGCCAGGCCGAGTATCCGGCGGTGGGCGAGGCGCTGCTGCATGTCTTCCATTGAGCCGGCGCGACCGCGCAGTCCGGCAGGAGAATCGCGATGAACCAGACCAGCGAGCGCAGGCTCACGATGGCCCAGGCCGTGTCCGAGGCCATCGGGCAGCAGATGCAGGCCGACCCCGAGGTGTTCGTGATGGGCGAGGACATCGGCCGCTACGGCGGCATCTTCGGCGCCACCGGGGGCCTGTTCGAGCGCTTCGGACCCGAGCGCATCATGGACACGCCGATCTCCGAGAGCGCCTTCATCGGCGCGGCGATCGGCGCCGCGGCGGCCGGCATGCGACCGATCGCCGAGCTCATGTTCGTCGACTTCTTCGGCGTGTGCATGGACATGATCTACAACCACATGGCCAAGAACACCTACATGTCCGGTGGCCGGGTGCGCCTGCCGGTGGTGCTGATGACGGCCATCGGCGGCGGCTACAACGATGCCGCGCAGCATTCCCAGTGCCTGTACGCCACCTTCGCGCACATGCCGGGGATCAAGGTCGTGGTGCCGTCCAACGCCTATGACGCGAAGGGCCTGATGAACGAGGCCGTGCGCGACGACAACCCGGTGCTGTTCATGGTCCACAAGGGCATCATGGGCCTGCCGTGGATGTCGTACTTCGAGGGCAGCACGACGGTCGTCCCGCAGGACGCCTACCGCATCGCCTTCGGCCAGGCGCGCAAGGCGCGCGAAGGCTCCGACCTGAGCATCGTCACGCTGGGGCAGATGGTGCACAAGGCGCTGGCGGCGGCGCAGCAGCTCGCCGCGCAGGGCATCGAGGCCGAGGTCATCGACCTGCGCACCGTCGTCCCGCTGGACCGCCAGGCGGTGCTCGACTCGGTGCGCAGGACCGGGCGTCTGCTGGTCGCCGACGAGGACTACCTCAGTTTCGGGCTGTCGGGGGAAATCGCCGCGCTGGTGGCGGAGAACCTGGACAGCGTCGAGTTGAAGGCGCCGGTGCGCAGGCTGGCCGTTCCCGACGTGCCGATTCCGTACAGCCGGCCGCTCGAGCGCCGCGTGATTCCCCAGGTCGAGAGCCTGGTGGAAGCCGCGCAGCAGCTGATGCGCCACGCGCGCGTGACGGCGCGGGCCTGACATGGCCCAGACCCCCGTGCTGCTGGATGCGGCCTTCTGGGAGGGCATCGACCCGGCGACCGAGGCACTGCTCGATGCCTGGCTGGTGGCACCCGGCGACGCGGTCGAGGCGGGCCAGGCGCTGGGCCGCGCGGTGCTCGTCAAGAGCACGCTGGACATCGCGGCGCCGGCGGCCGGGCGCGTGCACAGCCTGCTGGTGCAGGCCGGCTCCAGCTTCGCCCGCGGCACCACGCTGGCGATGCTGCAGACGCCGTCCGCCTGATCGCGGCCCGGCCATCGGCGTGCCATGCGCAGCGTCGCGGCGCGCGAGCAGGCCTGGTGCGCGGCGGCACTGGCCTCGCAGCGCTCGTCGCCCGCGTGGCGCGCCTGGGCCTATCGCGAACCGGCGCTGGTGCTGGGGCCCTCGCAGGTCGGGCAGGCCGGCGGCGCGCCGCGCTGCGAGTGCCTGACACGACGCAGCGGCGGCGGCGCCGTGCTGGTCGGGCCGTGGATGCTCGGGCTGTCGGTGCGTCTGCCCGCGTCGCATGCGCTGGCCGGTGCCGGCCTGCTGCCGGCCTACGCCTGGCTCGGCGAGTTGCTGCGGCAGGCGGTGCAGCCGTGGCGCCCGCAGGCCAGCGTGCTGGATGCGCCGCAGGCACGCGAGCTGCAGCGCGACGCCGCGTCGCCGCAACTGGCCTGGGCCTGCTTCGGCGGGGTGTCGCCCGGCGAACTGGTGCTGGGGCGGCGCAAGCTCGCGGGGCTGTCGCAGGCGCGCAGTGCGCATGCCGTACTGCTGAGCGCGGCGGTGCTGCTGTACCCACCCGGCGCGGCGGCCTGGCGTCTGCTCTGCGACGCCTGCGGGCGTCCGCGCGAACATGCCGGCGCGCTGGCGCGGGGTTGCGCGGCGCTGGCCGACCGGCGCGATGCCGCGTGTGTTCGGCAGCAGTTGTACCTCGCCTTGGGGTTGCGCCTCGGCACCGGGCCGGATCGCGCGTCGCCCCGGGTGGAAGCGCCCCGATCCCTGATCTGACGCAACTCGCGTGCCCGGCTTCGGTGCGCGGCGGGCAGCGCTCGGCCTAGCATGCGCCGCAGTGTGGCGTGGCAGACGCCGCCCGGGAGACAAGGCGATGGACCCTTGCGAGGCCCCGCGCCCATTCGGCACGCAGTTGCGGACCCAATTGCAGGACATGCCCGAATGGCAGCGCCTGATCGAGCGCTCGCGCCAGCGCTCGCTGTACGTGCACCGTCTGGACCCGCAGCGCGGCAAGGATGCGCAGGTCCTGCCCGGAGCCGAGCTGCGCCGGCGCGAGCAGGCGCAGCGGCCGATGCTCGAGCTGGCGCGGCAGGGCATGCAACGGCTGTGGGAGCAGGTGCGCGAAGCCGGCTACGTGGTGCTGCTCACCGATGCGGACGGAGTCGCGCTGCGCATGCTGCACGAGGATTCGCAGGGTTCGGCGCTGCGGCGCGCCGGGCTGCTCGACGGGCGCTGCTGGCAGGAGAGCGTGGAAGGCACCTGCGCGGTGGCCCTGGGGCTGCTCGAGCGCCGCGCATTGACCGTGCACCATGCCGAGCATTTCCGCGCCGCGCACCGTGCGCTGAGCTGCAGCGCGGCCCCGCTGCAGGCGGACGACGGCACGCTGCTGGGGGTGCTCGACGTGACCGCGCTGGAGTCGCCGCGCGAGCGCGCCAGCCAGCAGCTCGCGCTGCAACTGGTGCGCGCGGCGGCGGCGTTGATCGAGGACGCGCATTTCCTGCGCGCGCATGCCGGCGACTGGGTGCTGCGCGTGGGTTCGCGCCCCGACCTGCTCGAAGTGGACGCGGCGCTGCTCGCGATGGACGAAGCGGGGCGGGTGCTGGGCGCCAGCCCACGCCTGGTCGCCATGCTCGGCAGCGACGCCGCGACGCTGCGCGCGAGCACCGTGGAGGCCTTGTTCGACGCGCATGCCGACGACATCGTCGGCGCCGCCGGACGCTGCCTGGCGTTGACCCTGCGCGACGGCGGCCGGCGCTGCTTCGGCATGGTGCAGGCCCCGCGCGCAGCCGCGCGTGCGTCGCCGCCACGCGCGTGCGCGCCGCTGCAGACGACTCCGCGCGGGCCCGCGGCTTCGCGCGTCCCGGGAGAGGCGGACGCGGCGGCGGCGGAACCCGCGAGCGCGTTGCTGCGGCTGGCCGGCACGGACTCGCGCATGCGCGAGCATGCGCGCCGCGCGCTGCGTGTGCTCGACAGGGGCATCCCGGTGCTGCTGCAGGGCGAGACCGGGACCGGCAAGGAGCGCTTCGCGCAGGCCATGCACGCCAGCAGCGCGCGGCGCCACGGCCCCTTCGTGGCCATCAATTGCGCGGCGATTCCGGAGTCGCTGATCGAAAGCGAGCTGTTCGGATACCGCGGCGGCGCCTTCACCGGGGCCAACGCCAAGGGCGCGCGAGGCAAGCTGCTGGAGGCCGACGGCGGCACGCTGTTCCTCGACGAGATCGGCGACATGCCGCTGGGGCTGCAGACCCGGCTGCTGCGTGTGCTGGCCGAGCGCCAGGTGCTTGCGCTGGGGGCTCCACGGCCCTGTGCGATCGACGTGCAACTGGTGTGCGCCACCCATCGCGACCTGTCGCGACTGGTCGGGCAGGGCAGCTTCCGCCTCGACCTGCTCTACCGCATCAACGGCCTCACGCTGACCCTGCCGGCGCTGCGCGAGCGCGGCGACCGCCTGCAGCTCATCGAGCAGATGCTGCGCGAGCGCGCCGAGCGCGCCGGCATGCCCGAGGCGCGACTCGCACCCCAGGCGCTGCAACTGCTGCTGGCGCACTCCTGGCCTGGCAACCTGCGCGAACTGGGCAACGTGCTGGACACCGCGCTGGCGCTGGCCGAGGCACCGTGGATCGGGCCCGAGCTGGTGCGCGCAGCCGTACCGCCGCAGCCACCCGCCGCGACACCCGGCGCCGAGGCCGTGCGCACCGGCTACGTCGATGCGAGCGAGGCGACGAGCGAGCTGCGCGCGGCGCTGCAGCGCCGGCACTGGAACGTCAGCGCCGCGGCGCGCGACCTCGGGGTCTGCCGCGCCACGCTGTACCGACGCATGTCGCGCGAGGGCCTCGTGCCGCCGCGCCGCGGCTGATGGGCCGGATCAGGGGCCGGATCAGGGGCCGGATCAGGGGCCGGATCAGGGGCCGGATCAGGGGCCGGATCAGGGGCCGGATCAGCGCCTGGCCTGCTCGATGCCCTGTTCGATGTGGTTCAACTGGCCCTCGTCAAGGGTTTTCGCGGCCTTGGGGAAGAGCTGCTCCTCTTCTTCGCGGATATGGTGGAGGAGATTTTCCTGCAATACCCGCAGCTTGGCTTTCCAGGCTTCGTCCTGGAAATCCAGCGATTCGAGCTCGTCGAGCAGCACGTCCACCACATGGTGCTCCTGGTAGGCCTCCAGCGCCATGTCGTGGGTGGGTTTCTGCTGTTTCAGCGCTGGGTAGAGCAGCTTTTCCTCCAGTGTTTCATGGGATTCCAGTTCCTTTTTCAAAGTCCCCAGCAGATCCTGCCGGGTTTTCTTCGCCGTGGCGCTGGTGGCGAGGAGTTGTTCGATAATCCCCTTGACCTTCTTGTGGTCTTCTACCAGCGATGCAAATGGTGGTTGTGCAAATGGTTGTTTCTGCATGACCTTCTCCACAGGGTGACAGGACGCGTCGCCGGCGGGCCTCAGCCCTTCGCGCGACGCAGCAGGTACAGCGCGAGGCTGCCCACGAAACCCGCGGCGGCGAGGAAAAAAATGATTTTCGCGATGCCCACCGAGGCGGACGCCACCGCGCCGAAGCCGAACACGGCCGCGACCACCGCCATCAACAGGAAAATAACCACCCATGCCAGCATGGAAAACTCCTTTCCGGGTTGAATGCCCGCGTGAATCGACGAGGGCAGTCTATGCGCGGAGGTATTGTGCTTGCCGTGCAGGGTCCCAGCGGCCATTCCTGCGAAATGGAATATCGCGAAGCATTCCATAATCCGTGGGACGGATCCTGCGCCTTGAGCGGTGGCTCGGCGTCGACCGCGAGGGGCGCGCGGACCTGTGGCTCGCACAGCAGGCGGCATACGACCTGTGGCAGGCCCGCAAGAGTCGGGCCGTCGAGAAGGATCGGGCATCCGGATCCGAGTGTGCATCCACGTCGGTGGCAGGCGCATGGCACATGGCCGCAAGCTCGGATTGCGATGGTGCCGGCGCGGCCCCCTGCGGTGTCTCGACAGGCTGCTAGCATGACATCGGACGACGCTGTGGAGACCGTGATGGACAATGACCCGTATGGGAAGTATCCAGCGGGGCGGCCATGAGGCCGTCCATCGCCTTGGAGTCGAACCGCGCGGCGATACGCGCGATCGTGACCGCACATCGTGCCCGCAATCCGCGCGTGTTTGGGTCCGTCCTGCACGGCGATGACGCCGAGGGCAGCGACCTGGACCTGTTGATCGACCCGACCGCCGACACGTCGCTGTTCGACATCGGCGCGATCCGACTGGAGCTTGGCGCGCTCTTGGGTGTGCCCGTGGACGTTCTGACGCCGAATGGCCTACCCGACAAGTTCCGTGCGAGGGTCATCGCCGAAGCGAGGCCGGTGTGATCCACGACCATCTCCGACTGCGCGATTACCTCGGCCACATCCTGGAAGCCATCGAGCGCATCGGGCGCTACACCGCGGATCTGGATGAAGCGGCGTTCACGCAAAACTCGTTGGTCCAGGACGCCGTGGTCCGCAACTTCGAGGTCATCGGCGAGGCCAGCAGGAACATCAGCAAGCGGTATCCAGACTTCGCTTCGGCACACCCCGGTCTGCCGCTCGCCGTGGCCTATGAGATGCGAAACGCGGTGGCCCATGGCTACTTCAAGGTGGACCTGGAAATCGTCTGGACAACGATCCACAACGATCTGCTCGGGTTGTATCGCCAGGTGCAACGGGCACTTGAAGGCCTGCCGCGTGAAGACAACGATGACGCGTGCGGTGAAGCGAAATCCCAGCCATGCCCGCGAACATCCTGAATCTTCCCGACTACAAGATCGTACGGGTCGAGGAAACCGAACACGATTACCACATTCGCGCGGAGCTTGCGTAATCCCCCACGCGCTGCCCGTCGTGCGGCCATGCTCGGCTCCTGCGCTACGGGCGCAACGAGCAGGTCATCCGCGACCTGTCGATCCACGGCAAGCGCGTCGGCATCCACGTGGACACCCAGCGCTGGCGGTGCCAAGCGTGCCCAAGCGTGCCCAAGCGTGCCCAAGCGTGCCCAAGCGTGCCCAAGCGTGCAGCAGGACCTTCATGGAGCCGTTGCCAGCAGTCCATGCGACGCGGGGGACGGCCAACCCGGGAGATGGCCATCCGGCCGGCGGCTGCCCAACGAAAAATGGGCACCGCAGCCGCGGTGCCCATTTTTGTCATGTCTTGGTGCCCAGAAGAGGACTCGAACCTCCACGCCTCGCGGCGCTAGTACCTGAAACTAGTGCGTCTACCAATTCCGCCATCTGGGCAAGAAGCGAAACTATACCAGCTTTTCCGCGCGTGTCCAGTATGCTGCACACAACGCACGCGCGCATGCCGCCGCTCCGGCAGGCATCGCGGGTCGTGCGGGTAGTGCAATCGCAAGGGGAAGGCATTGATCGTTGAAGGCATCGTGCAGGGACATCGCGACGGGTACGGACTGGTCGTGTCGGATCAGGAGCCACCGGAGGTGTACCTGCCGCCGCAGCAGATGCGCGCGGTGATGCACCTGGACCGGGTTCGCGTGCGCGTGGTGCGCCAGGACCGGCGCGGGCGCCCGGAGGGCCAGGTGCTGGAGATCGTCGAGCGCAGCACGCGCCCGGTGATCGGCCGCGTGCTGCAGGAAAACGGCGTGTGGGTGCTGGCGCCCGAGGACAAGCGCCACGTGCAGGACATCCTGATCGTGCCCGGCGGACTCGGCGGCGCCACGCAGGGGCAGGTGGTGAGCCTGGAGATCAGCGGCCCGGTCTCGCTGCACGCGCAGCCGATGGGGCGGGTGGTCGAAGTGCTGGGCGCGTTGCACGACCCCGGCATGGAAATCGAGATCGCGGTGCGCAAGTACGGCGTGCCGCATCGCTTCAGCGAAGCCGCCGAGAAGCAGGCCGCGGCGCTGCCGTCGCAACTGCGCCCGTCGGACCGTGCCGATCGCGTGGACCTGCGCGACGTGCCGCTGGTCACCATCGACGGCGAGGACGCGCGCGACTTCGACGACGCCGTCTACAGCGAGCCCGCCAAGGTGGGCCGCGGCAAGGGCCACCGGCTGATCGTCGCCATCGCCGACGTGTCGCACTACGTGCGCCCCGGCGAGGCGCTGGACCTGGATGCGCTGGACCGTGCGACCTCGGTGTATTTCCCGCGGCGCGTGATCCCGATGCTGCCGGAGAAGCTGTCCAACGGCCTGTGCTCGCTGAACCCGCAGGTCGACCGGCTGTGCGTGGTCTGCGACATGCTGATCGACGCCGAAGGCGAGTTGCGCGCCTACCAGTTCTACCCGGCGGTGATGCGCTCGCATGCCCGCCTGACCTACACCGAGGTGGCGGAGATCCTGGAGAACACGCGCGGACCGCAGGCGCGCGCGCATGCCCGGCTGCTGCCGCACCTGCTCGACCTGTACGAGGTGTACAGCGCGTTGCTGAAGTCGCGTCGCGAGCGCGGCGCCATCGACCTCGAGGTGCCGGAGACGCAGATCGTCTGCGACGCCAGCGGACGCATCGAGCAGATCGCGCTGCGCCATCGCAACGAGGCGCATCGCCTGATCGAGGAGTGCATGCTGGCGGCCAACGTCAGCGCGGCCGACTTCCTGCGCCGCAACAAGCATCCCGGCCTGTACCGCGTCCACGAGGGGCCGACTCCGGAGCGCCTGGCGCTGCTGCGCGGCTTCCTGCAGGCCCTCGGCCTCGGCGGGCATGTCGGCGACGAGCCGACTCCGGCGGACTACCAGCGCCTGTCGGAAGCCGCGCGCGAACGTCCGGACGCGCAGCAGATCAACACGCTGATGCTGCGCTCGATGCAGCAGGCCATCTATTCACCGCACAACAGCGGGCACTTCGGACTGGCCTACGAGGCCTACGCGCACTTCACCAGCCCGATCCGCCGCTATCCGGACCTGCTGACCCACCGCGCGATCAAGTCGCTGCTGCAGGGCCGGCGCTACCACCTGAGCCTGCCCGAGGGCATGACGGCGCCGCCGCCGCAGCGCCCGCGCCGCGGCGCGGCGGCGCAGCCGGCCAAGGCCGCGAAGCCGGCGCCGCGCGGCGGCAAGGCGGCGGCCGATCTGCCGGCGTGGGAACTCGTCGGGCTGCACTGCTCGGCCAACGAGCGCCGCGCCGACGAAGCCACGCGCGACGTCGAGAGCTGGCTCAAGTGCTGGTACATGCGCGACAAGCTGGGCGAGGAATTCGTCGGCGCCGTCACCGCGGTCACCAGCTTCGGCGTGTTCGTGCAGCTGAGCAGCCTGTTCGTCGAGGGCCTGATCCATATCTCCGAACTCGGGGCCGAGTACTTCCGCTTCGACGAGGCGCGCAACGAGTTGCGCGGCGAGCGCACCGGCAAGCGCTACGCGCTGGGCGACCGCGTGCTGGTGCAGGTCAGCCGGGTGGATCTGGACGGCAGGCGCATCGACTTCCGCCTGGTCTCCGACCCCTTGCGCGCCGCGGGCGGCGGCGCCGCGGCGCCGTCGCGCAAGCGCTCGCGTGCGGCGGCCCCGGTGGCGGCGGCGGCCGCGGCGGCCGCGCCGGAGGACAGCGACCACAGCCTGTTCGCATGGCAGCCGACCGACGACGCGCCGCAGCCGGGCAAGGCGAAGGCCGGCAAGTCGGGCAGATCGGGCAAGTCGGGCAAGGGCGCCAGCGGTGCCGGGACCGCGAAGGGCGGCAACGCGGTCGTGCCGGCGCCGGAGGCCGCGCCCCAGCCGGCGGTGAAGCCCCCGAGCAAGGCGTCGACCCGCAACGCGCGCTCCACGCGCGCGCGCACGCCGCGCAAGCCGGCCGCGCGCGCGCGGCGCGCCAAGTAGCGAGCCCGCGCGCCCTTCAGGCGTTGCAGACGCCCGGCGCGGCTTCGCGCCAGGCGCGCAGCATCCACTGGGCGAGCGTGCCCGCGCGCAACGCCGCGCCGTCGCGCAGTGCGAGCTCGGCGGCCGCGGCGTGCAGCCACACGGCGGCGCGGGCGGCGTGGCTCGCGCCCGCGCTGCGCGCCAGGCAGGCGCCGAGGGCGCCGGCCAGCACATCGCCGGTGCCGGCGGTGGCCAGCAGGCCGTTGCCGCCATGGTTGACCCAGGTCGTGCCGTCGGTGCAGGCGATCACGCTGCCGGCACCCTTGAGCACGACCTGCGCGCCGGTGAGTTCGCACAGTCGGCGCGCCGCCGCGAGGCGGTCCGACTGCACGGAGGAGGTCTCGCACTCCAGCAGGCGCGCGGCCTCGGTCGGGTGAGGGGTCAACCACGCCGCGTGCGCGCGCCGCCGCAGCGCCTGCCACGCGGCGCCGTCGCGCGGCTGCGCCGCGAGCAGGTTCAGACCGTCGGCGTCGATCACCAGCGGTTGCGGCGCATCCAGCAACTCGAGCAGGCAGCGCAGCGCCTGCGGCGATGCGCCGGCGCCGGGGCCGAACACGTGGCAGGCGGCGCCGCGGCCCGCGCCGCGCGCGGCCTCCAGCAGGCTGTCGACGTCGCGCAGCATCAGCTCCGGGAACTCCGCATCGACGGCCGGCGCGCGGGGGTCGAGGCTGGCGGCGTACACGCGCCCGCCTCCGAGCAGCAGCGCGGCACGCGCCGCCAGCCACAAGGCCCCGGTCATTCCGGCGGCTCCGCCGAACAGCCGCACGTCGCCGCGCTCGCCCTTGTGCGCCGCCCGATGCAGCGGCGGCAGCGCGCGCAGGGCGCTGTCGCTGTCTCCGAGCAGCGCGCGGGGCGCGGCCGGGGCGGCGGCGCGCATGTCGACCTGCAGTGCGTCGAGCCAGAGCTCGCCGCAGGCGGCGGCCTGCGGACCGCCGACATGCCCCGGCTGCAGCCCGAGCATGGCCAGCGTCGCATCGGCGCGCACGTGGGCGCCCGGCGCCTCGCCGGTGGCGCCGCGCAGTCCCGAAGGCAGGTCCAGCGCCAGCAGCGGCAGCCCCTCGGGGCGTCCATCCAGCGCCTGCACGGCCTCGCCGAGCTGCCCCCGGGGGGCTTCGCGCAGCCCCAGCCCGAGCAGCGCGTCGACCACCGCGTCGGCGTCGCGCAGCCATCCGGCCGCATCGCCGCCCTCCCACGCGACGGGCTGCAGCCCGGCGGCGCGTGCCTGCGCAAGCGCCCAGCACCAGTCGGCCGGCCGGCGCTGCGGGTTCCACTGCGACGCGTCGCCGCAGCCCACGAGCACGACACGCAGGCGCGGCGCGAAGTCGCGGCGGGCCAGCGACGCGGCCGCGGCAAGGCCGTCACCGCCATTGTTGCCGGGGCCGCACAGCAGCAGCACGCGTCGCGCGTGCGGCCAGCGGGCGGCGAGCAGGCGCGACGCGGCCTCGCCGGCACGCTGCATCAACGCATGCGCCGGCAGCAGGGGGGCCCAGTGAGCTTCGGCCGCGCGCAGCGCCGCTTCGCCCCACAGCGGCAGGGCGGCGCGCGCGGCGCGGGCATCGATTCGCTGCGGCATGGCGTAGGCGCCTTCAGCGGCGCTCAGCGGCGGCAGGCGCGGCGGCGGCCCGGCCGACGCGGGTTTCAGATCCCGCAACCGTGATTTCATCATGCGCAACGGGGATGCTGCAAGGCAATGCCGGTGCATTCAGAATCGCGAAAAAGTCTTGCACGATGCAGAATGGAGAACGTAAGTTCGTGTTTTTGCACAAAATAAAAATTGGTCTTCTATAAGATATAACTCGATGCTGCGGTGCAACTCGAGCGTAGGCTAGAGCCCAGTTCCTACACCCTTCGATGGAGATCGTCTCATGGCAACCCGCGAACAGCAAATCCGTGAACTCGAGCAGCAATGGAAGCAGGACCCGCGCTGGGCAGGCATCCAGCGCGGCTACGGCGCCGCCGAGGTGGTGCGCCTGCGCGGGTCGGTGGCGGTCGAGCACACGCTGGCGCGTCGCGGGGCCGAGCGGCTGTGGCGCGACCTGCACGGCGAGCCCTTCGTCAACGCGCTGGGCGCGCTGACCGGCAACCAGGCCATGCAGCAGGTCAAGGCCGGGCTGAAGGCCATCTACCTGTCGGGCTGGCAGGTGGCCGGCGACGCCAACCTGGCCGGTGAAATGTACCCCGACCAGTCGCTGTACCCGGCCAACTCGGTGCCGTCGGTGGTCAAGCGCATCAACAACACCCTGACGCGCGCCGACCAGATCCAGTGGATGGAAGGCAAGAACCCGGGCGACGAGGGCTACGTCGACTATTTCGCCCCGATCGTCGCCGACGCCGAGGCCGGCTTCGGCGGCGTGCTCAACGCCTTCGAGCTGATGAAGTCGATGATCGAGGCGGGCGCCGCCGGCGTGCACTTCGAGGACCAACTGGCCTCGGTGAAGAAGTGCGGCCACATGGGTGGCAAGGTGCTGGTGCCGACGCGCGAGGCGGTGGCCAAGCTGGTGGCGGCGCGCCTGGCCGCCGACGTGATGGGCGTGCCGGCGCTGCTGGTGGCGCGCACCGACGCCGAGGCCGCCGACCTGCTGACCTCCGATGTCGACGAGAACGACCGCCCGTTCTGCACCGGCGAGCGCACCGTGGAAGGCTTCTACCGCACGCGCCCGGGCCTGCAGCAGGCGATCTCGCGCGGCCTGGCCTACGCGCCCTACGCCGACCTGGTGTGGTGCGAGACCGGCAAGCCGGACCTGGCCTACGCGAAGGCCTTCGCCGAAGCCATCCACGCCAAGTACCCGGGCAAGATGCTGGCCTACAACTGCTCGCCGTCGTTCAACTGGAAGAAGAACCTGGACGACGCCACGATCGCGCGGTTCCAGAAGGAGCTCGGCGCGATGGGCTACAAGTTCCAGTTCATCACGCTGGCCGGGTTCCACGCGCTGAACTACTCGATGTTCGAGCTGGCCCACGGCTATGCGCGCAACCAGATGAGCGCCTTCGTCGCGCTGCAGGAGAAGGAGTTCGCCGCCGCCGACAAGGGCTTCACCGCGGTGAAGCACCAGCGCGAGGTGGGTACCGGCTACTTCGACGCGGTGACCACGACCATCGAGACCCAGGCCTCGACCGCGGCCCTCAAGGGCTCGACCGAGGACGAGCAGTTCTTCGACAAGAAGGTGGCCTGAAGCCGATCTGCCGGGGAGACGACCCCGCGCCAGCGGGGCACTGATGCAGGACGCGGGGGCCCGGTGCGCGAGCGCACCGGGCCCTTCGTGCGTCGGGGGCGCGCGACTCAGGAGGGGTGGCGCATCAGGCGGGCCTTTTCGCGATCCCAGTCGCGCTTGGCCTCGGTATCGCGCTTGTCGTGCATCTTCTTGCCGCGGCCCAGCGCGAAGTCGAGCTTGATGCGTCCGCCCTTTTCGTGCAGGTTGAGCGGCACCAGCGTGTAGCCGCGCTGCTCGACCTTGCCGATCAGGCGCCGGATCTCGTCCTTGTGCATCAGCAGCTTGCGGGTGCGGCTGGCGTCGGGGCGCACGTGCGTCGACGCGCTGTTCAGCGCCGTGACATTCATTCCGACCAGGAACAATTCGCCGTCGCGGATCAGCACGTACCCGTCGAGCAGTTGCGCGCGTCCGGCACGGATGGCCTTGACCTCCCAGCCTTCGAGCACGAGCCCGGCCTCGAAGCGGTCCTCGAGGAAGTAGTTGAAGGAGGCCTTGCGGTTTTCGGCGATCGACATGGGGAGGAAGGTGAGGGCGCGAGGCCCGGATTCAACGGCCGCGTCGCCGGGCCGCGCCGCGCCACCGGCGCGGCGCGCGGGGCGGGTTCATAGAATGGGGGCATTCTACGAATCCGCTCATGGCCCAGGTCCGCAAGTCCGTACTCATCTGGTACAGCCCGCAGCAGATGTACACGCTGGTCAGCGATGTCGCTTCCTACCCGCAGTTCCTGCCGTGGTGCGGAGGGGTGCAGGTGCACGAGTCCACCGAGCAGAGCATGCGGGCGACCATCCGCATCGACTTCAAGGGCGTGCGCCAGAGTTTCACGACGCTGAACCAGCAGCAACCCGGGCGTGCGATCGACATGCAACTGGTGGAGGGGCCGTTCAGCCACCTGCAGGGCCACTGGCGCTTCTCGCCGCTGCAGGACGGACAGGCCTGCCGCGTCGAGTTCGAGCTCGACTACCACTTCTCGAACCGCGTGGTCGACGCGGTGATCGGCCCGGTGTTCGGGCATATCGCGAAGACCTTCGTCGAATCCTTCGTGCAGCGCGCCGAGCAGGTGTACGGGGGGCAGGCATGACGTCGGTGCTGCGCGCGAGCGTCTACTGGCACGACGCGCAGGGCCGGGCCTGGCTGCGCGACGTGCTGCTGCCTGCCGGGTCCACGCTGGGCGACGCGGTGCGTGCCAGCGGGCTGGAGCCACGGCTCGCCGAGGCCGCACCGGATGCACCGGATGGGACCGCGGCAAGCCTGCGTCTGGCAGTGTTCGGGCGTTTGCGCGAAGCCGGCGAGGCGCTGTGCGACGGCGACCGCGTCGACATCACGCGTGAACTGCGGGTCGACCCCAAGCAGGCGCGGCGTCTGCGCGCCGCCAGCCTGCGCGCCCGCCGCCGCCCAGGCTCCAGGTAGGCGGGCCGGGCTAGGGCGCCGGCTGCGGCAGCAGGTCGCCGGGGTCGCGCGGCAGCCACACGCGCACCAGCAGCCCGCCGGTCTTCGCGTTGACGATGTCCAGGCGCCCGCCCATGCGCGCCACTGTGCGCTCGACGATGGCCAGCCCCAGCCCGGTGCCCTTCGCCGAGGTGCGCGCGGTGTCGCCGCGGAAGAACGGCCGCGTCAGCAGCGGCAACTGCTCGGGCGGCACGCCGGGGCCGTGGTCGCGCACGGTGATCGCCACCTCGCCGGTGCGGCGCAGGAAGCCGATGTCCACGTCGACCTGCTCGGTGCCGGGCGCGCGCGCATAGCGCCGCGCGTTCTCCAGCAGGTTGCCCAGCACGCGGCGCAGCTCGAGCTCGTCGGCCAGCGCCGATGCGCGCACCCCCTGGTCGACGTGGATGCGCAGGTCGCCCCACTTGCCGAGGTCGCTGCGTACGCGCATCGCGAGCTCCGGCAGGTCCACGCGCTGCAGCACCGGGCTGGCCGAGCGCGCGTACTCCATGAACTTGCTGATGATCGAGTCGGCCTGCTCGATGTCGGCGATGATGTCGTCGCGCGCCGCCGCGTCGGGCACGCTGAGATCGGCTTCCAGGCGCAGGCGCGCCAGCGGGGTGCGGATGTCGTGGGAGATCCCGGCCAGCATCAGCGTGCGCTCCTGCTCGATCTCCTGCAGTGCGCGGGCCATGCGGTTGAAGCCGCGGTTGACCTCGCGGATCTCCTCGGTGCCCGAGGTCTCGTCGAGCTGGTACGAGAAATCGCCCTCGCGCACCCGCGCGGTGGCGATTCCCAGGTCGCGCAGCGGACGGTTGACGAACCCGGCGATCACCGCCGCGCCGATCAGCGCCAGCAGCGTGGCCAGCACGCCCCCGACCACCCAGGTCTCGCCGAGGGATTCGTCCAGGCGCGACGGATCCAGCAGCAGCCAGTACTGGTCGGCGCCGATGCTGAAGCTGATCCACAGCCCGGCCTGGCCGTTCACCGACTGGGCGAAGTTCAGCTGTTCGTGCAGTCGCGCGCCGACGCTGGCCGCGAGTCGCCGCGTGAACTCGGTGCGCTCCATCGGCACCCAGCTGTCCGAGGCGTGGCGCGGGTAGATGTAGATGTCCTCGCGCCGCACCAGCTCGTCGAGCAGCGCGTTGCGGGTCTGCGGAGCCGAGTGCACCAGCGCGATGCGCGTGAGGTCGATCAGGCTGGTGATCTGGCGCGCCGTCTGCTCGATCTGCTGGTTCCTCTGCTGCACCCGGAAGCTCTGGAACCATGCCGCGAGACTGACCGACAACAGCGCCACGATGAGCACGAAGGTGCGCCAGTACAGGCGCCCCGAGAGCTGCCCGAACAGGCGCCGGGCGCGCGGCCTGGAGGCGGTGGCGGGGCTCGCGGTCATGCTGGCGGATGCGTTCCCGGAGGCGCCGCGAGCGCAGGCCCGGAGGGACTCAGGAGTCCTTGGTGTCCGGCACGAACACGTAGCCAACGCCCCACACCGTCTGGATGTAGCGCGGGTGCGCGGGGTCGATCTCGACGATCTTGCGCAGGCGCGAGATCGCCACGTCGAGGCTGCGGTCGAAGGCCTCGTAGTCGCGGCCGCGCGCGAGCTCGGCCAGGCGGTCGCGCGACAGCGGCTGGCGCGGGTGGCGCACCAGCGCCTTGAGCATCGCGAACTCGCCGGTGGTCAGGTTGATCAGATCGCCGTTGCGCGACAGCTCGCGCCGCGCCAGGTCGAGGCTGAAGGGTCCGAACACGACGGTCTCGTCGTCACGTGCCGGGGCCCCCGGCAGCTCGGGGTTGGGCTGGCGGCGCAGCACCGCGCTGATGCGCGCCAGCAGCTCGCGCGGATTGAAGGGCTTGGGCAGGTAGTCGTCGGCACCGACCTCCAGGCCGATGATGCGGTCGACGTCCTCGCCCTTGGCCGTCAGCATGATGATGGGCGTGAAGTCCTTCGATGCGCGCATGCGCTTGCACACCGTGAGTCCGTCCTCCCCGGGCAGCATGAGGTCGAGCACGATCAGATCGAAGCGCTCCTTGACCATCACGCGCTGCATGGTCTTCGCGTCCTCGGCGACGAAGACTTCGTAGTTCTCCTGGGTCAGGTAGCGGCGCAGCAGGTCGCGAATCCGGGCGTCGTCGTCGACGACCAGGATCTTCTTCGGTTTGTCTTGGTGCATGGCTGATCAGGATTGGGACATCCGCGGAGGCCACCCGCAAGGGGCGCATGTGCCGCCGCGAACGCCACGGCAGGCAGCCGGATAAATGTAACCGCGATGGAGCGGGCTCGACAAGTTTCCAAAAGTCTCCGGCTGCGCACGGCAACCCGACGCGGGGTCCGAATGCCGGCGACTGCGTATAGTTCCGGGAATGACCGCGAACGCCCCGAACCCGTCTCCAGACCCCGGCTGCATCGAATTGCGCGGGGCGCGCCAGAACAACCTGAAGAACCTCGATCTGTCGATCCCCCTCGGCCGCATCGTCGTCGTCACCGGGGTGTCCGGATCGGGCAAGAGTTCGCTGGCCTTCGACACCGTCTATGCCGAGGGGCAGCGGCGCTACGTCGAGACCTTCTCGCCCTATGCGCGGCAGTTCCTGGACCGCATGGACCGTCCGCGCGTCGACCACATCGGCGGCATCCTGCCGGCCATCGCGATCGACCAGACCAACCCGGTGCGCACGTCGCGCTCGACGGTGGCGACGATGACCGAACTGGCCGACCACCTGAAGCTGCTGTACGCGCGACGCGCCCACCTGCATTGCCGCAGCTGCGGCGACGAGGTGCGGCGCGACGACGCGGCGAGCATCGCCGCCGACCTGCGACGACGCGCCGCGGCGGCCGGCGACCCGCGACTCGTGCTGTGCTTCGCCGTGACCGTGCCCGAGCAGCTCGAGGAGCAGGTGGTGCTGGACGGCCTGGCGGCGCAGGGCTACACGCGCATCCACGCGCGCAAGGGCCGCGTGCTGTACGTGGTGCAGGACCGCTTTCGCGCGGGCAACGTCGAGGCCTCGCGCCTGCTGGAGGCGATCGAGGCGGCGCTGGCGCGGGGCCAGGGGCGGCTGGCGGTGTGGGCGCTCGGCGACGCTCCCGCCGACGAGGGCGCCGAGCCCGAGCTCGCGCGGGCCTGGAGGTACTCGGCCGACCTGCACTGCGCGCGCTGCGACATCGCCTACCGCGATCCCAGTCCCGGGCTGTTCAGCTTCAACTCGGCGCTCGGCGCCTGCGAGACCTGCCGCGGTTTCGGCCGCACCCTCGGGGTGGACTGGGGCCTGGTGATCCCGGATGCCTCGAAGAGCTTGCGCGCGGGCGCGGTCAAGCCCTGGCAGACCGCCAGTTTCAAGGACGCGCAGCGCGACCTCGAGCGCCATGCCGCGGCCGCCGGGGTGCGGCTGGACGTGCCGTGGTCGCAGCTCGAGCCGCGCGAGCGCGACTGGGTGATCGACGGCGACCCGAAGTTCAGCGGCAAGTGGGAGAAGGAGTACTACGGCGTGCGCCGCTTCTTCGACTGGCTGGAGACGCGCACCTACAAGATGCACGTGCGGGTGCTGCTGTCCAAGTACCGCAGCTCCAGCCTGTGCCCGGCCTGCGGCGGCGCGCGCCTCAAGCTCGACGGGCTGCTGTGGCGCGTCGGCAGCGCACGGGCCGCGCACGCCTGCGGCGCGCAGCGCCTGCTCCCGCACGGCGCGCAGTGGAGCGACGAGGTGCTGCACGCGCTGCCGGGACTGAACCTGCACGAGTTGATGCAGTTGCCGGTTTCCCGTGCCTACCAGTTCTTCGGCGAGGTCGAGCACGAGGCCGGGGCCGACGCCGCCTCGCGCCTGCTGCTCGACGAGATCCGCGCGCGCCTGCGCTACCTGCTCGACGTCGGCCTGGGCTACCTGAGCCTGGACCGGCAGTCGCGCACGCTGTCGGGCGGCGAGGTGCAGCGCATCAACCTGACCACCGCGCTGGGCACCTCGCTGACGCAGACCCTGTTCGTGCTGGACGAGCCGTCGATCGGCTTGCATCCGCGCGACCTGCACCGCCTCGGCGCGGTGCTGCAGGGCCTGAAGAACGCCGGCAACAGCCTGCTCGTGGTCGAGCACGATCCGCAGATCATGCTCGCCGCCGACCACCTGATCGAGCTCGGGCCGGGGGCCGGCGAACATGGCGGACGCATCGTGTTCGAGGGCGCGCTGGACGCGCTGCGCCGCGCCGACACGTTGACCGGCGCCTACCTGCGCGGCGAGCGCACCGTGCATGCCTCGCGCAGCCCGCGCAAGCTGCGCTGCGACGCGCAGGGGCGCCTGCAGGCGCCGCGCCTGATCCTCGAGGGGGCGCGCCAGCACAACCTGCGCGAGCTCACGGTCGAGTTCCCGCTGCACGCGCTGGTCGCGGTCACCGGCGTGTCGGGCTGCGGCAAGTCGACGCTGATCGGCGACGTGCTGTGGCCCGCGCTGGCGCGCGCGCTGGGCAAGACCGCGCCCGAGCCCGGTGCCCACGCGCGGCTGCTCGGGGCGGAGCAGGTGGCCGACGTCGTGCTGGTCGACCAGAGCGCGCTGGGCAAGACCGCGCGCTCGAACCCGATCAGCTTCGTCGGCGGCTTCGACGTGCTGCGCAAGCGCTTCGCGGCGTTGCCCGAGGCGCAGCGCCGCGGCTACACCGCCGGCACCTTCAGTTTCAACAGCGGCGACGGGCGGTGCCCGACCTGCGGCGGATCCGGTTTCGAGCACGTGGAGATGCAGTTCCTGTCCGACGTGTACCTGCGCTGTCCGGATTGCGACGGCCGGCGCTACCGCGCCGAGGTGCTGGAGCTGCGCCTGGACGTCGCCGGCGGACGCAGCCTGAACATCGCCGACGTGCTCGAGCTGACGGTGGCCGAGGCCCTGCAGCTGTTCGGCGGCGAGCGCGAGCTGCAGGCCGGGCTGCGCGCGCTGCAGGCCGTGGGACTGGACTACCTGCGCCTGGGGCAGCCGACGCCGACCCTGTCGGGCGGCGAGGCGCAGCGCCTGAAGCTGGCCGCCTTCCTCGCCGAGGCGCGGCGCTCGGCCGGGCGCGGCGCCGCCAGGGGCTCGCTGTTCCTGCTCGACGAGCCGACCACCGGGCTGCACTTCGACGACATCGCGCGGCTGCTGCGCGCCCTGCACGAGCTCGTCGACGCCGGGCACAGCGTGGTGCTGATCGAGCACAACCTGGACGTCGTCGCGGCCAGCGACTGGGTCATCGACCTCGGGCCCGAGGGCGGCGACCAGGGCGGCCGGCTGGTCGTCGCCGGCACGCCGGCGACGGTCGAGGACTGCGCCGCCTCGCACACCGGGCAGGCGCTGCGCGCGTACCGCGGGCAGGTCGGCGCGGAGGCCGCCGAGGCCGCCGCGGTGCAGGCGGCCGGCGGCGTGCCCGGCGAGCAGGCCGCGGCCGAGGCGGCCGCCAACGACGCCGAACTGCTGCAGGTGGCCGAGGAGGGCGGCGCCTACCTGGCGCAGGCGCTGCGCCGCGGGCGCGAGGGCTTCATCGCCATCCGTCGCGCGCGCGAGCACAACCTGCGCAACGTCGACGTCGACCTGCCGCGCGGCGGCATGACCGTGATCACCGGCGTGTCGGGCTCGGGCAAGAGTTCGCTGGCCTTCGACGTGCTGTTCAGCGAGGGGCAGCGGCGCTACCTGGAGTCGATCAACGCCTACGCGCGCCAGTTCGTGCAGCCGCCGCCGCGTCCCGACGTCGATGCCATCTTCGGCATCCCGCCGACGGTGGCCATCGCGCAGCGCACCAGCCGCGGCGGGCGCAAGAGCACGGTGGGCACGCTGACCGAGGTGCACCCGTTCCTGCGCCTGCTGTACGCCAAGCTGGGCACCCAGTACTGCCCCGACTGCCACGTGCCGATCGCGCCGCAGAGCGAGGAGGCGATCTGCGCGCAGCTGCTGCGCGAGCTGCCGGGCCAGGCGGTGGGGGTGATGGCCCCGCTGGTGGTGCAGCGCAAGGGCGTGTACACGGAACTGGCGCAATGGGCGGCCCGGCGCGGCCACGGCCACCTGTGGGTGGACGGCGTGTTCCTGCCCACCGACCCGTGGCCGCGCCCCGACCGCTTTCGCGAGCACGACATCTCGCTGCCGCTGGGCGAGGTCGACCTGAACCCGGACAACGCCGATTCGCTGCGCCGGCTGGTGCACGAGGCGGTGCAGCTGGGCAAGGGCGTGGTGCAGGTGATCTGGCCGCTGCAGCGCCTGCGCCAGGCGATGGCCTCGGGCGACGTGATCGGTGCGCACGCCGGACTGCAACTGCGCCGCTTCAGCACCTTGCGCGCCTGCCCGTCGTGCGCGCGCAGCTTTCCCGAGCTCGATCCGCGCCAGTTCTCCTACAACTCGTCGGCCGGCTGGTGCCCGGGCTGCTACGGCACCGGGGCGCAGCTCGCCGGCTTCGAGGCCGGGCACAGCGGCGAGGAGGGGGCGTGGAGCGACACCGGCGAGGCGCCCGCCTGCCCGCAGTGCGGCGGGGCGCGGCTCAACCCGGTGTCGCTGGCGGTGCGCTGGCGCGACCGGCCGATCCAGCAACTGTGCGAATTCGCGGTCGACGACGCGCTGCAATGGTTCGGCCAGCTGCGGCTGGAGCCGCGCGAGCAGGCGCTGGGCCAGGAACTCGTGCAGGAGATCCGCGCGCGCCTGGGATTCCTGCAGCGCGTCGGCCTCGGCTACCTGGCGCTGGAGCGCGCCGCGCCGACCTTGTCGGGTGGCGAGGCGCAGCGCATCCGGCTCGCCGCGCAACTGGGCAGCAATCTGCGCGGAGTCGCCTACGTGCTCGACGAGCCGACCATCGGGCTGCACCCGCGCGACAACCTGCGCCTGCTCGACGCGCTCGACGAACTGCGCGCGCGCGGCAGCACGCTGGTGGTGGTCGAGCACGACGAGGACACGATCCGCCGCGCCGACACCATCCTCGACATCGGCCCCGGCGCCGGGCGCCTGGGCGGCACGGTGGTGGCGATGGGCAGCCTGCACGAGCTGATGCGCCACCCCGATTCGCTGACCGCGCGCTATCTGCGCGAGCCGCTGCGCCATCCGCTGCTGCCGCGCCCGGCCACCGGGCCGCGGGCGCCGGCCATCGAGGTGCGCGGCGCGCGCCTGCACAACCTGCGCGACATCGACCTGCGCTTTCCGCGCGGGCGGCTTTCGGTGCTCACCGGGGTGTCGGGCTCGGGCAAGTCCAGCCTGGCGCGCGGCGTGCTGTTCGCCAGCGCGCGCGCGCTGCTGGCCGGCGAGGGCGCGCCGGTGGGCTGCAAGGCGGTGCTCGGACTCGACGGCGTGGAGCGCGTGCTGGAAGTCGACCAGACCCCGATCGGCAAGACCCCGCGTTCGTGCCCGGCCACCTACGTCGGCATCTGGGACGACATCCGCAAGCTGTACGCCGATACCGTCGAGGCGCGCATGCGCGGCTTCGCCGCGGCGCGCTTTTCCTTCAACACCGGGGCCGGGCGCTGCCCGACCTGCGAGGGGCAGGGCGCGGTGCGCGTGGAGATGAACTTCCTGCCCGACGTGATCCAGGCCTGCGAGGACTGCGGCGGACTGCGCTTCAACCCGGAGACGCTGCAGGTGCGGCTGCGCGGGCTGTCGGCCGGCGAGGTGCTGGAGCTCAGCGTGGATGCCGCGCTGGAGTTCTTCGCCGCGCATCCGCGCATCACCCGCGCGCTGCAGCTGCTGCACGACGTGGGCCTGGGCTACCTGCGCCTGGGCCAGCCCAGCCCGCAGCTGTCGGGCGGCGAGGCGCAGCGCCTGAAGCTGGTCACCGAGCTGGCCACCGCGGGCTCGCGCCCGACGCTGTACGTGCTGGACGAGCCGACGGTGGGGCTGCACATGGCCGACGTCGACAAGCTGATCCGCGTGCTGCTGCGCCTGGCCGACGCCGGGCACACGGTGGTGGTGATCGAGCACAACCTGGACCTGATGGCGTCGAGCGACTGGATCGTCGACCTCGGCCCCGAGGGTGGGGCCGGCGGCGGGCGTCTGGTGCTGCAGGGGACGCCGGGCGACTTCATCACGGCCGGGGAGCACGGCGGGCACACGGCGCGCGCGCTGTGGCAGTTCATGCAGCAGCACGGGCGCGCCGCGCAGCCCGCGGACGACGCGCGCGCTGCCGACCAGGAGCCCCGGAGCTAGCTCCCGGGAGCCCAGGCCCGCAGCAGCGCGTGCACGGCCTGCTGCGCGGAGTCTGCGGCGCAGCAGTCCACCGTCAGGCGCTGCGGCATCGCGCGCAGCCAGGTCAGCTGGCGCTTGGCCAGCTGACGCGTCGCGGCCACCGCGCGCGCCTCGAAGGCGGCTTCGTCGTACAGGCCTTCCAGGTAGTCCCAGCCCTGCCGGTAGCCGACGCAGCGCATCGACGGCAAGCCCGCATGCAGGTCGCCGCGCGCCCGCAGCGCGCGCAGTTCGTCGACGAAACCGGCGCGCAGCATGTCCTGAAAACGCCTTGCGATGCGGGCGTGCAGCCACGCCCGGTCCGACGGCTCCAGCGACACCACGTGCAACTGCAGCGCGGGGCGCTGCGGGGCGCTGTCGAAATGCCGCGACAGCGGCCGGCCGCTGAGCTCCCACACCTCCAGCGCGCGCTGGATGCGCTGCGTGTCGCCCGGCTCGATGCGCGCGGCGCTGGCCGGATCCACGCGGGCCAGCTCGGCGTGCAGCGCGGCCCACCCCTCGTGCGCGGCGCGCCGGCGCAGACGCTCGCGCAGCGCGTCGTCGGCGCCCGGCAGATCGCTCAGGCCCTGCTGCAGCGCGCGCAGGTACAGCAGCGTGCCGCCCACCAGCAGCGGCTCGCGCCCGCGCGCGCGCACCTGCTCGATGCATCGCGCGGCCTGCACGGCGAACTGCGCGGCGCTGAAGTTCTGCGTGGGCTCGACGATGTCGATCAGGTGGTGCGGCACCAGCCGGCGCTCCTCGGCATCGGGCTTGGCGGTGCCGATGTCCATGCCCCGGTAGACCAGCGCGGAGTCCATGCTGATGATCTCCAGGTCCATGCGGCGTGCCAGCAGCAGCGCGGCCGCCGTCTTGCCCGAGGCGGTGGGTCCGGTGAGCACGCGCACCGGTGCCGCGGCCTGCTGCGACGCCATCGCGCGGCCCTTCAACGCCCGCGCAGGAACAGCGCGTCGAGTTCCGACAGGCTGATCTGGCGCCACGTGGGGCGACCGTGGTTGCACTGGTCCGAGCGCTCGGTGGCCTCCATGTCGCGCAACACCGCGTCCATCTCGCCGAGGCTGAGGCGGCGACCCGCGCGCACCGCGCCATGGCAGGCCATGGTCGCGAGCAGGGTGTCGCGACGGCGTTGCAGGCGCTGGCTGGCGCCGACTTCGCCGAGTTCGGCCAGGACCTCGCGAGCCAGGCGCACGACGTCGCCGCGCGCCAGCAGCGCCGGGACCGCGCGCACCACCAGGCTCGACGGCCCGCCGGGGGCGATGTCCAGCCCCAGGCGGGCGATGTCCTCGGCGTGATCCTCCGCCGCACCCATCTCGGCGTCGGTGGCGGCGAATCCGGCCGGGATCAGCAGCGGCTGCGCCGCCAGCCCCTGCGCGTCGAAGGCCTGCTTCAGGCGCTCGTAGACGATGCGTTCGTGCGCCGCATGCATGTCCACCACCACCAGTCCATGGCGGTTTTGCGCGAGGATGTAGATGTCGTGCAACTGCGCGATCGCGTGCCCCAGCGGGAACTCGGCCGACTGCGGGTCGGCTGTCGGCAATGCCTGCGCCGCGGGCTCGCGCGCGTCGAGCTGCGCGGGCGACGGCGTCGGCGCGTAGGCGCGCATCAGGCTGCCCAGCGGCAGCGCGTCCTGGCGCGGCTCGTCGCGCAGCCACGGCGCGGGAGGGCGCCGTGCCGCGACGCCTGCCATGCCGGGCGGTGCGGCGCTGGCCGGCGCCGCCGCGACGTCGCCGGCCACCGTGTCGGGCAGGCCGGTCTCGCGCGCGCCCAGGGCCGGCGCCAGCGCCTGCTGCACGGCATGGCGCAGCGCCTGGTGCACGGCCTGGGATTCGCGGAAACGCACCTCGCTTTTCGCCGGATGCACGTTGACGTCGACGCGCTCCGGCGGCAGCTCCAGCAGCAGCGCGTACTGCGGCTGCAGGTTGCCGTGCAGCACGTCGGCATAGGCCGCGCGTACCGCGTGCGCCAGCATGCGGTCGCGCACCCAGCGCCGGTTGACGTAGAGCTGCTGCACCTCGGCGCGCGCGCGCGCGGCGGTGGGGCGGCACACCAGTCCGTGCACGCGCAGCGGGCCGATGGCGAATTCCACCGGCAGCGCGTCGGCGCGGAAGCTGCGGCCCAGCACGTCGGCCAGGCGCTGCAGCGGATCCTCGGTGGCGTCCACGCGCAGGCTCTGGCGGCCGTCCTGCCACAACGCGAAAGCCACGCGCGGGTGCGCCAGCGCGGCGCGACGAACCATCTCGACGCACCAGCCGCCCTCGGTGGAGGCCGACTTCAGGAAACTGCGTCGCGCCGGGATGTCATGGAACAGGCGGCGCAGGCTGACGCTGGTGCCGAAGCCGGCGGCGGCCGGCGCCACCGGCTGCACGCGACCGCCCACCGCGCGCACCGTCGCCGCGGCCGCGCCGGCGCGCCGGCTGACGATCTCGAGTTCCGCCACCGCGGCCATCGACGCCAGCGCCTCGCCGCGAAAGCCCAGGCTGCGCGCCTGTTCGAGGTCGTGCAGCGATGCGATCTTGCTGGTGGCGTGGCGCGCCAGCGCCAGCGGCAGTTCGTCGGCGGCGATGCCGCAGCCGTCGTCCTCCACCGCGACCAGTTCGAGCCCGCCTTGCTGCAGGCGCACGGTGATGCGCGCGGCGCCCGAGTCGAGCGCGTTGTCCAGCAGTTCGCGCAGCGCCGACGCGGGGCGCTCCACCACCTCGCCGGCGGCGATCTGCGAGATCAGCGTGTCGGGCAGCGCGCGGATCGGCGCCGGGTCGGGGCCGGCCGAGTAGGGGCCGGCGGCGGCCCGCTCCAGGCCTTCGCGGGAGCCCTGCCAGGGGCCTTCGGAGTGCATCGGCCCAGTATACTTGCCGGCTTTTGCCAGGCCCCGTCGCGATGCACCAGATCCAGGAACTGCTCCACTTGCTGCTGCATTTCGACACCGAGCTGGCGCGCCTGATCGCCGCCTACGGCTCGTGGGTGTGGGCGCTGCTGTTCGGCATCGTGTTCCTGGAGACCGGGCTCGTGGTCACGCCCTTCCTGCCCGGCGACTCGATGCTGTTCGTGGTCGGCGCGCTGTGCGCCTCCGGCAGCCTGCAACTGCGGGTCGGGTTGCCGCTGCTGTGGCTGGCCGCGGCGCTGGGCGATTCGCTGAACTACAGCATCGGCAAGGCGATCGGGCACCGCGTGTTCTCGTGGCCCGACAGCCGCTGGTTCAACCGCCGCGCCTTCGACCGCGCGCACGCGTTCTACGAACGCTATGGCGGCATCACCGTGGTCAGCGCGCGCTTCATTCCCTTCGTGCGCACCTTCGCGCCCTTCGTCGCCGGCGTGGCCGAGATGTCCTATGCGCGCTTCCTGCTGTTCAACATCGCCGGCGGCGCGCTGTGGGTGGGGCTGCTGATGGGATCGGGCTATGTCTTCGGCAACCTGCCGTGGGTGCGCGGCAACCTGCCGGCGCTGAGCCTGGGGGTGGTGGTGGTGTCGCTGCTGCCGCTGGCGCTGGGCTGGCTGCGTGCGCGCCACATGTCGCGTCGCGCGCCGCGTTCCTGACGCGCCCACGCGCGCCGGCCGCCGGGGCGGCCGCGTCGCGACACGCTCACACCATCGTGCGGCGCCGCGCCAGCGGAGGGTGGGTGCTCAGGTACTCGCGGATGCCCTCGAAGATCGCCCGCGCCACCTGCTTGCGATAGACCGGGGTCTGCAGCCGCGCCTCTTCCTCGGGATTGCTGATGAAGGCGGTCTCCACCAGCATCGACGGCACGGTGGGCGACTTCAGCACGACGAAACCGGCCTGCTGCACCTGGCGTGAATGCAGGTGCACGATCGAGCCCATGCGCTGCAGCGTGGGTCCGGCCATCCGCAGGCTGGCGTCGATCTGCGCGGTGGTCGACATGTCCAGCAGCACCTTCTGCAACTGGAAGTCGCGGGTCTGCACGTCGATCCCGCCGACCGCGTCGGCGGCGTTCTCGCGCTGCGCCATCAGGCGCGCGTCGACGCTCGACGCGCCGCCCTGGGAAAGGCAGAACACCGAGGCGCCGCGCGCATCGGGGGTGTACCAGCCGTCGGCGTGGATCGACGTGAACAGGTCGGCGTTGGCCTGCTCGGCCTTTTTCACGCGCATCCACAGCGGCACGAAGAAGTCCCGGTCGCGGGTCATGGCGACCCGCATGTTGGGCGCGCGCCGGATCATGTCGCGAAGCTCGTAGCCGATCAGCAGCACGATGTCCTTCTCGTGCACCCCGCTGGGCCCGGTGGCCCCCGGATCCTCGCCGCCATGCCCCGGATCGAGCATCAGCAGCACGCTGCGCTGCGGCCGGCGGTCGCGCCGCGGCGGGTCGACCTGCGGGACGGCCTGCTGGATGTCGGCTTCGCGCGCCGAGCCCAGCGGCTGCTCGAGGGTGTCCTGGTGGCGCTGCAGCCACTCGTTGAGCGTGCGCTCGGCCCGCGCGCGCGGTGCCGCGGGAGCCGGCTGCCGATCGGCCAGCGCCAGCACCGGCGCGGATGCGACCGGATAGAGGTCGAACACCAGGCGGTCGCGGTAGGCCGCCACCGGCGGCAGCGAGAACACCTGCGGCTTCACCGCGCGCTTGAGGTCGAAGACCAGGCGCACGACCCCGGGCGCGTACTGCGCCACGCGCACGTCGCGGATGAAGGGATCGTCCGGACGCACCTTGCCGGCCAGCTCGCGCAGGCCCGCGCTGAGGTCCAGCCCCTTCACGTCGACCACCAGGCGCGGCGGGTCGGCGATCATGAAATGCGTGGTGCGCAGCGGGCGATCGGACTCCAGGGTCACGCGGGTGTACTCGGGCGCCGGCCACACGCGCATCGCGACCAGGGTCGCGCCGCGTGCGATCTCGGGCACGCCGAGCACCAGCACGACGCTGGAGGACTGAAGGAGAAACCTGCGACGGCTGCTGGTGGTCATGACGAGCCCCCCGGGCGTGGGCGCCGGGCGGGGCCCGGCGCGTCATCCGGCGCGCGACCCGGCGCGCGCCATCGTTTCGATCACGGCAGCCCCCGCGGGGCTGCCAGCCTGCATCGCCACGTCGCGCGCGTCGTCGCGCACCTCGAAGCGAATGTCCAGATCAGCCGGCGGCAGGCCGTGCGCCCTCTCGGGCCACTCGACGAAACACAGCGCACTGCCGTCCAGCACATCCCCCAGACCCGCATCCAGCCACTCGTCTGGAGTTGAAAATCGATACAGATCAACATGATACGCCTTGATCTGGAGGGAGTGCATGAATTCTAGACCCTGTTTGGGGATGGTGTAGGGTTCTACCAACGCGTAGCTGGGGCTCTTGATGCGTCCCTGCACCCCGAGTTCCCGCAGAACCCCTCTGACGAACGTGGTCTTGCCGGCTCCGAGTTCCCCGTGCAGCGCAACGCGCAGCGGCGGCAGCCCGAGGGCGCGCAAGGCGCGGGCCAGTTCCGCCCCGAGCAGGGTGGTGGCGGTGTCGTCGGCGCAGTGGCGGTCGAGGGTCGCGGGCATGGCGGGGCAGGGAATCGGCGGGGCGGCACGCCGGCGCGGCCGCGGGTTGCGTAGCATGGCGGCATGGCTCGGGAGCATGCGCTGCAGGCAGGGTCCCGCGGCGACGCCGCGGGCCTCGACCCGGTGCGCCTGCTGCGCGAGATCCGCGCCCATGCGGCAAGCCTCGGATTGTCCCAGATCGCGGTCAGCGACCTGCAGCTCGGCGACACCGAAGAGCACCTGCGGCGCTGGCTGGAGCAGGGCATGCACGGCGCCATGGACTACATGGCGCGCCACGGCATGGCGCGTGCACGCCCGGCCGAACTGCTGCCCGGCACGCTGCGCGTGATCACCGCGCGCCTGGACTACCTGCCGCACGATACGGTCGACGGCTGGCGTGCGCTGGAATGGCAGCGCACGCAGGACCCGCGGCAGGCCGTGGTCTCGCTGTACGCCCGCGGACGCGACTACCACAAGGTGCTGCGCCAGCGCCTGGGCGCGCTCGCCGGGTTCATCGCACAGCGCGCCGACCCGCGCGTGCTGCGCGCCTTCACCGATTCGGCGCCGGTGCCGGAGGTGGCGCTGGGCGCACGCTCGGGCCTGGGCTGGCGCGGCCGCCACAGCCTGCTGCTGCGCCGCGACGCCGGCTCGATGTTCTTCCTCGGCGAGATCTACACCGACCTGGACCTGCCCACGGACTCGCCGGTGCCGGGGCATTGCGGCTCCTGCACGCGCTGCATCGATGTGTGCCCGACGCGCGCCATCGTCGCGCCCTACGTGGTCGACGCGCGGCGTTGCATCTCCTACCTGAGCATCGAGCTCGACGGGCCCATCCCGCAGGGCCTGCGCGCGGCGATGGGCAACCGGGTCTACGGTTGCGACGACTGCCAGCTGGTGTGCCCGTGGAACCGCTACGCGCGCCGCTCGCCGCTGCCGGACTTCCTTCCCCGCAACGAGCTGCAGCGGGCCGGCCTGCTGCAGCTGTGGTCTTGGGACGAGGCGCAATTCCTGCAGCGCACCGAGGGCAGCGCGATCCGGCGCATCGGCTGGCAGCGCTGGCGGCGCAACCTGGCGGTGGCGCTGGGCAACGCGCGGCGCGCGCTGCCGGCCGGCGATGCGTTGCAGGCGCCGCTCGCGCAGGCGCTGCGAGCCGCGCTGGAACACGCCGCCCCGTTGGTGGCCGAGCACATCGCATGGGCCCTGGCGCAGGCGCCGGGCGGCGACGTGGCGACCGCCGCTTGCGCCGTGGCCGCCGCCACGCCGGCCGCGGCGCGCTCGCCGTAGCATGCCCGCATGAGTGCGCAGCCCAGACCTCGCAGCGTGCGCGCCGGCGCCGACGCGGCGCTGCGCGTGAACGACCCCGCGCTGGCGTGGGACGCGGTGCTGCGCCTGCCCTTCGGCCATCTCGGCGTGCGTTGCGACGCCGACGCCATCCGGCAGACCGAATACCTCGACGCGGGCGCGCCTGCGCGCGGCGCGCCCGCCGCGCTGGCGCCGCTGGTGCGCGAGTTGCACGAACAGCTGCTGGCCTATTGCCGAGACCCGCGCAGGCTCCCCGATCTGCCGCTGCGGCCGGCGGGAAGCGCCTTCCAGCGCCGCGTGTGGGCCGCGCTGCGCGAGATTCCCGTCGGGCGCACGCTGCGCTACGGTGAACTCGCGAAGCAACTCGACAGCGCGGCGCGCGCGGTCGGCCAGGCCTGCGCGGCCAACCCCTACGCGCCGCTGGTGCCGTGTCACCGCGTGGTCGCCGCCCACGGCCTGGGGGGCTTCGCCGGATCGACCGACGGCGCCGGCGAACTGCTGCGCATCAAGCGCTGGCTGCTGCTGCACGAAGGCGCGCTGCCGGCGCCCGGGCCGGAGCTGTTCGGCGATGCCTGAGGCGGTCGTGCCCGCGCTCGCGCCCACCCCGGCGCGTCGCGGGCGAGCGCGCGCCAGCGACGCGTGGCCGGCGCCGCGCGCGGCCTGCCAGTCCGCGATCGACGCCTTCTGCGACGCGCTGTGGCTGGAGCAGGGGCTGGCCGCCAACACGCTGGCCGCCTACCGCAGCGACCTGGGCCTGTTCGCGCGCTGGCTGGCCGCCGGCGGGCGCGCCGGGCTGGAGCAGGCCGCCGAGTCCGACGTGACCGGCTATCTCGCGGTGCGCTTCGCCGGCAGCAAGGCCAGTGCGTCGAACCGGCGCCTCGCCGCGCTGCGTCGCTTCTATGCCTGGGCGGTGCGCGAGAACCGGCGCGCCGACGACCCCACGCTCAAGCTGGAGCGCGCGCGCCAGCCGGCGCGCCGCCCCGGCACGCTGGTCGAGGCGCAGGTGGAGGCGCTGCTGGCGGCTCCGCGCACCGACACCGCACTGGGCCTGCGCGACCGCGCGATGCTCGAGCTGCTCTACGCCAGCGGGCTGCGCGTGAGCGAGCTGGTGGGCCTGCGCATCGCCGACCTCAGCCTGGCCGACGGGGTCGTGCGGGTGGTGGGAGGCAAGGGCGGCAAGGATCGCCTGGTGCCGTTCGGTGAACAGGCCGCCGAGTGGCTGCGGCGCTACCTCGAGCAGGCGCGCGCCGAGCTGCTGCGCGGGGTCGCCTGCGACTTCGTGTTCGTCACCACGCGCGGGGCGCACGCGCTGCGACGCAACGGCGTCGCGATGAGCCGGCAGATGTTCTGGACGCGGCTTCGCGCGCTGGCGCGCGAAGCCGGAATCGACGCGCCGCTGTCGCCGCACACGCTGCGCCACGCCTTCGCCACGCACCTGCTGGACCACGGCGCCGACCTGCGCGTGGTGCAACTGCTGCTCGGTCATGCCGACATCTCCACCACGCAGATCTACACCCACGTCGCACGCGAGCGCCTGCGGCAGTTGCATGCGCGGCATCACCCGCGGGCCTGAAGGCCTGGCGCCCGCTATCCGGCCGAGGCAACCATGTCACCGACCCATGATTTCTGGTCCACGCTGATCCTGCTGCTGCTGATCCTGGACCCCTTCGGCAACATGCCGGTGTTCCTCGCCGTGACCCGGCAGGTGCCGCCGCGGCGGCGCGCGTGGATCACGCTGCGCGAATCGGCCATCGCCTACCTGGTGCTGCTGGCCTTCATGGCCGGCGGGCGGCGCTTCCTCGAACTGCTGGGGCTGCGCCAGGCCTCGCTGCAAGTGGCCGGCGGGGTGATCCTGCTGCTGGTCGCGATCAAGATGATCTTTTCCAGCGCCGAGACCATGTTCGACGAGCGCGACCTGCGCGACCCGCTGATCTTCCCGCTGGCCATCCCGCTGCTGGCCGGTCCGTCGGCGCTCGCGGCGGTGCTGCTGTTCAGCTCCGCCGGCGGCAGCGTGCTGGCAGTGCGCATCGGCGCGCTGAGCGCGGCGGTGGCCATCACTGCCGCGCTGCTGCTGGTGGCCGAGCAGTTGGCGCGACTGCTCGGCGACGCGGTGATGCGCGCCGCCGAGAAGCTGATGGGCCTGATCGTCTCGGCGATCGCCGTCAACATGCTGCTGGAGGGGGTGCGCAGCTATTTTCTGCTGCGCTGAGTCAGTCGATGCGGAAAATGGTTCCGTTGTTCGAAGGCCCGCCCGCGCTCGTGACGCCGTAGAGGCTGGCGCCGGGCCCCTCGACCAGCGCGCCGATGGGCTGCTGCGGGCCGCTGCCCGAACTGAACGAATACAGCGTGCCGAGCAGGGTTCCGTTCGGGCTGAAGACGACGACGGCGCCCGTGCCGTTGGCGCCGCCGATCGTGGTCTGGACATAGAGGTCGCCGTCGGCAGCGACGAGCGGGCTTCCGGCCGGATCTCCGCCGTCGGCGGTGGTGCCGGTGAAGTTGTAGAGCACACGGCAGGTATTGCTGGACGGAAGCACCTCGTACAGCGTGCCCATGCCGTCGCTCCCACCGTAAGCGCTGAGCCCGTACATCGTGCCGTTCACGGCCGCGGCCAGCCCGCCCGAGGGATCGATCGGACTGCTGGCACTGGTGGGCGCGCAGATGAACGAGATGGCACTGCTGCCTGGTGCGATCGTGTACACGCCGCCCAGGGTGCCCGCGGAGCTCGAAACCACGGGAGTGCCCTCGGCCACGCCGTAGATCTGCTGGTTCTCGCTCGACAGCACCATGCGCCCGAACGGGTAGATCGGAGCGACGTTCGTGGCGCCGAATTCCGCGAGGGTCGTCAGACCTTCCGCGGGCTGGTACTGGAAGAAGGTTCCCTCACCGAAGCTTCCGCCGGACCACGTCGTGCCGTAATAGGTGCCGTTGACGTCCAGCAGCGGAGAAGTGGGGTCCGCTCCGACGGCGAAGGAGTGCACGACGGTGACGCTGCCGTTGGCCAGCATCGTATACAGCGTTCCCCCGTTGTTGCTGCCACCCTCGGAGGTGGTGCCGACGTAGGCGCCGTTGCTCATCAGGGTCGGAGGGTACACCGGGTATCCGGGATCGGCGACCTGGAAGGGTGTGCCGAGGGCCGCGGCGCCCTGGAACGCCTGGGTGACCTGCTCGGCGGGTACCGGTCCCCCGACGTCGAGGCTGTAGAGGGTCCCGCAGCCATAGTCTCCCCCCGCCGACGTGGCTCCGAGGAATCTTCCACCTGCAAGCGGGGCCAGGCCCCCCATCGGTGTGGCTCCGTCGCCATTCTGGCCGGAAAACGCATAGGCCACGCTGGACGCCCCCGTGCTGCAGGAGATGTCGACGGTGATGACATGCTCCGGCATCGTGCCGTTGGGGTTGGCTGCGACGCATTCCATGCCGAGGGGTTGCGTCGAGATGGCGACGTCGTAGACCCCCCCGGGGAACGCCGAAGACAGTGTGTAGGTGCCCGATTTGCGCACGTCCAGGAGTCCGCCTGTCTTGCCGTCGCCCAACTCGAGCGAGCCGATGAGTCCGCTCACGGTCACGTTCACGAGAAATTCGGACGATTGCAGCGACCCGCCTGCGGCGCCGCCGCCATTTGCGGTGCCCGCGGCACCGGTGCCGGTGGAGGTGCCGGTGGAGGTGCCGGTGGAGGTGGATCTGCCGGTGCCGCTGCCTCCTGCGCAGGCGCTCAGCCCGGCACACAGCGTGAGTACCACACCGGCGAGTTCGCTTCTTCGGAAGGGGTTCACGATGCAGGATCGTCGTGCACACGCGCGCGCCGGGGTTTGCGCGCGGGTTCAGCCGATGCGGAAGATCGTGCCGAAGGTCAGGCCGTTGCTCGTGCCCTCCGTGGTGGTGCCGTAGAGACTGCCGCCGGGCCCCTCGACGAGGGAGCCGGACGGGTCTTGCGGCCCGTCCCAGGAGAACGAGTACAGCGTTCCGAGTACGGCCCCGCCGGGACTCAGCACCACCACGCCTCCGGCGCCGTTGACGGCTCCGCTCTGGGTCTGAATGTAGAAATCGCCGTCGCTGCCGATGAGAGGCCTTCCGAGGGGATTGCCGCCGTCGGCTTGGCTTCCCGTGAAGTTGTGCAGGACCTGGCAGGTATCGTTCGAGGGGATCACCTCGTAAAGGGTGCCCAGGCCGTGGCTTCCACCGTAAGTGCTGAGGCCGTAGATGAGGCCGTCGGCGGCTTGTACGAGGCCACCGACGGGATCGAGCGGGCTGCCGGGCTCCTGGCCGAACAGGCACACGGTGCCAAGACCATTGCCGTCGGGCTGGAACATGTACACGCCACCCAGAGCCCCCGCGGGGGTCAGGTTTGCCGCGAGCAGATACCCTTCGGTCACACCGTAGATGCCCTGGTTGACGATCGACTGCACCATGCTCCCGAACGGGTGGCGCAGAACGGTGCTCGCGGTGCCGAAATCGTCGAGCATGGCGAAGCCTCGCTGCGGCTGGTACTGGAACATGGTCCCGGTGTTCGTGCTCCCTCCGCTCCACGTCGTGCCGAAGTAGGTGCCGGCCTGGCCCGAGCCCCCGGTGTAGGTGGTCCCGAAGTAGCTTCCGTTGAGCTCGAGCAGCGGCGAGTTCGGGCCGGCGCCGCTGGAGTTCGCGATGAAGGACGCCGCCAGCGTGGTGGCCCCATTGCTCGCCAGCATGGTGTAGATCGCACCGTCGTTCGACGCGCCACCCTCGGTCGTGACCCCGATGTAGGTGCCGGCCTGAGCGGCCATCGGGCCCGGGGGGTACAGAGGGGCGGCGCCGTCGTCGGGTGGCCCTTCGAACACATGCAGCAGCTGGATGCCGGAGCCGGAACCGCCGACCTGGTATTCGAAGATCGATCCGAATCCGGCGGCGCCGTTCAGGGTGCTGCCCAGCAGCAGCCCGTCGCCCGGTTCGAGCAGACCTCCGGTGGGGTGGGAGCCATCGCCGGACTGGCTGCCGAAGGCGTAGAGCAGACTGCCGCTGCCCTGCGTGCAGGTGATCGCGTCGACGCTCGACACGTTTCCCATCGTGCCGCCGGGCTGGCCCACGGTGCACAGCTGCGCCACCGGTTGCTTCGTGATGCTCACCGTGAAGTTGGTCCCCGGCAGCAGTTTCTCGAGGGTCCCGGTGGCATTCGGTGAACTCAGGTTCAGCAGGTTGCCGTTGCCCGTGCCGCTCGCGCCCGCCGGGCTTCCGCTGCCCGCGGTCGTTCCACCCGGGCTGCCCGTGGCGCCTGCGCTGCCGCCGCCGCCACAGGCGGTCAGCGCGGTGCACAGCAGGCACGCGAAGGTCACCGGAGCGATTCGGGCGAGCTTCCTGTTGAGCCGGGGCGGCAGGGGCGGTACGGTTCTTTGCATGGCAGGTTGCCTCGGATGGGACGCCGGCGCGGAGGGAGGCGGTGCCGGTCTGGGCACACCGCATCCCGGATCCATGCCTGGAGCGAGTCGGGGCGCGCGCTCCGATGAGCGCGTCGCGCGCGGCCCGCTCAGTGCGACGGCTTGGCCTCCTCGCGTCGCGCGCCGCCCACGGGCCGTGGCCGGGGGTGGGTGAACGACAGGCCGAGGGGATCGGTCGGCTCGATGGCTGGAAGGATCTTCATGGCGAGATATCTCCGAACGAGCCGGCGTGGCGACTGCGCGTGGCGCACGCACGGCATGACTTCGAGCGCATGGTTCGGATCGCCCATTTCGTGCCCGGACGTGAGCAATCAGACACCGGATGAAAACCATCCGCAATGCCGTGGACGCCATCATGACAGCCGGATCATGAAGTTATCAGGGTGTGGTCATGAAAATCCGATGTGGAGAACGAATAAATCGACCGGCGGAGAATCAATAACGCCTCGGAGGTGCGTTTCAGCACACCGGGAGAATGCTGGGATGCGCGCATCGGATGATTTCCCGCGAGGAATCGACGAGGCGCATCCCGCGCTGACCGGAAACGCCGCGCACAGCCATTTCCGTGGGAGCGCGGAAATGCCGCCGCAGGCTGCCGCGACGCCTCACCTGATCTGATAGATGGTCCCGTTGTTCAATCCAGGGCCGCCAGCTCGGGTGATTCCGTACAAATACCCGCTGGCGGGGTCTTCGATCAACTGCCCGCGGGGTTGCTGCGGCCCGTCGTTTTCGCCGAACTCGTACAGCGTGGCGAGCACGGTACCGTCGGGGCTCAGCTCCACCACGGTTCCGCGGCCGTAGCGCCCGCCGTCATTGGTCGTGACGTAGAGATTGCCCGCCTGGCTCACGAACGGTGCGCCGATCGGGTAGCCGCCATCGATGGGGCCGCCGGTGAACGAATGGACCACCCTGCAGTAGTCCGCCGGCGGACGCACGAGGTAGACCGTGCCGGCGCCGTAGGCGCCGCCGGCAGCGGTGACCCCGTAGTACCTGCCGTTGTTCGCGCCTGCCGTGAGCCCTCCGCTGGGTTCGTAGGGACCGCTGGGGCTGTTGAAGAGGCAGGCAGCTTCCGCGCCGCCGCCCGGGTCGAAGGCGAAGACTCCGCCTCCCGTGTTGGTCGTGCCCGAGGTCGTGCCCAGCGCCACGCCAAGGACGGTTCCGTCGAATGTCAGCACCATCTTTCCCGCGGGATGCTGCAAGGGCAGGCCGGGGCTGCCGAAGTCGGCCACCGGGGTCAGCGTGATGTAGCGGGGGTCGAAGTGGTACAGCGTGCCTTCCTGGTACGTCCCCCCCAGCAGGGCGGTTCCGTAGTAGCTGCCATTGACTTCGAGCAATGGAGAGGTCGGGGCGCGACCCGTGTAGTTCGCGTCGAACGAGGCGTCGACAACCGCGTAGTTGCCACTGCTCAGGAAGGAATAGATGGTGCCGTTGAAGGAGCTGCCGCCACCGGCAGAGGCCCCGATGTAGCTGCCCGGATGATTCGGGACCGGGGTCGGCGGGTAGATCGCCTGGGAGGGGGCCGACGTCACTTGCGGGAAGTCGTAGACGTTGGTGACGGCGGGAGCCGAACCATTGACCCGGACGGTGTAGATCGATCCGAAGCCGTGCGCCGCACCGCTCTGCGTGACGCCCATGAAGGTCTGGCCGCCCAGCCAGGTCAGGCCACTGAGCGGATCGCCACCGAGCCCCGCGACGCCGAACTCGAGGAGCAGGCGGCCGCTGCCGGGCGTGCAGGTGATGGGGTCGGTGATCGGTGTGAAGCCCATCGTGCCGTTCGGGCTGCGTACGATGCAGATCTGCCCCACGGGCTCCTTCGTGACGCTCAGGGTGAATTCGGTGCCGGGCAGCAGCCGCTCCAGCGTCGTCCCTGCATTCGGCAGGCCCAGGGTCAGGTGAGCCCCCTGGAGTTCGTCGGCGACATCGATCGTGCCGCCGAATCCGGTCACGCTCACGTTGAACGGCAGGTATTGGCGCGGGTCTGCAGCGCTGCCGTTCGCCGTCGCATTCGCATTCGTGTTGCCACTGCCACTGCCACTGCCACTGCCACTGCCACTGCCACTGCCTTGGCTGCCGGCGACGCTCCCGCTTCCCCCGCAGGCGCTCAGCAGGCCGCACAGCGCAAGCAGGGTCAGCGCCGCGACAAGGCGGCGGACGCGGAACGGCGGCGTCTGCGCCGCCTGCCGGCGCGGGCCTGCCTGCCGCGCGCCGGCACCCAGGGCGCGGCCGGGTACGTGCGTGCCCGGTGCGGCACCGCATCGGCCGTCCCGCCCTTGCGACGGCGGCGTGCCGGGCGGGGACGACATGCGCGTTGCGCGGGTTTCGTGGAAGGCCGTCATGGCGGGCCTGCTCGGGTCTGGCGGGGCGGACCGGCATGGGTCGACGATTCGAGACGGGACAGTCGGCTGCCCGCCCGCCGCCCCCGCGTCCAGCGGGCCGGCGGTGTGGCGGCGCGACGGTGTCGCGAGTCGCCATCGGCAGGCACGGTGCGTTGCAGCCTGCAACGCGCCCGGGGCGCGGTGGACGGTTCCGGGCAAGACCCGTGCCGTCCACCGCGCCCCGGAATTGCGCCACCCCTCGAGCCATGGCCGCCTCGGCCGGCGGCACGGCCCGTGGATTCGGCTTCAGTCGATCTGGTAGATGCCGCCACCGCCGGTGCTGCCGCCACCCGTTGCGGCCAGGCCGTACAGGAAGCCGTTGGCGCCCACGATCAGGCCAGCGACCGGGCTTTGCAGTTGCTGCCCCGTGCTGCCCTGGCCGGTGGCGGGGAAGGTGTAGACCACGCGTTGCAGTACCCCGGCGGTGCTGACTTCATCCACCGTGCCGGTACCGGTCGTCGCTCCCGAGAGGCCACCCTGGCCGGCGACAACGTAGAGGTTGCCGTCGCTGCCGATGCAGGGGGTGCCGTTCGGCGCCTCTCCATCCTGCCCGCCGGTGAAATCATAGAGCGTGGAAATGGTGTTGTTGGTCAAGTTGACGCTGTAGATCGTGCCGTGGTTGCCGGTGCCTCCGCTGAGGCTCACGCCGTACAGTTCGCCATTGCTCGACTGAACGAGTCCGCCGACAGGATGCGCCGGTTGTCCGGTGGCTCCCGTGAAGGAGGCCACCACCTGGTATCCGTTCGTGGCGCCGCTACCGGGAGCCCACTGGTACACCCCGCCGATTCCGTCGGCGCCGCCGCGCAGCGTGGTGCCGTAGATCAGGCCATTGGTGGCCTGCATCAGCGAGCGGTGGGGCTGACCGAGGTCCTGGTTCGCGGCGGGCAGGTTGCCTCCGGCGAAGTCGTGCAGGGCCGTGAACGTATTGGTCGCCAGGTCATAGTCGTACAGCACCCCTTCCCCGAGCTGTCCGCCACCCTCCGTAGTGCCGTACAGCTTGCCATTGCTCCCCAGCAGCGGCGAGCCGATCGGATTGGAACCATCGGCGGTTCCGTTGAAGTCGACCAGCACGGTTTCCTGGCCGGTTGCCGGGTCCACCTCGTACAGGGTGCCCAGGCCATTGCTTCCGCCACTGGCCGTGACGCCGTAGAGGTTGCCCTTGGGACCATAGACCGGTCGGCCGTAGGGGTTCGTGCCGTCATTGGCTGCCATGCCGAAGGAATACAGCACCGTCACCTGGCCGGCCGGAGTCATCTTGAACAGCGTACCCTCGCCCTTGGCGCCGCCTTGAGAGGTCGTACCGTAGTAATTCCCGTCGGCGCCCAGCGTCAGATCCCCATCGAGGACGCCCACCGGCGCTTGCGTGGTGCTGCCGAAGGTGTACAGGGTCTTCAGGGTCCCGGGGGCGCAGCTGACTCCGACGTTGCTGACGTTGGCCTTGGCGGTTCCGCTGCCGTTGGCGATGCTGCAGTACTGGGCCGGGGGATACATTCCGACGCTGACCGCGTACGGGGAGCCCGAGGCAACCTTCTTCGCGAACGTGAAGGTTCCGGGCTGGCTCAGGCTCAGGCTGTCGCTGCCGTTGTCGAGCAGCTGCAAGACGCCGGTGAAGCCGCTGGCCGAGCCGCCGATGCTGAACGACGAAGGGCTGCTGCCGCCCCCGCCGCCGCCGCCGCCGCAGGCGGCCAGTGTGGCGCACAATACCGTTGGAATGCCCAGCAGGGCGATATGGCGGATGGCTTTCATCGCAGAGACTCCTCGTTTCACAACATTGCGGGAAAACGCCCGGCTTTGCGCCGTGCTGCCTCGGTGGACGACGCCTTTTCGGGGCGGCGTTTCGTTCCCGGGAATCAGACGCGAAAATCCAAACGGGTGCAATGAGGTCGAGGATTCATTACGCATTGAATCATGCGATGATCATGGGGCTCTCCAGGTGGCTGAATGAAAAAGCCTGCCGGTTATATTCTCGTGAAATGAACGAGAATATCGTCGGATCGTTTTCCGGTGCGGACGCGGGATGTCGTTGCATCGCTGCGTGCGCGTATTGATGTCCCGATGAATTTCGGCATCGGCCATTCGACTCCCGCGCGGAAATCCACGGGAGAGTTCCTCCCGCCGCAGCCGGAAGCATCCGTGGTGAATCAGCGTGAATGCCGGCGTCGAAGCGCAGCGGCCGGCACGCCGGGAAGGGGCGTGCCGTGGCGGCCGCCCCGGCTCAGGCACCCTGGCGCGCCTGCCCCTTCCACACCGCCATCGCCGACGCGATCAGGCCGGCCGCCTGGCTCATGTCGCCGGGGACCACCAGCGTGGTGCTGGTGCGGGCCAGCCCGGCATAGGCGTCCAGCGCCTGCTGGGCCACCTTGAGCTGTACCGCATCGCTGCCGCCGGGGGTGGAAATGGAATGCGCCACCAGTTCGATGGCGTGCGCGGTGGCGGCCGCCACCGCCTCGATGGCCGCGGCCTCGCCCTGTGCGCGGTTGATCGCCGCCTGGCGCTCGCCCTCGGAGCGCTCGATGGCGGCCTGGCGTTCGCCCTCGGCCTGGTTGATCTGCTGCTGGCGCGCGCCCTCGGAGGTCGCGATCACCGCGCGCTTCTCGCGCTCGGCGGTGATCTGGCGCTGCATCGCGTGCAGGATCTCGGCCGGCGGCGTGAGGTCCTTGATCTCGTAGCGCAGCACCTTGACGCCCCAGTTGGCGGCTGCCTCGTCGAGCGCCGAGACCACGCTGTGGTTGATGAAGTCGCGTTCCTCGAAGGTCTTGTCCAGCTCCAGCTTGCCGATGACCGAGCGCAACGTGGTCTGCGCCAGCTGCGAGATCGCCACCACGTAGTTCGACGAGCCGTAGCTGGCGCGCATCGGGTCGGTGACCTGGAAATACAGGATGCCGTCGACCGTCAGCTGGGTGTTGTCGCGCGTGATGCAGACCTGGCTGGCGATGTCCATCGGCACCTCCTTGAGCATGTGGCGGTAGGCCACGCGCTCGATGAAGGGCACGATCAGGCTCAGCCCGGGGGCCAGCGTGCGGTCGTACCGGCCCAGGCGCTCGACCACCCAGGCATGCTGCTGCGGCACCACCTTGACGGCGCGGGAGACCAGGATGACCGCGACGATTGCGAGGACCAGGGCGAATTCCATCGTGTGTCTCCGGGAAGGGGGGAGGGGGCTCAGGCGTGGGGCGGGGAGGGCTCGGGCAGCGCGTCCAGCACCAGCGTGTTGGCGTCGACCGCGGCGATGCGATAGCGCCCGGGCAGCGCCTTGCCGCGCCCCAGCCGGGCCTGCCATTCGGCGCCGCGCCAGCGCACGCGCGCGTTGCCGCGATCGTCCCAGCGCTCGACCTCGACCACCGAGCCGATGTCGAGGTTCAGGTCGCGGTTGGACTGCGGCGCGCGTTGCGGGCGCCCGCGCCGCACCAGGTACAGCAGCCCCACCGAGGCTGCGCCGACCACCGCGGCGCTGCTCCACTGCCCGGTGGGGCCGAGTCCGAGGTGCCCGGCCAGCGCGCCGGCGGCGGCGCCCACCGCCAGCATCAACAGATAAAAGCTGCCGCTGCCCAGTTCCAGGGCGACCAGCACGGCGGCGGCGATCCACCAATGCAGCGGGGTGCTCGGCATGGCAGGCGGCACGAGGAGCTACGACGCCTCGCATCATAGACAAAGCGGCGCCCGCGCAACCATCGCGCGGGCATGCGGCCCCGCCGCGCGGGGGGCTGCTCTACACTTTCGCGCTCGGGCCCGGCGGCGGGCCCACGCCGACTGCGCGGATCGACCATGCGTTTTTGCTTCCCGATCGTCATCATCGACGAGGACTTCCGTTCCGAGAACAACTCGGGCCTGGGCATCCGTGCGCTGGCGGCGGCCATCGAGGCCGAGGGCAGCGAGGTGCTGGGGGTCACGAGTTTCGGCGACCTCAGCAGCTTCGCGCAGCAGCAGTCGCGCGCCAGCGCCTTCATCCTGTCGATCGACGACGAGGAGTTCGCCGCCGTCGAGCCCGGCGAGGAGGCGCCGGTGGTGAAGACGCTGCGCCAGTTCATCGGCGAGATCCGCTTCCGCAACGCCGAGATCCCGATCTACCTGTACGGCGAGACCCGCACCTCGCGGCACATCCCGAACGACATCCTTCGCGAGCTCCACGGCTTCATCCACATGTTCGAGGACACGCCGGAGTTCGTCGCGCGCCACATCATCCGCGAGGCCAAGGCCTACCTGGACTCGCTGGCGCCGCCGTTCTTCCGCGCCCTGGTCGGCTACGCGGCCGACGGCTCGTACAGCTGGCACTGCCCCGGGCACTCCGGCGGCGTGGCCTTCCTGAAAAGCCCGGTGGGGCAGATGTTCCACCAGTTCTTCGGCGAGAACCTGCTGCGTGCCGACGTGTGCAACGCGGTCGACGAACTCGGGCAACTGCTCGACCACACCGGTCCGGTGGCGGCCTCCGAGCGCAACGCGGCGCGGATCTTCCACGCCGACCACCTGTTCTTCGTCACCAACGGCACGTCGACGTCCAACAAGATGGTGTGGCACTCGACCGTGGCCCCCGGCGACGTCGTGGTGGTGGACCGCAACTGCCACAAGAGCGTGCTGCACGCCATCATCATGACCGGCGCGCTGCCGGTGTTCCTGACCCCGACGCGCAACCACTACGGCATCATCGGGCCGATCGCGCGCGAGGAATTCCAGCGCGACAACATCGAGCGCAAGATCGCCGCCAATCCGCTGACCGCGCACCTGGCCGGCAAGGTCAAGCCGCGCGTGCTGACCATCACCCAGTCCACCTACGACGGGGTGCTGTACAACGTCGACACCATCAAGCAGATGCTCGACGGCTACATCGACACGCTGCACTTCGACGAGGCCTGGCTGCCGCACGCCACCTTCCACCCCTTCTACGCCGGCATGCACGCGATCGGCGAGGGGCGCCCGCGCACCCGCGAGTCGATGGTGTTCTCGACCCAGTCCACGCACAAGCTGCTGGCCGGGCTCAGCCAGGCCTCGCAGATCCTGGTGCAGGACTCGCAGACCCGCAGCCTGGACCGTCCGCGCTTCAACGAGTCCTACCTGATGCATTCGTCGACCTCGCCGCAGTACGCGATCATCGCGTCCTGCGACGTCGCCGCGGCGATGATGGAGCCTCCCGGGGGCACCGCGCTGGTCGAGGAAAGCATCGTCGAGGCGCTGAACTTCCGCCGCGCCATGCGCAAGGTGGCCGAGGAGTTCGGCCACGACTGGTGGTTCCGCGTCTGGGGGCCGGAGGAGGAGCTCGCCCCCGAGGGCATCGGCGCGCGCGAGGACTGGATGCTGGGCAGCAGCCACGACTGGCACGGCTTCGGCGAACTGGCGCCGGGCTTCAACATGCTGGACCCGATCAAGGCCACCGTGATCACGCCGGGGCTGGACCTGCACGGCAACTTCGCCGCCACCGGCATTCCCGCGGCGGTGGTCACGCGCTACCTCGCCGAGCACGGCGTGATCGTCGAGAAGACCGGGCTGTACAGCTTTTTCATCATGTTCACCATCGGCATCACGAAGGGCCGCTGGAACACGCTGCTGACCGCGCTGCAGCAGTTCAAGGACGACTACGACCGCAACCAGCCGCTGTGGCGCATCCTGCCGGAGTTCGTCGCGCAGCATCCGATGTACGAGCGCGTGGGCCTGCGCGACCTGTGCCAGCGCATCCACACCGCCTACCAGGGCAACGACATCGCGCGCCTGACCACCGAGATGTACCTGTCGAGCCTGCAGCCGGCGATGACCCCGACCGAGGCCTATGCGCGCATGGCCCACCGCGACATCGAACGCGTGGGAATCGACGAACTCGAGGGGCGCATCACCACCGCGCTGCTGACCCCGTACCCGCCGGGAATCCCGCTGCTCATCCCCGGCGAGAGGTTCAACGGCAAGATCGTGCGCTACCTGCAGTTCGCGCGCGAGTTCAACCGCCAGTTCCCCGGCTTCGCCACCGACATCCACGGCCTGGTCGAGGAAGAGGACGACAACGGGCGCAAGCGCTACTGCATCGACTGCGTGCGCGCGCCGCGCTGAGGCCGCGCCGCGGCCGGGGTTCAGCGGCGTTCGCGCCGGTACTGCTCGAACAGGCGGCGCTGCTGCTGCGGCGACAGCTGGCGGTAGCGCCGCTGCTCGCGCAGGATGTCCTGCCGACGCTGCGGGGGCAGGCGTTCCCAGCGCTGCACGTGCTGCCGCCAGCGCGGTCCCGCGTAGCGCGGGTGCGGACCTTGCGCGTAGGCCGGCTGCAGCAAGGCGAGCAGCAGCGCGAGCCCGGCGCACAGACGCGCCATGGCCGTGTCAGGCCGTTCCGCCATGGGGGCTTGCCGAGTCGAGCGCGCGCGGATGCGCGGCCAGCCATTCGTAGAAATCCAGGTTCTGCACGGCGTCGGCCAACTGCGGGTTGGCCTGGATCTGCTGCAGCGAGGACGGCGCCTGCCGGCGCGCTTGCAGCAGGCTCGGCAGCAGCCCGAAGCTCAGCCCGGCCAGCCCGGCGCTGACCATGCCGGCGGCCAGCACGCGCGGCCAGTGCACACGCCGCGCCGGCGCGCGCCGCGAATCGGCACGCGCCGCCAGCCGCGGCAGGGGCTGCAGCGACTGCGCCAGGCGCCGCCCGAAGCGTGCCTGCTCGGCGAGCCGCGGGTCGGCGGCCATCGCGCGCTCGAATTCCTGACGCTGGCGCGGCTCCAGGCATCCGGCGCGCCAGCGGTCGGCGAGTTCGCGCTGCGCAGCGTCGTCGGCCTGCCCAGCGGCAGCAGCATGGTTCGGGATGGGATCAGCTTGCATGGTGTTCGGGCCCTGCGCCGGGATTATCGTCCTGCAGCCATTGGCGCAGGCGGGTGAGGGCGCGCAGATGGTGGGTCTTCACGCTGCCTTCGCTGATGTCCATCGCGCGCGCCGTGTCGGCGATGGTCAGCTCCTGCATCTCGCGCAGCAGGAAGACCTGGCGCTGGCGTGAGCTCAGGCGGGCGACGGCGTCGGCGATGCGCCCGGCGAGTTGCAGGCTTCCCACCTGCTCCTCGGGGCCGGCGGCTTCGTCGGCGAGGGCTTGCCAGCCGGGCACGGAGTCGTCGGATTCGCCGTCGGAATCCGTGGTGAAGAAGAAGTCGATCACCTTCTCCACCTTGCGCCTGCGGTGCCAGTCGACCAGACGGTTGCGCAGGATGCCGTAGAACAGCGGGGCCCACTCCGGTTCCGGCTTGTCCGCGTAGCGCGACACCAGCCGCTCCAGGCTGTCCTGCACGAGGTCGGCGGCGGCGTGATGGTTGCCCGAGGTCTCGAGCAGGGCCAGGCGCAGGGCGCGAGCGCGCACATCGACGCAGAAACGCTCCAGCGCGGGTCGGGTGGTCACGGCGTCGGCAGCGGCGGCACGAACATGCGGGCAAGCATAGGCGGTCGTGGACATGTCGGGATGCCGGACGGAGTCGGCTGGCACGGTATGGTCCCGACAACGCTGCGCGTCGCCGCGGCGGCGACAGCGAGGACTCGCGGAGATGTAAGTGAATGAAACCTCCGGGAAATCCGCCTGCCTTCCTAGAATGCGCTTTTCCCCAGCCGTGTCCGCCGTGAACCCGCTGCTCGACCGCCTCCAGCCCTATCCCTTCGAAAAGCTTCGCGCGCTGACCGCGGACCTGCGGCCGAACCCCGCGCTGCGTCCGATCAGCCTGGGTATCGGCGAGCCACGGCACGCCACGCCGCAGTTCATCCGCCAGGCGCTGGCGGACAACCTGGACGGGCTGTCGGTGTATCCGGCGACGCTGGGCAGCGCGCCGCTGCGCCAGGCCTGCGCCGACTGGGTGCAGCGGCGCCATGGCGTGCGCCTGGACCCGGCGACCCAGCTGATTCCGGTCAACGGCTCGCGCGAGGCGCTGTTCGCGCTGGCGCAGACGGTGGTGGACTCCAGCCGCCCCGGCGCGCTGGTGCTGAGCCCCAATCCCTTCTACCAGATCTACGAGGGCGCGGCGCTGCTGGCCGGCGCCGAATGCGGTTTCGTTGCCGCCGACCCGCGGCGCAACTTCGGGCTCGACTGGGACGCGGTGCCGCAGGCGGACTGGGCGCGCACCCAGCTGGTGTACGTGTGCACGCCGGGCAACCCGACCGGCGCCGTGATGGGGCTGCAGGAATGGCGCCGGCTGTTCGAGCTGTCGGACCGCCACGGCTTCGTCATCGCCAGCGACGAGTGCTACGGCGAGATCTGGTTCGGCGAGCAGGCGCCGCTGGGCGGGCTGCAGGCGGCGCGCGAACTCGGGCGCGACGACCTGCGCAACCTGGTGATGCTGACCTCGCTGTCCAAGCGCTCCAACGTGCCGGGGCTGCGCTCGGGTTTCGTCGCCGGCGACGCCGCCATCCTGAAATCCTTCCTGCTCTACCGCACCTACCACGGCAGCGCGATGGGGCCGGCGGTGCAGGCGGCCAGCATCGCGGCGTGGAACGACGAGCAGCACGTGCAGGAGAACCGCCGCCTGTACCGCGAGAAGTTCGAGCGCGTGCTGCCGCTGCTGCAGCCGGTGCTGGACGTGAAACTGCCGGACGCCGCCTTCTACCTGTGGGCAGGCACCCCGATCGACGACGTCGCCTTCGCCCGCGGGCTGCTGCAAAACTACAATTGCACGGTTTTGCCCGGCAGCCTGCTGGCGCGCGAGCAGCACGGGCACAACCCCGGCGCCGGTCGCGTGCGCCTGGCGCTGGTGGCGGGGGTCGACGAATGCGTCGAAGCCGCCGAACGCATCGCCGCGCATGCCGCCGAGTGCGCGCGCGGCCTCCGACTCTGATCCACGCAACCCTTCATACGACCATGAGCATCTCGCAACTCCAGGGCATCATCGACCAGGGCTGGGAACAGCGTTCGGCCTTCAACGCGCAGACGGCGCCGGGCGAACTGCGCGACGCGGTGTCGCGGGTGCTGGCCGAGCTGAACGCCGGGCGCCTGCGCGTGGCCGAGAAGATCGACGGCCAGTGGGTCACGCATCAGTGGATCAAGAAGGCGGTGCTGCTGAGCTTTCGCATGACCGACAACGAGATGATGCGCGCCGGCGACCTGCACTTCTTCGACAAGGTGGAGACCAAGTTCAGCCGCCTCGGCGAGGAGCAGATGCGCGCCACCGGCGTGCGCGTGGTGCCGCCGGCGGTGGCGCGCCACGGCGCCTACCTGGCACCCGGCGTGGTGCTGATGCCCTGCTACGTGAACATCGGCGCCTGGGTGGGCGAGGGCACGATGGTCGACACCTGGGCCACCGTGGGCTCGTGCGCGCAGATCGGGCGCAACGTGCACCTGTCGGGGGGCGTGGGCATCGGCGGCGTACTGGAGCCGATCCAGGCCAACCCGACGATCATCGGGGACAACTGCTTCATCGGCGCGCGCTCGGAAATCGTCGAGGGCGTGATCGTCGAGGACAACTGCGTGATCTCGATGGGCGTGTACATCGGCCAGTCGACCAAGATCTACGATCGCAGCACCGGCGAGGTCAGCTACGGCCGCGTGCCCGAGGGCTCGGTGGTGGTGTCGGGCAGCCTGCCCAGCGCCGACGGCCGCTACAGCCTGTATTGCGCGGTGATCGTCAAGCGGGTGGACGCGCAGACCCGCGCGAAGACCGCGATCAACGACCTGCTGCGCGCCTGACAGCGCCGGGCCCGCGTACCCGGCCACCGGAGAAAGCTCATGTCGACCATGGAACGCCTGCTGCAGTTGATGGCCGAGAAGAAGGCCTCGGACCTGTACGTCAGCGCCAACGCGCCGATCCAGATCCGCATCCACGGGCGCTCGGTGCCGATCAACCGCCAGGTGCTGGGCCCGCAGGATCCGGCCACGCTGCTCGGCGAGGTGGTGGGCGAGGCGCGCATGCGCGAGCTGCACGAAAGCGGCGAGCTGAACCTGGCGGTGGCGCGCCCGGGCCTGGGCAGCTTCCGGGTCAGCGCCTTCCTGCAGCGCGGCAGCGTGGCGGTGGTGGTGCGCTACATCCCCGGCGACATCCCCGCGCTGGAGACCCTGAACCTGCCGCCGGTGCTGGCCGACCTGGTCAAGCAGCGCCACGGCCTGATCCTGGTGGTCGGCTCCACCGGCTCGGGCAAGAGCACCACGCTGGCGTCGATGCTCGACCATCGCAACACGCAGATGAGCGGGCACATCCTGACCCTGGAGGAGCCGGTCGAGTACCTGTTCCACAACCGCAAGTCCATCGTCAACCAGCGCGAGGTCGGGATCGACGCGCGCGACCTGTCGATCGGCCTGAAGAACGCGCTGCGCCAGGCCCCCGACTGCATCATGATCGGCGAGATCCGCGACCGCGAAACCATGGCCGCGGCGCTGAACTACGCGCTGTCCGGGCACCTGTGCCTGGCCACGCTGCACGCGTCGAACAGCCACCAGGCGCTCAACCGCATCCTCGGCCTGTTCCCGCTGGACATGCGCCCGGCGCTGCTGTCGGACCTCGCGGCCGGCCTGCGCGCGGTGATCTCGCAGCGCCTGCTGAGCGCCAGCGCAGGCGGACGCCTGCCGGCGGTGGAGGTGCTGCTGAACACCCAGCTGGTGCGCGAGCTGATCGCCAAGGGCGACCTGGCGGCCGTGCACGAGGCCATGGACAAGTCGATGGCCGAGGGCTCGCAGACCTTCGAGCAATGCCTGGCGGCGATGGTGCGCGAAGGCCTGGTCACGCGCGAGGAAGCGCTGGCCGCGGCCGACTCGCCGACCAACCTGCTGTGGCGCCTGCAGAACGATTTTTCCGCGCGGGCGCAGGCGCAGGCGCAGGCCGCAGAAACCGACGAGCCTTCGTTCCGCGAGATCTCCCTCGACCTGGGTGGTTCCTGAATTCCCCGATGCCTACGCAATCTTCCCCGCAGTCCGTCTCGCCGTCCCTCACCCCGACCCTCGACCTCACGCGCGAGCTGATCCGCCGCCCGTCGGTGAGCCCGGCCGATGCCGGCTGCCAGGAGTTGCTGGCGGCCAGCCTGCGCGAGCTGGGCTTCGAATGCGAGTCGCTGCCCGCCGGCCCCGAGGACTGGCGCGTGCACAACCTGTGGGCGCTGCGCCGCGGCAGCGCCGGCGACGACGCGCCGGTGCTGGTGTTCGCCGGGCACACCGACGTGGTTCCCACCGGCCCGCGCGAGGCCTGGACCAGCGACCCCTTCGACGCGAGCGAGCGCGACGGCAGGCTGTACGGGCGCGGCGCCTCCGACATGAAAAGCTCGCTGGCCGCGATGGTCGTGGCGACCCGCCAGTTCCTGGCCGCGCATGCCGCCCCGCGCGGGTCGATCGCCTTCCTGCTGACCAGCGACGAGGAGGGCCCGGCGCGCGACGGCACCGTGCGCGTGTGCGACGAACTGCGTCGGCGCGGCCAGCGCCTGGACTGGTGCATCGTCGGCGAGCCCACCTGCACCGCGACCCTGGGCGACACCATCAAGAACGGGCGCCGCGGATCGCTGTCGGGGCGCCTGCTGGTG
>JAKAXL010000012.1 GCA_021816585.1 Pseudomonadota bacterium | reverse complement strand
CAGCAGCAGCCGGCGCCCGGGCACCAGCGCGTGCACGTCCTCGCCCAGTCCGATGCGGTAGTCCCAGGCCTCGTCATGCATGCTCGCTCTCCTCGTCGGCTTCGGCGCGCCGGCGGCGCGCCAGCAGCACCGCCTGCGCCAGTTCCAGGTCGCCCGGCAGCGTGACCTTGAAGTTGGCCGCGTCGCCGGCGACCAGCAGCGGCCGCATCCCCAGCGATTCCATCGCCGAGGCCTCGTCGGTGATCTCCACCGGCCAGCCGTCGCGAGCCGGGTCCAGCGCGCGCTGCAGCGCCCGCAGCAGTTCGCCGATGCGAAACATCTGCGGGGTCTGCGCCTGCCACAGACCGTCGCGCGCCAGCGTGGCAGCGACCCGTGGCGGTGCGCCTTCGGCGCGCTTGAGGGTGTCGGCCAGCGGCAGCGCCAGCAGGCCGCCGACCGCGTCGCCGCTGCAGGCGTCGATCAGGCGCCGCACCGCCTGCGGGGTGACGCAGCAGCGCGCCGCGTCGTGCACCAGCACCCAGTCGCCCGGATCGGCCCCGTGCTCGAGCAGCCAGTGCAGGCCGCCGCGCACGCTGCCGGCGCGCGTGGCGGCGCCGCAAGGCGCCACGCGCAGGCGCCGCGAGGGGTCGAGCCCGGCCAGGCAGGCGTCGGCCTGCGCGTCGCCCGGCTGCACCACCACGGCCAGCAGGCGCAGCTGCGCGCAACCCAGCAGCGCCCGCGCGGTGTGCCGCAGCATCGGCTCGCCGGCCAGCGGCAGGTATTGCTTGGCAAGGCCCGCGCCCAGACGGGAGCCCGAGCCGGCAGCGGGGATCAAGGCGTACATGCGCGAGAATTCTAGGGATGTCCGCTTCCGCTCCCCCCGAACACCTGCTCGTCGCGCCGGCGCTGCCGGCCCTTCGCGCGTCGCGCCGACTGGCGCTGGCGCGTCCCGCGGGCAGCGCCGACGCGCTGCTGCTGGCCGAACTCGGCGCCTCGCGCGGCGGCGCCGGCCCCTGGCTGGTGGTGACCGCCGAGCCCGCCGACGCGCAGCGCCTGCTGGCCGAGATCGCGTGGTTCGCGCCGGATCTGCGCTGCGGCGCGCTGCCCGACTGGGAAACCCTGCCCTACGACGCCTTCTCGCCGCACCAGGACCTGGTGTCCGAGCGCCTGGCCACGCTGTGGGCGCTGCACCGCGGGGAACTCGACATGGTGCTGGTGCCGGCGAGCACCGCGCTGCAGCGCCTGGCTCCGGCTTCCTTCCTCGCCGCCACCACCTTCCGCTTCGACAAGGGGCAGCGCCTGGACGAGGCGGCGCTGCGCGCGCAGCTCGTGCTGGCCGGCTACGAGCAGGTCACGCAGGTGGTCGCGCCCGGCGAATACGCGGTGCGCGGCGGACTGCTCGACCTGCACCCGATGGGCAGCACGCTGCCGCTGCGCGTGGACCTGTTCGGCGACACCATCGACTCCATCCACACCTTCGACCCCGACAGCCAGCGCAGCCTGTACCCGGTGGACAGCGTGCGCCTGCTGCCCGGACGCGAGTTCCCGCTGGACGAGGCCTCGCGCCAGCGTTTCCGCGCGCAGTGGCGCGAGCGCATCGAGGGCGATCCCAGCCGCAGCCCGCTGTACCGCGACATCGCCGGCGCAGTCGCCGGCCCCGGCATCGAGTACTACCTGCCGCTGTTCTTCGAACACACCGCGACCCTGCTCGACTATTGCGGCGAGCAGGCCGGCGTGGTGCTGCTCGGCGACGTGGCCGACGCGATGCGCCGCTTCTGGGCCGACACCAGCGAGCGCTGGCGCCTGCTGCGCGCCGACCCCGAGCGCCCGGCGCTGCCGCCGGGCGAGCTGTACCTGCGCGACGAGGAGTTCTTCGTCGCCGTCAAGCCGCTGGCGCAGCTGGCGCTGCGCGCCCCCACCGCGCCCGCGCCGGCATCCGAAGCCCAGGGGAAGGCAGAGCCCGCGCAGGACGAGCCCGCCGAACCCACCGTGCTGCCGCAGGCTGTCGAGCTCGGCGCCGCGCTGCCCGATCTCGGCATCGAGCGCCGCGCCGAGCAGCCGCTGCGGCGCCTGCAGCAATGGCTGCAGGCGGGAGCCCTGGCGCAGCCGCGCCGGCGCGTGCTGCTGTGCGCCGACTCGCCGGGGCGTCGCGAATCCCTGCTCGAGCTGCTGCGCGAGTCCGGCCTGCAGCCGCGCGCCGTCGACGACTGGCGGGCGATGCTCGCCGGCGACGCCGACTTCGCGCTGGCGGTGGCGCCGCTGGCCGCCGGCTTCGCGCTGCCGCGCCACGGCCTGGCCGTGCTCACCGAGACCGAGCTGCTGGCGCTGGGTCCGGCGCAGCGCCGCCAGCGCCGGCAGGAACGCGCCAGCGACGTCGAGAACCTGATCCGCGACCTGTCCGAGCTCAAGCCCGGCGACCCGGTGGTGCACCAGCAGCACGGCATCGGTCGCTACCAGGGGCTGGTGTCGATGGACCTCGGCGACGGGCCGACCGAGCTGCTGCACATCCGCTACGCCAACGACGCCTCGCTGTACGTCCCGGTGTCGCAGCTGCACCTGATCGCGCGCTACAGCGGGGTCGACCCCGAGCACGCGCCGCTGCACACGCTGGGCTCCGGGCAGTGGGACAAGGCCCGCCGCAAGGCGGCCGAGCAGGTGCGCGACACCGCGGCCGAGCTGCTGAACCTGTATGCGCGTCGCGCCAGCCGCCCCGGCCATGCCTTCCGCTTCCCGGCGCAGGACTACGAGGCCTTCGCCGCCGGCTTCGGCTTCGAGGAAACGGCCGACCAGGCCGCGGCCATCCACGCCGTGGTGCAGGACATGGTCGCCGGCAAGCCGATGGACCGCCTGGTGTGCGGCGACGTCGGCTTCGGCAAGACCGAGGTCGCGCTGCGCGCCGCCTTCGTCGCCGTCATGGGCGGGCGCCAGGTGGCCGTGCTGGCGCCCACCACGCTGCTCGCCGAGCAGCATGTCGAGACCTTCCGCAACCGCTTCGCGGACTGGCCGGTGCGCATCGCCGAGCTGTCGCGCTTTCGCAGCGCGAAGGAGGTGCGCACCGCGTTGCAGGGCCTGCAGGAAGGCACCGTGGACATCGCCATCGGCACCCACAAGCTGCTGTCGGCCGATGTGCGATTCGCGCGCCTGGGGCTGGTCATCGTCGACGAGGAGCACCGCTTCGGGGTGCGCCACAAGGAGGCGCTGAAGGCCTTGCGCGCCGAGGTGGACATGCTGACCCTGACCGCCACGCCGATCCCCCGCACGATGGGCATGGCGATGGAGGGGCTGCGCGATCTGTCGGTGATCGCCACCGCGCCGCAGAAGCGCCTGGCCATCAAGACCTTCGTGCGCAACGAGAGCAAGGCGGTGATCCGCGAAGCCGTGCTGCGCGAGATCAAGCGCGGCGGCCAGGTCTACTTCCTGCACAACGAGGTCGAGAGCATCGGCCGCAGGAAGGAGATGCTGGCCGAGCTGATCCCCGAGGCACGCATCGAGATCGCGCACGGGCAGATGCACGAGCGCGAGCTGGAGCGGGTGATGCGCGACTTCCACGCGCAGCGCTTCAACGTGCTGCTGTGCTCGACCATCATCGAGACCGGGATCGACGTGCCCACCGCCAACACCATCGTGATCAGCCGCGCCGACAAGTTCGGGCTGGCCCAGCTGCACCAGTTGCGCGGGCGCGTCGGGCGTTCGCACCACCAGGCCTACGCCTACCTGCTGGTGCCCGAGGTGCAGTCGCTGAGCAAGACCGCGCAGCAGCGCCTGGAGGCGATCACGCAGATGGAGGAGCTCGGCGCCGGCTTCTACCTGGCGATGCACGACCTGGAGATCCGCGGCGCCGGCGAGGCGCTCGGCGAGGCGCAGTCGGGCAACGTGCAGGAAGTCGGCTACCAGATGTACCTGGACATGCTGGGCGCGGCCGTGAAGGCGCTGAAGTCCGGCCGGGAACCCGACCTGCTGCAGCCGCTGGCGGCGACCACCGAGATCAACCTGCACGAGCCCGCGCTGCTGCCGCAGGACTACTGCCCCGACGTCAACGCCCGGCTGAACCTGTACAAGCGCCTGGCCAGCGCCGCCACCGAGGACGCGCTGCGCGAAGTGTCGGAGGAGATCGTCGACCGCTTCGGGCGCATGCCGCCGGCGGCGCGCAACCTGCTGGAGACGCACCGGCTGCGCCTGCTGGCGCAGGCCTACGGTGTGCTGCGCGTGGACGCCGCCGAGCAGCTCACGCTGCTGCAGTTCCGTGCCGACCCGCCGTTCGACGCCTCGCGCATCATCTGGCTGGTGCAGAATCACCGCCACGTCCGGCTGGCGGGCAACGACCGCCTGCGCATCGAGCGCGCGGCCGCCGATGCCGCCGCGCGCGCCCAACTGGTGCGCGATACGCTGCGCCTGCTCGGCGAGCCTCGCGTGGCGGCTCCCGCCTGACGCGCGGCGCGCGCTCCGCCCGTTCCCTCACCCCCACCCCCATCTTCCCCGATGAGTCTTCCCGCAGTCTCGCGCGTCGTCGACCCGGCGCCCGCCTCCGATCCCGCCGCCATGCCGCATCTCGTCCTGCAAGTCCCTGCCGGCTCCAGCCTCGACCCCGCGCTGCTGGCGCAGCTCGTCGAGCAACTGCGAGCCCGGCGCCTGCAGCCCCTGCGGCCGACGCACCCGCAGCACGACGCCGCGCCGGGCACGCAGACGGCTCGCCTGTGCGACCTGGGTGTCGACGAGCAGGCGGCGCGCGCGCTGCTGGCGCCGCTGGCGCAGCGCCACGGCTTCGACTGGGCGCTGCTGGCGCCGGGGCTGCGACTGCGCGATTTCCGGCTGCTCGTGCTGGACATGGATTCCACGCTGGTGAACGTCGAGACCATCGACGAGCTGGGCAGCGCCACCGGACTGAAGGCGCGCATCGCCGAGATCACCGAGGCCGCGATGCGCGGCGAGATCGCCGACTATGCCGAAAGCCTGCGCCGGCGCCTGGCGCTGCTCGCCGGGACCCCCGAAAGCGTGCTCGAGCAGGTGTGGCAGCGCATGGAGCTGAACCCCGGCGCCGAGCCGTTGATCGAAGGCGCGAAGTCCGCCGGACTGCAGGTGATCCTGGCCACCGGAGGCTTCACCTGGTTCGCCGAGCGCCTGCAGCGCCGGCTCGGCCTGCACGGGGTGTGCGCGAACGAACTCGACATCGCCGACGGCCGCCTCACCGGGCACGCGCGCGAGCCCATCGTGGACGGCGCGGCCAAGCGCCGCGCCCTGCTCGACGCCTGCGCGCGCCTGGGCTGCGAACCGCACCGCGCGATCGCCATCGGCGACGGCGCGAACGACCTGCCGATGCTCGATGCCGCCGGGCTGGGCGTGGCCTACCACGGCAAGCCGGCGGTGCAGCAGGCCGCCGACGTGGCGCTGAACCACTGCGGCCTCGACGGCGTGCTGCGCCTGTTCGAGGACCAGTGAACGGCCGGACTCAGGCTCCGCCGCGGCGCTGCGTCTCGATGCGCTGGTCGAGCTCGGCCAGCGCGGCGGCCAGCCCATTGGCGCTTTCCGCCACGTAGCGCGACTGTTCCTGCGCCATCCGGTCGAGCCGGTCGTTCAGGCGCGCCTCGGCGGATTCGATCTGCGCGGCCAGTCGGTCGAGGCCGCCTTCCAGCACGCCCTGCAACTGGTAGACGCGCGAGGTCTCGGCCTTTTCCGCGAGTTCCCGCAGCGACTGCTGCGCCTTGGCCTGGCGCCGCAGTTCCATCAGCGAGCGCGTGTGCAGCCACAGCGCCAGCCCGCCCAGCCCCAGCACCAGCAGGGCGCACAGGCCCAGCATCAGCAGCCCCAGCGGCGCCTGCACCGTCGTGAAGCCCAGGCTCAACGCGGTCGGTGCGCTGAATGCCGCCCAGTTGGCGACCGCGAACGCGGCCAGCAGGATCAGCAGCAGCAGCGCTGCCAGGCTTCGCATTCCCATGTTCGGATTCCTCCCGTGTGCGGTCGGCGTGCCTCAACCCGGCCGCGCTGCGCGCAAGGCCTGCTCGAGGTCGTCGATCAGGTCCTGCGGGTGCTCGAGGCCGATGTTCAGGCGCACCAGGTTCGCGGCGGACGGCGGCGCGGCGTCGCCGTCCGCCGCGGCGTGCATGGCTTGCATCTCGTAGGGTACCGCCAGACTCATCGGGCCGCCCCAGGAGTAGCCGATCCCGAACAGGCGCAGCGCGTCGACGAAGGCGTCGATGCGCCGCGGGCCGAAGTCGGCGTGCAGGCGCAGGCTGAACAGTCCGGCGGCGCCGCGGAAGTCGCGCAACCAGAATTCGTGGCCCGGGCTGCCGGGCAGCGCCGGGTGCAGCACCTGCGCGACCTCGGGGCGCCGCTGCAGCCACGCGGCGATCTGCCGCGCCGCGGCGTCGTGCGCCGCGTAGCGCAGCGGCAACGAGCCGAGCCCGCGCAGCATCAGCGACACGTCGTCGCCGCCGACTCCCAGGCCCAGGCGCATGTGCGCATCGAGCAGCGCGTCGTGCAGGGCGTCGTCGCAGGTCAGCGCGGCGCCCATCAGCACGTCGGCGCCGCCGGACTGGTACTTGGTCAAGGCCTGCATCGACACGTCGATGCCGAGCTCGAAGGGCTTGAGCGCCAGCCCCGCCGACCAGGTGTTGTCGATGGCCGTGGTCACGCCATGCTCGCGCGCCAGCGCCACCAGCGCGCGCAGGTCCGGCATCTCCATGCTCACCGAGCCGGGCGCCTCCAGCCACATCAGGCGGGTGCGCGGCCCCATCAGCGCGCGCACCGATTCGGGACGCAGCGGATCGTAGATGCGAGCGACGATTCCCCACGCCTGCAGCATGTGTTGCGCGAACTCGCGCCCCGGCGCATAGGCATTGCTCGGGATCAGGACCTCGTCCGCGCTGCGCAGCAGCGCCATGTCCACCAGCGCGATCGCCGACAGCCCCGACGGGCACAGCACGGCGTGCCGCGCCCCCTCGATGTCGCACAGCCTGCGCTCCAGCGCGAAGGTCGCCGGGGTGCCGTGCAGCCCGTAGGTGTAGCCCGACTGGTCGCGCCAGCGCCGCGCGCGCATCTGCGCCACGTTCTCGAACAGCACCGTGGAGGCGCGGTAGCTGGGCAGCTGCGCGGACTCGAAACCGGCCGGCGGCCGGTACGGATGGTGCTGCAGCAAGGTGGCCGTCGCGGTTCGCGCGGCCGGCGAATCGTCACGCTTTGTCATGGAAGTCTGCTCTAATCGGGAACCATGTTCATCAATGGACATCGGTGAGGGTCCTGCGGCACCGCGCCGCCCAGCCCGGGCAGGCGCAGGCTCCAGCATAGAAGCTGCGCCGGCAGGACGCTCACCCCACCCCACGCATTGGACCCCGAACCCTCCCCGATGCGGCGACCCCGCGCCGCTGCACCGAATCCGCCGAGCCGCCACGCGGCCGCCTGCCGCCGCGCGTCGCGGCCCCCCAGCGCCCCGGCCTCGCCGGGCCAGCCGCCGCGGCTTGCGCGGCGCTTCGACCTCGAGGAGCGCGCGGTATGAGCGAAGCCCTGGTCCTGCTGCTGTTGATCCTGCTCAACGGCGTGTTCGCGATGGCCGAGATCGCGCTGGTCACGGCGCGGCGGGCGCGCCTGACGGCGCTGGCCGAATCGGGCAGCGTGCCGGCGCGCGCCGCGCTGCAGCTCACCGAGCAGCCCACGCGCCTGTTGTCGACGGTGCAGATCGGCATCACGTCGATCGCCGTGCTCACCGGGATCATCGGCGAAGCGGCGTTCTCCAGCGGAATCGGCAACACGCTGCGCGGGCTGGGCATGTCGCCGCGCGCATCGTCGATCGCGGCCACCGCGCTGGTGGTCGTGGGCATCACCTACCTGTCGATCGTCGTCGGCGAACTGGTGCCCAAGCGCCTCGGGCAGCTGGCGCCCGAGCGCATCGCGCTGATCACCGCGCAGCCGATGCTGCTGCTGGCTCGCACCGTGTCGGTGTTCGTGAAGCTGCTGTCGGTGTCCACCGACCTGCTGCTGCGCCTGATGCGCGTGCGCACCGACCAGCCCAAGCACGTCACCGAGGAGGAGATCAACGTCGTGCTGGAGGAAGGCTCGGACGCCGGCGTGATCGAGGTGCAGGAGCACGAGATGGTACGCAACGTGTTCCGGCTCGACGACCGCCAGATCGCGTCGCTGATGACCCCGCGCAACGAAATCGAGTTCCTCGACGTCGAGGACGGCCTCGGCGACAACCTGGCGAAGATCTCGCAGAGCCCGCACTCGCGCTTCCCGCTGGTGCGCGGCGACCTCGACGACGTGCTGGGGCTGGTGTCGGCGAAGGAACTGCTGGGACGATTCATCCGCCGCGAGGGCATCGACGACCTCGGCAAGGCCTCGAGCCCCGCGATCTTCGTGCCGGAGAGCCTCACCGGGCTGGAACTGCTGCAGACCTTCAAGCAAAGCCCCGACCACACCGCGCTGGTGGTGGGCGAGTACGGACAGACCCTGGGCATCGTCACCGTGCAGGACATCCTCGAGGCCATCGCCGGCGAGTTCAAGAGCCACCCGTCGGAGGAGCCGTGGGCGGTGCAGCGCGAGGACGGATCGTGGCTGCTCGACGGCCTGATCCCGGTGGCCGACCTGAAGGACCGGCTGGGGCTGCGCACGCTGCCCGAGGAAGAGAAGGCCCGCTACAACACCCTCGCCGGCATGCTGATGCTGCTGCTGGCGCGGCTGCCCCACACCGGCGACGTGATCGAGTGGGACGGCTGGCGCTTCGAGGTCGTCGACATGGACGGCAAGCGCATCGACAAGGTGCTGGTATCGCGCCCGCTGCCTCCGGCGGCGGCCGCCGCCGCGCAGCAGCAGGCGGGCTGAAGCGCCTGCCGCCGCGGGCGCGGACTCAGCCGGCGTCGCGACGCGGCACCAGGCGCGCCCCGATCTCGCCGATGATGCCGCGGCGGAACAGCATCACGCACAGCACGAAGATGCCGCCGATCACCATGCCCACGGAGTCGCTGATGTGGGAGAACCACGCCACGCCCGTCAGGTGCACCAGGGTGCGCGCGACCAGCCCGATCTTGTCCTCCAGCACGGTGATGATCAGCGCCCCCAGCACCGGGCCGAAGTCCGTGCCCAGGCCGCCGATCAGGGTCATCAGGATCACCAGCCCCGAGGTGCCCCAGTGCACGTCGTCGAGGGTCTCGAAGCCCATCACCAGCGCCTTCAGCGCACCGGCCAGCCCGGCGAAGGCGGCCGACAGCAGGAACACGCCGAGCTTGTAGCGCGCGGCGTTGTAGCCCAGCGAGACCAGGCGCGGCTCGTTCTCGCGGGCCGCGCGCAGGATCTGCCCGAAGGGCGAGCGGTTGATGCGCCGCAGGAACCACCAGCTGGCAAAGACCAGCACCAGCACGAACTCGTACATCACGCGGTCGGACTGCAGCGACAGGCCCAGCACGCTGCCGCGCGGGATTCCCTGCAGCCCGTCCTCGCCGCCGGTGAAGGAGGCCTGCAGGAAGTAGAAATAGACGATCTGCGCCAGCGCCAGCGTGATCATCGAGAAATAGATGCCGTGCCGGCGCACCGCCAGCAGCCCCATGCCGAGGCCGATGGCCAGCGCGAACGCCACCCCCAGCAGCAGTCCCACGGGGGTCGGCAGGTGCCACTGCGTCAGCGCTTCGCCGGCGATGTAGCCGGCGCCGCCGAACATCGCCGCGTGGCCGAAGGAGATCAGCCCGCCGTAGCCGGCCAGCAGGTTGAAGGCGCAGGCCAGCAGCGCGAAGCACATGATGCGCATGCCCAGCACCGGATACAGGCCCAGCCACGGCGCCGCCGCGACCAGCGCCAGCAGCGCCCACGGCAGCCACCGCGCCAGCGCGCCTTCGGAGCGGCCCTGCGGCGCGCTCATCGCTGCCTCCCGAACAAGCCCGCGGGACGCACCGTCAGCACGACGGCCATCAGCACGAACACCACGGTGTTGGCCATCGGCGCGTACAGCACCTTGGTCAGCCCCTCGACCAATCCCAGCGCCAGTCCCGACACGATCGACCCGGCCACCGAGCCCATGCCGCCGATGACCACGATCGCGAACACGGTGATGATCAGGTTCGACCCCATCAGCGGAGACACCTGGATCACCGGCGCCGCCAGCACCCCGGCGAGACCGGCCAGCGCCGCGCCGAAGCCGAAGGTCAGGGTCACGAGCAGCGGAAGATTGATGCCGAAGCACTGCACCAGCGCCGGGTTCTCGGTGCCCGCGCGCAGGTACGAACCCAGGCGCGTGCGCTCGATCAGCAGCCAGGTGAGCAGGCACATCAGCACGCTGGCCACGACCGCGAAAGCGTAGTAGACGGGCAGGAACATGAAGCCCAGGTTCAGCACCCCGCCCAGTTGCGGCGGCGCGTTGAAGGGCTGGCCGGCGACGCCGAAGGCCGAGCGGAAGCCGCCCTCCAGCAGCAGGGTCAGCCCGAAGGTCAGCAGCAGCCCGTAGATCGGGTCCATGCCGCGCAGGCGCCGCAGCAAGAGCCTCTCGACCAGCATGCCGAACACCGCCAGCGCCAGCGGCGACAGCAGCAGCACCCACCAGTAGCTCAGGCCCAGGTACTGGCCGCCGATCCACGCCAGCATCGCGCCCATCATGAAAAAGGCGCCGTGCGCGAAGTTCACCACGTCCATCAGGCCGAAGATCACCGCGAGCCCGAGCGACAACATGGCGTAGAAGGCGCCGTTGACCAGGCCCAGCATCAACTGGCCCAGCAGCAACGGCAGCGGGAAACCGAAAAGATCCGTCAAGCAAGACCTCCTTGGGCGCGCGGGGCGCGCGGGCCGCTGTGCGGCGCACAGCGTGCGGGGGGCGCAGGGCCCCCCGCGTTCCGATTACCTGGCCAACGGGCAGCCGTAGTCGGCGATCGGGCCGAAGGCGTCGGGGCCCGGGATCTTCTGCACGAGGTCGTACAGGTCCCATTCACTCTTCGACTGCGCCGGGGTCTTCACCTGGGCCAGGTACATGTCGTGCACCATCAAGCCGTTCGGCGCCAGGTAGCCGCCCTGCATGAACATGTCGTTGACCTTCATCTTGTGCAACTCGGCCATGACCTTGGCGCCGTCGGTGGTCCCGGCCGCCTTCACCGCCTTCAGGTAGGTCATCACGGCGGAGTAGTCGCCGGCCTGGATGAAGGTGGGCATCACGTGGCGCTCCTTGTAGAAGCGCTCGGACCAGGCGTGCGCCTGCGGGCTCTGGTTCCAGTACCACGGGGTGGTCAGGTACAGGCCCTGCGCGGAAGGCAGTCCGATGCTGTGGATGTCCGTGACGAACAGCAGCAGCCCGGCGAGCTTCATGGTCTTGGTGATGCCGAACTGGGTCGCCTGCTTGATCGAGTTCACCGCGTCGCCGCCGGCGTTGGCCAGTCCCAGCACCTGCGCCTTCGAGGCCTGCGCCTGCAGCAGGTACGACGAGAAGTCCGACGAGGCCAGCGGCGCGTACACCTGGCCCAGCACCTTGCCGCCGTTGGCTTCGACGACCTTCGCGGCATCGCTTTCCAGCGACTTGCCGAAGGCGTAGTCGGCGGTCAGGAAGTACCAGGTCTTGCCGCCCTTGTCGACGATCGCCTTGCCGGTTCCGCGGGCCAGCGCGGTGGTGTTGTAGGCGTACATGTCGGTGTACGGCGTGCATTGCTTGCCGACGATGGTCGAGGCTCCGGCGCCGACGACCATGAACGGCCGCTTGTAGGCGTTGGCCACGGGCTCCATGGCCAGCGCGGTGGCGCTGTTGGTGCCGGCGATCAGCATGTCGGCGCCGTCCTGGCTGAAGAACTCCTTGGCCTTGGCAGCGGCCAGGTCGGCCTTGTTCTGGTGGTCGAAGGTCAGCAGTTCGATCTTGCGCCCCAGCACCTTGCCGCCGAAGTCATGGATGGCCATGTTGATCGCGGCCACGCCCCCGGGGCCGTCGACCGAGGAATACACCCCGGACATGTCGGTGATGAAAGCCAGCTTGACCGGCGGGGCCGCCTGCGCCGTCGCCGCGGTCATGGCCAGCGTGCCCGCGATCGCGAGGGTCCATCGGTTCAGTTTCATGCGAGTCTCCTGGTTGTTCTTCCACATACCACTACACACCGAGCAGCCGTTCCAGCTGCTCGCGCTTGTCCGGCAGTTGCTCTCGCGAGAACTGCTCGACGATCTTGCCGCGCTCCATCACGTAGAAATGGTCGGCCAGCCGGGCCGTGAAGTGAAAGTTCTGTTCCACCAGCAGGATGGAAAAACCCCGATCGCGCAACGAGGTGATGGCGCGTCCCAGCGCCTGCACGATCACCGGCGCCAGGCCCTCGGAGATCTCGTCCAGCAGCAGCAGCCTGGCGCCGGTGCGCAGGATGCGCGCCAGCGCCAGCATCTGCTGCTCGCCGCCCGAAAGGCGCGAGCCCGGGCTGCGCGCGCGCTCCTTCAGGTTGGGGAACAGCTGATCGATCTCGTCCAGGCTCAGGCCGTCGAATCCGGTGCGCAGCAGCGGCGGCAGCAGCAGGTTCTCGCGCGTCGACAGGCTGGCGAAGATGCCCCGCTCTTCCGGGCAGTAGCCGACTCCGAGCCCGGCCACGCGGTGCGGCGGGATGCGCGCCAGGTCGCGCCCGAACACCTGGATGCTGCCGCTGCGCGCGCTGGTCAGGCCCATGATCGCGCGCAGCGTGGTGCTGCGCCCGGCGCCGTTGCGCCCGAGCAGGCACACCGTGCGGCCCTGCCCGACCTGCAGGTCGACCCCGTGCAGCACGTGGGACTCTCCATACCACGCGTGCAGGTTGCGGATGTCCAGCGCCAGCGGCGTCGCCGCCTGCGCGGCTTCGCCGGGCGCGCTCGCCACGGCCTCCCCCCCGAGGTTCATGACACCAGCTCCCCCGCCTCGTCGCCCATGTACGCGCTGATCACCTCGGGGTTGGCGGCCACCTCGGCGTAGCTGCCCTCGGCCAGCTTGCGCCCGCGCTGCATCACCGTGACGCGGTCGCAGATGCGCGAGATCACCGACATGTTGTGCTCCACCATCAGCACCGTGCGGCCCTTCGCGACGCGCGCGATGAGTTCGGTCACGCGCTCCACGTCCTCGTGCCCGAGTCCCTGCGTGGGCTCGTCGAGCAGCAGCAGGCGAGGCTCCAGCGCCAGCGTCGTGGCCAGTTCCAGCGCACGCTTGTGTCCATAGGGCAGATTCACCGCCAGCTGCGAGGCCTGCGCGGCCAGCCCGACCTGCTCCAGATACTGCATCGCGCGCTCGTCGAGGCGGGAAAGGCGCGCCGGCGAAGCCCAGAACTGCCAGGCCATGCCGGCCGAGCGCTGCATGCCCACGCGTACGTTCTCCAGCAGGCTCATGTGTCCGAAGGTGGCGCTGATCTGGAACGAGCGCACCAGCCCGAGGCGTGCCACCTGCGCCGGCTGCATGCGCGTGATGTCGCGCCCCGCGAAGCGGATGCTGCCGGAGCTGGGCTCGAGAAACTTGGTGAGCAGGTTGAAACAGGTGGTCTTGCCGGCGCCGTTGGGTCCGACCAGCGCGTGGATCGATCCCTCGGCGACATCCAGGTCGATATCCTGCACCGCGGCAAAGCCTGCGAACTGTTTGGTCAGGCCTCGAGCCTGCAGAATCGGAGTGGTCGACATGGATCGGTTGAGAACGGACAAGATTTTGCGGCACTGCACCGTTGCGATACAAGCATCGCCGCCCCGGGGAAACCCTGGACGAATTGCTGCGCAAATCCGGTACATCACGCGCGACAGCTTCGTTTCCATACACGCATAAAGGCTTTATGAGCTAAGGGAAAATCGATGCATGTCCGTCGATACCCTGACTCCGCCGCAGGCCGGCGCCGCGCAACCCGTGCTGGCGATGCGCCAGGACTTCGTACGGCTCGGCGCCGAATTCCACAGCACGAGCCCGCCGCAGGGCCTGCCGCAGCCGCGCCTGCGCGTGCTCAGCGCCGACGCCGCGGCGCTGCTGGGGCTGGCGCTGCCGCAGCACGACGACGCGCGCCGCAGCTGGGCGGAGCTGTTCAGCGGCAACCAGGCCGCGCGCGACGCCAGCGCCATCAGCACCGTGTATGCCGGCCACCAGTTCGGCAACTGGGCCGGCCAGCTGGGCGACGGGCGGGCCCACCTGCTCGGCGAGGCGCGATCCCGCGACGCGCGCCAGGCCATGGGTCACGCCTGGTGGGAAGTGCAGATCAAGGGCGCGGGGCCGACGCCGTTTTCGCGCCGCGGCGACGGGCGCGCGGTGCTGCGTTCGTCGATACGCGAGTTCCTGTGCAGCGAGGCGATGCACGCGCTGGGCGTGCCGACCACGCGTGCCCTGTGCCTGGTCGACTCCGAGCTGCCGGTGCGCCGCGAGAGCCTGGAGACCGCGGCCGTGGTGACGCGCCTGAGCCCGAGCTTCCTGCGCTTCGGGCACTTCGAGCACTTCAGCCACGGCGGCCGGCACGACGCGCTGCGCCGGCTGGTCGACTACACGGTGGCACGCCTGTACCCGGCGGCGGCCGACTCCGCCAACCCCGCGCTGGCGCTGCTGCGCGAGGTGGTGGCCGCGACCGCGCCGACCATCGCGCGCTGGCAGTGCGTGGGTTTCGTGCACGGCGTGATGAACACCGACAACATGTCGATGCTGGGGTGGACCATCGACTACGGCCCCTTCGGATTCCTCGACGCCTTCGATCCCGGCTACACGCCGAACACCACCGACAGCTGGGGGCGCTACGCGTGGGCGCGTCAACCGGCGGTAGCCCGCTGGAACCTGCTGGCGCTGGCGCAGGCGCTGCTGCCGCTGATCGGCGACGAGCAGGCGGCGCGCGACGCCGTGGAGGACTTCGCCGACGCCTTCATGGTCGAGATGGACCGCGGCATGCAGGCCAAGCTCGGGCTGCGCGCCGACGACCCCGCCGCGTCGCTCGAGACGGACCGCGACCTGGTGCAGGACTGGCTGGACCTGCTGGCCGCCTGCCGCGCCGACTGGACCCTGTCGCACCGCCTGCTGGCGCGCGTGGTCGAGCTGCCCGAGGCGCCGCCGCCGGTGCAGTGGCTGCGCCAGTTCGACGCCTGGCCGCAGCGTGCCGCCGACTGGCTGGCGCGGCTGCGCGCCCGCCAGCACGGGCTCGACGCGGCGGCACGGGCCGAGCGCGCGCGCGACATGCTGCGCAGCAACCCCTGCTACGTGCTGCGCCACCACCTCGGGCAGCAGGCCATCGCGCAGGCGCGCGACGGAGACTTCTCCGCGGTCCTGCGCCTGCATCGGGTGCTGCGCATGCCCTTCGACGAGCAGCCGGGCTGCGAGGACCTGGCCGCCGCGCCGCCCCCCGACGCCGGCCCGCCCGTGCTGTCGTGTTCATCCTGATCCGGCGCGGATGCGTGCGCGGACGCCTGCGCCCCCCCGGGACGCGGGGCGTGCCCAGCTCTGGCCCGCGACGCGGCGCGGGAGCACAATGTCGGGCGTGCCGCGTTCGGCGCGCGCGCCCGCGCGCGCCGAACGCGGCTTCGAGCGAGTCCTCCGATGAAACCATCCGACCCCGAGCAGGAGCGCGTCTGGCGCGAGCGCCTGAGCTCCGAGCAGTACCAGGTCACGCGCTGCAGCGCGACCGAGGCGCCGTTCAGCGGCAAGTACTGGAACCACCACGCGGACGGCGACTACCGCTGCGTATGCTGCGGCGCGCCGCTGTTCGAATCGAACAGCAAGTTCGACTCCGGGACCGGCTGGCCGAGTTTCACGCAGCCCGCGCGCGATGCCCGAATCGCCGAGCACACCGACCGCAGCTACGGCATGCAGCGCACCGAGGTGCGCTGCGCCAGCTGCGAGGCGCACCTGGGGCATGTGTTCCCGGACGGCCCGGGACCGGGCGGACTGCGCTACTGCATCAACTCCGCGGCGCTGGACTTCGAGCCGGCCGCCGACTCCGACTCCCCCTCGGCCGACTCCGCATAGCCCAGGAAGCGCCACCGCATGAAGCTGCTGTTCGATTTCTTCCCGATCATCCTGTTCTTCGTCGCCTTCAAGTTCGGCGGCATCTACGTGGCCACCGGCGTGGCCATCGTCGCCACGGTGCTGCAGATCGCATGGGTGTGGCTGCGCCGCAGGCGCGTCGAGCCGATGCTGTGGGTCAGCCTGGTGGTGGTCGTGCTGTTCGGCGGCGCCACGCTGCTGCTGCACGACGAGACCTTCATCAAGTGGAAGCCCACGGTGCTGTACTGGATCTTCGCGTCGAGTCTGGCCGGCGGTCAGCTGCTGCTCGGGCGCAACCTGATCCGCTCGCTGCTGGGCAGCCAGCTCGAACTGCCGGAGCCGGCGTGGACCCGGCTGAACTGGTCCTGGACCGGCTACTTCACGCTGATGGGCGTGCTGAACCTGTGGGTGGCCTACAACTTCTCGACCGCGACCTGGGTCAACTTCAAGCTGTTCGGCAGCCTCGGGCTGACCCTGGTGTTCGCGCTGCTGCAATCGCTGCTGATCGCACGCTACCTGCCGTCGAAGGCGCCATGAACCCCGAGCAGGTGATGCCGCGAGCGCGGAACGACGCGCCGAGCCGGCTCGCGCGCATCGAGAGCGCCTTGCGCCAGGCCTTCCCCGACGACCTCGCGGAGGTCACGGACATGTCCGCGCAGCACCACGGACATGCGGGTTTCGATGCGCAGGGAAGCCATTTTCACATTCGCCTGCAGAGCCGGCGTTTTGCGGGTATCGGACCTCTTGCGCGGCATCGCCTCGTGTATGATGCCCTGGGTCCCCTGCTATTGCAGGAGGTGCATTCCTTCACCCTGGAATTGCGCCCTCTGTGAGACCGGGACGTTGCGTTGCGCCGGGCACGCGCACTGCCGGCGGCACCGCGGGGCGTCGATGCGGCATTTCGCGTCGGCGTCCCCGCCAAATGCCGCGGGCGATGCAAGCGGCGTGATTTTCCGGTTTTTCCGGAAGGATTTTCGGATGACAGATCACGATATTCCTTCCTTTTCGAACTCTTTTTCGGCTGATGGCTCCATGACTCCGATCCGTTCCAAAATCCTGCCCCTCGCGGTCGCGCTGGCCCTGTTCAGTCCGCTGGCCATGGCGCAGACCGCCGCCACCGTCAACGGCAAGGCGATTCCCGAATCCCTGATCGACGCGGTGGCCGCCAACATGGCCAAGCAGTCCGGCCAGCCGGTGACCCCGGAACTGAAGGACCAGATCAGGAAGGAAATGATCCTGCGCGAAGTCGTCGTGCAGGAGGCCGAGAAGCAGGGCCTGACCAAGCAGAAGCAGATCCAGGAAGAGCTCGAGATCAACCGCCAGAACGTGCTGATCCGCGCGGTGCTGGGCGAATACCTGAAGAAGCACCCGATCACCGACGCGCAGATCCAGGCCAAGTACGACCAGTTCGCGAAGACCTTCGGCCACACCGAGTACGAGGCCCAGCACATCCTGGTGCCGACGCAGAAGGAAGCCGACGACATCATCGCGCAGCTGAAGAAGGGCGCCAAGTTCGGCGATCTGGCGAAGAAGTACTCGAAGGACACCGGCTCGGCGGCCAACGGCGGCAATCTCGGCTGGTCGACCCCGGGCAACTTCGTTCCGCCCTTCGCCGATGCGCTGACCAAGCTGAAGCCCGGCCAGTACACGACGACGCCGGTGCATACCCAGTTCGGCTGGCACATCATCAAGCTGGACAAGACGCGCCCGGCCAAGCCGCCGGCCCTGGACCAGCTGCGCCCGCAGATCGTGCAGGAGCTGCAGCGCGAGGAAATCCAGAAGTACCAGCAGGAACTGCTGGCCTCGGCGAAGGTCACGCAGTAAGCCCGCATCGGCCGGGCCGCCCATGGCCCGGCCCGTCGCGCGCCCGCAAAGGCCGCGCGACGCCGGCGCCGCGGCGGGCGCCCGCCCGCCTTGACGATTCTCAGGCGCCGGCAGCCGGTTGCGCCTGCAGCGCAGCCGCGCCGGCCACCAGTTCCCGCAGATCCGACTCGTTCAGCGTCTCCTGCTGCAGCAGTCTGGCGGCGCCGTGCTCCAGGGTCTCGCGGCGTTGCCGCAGGATCGAGGTGGCGCGCTCGAAGGCGTGGTCGACGAGTTCGCGCACCGCGCAGTCGATCTCGCGCGCCGTCTGCTCGCTGTAGTTGCGCTGCGGCGGCACCGGGGTCCCCAGCAGGTTCTGCGGCGCATCTTCCAGCGCCACCTGCCCCAGCGCTTCCACCATGGCATAGCGCGTGGCCATGCTGCGCGCGATGTCGCTGACCTTCGCCAGGTCGTCGGCGGCGCCGGTCGACACCACGCCGAACATCAGGGACTCGGCGGCCCGCCCGCCCATCAGCACCGCCATCTTGTCCTCCAGCTCGCCGCGGGTCATCAGGTAGCGGTCCTCGGTCGGGCGCTGGATGGTGTAGCCCAGCGAGCCGATCCCGCGCGGAATGATCGAGACCTTGTGCACGACCTCCGTGCCGGGCAGGCTCATCGCCACCAGCGCGTGTCCCATCTCGTGGTGGGCGACGATCTCGCGTTCGTGCGGGTTGAGCAGGCGGTTGCGCTTTTCCAGGCCGGCGACGATGCGCTCGACGGCGCGCGTGAAATGCTCGGGCGTGACCGTCGGCGCGTTCTCGCGCGTGGCCAGCAGCGCCGCCTCGTTGACCAGGTTGGCCAGATCGGCGCCGGAAAAACCGGGGGTCAGCGCGGCCACCTGCTCCAGGCTGACCGAGGGGTCCAGCCGCACCTTGCGCACATGCACGCGCAGGATCTGCACGCGCCCGACCTTGTCCGGGCGGTCGACCAGCACCTGGCGATCGAAGCGCCCGGCGCGCAGCAGCGCCGGATCGAGGATCTCCGGCCGGTTGGTGGCGGCCAGGATGACCAGTCCCGAGCTGGGGTCGAAGCCGTCGAGCTCGACCAGCAACTGGTTCAGGGTCTGCTCCTTCTCGTCGTGTCCGCCGCCGAAGGGCGCGGCGCCGCGCGCGCGGCCGAGGGCGTCGAGCTCGTCGATGAAAATGATCGCCGGCGCCTTCGAGCGCGCCTGCTCGAACAGGTCGCGCACACGCGCCGCGCCGACGCCGACGAACATCTCGACGAACTCCGAGCCGCTGATGGAGAAGAACGGCACCCCGGCCTCGCCCGCCACCGCGCGCGCCAGCAGGGTCTTGCCGGTTCCCGGCGGCCCGACCAGCAGGATGCCCTTGGGCGCCCTCGCCCCCAGGCGGCCGTGGCCCTGCGGGTCCTTGAGGAATTCGACGACTTCCTGCAGTTCCTGCTTGGCCTCGTCGACCCCCGCGACGTCGGCGTAGCTGACCCCGGTGCTGTTCTCCATGTACACCTTGGCGCGGCTCTTGCCGATGGTCATGAAGCCGCCGCCGAGGCCCTGGCGATCGGCGAAGCGGCGCACCATGAAGTACCACACGCCGAAAAAGGCCAGCGCCGGGAAGATCCACGACAACAGGTTGGCCAGCCAGGCATTGCTCGGAAGCTGCGAATAGCGCACCCCGTAGCGCTGCAACTGCTGCGCGATCTGCGGATCCACGCGCAGCGCGACCACCTTGCTCGGTCCCTTGGCCGCCGGCTCGCGCAGCGTGCCGGTGATGGTCTGCTCGCCGATCTCGACGTCGCTGAAGCGCCCCTGCTGCAGGTACGTCTCGAACTGGCTGTAGGGCACCGTCTGGACCTGCGCGGCGCCCTGCCACAGGCTCTGCACCCACAGCAGCACCAGCAGCGCGACCAGCCAATAGCCGAGATGGATGCGCGCCTTCGGATCGAAGCGCGGCAGGCGCGAGCGCGGATCACGCGGCGCGGGATCGTCCTCGGGGCCGCCGTCCGGCGGGGATTCGGGCTGTGCCATGGCTGGACTCCTTTCACGACGTCTCGGCCTGCGAGCATAGATCCGCCAAGCCGGGGTTCACTCCTCCGACATGATCAGCATCCAGGCCGAGCGCAATTGAAGTGGAAATCCCGCGATGAACATCACCAGGCCGGCGTAGTGCTGGTCCTGCAGCGGACTCAGGTTCCACAGGCACAGCACGTCCAGGTACGGCATGTACAGCACGTGCGGGCTCCACACCCAGACCGCCGCCACCAGCATCATCGGCAGCCCGGCGAGCCAGCCCACCAGGCCGGCCAGCCAGCGCCTGCGGATGCCTCGACTGCCGTCGAGCAGCTGCGCCCACATCATCAGTCCGCCCAGCAGCAGCAGCACGCCGAAGGGCGCGCTGTACAAGGCGTTGGATAACGCGGTGTCGAACACCCCCGGAACATTCAGCGCCAGGGTCAGCAGCATGAACACCGCCACCGCCACCCACGGGTCGAGCAGCCACTGCGCCCACCAGCGCCGTCGCGGCAGGTGCCAGCCGGCCCGATGCTCGCGAGGAACCCCCAGCAGCAGCAGCGGCGACACGCCCTGCCCCAGCAGCATCAAGGCGCCCGCGTAGACGGTCATCGACTGCAGCGGATCATGCAGGCCCCAGGCCGCCAGCAGCGTGCCCAGGACACCCGCGGCGAAGCACAGCATGCGCCACGGCGCCCACCGCGCGCGCAGCGCGATGCCGAAATACACCAGCAGCACGAGCAGCGCCGCGCCGAGCCAGCCCAGCCAGGCCGCCGAGCCCCAGGCCCCCGACATCATGCGCCGGGCGCCGCGGCGCGGCGCTCCAGCAGGCTGCGCAGGTCGGCCTGCAGCAGGCCGCGCGACTCCAGCTGGGCGTAGCCGTAGCGGGCCCGCAGGTGACCGCGCGGACCCACCAGGGTCAGCGCGGCGGTATGGTCGATCCAGTAATCGGCGGGCGCGGCGCCGGGCGCCGACACCCGCCGCCAGTGCACGCCCCATTGCGCCGCGGCACGCGCGGTGTCGGCGGCGTCGCCGCGCAAGCCCACCGCCCCCGGCAGCAGGGCATCGAGATAGGCGCGCAGCACCGTCGGCGTATCGCGCTGCGGGTCGAGGGTGACGAACACCACGCGCACGCGCCGCGCCTGCGGGCCGAGCCCGTCGAGCACGCGCGACAGCCGCGCCAGGGTCAGCGGGCACACGTCGGGGCAATGCGTGTAGCCGAAGAACACCAGCACCGCATCGCCGCGCTGCGCGCGCCACGAGAACGGGTGTCCCTGCGTGTCCGTCAGGCCGGTGAACACCGGTGCGGCGCGCGGACTCAGCGCCTGCCCATGCAACTGCGGGCCGGCGCCGCCGAGGCGGCTCCAGGCCCACAGCAGCAGGCTCAGCAGCACACATACGATCGCGGCGCGCGTCGCCGACGCGCGCCAGTCCCTCTCGGCTCCCTCGGGGGCCGGGCCGGGCTGCGCCCGGCCCAGGGGGGGTGTTCGGGCCCCTGGGCCCGACATCCCCCCGTCCTTACCAGACGCGGAAACCGACGGCATGGATCGGATGCATGATCATCGGCCACAGCGTGGGGATGTACACCGCCAGCGTGATCACCAGGGTCGCCACGGTCCAGAAGCCCAGGTGCTCGGCCAGGCGAGCGATCTGCGAGCCCTCGGGGCCGGTGATCGTGTCGCTGAACGGGATGGCGTGCATCGCCTGCTCGTCGCGACGCCCGAACAGGGTGCCGAAGAAGCAGATGAAGAAGGCGATCGCGCCCAGCGCGGCGATCACGCCGCCGATCCCCACCATGATCAGCGCACCGTGCACCTCGCCGTACAGCTGCATGTACTGCGCATGCGGCAGCGCCGAGATCCAGGCACGGCGCGGCACGCCGTCGAGTCCGGCCCAGTGGCCTGCGAAGCCCCAGACCATGAGGCCGACGAACCACAGCCACACCGACCACAGAGCCAGCCGGGGCGCGAACAGACGGCGCCCGGTCAGGTGCGGCAGCAGCCAGAAGCTCACGCCCATGAACACCAGCGTGGTCATGGTTCCCACCGTGAGGTGGAAGTGCGCCGGGATCCACAGCGTGTTGTGCACCACGTTGTCGAGCTGCCAGCTGGCGTTGACGATGCCGCCGGCGCCGCCGAAGATGAAACTCACCAGCGCCAGCACCTGCGCCGCCACCGACGGATCCCGCCAGGGCAGCGCGGTCCACCAGCCCATCAGGCCCTTGCCGCCGCGACGCCGTCCCGCATACTCCAGGCTCAGCGCCACCGTGAACGCGGTGATCAGGCTGGGAATCGCCACCGACAGGGTCAGCGCGGTGACCACGCCCTTGATCACCGGCGCGATGCCCGGGTCGGTGTACTGATGGTGGGTGCCCACCGGCACCGAGAACACCATCAGCAGCAGGAAAGCCAGGCGCGCCAGCGGATCCGACACCAGCTTGCCGCCCGACTGGCGCGGCAGCAGCGCGTAGATCGAGATGTAGCCCGGCATCAGCCAGTAGTAGACGATCGGGTGCCCGGTCCACCAGAACAGCGTGCGCGCCAGCAGCGGATTCACGGTCGAGGTCAGGCCCAGCGACCAGGGGTCGAGCAGCAGCACCGCCTCGGAAGCCGCGCCGATCGCGGCGAGCACCCACATCAGCAGGATGGTCGCGCTCATGAAGGTCACCAGCGGGGTCACCTGCCCCGGGTGCGCGCGCTTCCAGCGTGCGCGCATGTCCAGCACGACGATCAGCGGCAGCAGGCTGGCCACCACCACCAGCGTGATGCCGAGGTAGAAGTACGGACTGCCCTCGAGCGGCGGATAGAAGGTGTAGAGCACGCTCGACGAATTGTCGAGCATGGCGTAGGCGGCCATCAGCGTGCCGACCAGCATCAGCAGATAGGTGAACCAGCCCAGCGCCATGTTGGGGCGCAGCTGCAACTCGCGGGACGGCAGGTAGATCAGCCAGCCCGAGATGGTGAAGAAGGTGAACACGAAGGCGTTGAGCACCCCGTGCATGGTCAGGCCCTGGTAGTAGGTCTTCAGGAACGGGGCCAGGTACGGGTACAGGTTGAGCCCGGCGTAGTTCGCCCCCTGCAGCACGCCGATCGAGATGCCGACCAGCAAGGCGCAGAAGCCGGTGACCCAGAAGGTCAGCAGCAGGCGCTTGGACGCCGCCACGTCCTGCGAGACCGTGACGGCGGCGGCCGCAGCCGCGGCGGGATGTGTCATGACGCTGCTCATGCCTGGGTCCTCGGGGTGATCACGATCTTGCCGATCATCGCCTGATGTCCGGCGCCGCAATACTCGTTGCAGATGATGTAGTAGGTCCCGGGCTTGTCGAAGGTGTAGCTGACATGGCCGATGACACCGGGGATCGCGGTCAGGTTGATGCTGGTGCCCTGGATCTCGAAGCCGTGCAGCACGTCGCCGCTGGTCACGTAGAAGGTCACGTGGGCGCCTTGCGGCAGGGTCAGCGGCGTGCCGGTCCCCGGGGTCCACGACCAGATGCGCCCCATCTCGTAGACGTTGTACGAGTTCGGCCCGGTCTGCTTGACTCCGCTGCCCTGGAAGTCGGCCAGCGTGGCCGCGGTGTTGGGATCCGAATAGATGCGCGTGGTCTTCGCGACGACTCCGTAGTCGTGCACCACCAGGTAGACCGCGGCGACGAACAGCACCGCGATCATGACCACCGAGATGAACACCCAGGCGCGCTCATGGCGCTGCGCCGCGTGGTGGAAGCGTTGCTCGAACGCGTCGGACATCGGGGAACTCATCGCGACTCCTCAGGCGTGCATCGAAAAGAAGATCGCGACCATCGCCCACAGCGCGACGACGACCACGAACAGGGCCCCCACGATCACCCAGGCGCCGAGCGGGCGGGCGAACTGCAGGTCCGGCGCGGGCCAGTCCGGCTCGGCCAGCGCCGGCGCGCCGGGGCTCGTGCCGGGCAGCGCGAGCGGTTGATAGGGATGTTCTACGGACATCGGGGAGGCTCCTTGGAATGGGCCGGCGCGGCAAGCCGCGCCGCGGCAGGTCGGGTTCGACACCGGGAACAAGATAGAGACCCGGGCCGCGGAGCGGATTGCGTTGGGTCAGACGCGTTTGGATCAGACTGCTACATTTGCAACGGGGTGTATCTTCTGTTTCGCCGCTGCTTGGGATCAGAACCCGTAGGCCAGCAGCACGCCGAACAGCGGCAGCACCACCAGCACATGCGCCTGCCACATCAGCCAGCGGCGCTGCGCGCGGATCGCCGCCTCGTCGGGCGGCTGCGCGTCACGCCGCCAGGCACGCAGCGCGGAACTCGACGGCAGGCCCATCGCCAGCATCAGCACGAACAGGGCCAGCTTGACCCACAGCAGCGGGTTCGACAGATACCAGTCGGCGCCCTTCACGCCGAAGGCCACGCGCGCCGCGCCGGTCAGCGCCACCGCGGCGAAGCTGCCCCAGACCCAGTGGTCCATGCGCAGCACACGCCGCAGCAACTGCGGACGGTCGCGCAGGATCTCCGGGCGCAGCAGCGCGACCTTGGCCGTCAGGAACACCACCAGGCCGAGCACGGCCGAGATGTGAAGGAAGGCGAGCAGGCTTTCGAGCAGCATGATGTGCGGGGGCGCAAAGCGTTAAGTGGTATTTCCCACGCATCTTAAGGATGCCATGCCACCCCTGCAAGACGGGCACCCGCGCGGCCCCCTGGGGTGTTTCGACAGACTAGAACGGCACCGGATGCCCGATGGCGCGCGACACCAGCCACAGCAGCCCGATGAGGATCGGCTGGTGCAGCAGGTAGATGCTCAGCGGCCAGCGACCCAGCCAGGCCAGCGGGGCGACCCGCGGCAGCGCGCGCAGCGGGCGCAGTTCGACCCGCCGCAGCAGTGCGCCGAGGCCGGCGCCGATCCAGAACACGCCGAGCCAGGGCGTCAGCGGGACGTAGTCCTCGGTGATCGGCTTGCGCGTGATCAGCCCGGTCCAGTTCCACGCCGGAGGGTTGAAATGCGGCGATGCGTACAGATGCGGTGCGGCGATCAGCAGCGGCGCCAGCAACAGCACCCAGGGGCCGAGCCGGCGCCCGATCGCGCGGTGCACCAGCAGCATGGCGGCGACCCCCTGCAGGATGCCGAAATAGATGAAGCTGCGAGGAAACACCAGCCAGCTTCCGGCCACCACCAGCAGACCAGCGCCGAAGATCTGCCCCCAGCGCCGCCAGAACGCGGCCTCGCTGCGCCGGCGCGCATCGCTCACCGCCTGGCTCAGCCCCGAACTCAGCAGGAACAGGCTGACGATGCACACCCGCTGCCACAGCCACACCGGGTTGGTGTAGAAGTCGGTGTGGATGTAGCCGAACCAGTTCAGGTCGAAGCTGAAATGAAAGCTCACCATCCAGACGATGGCGAGCCCGCGCAGCGTGTCCAGCCCGCCCAGGCGGGACGAGCGGTACGAGCGCGGTGCGGGGTTCATGGCACGATCCTCGTCGCTACGCTCATGCGCTCAGGCACACCAGGCCCGCGCATTGCGGAACATGCGGGCCCACGGCGACACTTCGTCGCAACCCGCGGGAGCCCAGCTGAACTGCAGCGAACGGAACACCCGCTCCGGGTGCGGCATCAGCGCGGTGACGCGGCCGTCCGCGGTGGTCACGCCGGTGAGTCCGCCGGCGCTGCCGTTCGGGTTCAGCGGATAGACCTCGGTGGCGCGGCCGTGGCCGTCGACGAAGCGCAATGCGGCGTCGACCCCCGCGGCGTCGCCCTGCTGCGAGAAGTCCGCATAGCCTTCGCCGTGCGAGACCACGATCGGCATGCGGCTGCCCGCCATGCCGCTGAAGAACAGCGACGGCGAGGCCTGCACCTCGACCATCACCAGCCGCGCCTCGTACTGCTCCGAGCGATTGCGGGTGAAGCGCGGCCAGGCCTGCGCGCCGGGGATCATCGGCGCCAGCGCGGCCAGCATCTGGCAGCCGTTGCACACGCCGAGCGAGAAGGTGTCGGGACGCGCGAAGAACTCCCCGAAGGCCTGCTCGAGCGCCGGGTTGAACAGGATGGTGCGGGCCCAGCCCTCGCCGGCGCCCAGCACGTCGCCGTAGCTGAAGCCGCCGCAGGCGACCAGCCCGCGGAAACCGCGCAGATCGACACGTCGGGCGATCAGGTCGCTCATGTGCACGTCGTGCGCGGCGAAGCCCGCCTGGTCCATCGCCCAGGCCATCTCGCGCTGCGAGTTCACGCCCTGCTCGCGCAGGATCGCCACCTTCGGCCGCGCGCCGCTGGCGATGAACGGCGCCGCCACGTCGTGCGTCGGGTCGAATCCCAGCTTCGCGTGCAGCCCGGGGTCGTCGCCGCAGGCCGCCGCGTGCTCGGAATCGGCGCACTCCGGGTTGTCGCGCAGACGCGCCACCGCATGCGAGACATGGTCCCACTGCGCCATCAGTTCGCCGCGCGCGATGCCGAGCACGCGCCGCGAATCACGCCAGACCTCGAGCTGCGCACCGTCGCCGACCTGCGCGACCACGTGGCTGCACGCCGACAGTCCGTGCGCGCGCAGGATGCGCATCGCCGCGTCGCGCTGCTCCAGGCGCACCTGCAGCACCACGCCTGGTTCCTCGTTGAACAACGCGCGCAGCGTCAGGTCGTCGCGCCGCGCCGCCACCTGCTGCGCCCAGTTCTTCGCGTCGCCCTCGTCGGGCAGCGACTCCGCGGCCGCGATCAGCAGGTCCAGGTTGAGCGCCACGCCGGCGCGCCCGGCGAAGGCCATCTCGCAGGCCGCGGCCCACAGGCCGCCGTCGCTGCGGTCGTGGTAGGCCAGCACCATGCCGTGCTCGCGCAGTTCGGCCAGCGCGGCGCACAGCCGGTTCAGGTCGGCGGCATCGTCGAGGTCGGGCACCGGGCCCGCGGCCTGCCCGAGCGCCTGCGCCAGGATGCTGCCGCCCATGCGCTGGCGCCCGTGGCCGAGGTCGACCAGCAGCAGCACGCTGGCGCCCTGGTCGAGGCGCAGCTGCGGGGTCCAGGCGCCGCGCACGTCGTCGAGCACGGCGAAGGCCGACACCAGCAGCGACACCGGGGAGGTCACCGACAGATCCCGGCCGTCGCGCTGCCAGCGCGTGTGCATCGACAGCGAATCCTTGCCCACCGGGACGGAGATCCCGAGTTGCGGGCACAGCTCCATCGCCACCGCGCGCACCGTCTCGTACAAGGCGGCGTCCTGCCCCGGCTGTCCGCAGGCGGCCATCCAGTTGCACGACAGCTTGACCTGGCCGAGCGAGCGCAGCGGCGCCGCCAGCAGATTGGTCAGCGCCTCGGCCACCGCCATGCGCCCGCTGGCCGCGGCGTCCGACACCGCCAGCGGCGTGCGCTCGCCCATCGCCATGACCTCGCCGCGGTGACCGGCGAAGTCGGCCAGCGTGATCGCGCAATCGGCCACCGGAACCTGCCACGGCCCGACCATCGGGTCGCGGTGCGACAGCCCGCCCACCGTGCGGTCGCCGATGCTCACCAGAAAGCGCTTGCTGGCCACGCTGGGGTGACGCAGCACGGTGCGCGCGGCCCACTCCAGCTCGACCCCGGTGAGGTCGAGCGCCGGCAGCTCCAGGCGCTGGCTGCGCACGTCGCGCAGCATGCGCGGCGGATTGCCCAGCAGCACCGACATCGGCATGTCCACCGCGGGCTGCCCGAGCAGGCGATCCGCCACCTGCAGCAGCGCGGCGTCCTGCGCGGTGCCGAGCACGGCAAAGGGGCAGCGCTCGCGCGCGCACAGCGCGGCGAACTCGTCCAGCGCGTCGGCGGCGATCGCCAGCACGTAGCGCTCCTGGCTCTCGTTGCACCAGATCTCGCGCGGACTCATGCCGCTTTCCTCGACCGGCACGTCGCGCAACTGCAGCGTGGCGCCCAGACCGGCGCCGTCGACCAGCTCGGGCAGCGCGTTCGACAGCCCGCCCGCGCCGACGTCGTGGATGGCCAGGATCGGATTGGCCGCGCCGAGGGCGCGGCAGGCGTCGATCACCTCCTGCGCGCGGCGCTGCATCTCCGGGTTGCCGCGCTGCACCGAGTCGAAGTCGAGGTGCTCGGCGTTGCTGCCGGTGGCCAGGCTCGACGCCGCGCCGCCACCCACGCCGATGCGCATGCCGGGGCCGCCGAGCTGCAGCAGCAGCGCGCCGGCCGGGAATTCCACCTTGTGGGTATGCGCGTCGTGGACCTCGCCGACTCCGCCGGCGATCATGATCGGCTTGTGGTAACCCCAGTTGCGCCCTCCGGCGGCCTGCTCGTACACGCGGAACACGCCGCCCAGGTTCGGGCGCCCGAATTCGTTGTTGAAGGCGGCGCCGCCGATCGGGCCCTCGACCATGATCTGCAGCGCACTGGCCAGATGGGCGGGGCGCCCCAGGTCCTGCGACTCCCACGGCTCGGGCTGCGCCGGGTCCAGGCGCAGGTTGGACACGTGGAACCCGCACAGCCCGGCCTTCGGCCGGCCGCCGCGCCCGGTCGCGCCCTCGTCGCGGATCTCGCCGCCGGCGCCGGTGGCGGCGCCGGGGAACGGCGAGATCGCGGTCGGGTGGTTGTGGGTTTCCACCTTCATCAGCGTGTGCACCAGCGCGGGCTCGGCCGTGTAGCGGTGCTCGGCGCCCTGCGGCTGCCAGCGCTGCACGGTGCCGCCGTGCATCACCGCCGCGTTGTCCGAATAGGCCACCACGGTGCCCTGCGGGTACGCCGCGTGGGTGCTGCGGATCATGCCGAACAGCGAATGCTCCTGCTCGACGCCGTCGACGACGAAGCGCGCGTTGAAGATCTTGTGGCGGCAATGCTCGCTGTTGGCCTGCGCGAACATCAGCAGCTCGGCGTCGGTGGGGTTGCGGCGCAGCCGCTCGGCGAAGGCCTGCAGCAGGTAGTCGATCTCCTGCTCCGACAGCGCCAGGCCCTGCTCGACGTTGGCGCGCGCCAGCGCGTCGCGGCCCTGGCCGAGCACGTCCACGCTGCGCAGCGGCTGCGGCGGCAGGTCGACGAACAGGCGCCGCGCATCGGCGCGCGACAGCAGCACGCTCTCGGTCATGCGGTCGTGCAGATGCCGCCCGAGCTCGAGCAGCTGCTGCGCATCCGGCGCCGCGGCGCGGCGCGCCAGCTGCAGGCGGAACTCGACGCCGCGTTCGATGCGCCGCACCTCGGCGCCGCAATGGCGCGCGATCTCGGTGGCCTTGCTGGCCCACGGGGAAATGGTGCCCAGGCGCGGCACCACCAGCAGCGCGGGGCCGTGCTGCGGGCCCTCGCAGGGCTCGCCGTAGCGCAGCAGGGCCTGCAGGCGCGCATGCAGCGCGGCATCCGGAGCCTGCGCGGTGGCGACGAAGTGCACCAGGCGCGCATGCAGGGCCTCCACGCCGGCGCTGGCCTGCGGGCTGGCCTCGCGCAGGCGCTGCAGCAGGGCTCGCAGGCGAAAGCGCGACAGCGCGACGGCGCCTTCGAATTCGGTGATGGTCGACGGGGAGGAGGAGACGGGAGCGGGAGCGGACAAGGCGGGGACTCGCGGATCGGCGGCGGATCGGAGGGGCAAGGCGGGGCAAACCCGCATTGTAGGCGGCGCCCCGCTCCCATCCGCCGGCCCGCCGAGACTCCCGCGATACTTTGCCGATACTCCCGCGCGTGCCGCGCGCAGCACGCGCGAGCGCCGCGGGTGAGATAATGGGAAACATGAGTATTTCCATCAAGAACGAGCAGGACCTGGTCGAGCTGCGCGTCGCGGCCCGGCTGGGCGCCGAGTTGCTCGACTACCTCACGCCCTTCGTCAAGCCGGGGATCACCACCGCGGAGATCAACCGCCTGGCCCACGAATACACCGTGCAGGTGCAGCAGGCCATCCCGGCGCCGCTGAACTACGCGCCGCCGGGCTACACGCCCTACCCGGCGTCGATCTGCACGTCGGTCAACCACGTGGTGTGCCACGGCATTCCCAACGACCGCCCGCTGAAGGACGGCGACATCGTCAACATCGACGTGACGGTGATCAAGAACGGCTGGCACGGCGACACCAGCCGCATGTTCCTGGTCGGCAAGGTGCCGGCGCATGTGGAGCGCCTGTGCCGCATCACCTACGAGGCGATGTGGCACGGCATCCAGCAGGTGCGTCCCGGCGCGCACCTCGGGGACATCGGCCACGCCATCCAGACCTTCGCCGAGGCGGCGGGCTACAGCGTGGTGCGCGAGTTCTGCGGCCACGGCATCGGGCGCAAGTTCCACGAGGACCCGCAGGTGCTGCACTACGGCAAGCCGGGCACGCTCGAGGAACTGCGCCCCGGCATGGTGTTCACGATCGAGCCGATGATCAACGCCGGCCGGCGCGAGATCCGCGAGATGCCCGACGGCTGGACCATCGTCACCAAGGACCGCTCGCTGTCGGCGCAATGGGAGCACATGGTGCTGGTCACGCCGACCGGCTACGAGGTGCTGACCGTCTCCGCCGGCACGCCGGCGCCGCCTGCCTTCGTCGGCGCCGCGCAGGCGGCCTGAAGCCGCCGCCACGCCCATGGGTGCGCTGCCCGCCGTCGCCGGCGCCACCGATCCGGCGCACATCCGCGCTGCCTGGCGCGCCGCGCGCCAGCGGCACATCGAGGACTTCGGCGCCCGCCCGGGGCGCCTCGCGCAGCTGCTGCGCGGGCTGTGCCGCGACGCCGAGCAGGCGCTGCGCGAGCTGTGGGCCCAAGCGCGTATGCCCGAGGACGCGGCGCTGCTGGCGGTCGGCGGATTCGGGCGCGGCGAATTGTTCCCCGGCTCGGACATCGACGTGCTGGTGCTGCTGCCCGACGCGCCCGACGACACCGCGCGAGCGGCCGCCGAGCGCTTCGTCACCGCCTGCTGGGACGCCGGGCTGGAGATCGGCCCCAGCGTGCGCACGGTGCAGGCCTGCGTCGAGGAGTCGGCAGCCGACCTGACCGTGCAGACCTCGATGCTGGAGGCGCGCCCGCTGTGCGGCAGCGCGGCGCTGGTGCGGCGACTGCGCGCCGACTGGGGCGCGGCGCTCGACCCGCGCGCCTTCTTCCAGGGCAAGCTGCTGGAGATGCGCCAGCGCCATGCCAAGTTCGAGAACACCCCGTACGCGCTCGAGCCCAACTGCAAGGAAAGCCCCGGCGGCCTGCGCGACCTGCAGATCCTGCTGTGGGTGGCGCGCGCCGCCGGACTCGGCAGCAACTGGTCGCAGCTGCAGCGCAGCGGCGTGCTCAGCAGCTACGAGGCGCGCAAGATCCAGGCCAACGAACGCGTGCTCAAGCGCATCCGCGCGCACCTGCACCTGGCCGCCGGACGCCGCGAGGACCGCCTGGTGTTCGACCTGCAGACGGCGGTGGCGCAGTCGCTGGGGCTGGCCTCGGCCCCCGGCAAGCGCGCCGGCGAACTGCTGATGCAGCACTACTACTGGGCGGCCAAGGCGGTCGAGCAGCTCAACCAGATCGTGCTGCTGAGCATCGAGGGCCGGCTGTGGCCCGAGCTGGCCGAGCAGCCGGGGAGTCCGATCCGCGGCATCGACGGCGTCGTCGACGACATGTTCCTCGACAAGGACGGGCGCATCGAGCCGGCCGACCCACTGCTGTACGAGCACGACCCGCCGGCCATCCTCGAGACCTTCGTCGCGTTCACGCTGACGCCGGGGATCCGCGGGCTGACCGCGGTCACGCTGCGCGCGCTGTACCACGCGCGCGAACGCATGGACGCCGACTTCCGCGCCCACCCGCGCAGCCGCGCCGCCTTCATGCGCATCCTGCGCGCGCCCAGCGGAATCACCCACGCGCTGCGCCTGATGAACCGCACCAGCGTGCTCGGGCGCTACCTGCCGGCGTTCCGGCGCATCGTCGGGCGCATGCAGCACGACCTGTTCCACGTCTACACGGTGGACCAGCACACGCTGATGGTGGTGCGCAACATCCGGCGCTTCTTCATCCTCGAGCACGCCCACGAATACCCGTTCTGCGCGCAACTCGCGGCCGGGCTGGAAAAGCCCTGGCGCCTGGTGCTGGCGGCGCTGTTCCACGACATCGCCAAGGGGCGCGGCGGCGACCACTCGCAACTCGGCGCGGTGGAGCTGCGGCGTTTCGCGCGCGCGCACGGCATGACCGACGAGGACACCGATTTCGTCGCGCTGCTGGTGGGCAAGCACCTGACCATGTCGCGCGTGGCGCAGAAGGAAGACCTCAGCGACCCCGACGTGGTGCTGCGCTTCGCCTCCGAGGTGGGCAGCGAACCGCGCCTGACCGCGCTGTACCTGCTGACCGTGGCCGACATCCGCGGCACCAGTCCGAAGGTCTGGAACGGCTGGAAGGCCAAGCTGCTGGAAGACCTGTACCGCGCCACGCTGCGCGTGCTCGGCGGTCAGGCGCCGAACCCGCAGGCCGACATCGAGCAGCGCCGCGCCGAGGCGCGGCGCCTGCTGAACCTGTACGGCATCGACGACGAGGGCTCGGCGCAGCTGTGGGACACGCTGGACTCGAGCTATTTCCTGCGCCACGACCCGGCCGACGTGGCCTGGCACACCCGCGAGCTGCTGCGCCGCACCGCACGCGACGAGGCGGTGGTCAGCTGCCGCCTGGCGCCCCACGGCGAGGGCCTGCAGGTGATGGTGTACTGCCCCGACCAGGCCGACCTGTTCGCGCGCATCTGCGGGTTCTTCGACAGCCACAACTTCGGCATCCTCGACGCCAAGGTGCACACCACCCGGGCCGGGCGCGCGCTGGACACCTTCGTCGTCGCGGAACCCTCGCTGGCGCAGCGCTACCGCCACCTGATCTCGCTGGTCGAGACGGAGCTGGCGCGCACCCTGGACCAGCGCGGCCCGCTGCCCGAACCGGTGCGCGGACGCGTGTCGCGGCGCGTGCGCAACTTCCCGGTGCAGCCGCGGGTCGACCTGCGCGCCGACGAACGCCGCAACCACTGGATCCTGAGTGTGCGCGCCAGCGACCGCACCGGGCTGCTGTATGCGATCGCACGCGTGCTGGCGGCGCGCGCGATCAGCGTGCAGCTGGCCAAGATCAGCACCCTGGGCGAGCGCGTCGAGGACACCTTCCTGCTGCAGGGCGACGGACTGGGCGACGAGCGCACGCAGATCGAACTGGAAAGCGAACTGCTGGCGCAGCTGGCGCCGCAGTAGCCGCGCGCGGCGGCGGCTGCGGCGGCTGCGGCGGGCTTCAGGGCTCGAGGCCGGCGCGGCGCAGGCGCGCGTGCAGTTCGTCGATGCGCTCGAGCAGTTGCAGGGCCAGCGCGGCGCCCTCCAGGTTCACCCCGAGATCGCGCTGCAGGCGGCGCGCGCTGCGCGCCACGAACAAGGCCTCGCCGGCGAAGCAGGGGGTCGCCGCGGGCGTCCCGGGCTGCGCGGGCAGCGGCTCCAGCACCGCGGCCTGCACGAGTTCCAGCACCCAGGTCTCCGACTCGCCGCAGGCGCGTGCGATGTCGGCGACGCGCAGCACCACGCGCCGGTCCATGGCCAGGCATTCGACAACGGGGGATTCCATCACGTGCGATCCTCGCCTCGGGCGCCCGTCTGCGGGCGCGGGTTGAAGGCCACCTCGGCGGCCATGCGGCGCCACAGCTCGGCGGCCTTCGGGTCGTCGGCGGGAGGCAGCACGACGCGCAGTTCCACGTACAGGTCGCCGGGGGGCTTGCCGGGCAGGCCGCGCCCCTTCAGGCGCAGCTTGCGCCCGCCCTGCGAACCCGCCGGCACCTGCAGCTCGACGCGCCCGCCGGGCAGCGGCAACTGCACCGCGGCCCCCAGCGCCGCCTCCCAGGGCGCCACCGGCAGCACGGTATACAGGTCGCGCTCGACCAGGCGCCACAGCGGGTGCGCGCGAAAACCGATCTCCAGGTACAGGTCGCCATGGCGGCCGTCGGGTCCCGCGGCACCCTGGCCGGCCAGGCGCAGGCGCTGGCCCTCGCGCACCCCGGCGGGAATGCGCACGCGCAGGCTGCGCTCCACCAGATGGACCTGCCCCGTGGAGTCGGGTTGCGGGCTTTGCAGCGTGATCGTGCGTTCGGCGCCGCTGAACGCATCCTCGATGTCGATGTCCACGCGCGCATGGTGGTCCGCGGCAGCTGCCGATCCCGCGCCGCGCTGCCCGCGGGCGCGGCGCGCCGCGCCGAACAGGGACTCGAAGAACTCGCTGAACGCGGCTTCGTCGGGGTCGAAGCCGGCCGGCCCGCCGGCTCCGCTGTACTCGAAGCCGCTGCCCCAGTCGGGCGGCGGCTGGAACTCCTGCCCGGCCTGGAAGCGCGAGCCCAGGCGGTCGTAGGCGGCGCGCTTCTCAGGGTCGCGCAGCACCTCGTAGGCCTCGCCGAGCTCCTTGAAGCGCTCCTCGGCGGCGGGTTCCTTGCTCACGTCGGGGTGGAACTTGCGCGCCAGCTTGCGATAGGCGCGCTTGATGTCGTCCGCGGAGGCATCGCGCGAAACCCCGAGCACTTCGTAGTAGTCCTTGAACTGCATGTCGTCAAGCGCCGGCAGCTGAAGTCCGCTCAAGCATAGAACGAGCGGGCGCGCCGTGGCATGACGCAGGGCAACGACGCCTTCAGCCGGCGGGCGAGGCGTCGCGCGTGCGCGGATAGTGGATCAGGTCGAGCAGCACCACCGGCTGCTCGCCGGGATTGCGGTAGCCATGCTCGCGGTCGCCGGCAAGGCGCAGGCCCTCGCCCTCGCCCAGCTCGCGCCAGACGCCCTCGCACAGCAGCTCGAGGCGTCCGTGCAGCACCAGCACATGCTCGACCACGCCGCGCGCATGGGGCTCGGACAGCCGCTGGTAGCCGGGCAGCAGGGTCAGTTCCAGCAACTCGAATCCCAGCCCGGGATCGAAGCGGAACAGCGGCGACACCAGCATCGCGTCGCTCGCCGGGCGCGCGCGCATGCGCGCGGCGCTGCGCACCTCGGGCAGCGCCGCCGCACCCGCCGGCGCCAGCGCCGGCAACAGCTCGCTGAGCGGACAGCCGAAGCCGCCGGCGATGCGCCACAGCAGCGCCACCGTGGGGCTGGACTCGGCACGCTCGATCTGCCCCAGCATGGCCTTGCTCACGCCGCAGGCATCGGCCGCCTGCTGCAGGCTCCAGCCGCGCGTCGCGCGCAGCTCGCGCAGGCGCCGCGCCAGCGCCTGCGCCAGCTCGCGCGACGCGTCGTGCCCCGGTTCCCGCGCGGGCTCGGGGGAGTCCTTGTGCGTTATAGCGTCCATGGCTTAGGCTTGGGCTTCGTGCGCTATCGCGCACGCCGCCAGCTTAGCCGATCCCGACCACCGCGCCCGCACGATGTCCTCTGCCCAAGCCACCCCGCCACGCGGCCCGCGCCGCGCGGTCTCGCCGTCCCACGTCACGGCCGGATTCGTCACCGTGCTGGTGGGCTACAGCAGCTCCGCGGCCATCGTGTTCGAGGCCGCGCGCGCCGCAGGCGCCGGCCCCGCGGAGATCGCCTCCTGGCTGTGGGCGCTCGGGCTGGGCATGGGCGTGAGCTGCATCGCGCTGTCGCTGTACTACCGCGCGCCGGTGCTGACCGCGTGGTCGACTCCGGGGGCCGCGCTGCTGGCGACCTCGCTGCATGGCGTGCCGATGGCGCAGGCCCTGGGGGTGTTCGTGTTCGCGTCGGGGCTGGCAGCGCTGGCCGGGTTCAGCGGCTGGTTCGAACGCCTGATGCACCGCATCCCGCGTCCGCTCGCCGCCGGCATGCTGGGCGGCGTGCTGCTGGAGTTCGGGCTCGGCGTGTTCCACGCGCTGCAGCGCGACCGGCTGCTGGTCGGTGCGATGCTGCTCAGCCTGCTGCTGGCGCGGCGGCGCCACGCCCGCTACGCGGTGGCGCTGACCTTCGGCGTCGGCGTGCTGGTGGCGGCGCTGGCCGGGCGCTGGCACCTGTCGGCGCTGTCGTCGCTGCCGTGGCACCTGACGCGCCCGCTGTGGACGACTCCGCACTTCGGGTGGAGCACGCTGCTGGGAATCGGCGTGCCGCTGTTCATCGTGACGATGGCCTCGCAGAACGTCCCCGGGGTGGCCATGCTGCGCAGCAACGGCTACGACACCCCCGCCTCGCCGCTGGTGGGATGGACCGGGCTGCTGGGCGTGCTGCTGGCGCCCTTCGGCGGCTTTTCCTTCAACCTGGCGGCGATCACCGCGGCCATCTGCATGAGTCCGGAAGCCGATCCCGACCCGCGCCGGCGCTGGCGCGCCGCGGTGTGGGCCGGCGCCTTCTATGCCCTCACCGGCCTGCTCGGGGCGAGCGTGGCCGCGCTGTTCGCCGCCTTCCCGCAGGCGCTGGTCGCGGCCATCGCCGGGCTGGCGCTGCTCAGCACCATCGGCAACAGCCTGGCCTCGGCGCTGGGCGACGAGACCTGGCGCGAGGCCGCGCTGATCACCTTCCTGGTGACCGCGTCGGGATTCACGCTGTGGGGCGTCGGCAGCGCCTTCTGGGGCCTGCTGCTGGGGCTGCTCGCGGGCCTGCTGGCGCGCCGCGCCTGAGCCGGCGCGACGTGACGGTCGCGCGCGCGTCACGCTGTTGCCATATCTGGCGCACGCGGTAACTCCTTGTATGGATTTGCCGCGCCGCCAGCCCGGCGCGAGGGCCGCGCGGCCGGCGGACGCAGGCATGGCGTGATTCTGTCCGAAAGCTTTCCGTACATCCGGTTTCGATTTCCGGACTCCTGTTTCAGTCAGTCACGGACACGACATTTGCGGCCGCTCCACTGGCAGGCTGCATTCCAGCGGATGTTTTTTCGCACGGCACTTCCGGGCGGGGATTCGTGTTGCCCGGAAAAACCTCCGCGAACCCTGGATGCAATGCAGCCTCCACGGGAATCAGGGGATTTCCGGAGCAGCCACCACGCTGTCGCCGAAAACCCTCGGAGGACCTTCCCCCATAACGCCAAGCTACCGCAGAGGGATTCACCGATGAGAAAGCGCATGTTCGCGTTGAGCACCCTGAGTGCATCGATCGCCGTCGTCCTGCACGCCGCGCCCGCCGCGCTGGCGCAGTCGACGCAGTCGCTGGGAAGCGTGCAGGCCACGGCCTCCACGACCACGACGAAGTCGGCCCCCGCGGCCGCGTCCAGCAAGGTCTACACGCGGCGCCGCCTGCTGCGCTCGACACAGACGGTGAAGACCGTGACCCGGCGCGAGATCGACCTGCTCGGGCCGGCCGCCGGCGGCATGCAGGCGCTGGGCCTGCTGCCCAACGTGAAGATCAGCAGCTACAGCCCGCTCAGCGTGTCGAGCCGGTCCACGCTGTCGATGCGCGGCGTGAAGGTGGGCAACAACAGCATTCCCGGCGACCTCGCCACCAACGCGATCACCGCCGAACTCGACGGCGTCCCGCTGAACAGCCTGATCCAGGGCACCGGCTGGCATTCGCCGGAGGTGCCGATCGGCGCGCTGCTGCAGGGCATCAACGTCGTGCAGGGCCCCGGCGACGCGCGCGACCGCTGGTACGACAGCCTCGGCGGCACCGTCGATTTCGTTCCGATGCAGCCCAGGCGCCATGCGCTGACCCGCCTCGGCCTCTCGCTGGGCAGCCACAGCACCGCGGTGCTGTCGGTGCTGCACGCCACCGGCGAGCACGACGGCTGGTCGACCGTGTTCGGCGCGGCCGGCGCGCACAGCCACAGCTACCGCAGCGGCCCGACCCTGCAATCGAGCACGCTGCAAGGCTACTTCAAGACCCGCAAGAGCCTGCAGGGCGGCAGCCTGAGCTTCGGCGCCTACGCGCTGAACAACAGCGAACACCGCCCCAACATGATCCCGGTGAGCGCGGCCGACGCCGCGGCCAACGGCATCCATCTCGACGGCACCGGCGGAAGCGGCCCGCTCTACAGCCAGCAGAGCTCGGGCTTCTATTCGACGCTGCCGGCTTCGCTGTGGCAGAAGCACATCTACATCAAGGACGACATGGGGTGGACGCGGCTGCGTCTGGCGATTTCCCCGGGATTGCGGATGTCGAACCTGCTGTGGGTCCGCAACGGCAATGTCGAGCATTACCGCCAGAATTACTTCATCAACGGCGGGGCGACTTCGTCGAATGCCGGTGAATATTATGTCGAGCATTCGCTGACCTATGGCGACAGACTGGTCTTCGACCAGCGGATCGACCGCCACAACACCTTGAGTTACGGGGGTTATATCCTGTCGTCGCGCTCGACGAACGACTACATCGGCTATACGCCCAACCCCGGCATCGGCCTGGACGGCAGCGGAATCACCACCGCCGACATCAACACGATCGGCGCCAATACCACCACCAACCTCTACTGGGCGGCGTTCCTGCAGGACCGCATCCGGCCCGTGCGCTCGTTGTCGGTGGTGCCCGGGATCCGCTTCGTCAGCTTCGAGACCAACTTCTCCAACACCACGCAGGCGCAGGCCGCCGGGCTCGGGCTGAGTCCCGGCTTCGCGACGAGCACGTCGACCGGCGACCCGACCCCGGACTCGTCCACCAGCTTCCACAAGGCCGAGCCCTCGCTGTCGCTGAACTGGAGGATCGGGCAGGGCCTGCACGCCTTCGGCAGCTATGCCATCGCCTACCACAACCCGCGTGTGGGCAACTACGACCCGGTGACCCTCCTCGCCCCGAACCTGGCGCTGCTGCAACTGGTGAAGGCGAAGACCTTCGACGCCGGCCTGCGCTACGACGCCCGCCACCTCGGCGCGCTGCGCGAGGTCTACGCCAGCGTCGACTACTTCAACACCAAGCTGTCGAACCAGACCGTGCGCTACAGCAACCCGGTCAACAACCAGAAGATGTTCGCCACCGGCGCGGCGTCGCTGCAGGGCATCGACCTGCAGCTTCGCGGGGACGTGGGCCAGCATTGGCTGGGATTCGCCAACCTGGGCTGGCTGGATTCGAACTGGGATTCGTACTACAGCTTCTCGTCGAAGCAAAGCTTCGACGGCATGCCGGTGTCGAACTCGCCCAAGATCACCGCCAACCTCGGGCTGACCTACCGCTACTTCTCCCGCTCCGGGGTGGTCGACACCACGCTGTGGGACCAGTACACGGGGGCGCAGTACCTGTTCGACAACCAGATCGTGGGCCCGACCTCGCAGACCAACCCGAGCTTCAACCTGGTCAACCTCAGCATCAAGGATCGCATGCCGCACCTGATCCCCGATGCCAAGCTGACCACCTTGTCGCTGAGCGTGCTGAACCTGTTCGACAAGCAGTACAACTCGACCGCCTACATCTCCTCCGGGGGATACTTCAACACCTCGGGCGGAGGCTACGTGATCGCCAACCCCGGCGCGCCGCGGTCGATCTACCTGACCCTGTCGGCAGCGTTCTGAAGCCGCTGCCCGGCCCGTCCGGGCAGGGCTCAGCCGAGCAGGAACGGCAGCGCCGCGTCCAGCAACGGGCGCGGCGCCTCCTCCGGGATGTAGTGCCCGCAGGGCAGCGTGCCGCCGCGCACGTCGAGCGCGACCTTGCGCCACTCGTCCAGCGGCTCGAAGCAGCGCTGCACCACGCCGTGCTCGCCCCACAGGATCTGCAGCGGCAGCGCCAGGCGCGCGTCGCGCGCGCGGTCCGCGGCGTCGTGCTCGAGGTCGATTCCGGCCGCGGCGCGGTAGTCCTCGCACAGGCCGTGCGCCGCCCCCGGAGATCCCAGGCAGCGCGCATAGGCCTGCAGCGCGCGCGGGTCGAAGGCGTCCAGGCTGCCGTTGCGGCTGCGCATCAGGTCGCGCACGTAGGCCCCGGGGTCGGCCTCGATCAGGCGCTCGGGCAGCGGCGCCGGCTGGATCAGGAAGAACCAGTGCCAGTAGGCGCGCGCGAAGGCCTCGTCGGTCTGGCGGTACATGGCCAGCGTCGGCGCGATGTCCAGCAGGGTCATGCGGCTCACCGCCTGCGGATGGTCGGCCGCCAGCCGGTGCGCGACGCGCGCGCCGCGGTCGTGCGCGAGCACCGCGAAGCGCTCGTGGCCGAGTTCGCGCATCACCTGCAGCAGGTCGCCGGCCATCGCGCGCCGGCTGTAGTTCGAGTGGTCGGCAAGTCCCGCCGGCTTCGACGAATCGCCGTAGCCGCGCAGATCGCACAGGACCAGCCGGAAATGCCGCGCCAGCTCGCCGGCCACGCGGTGCCAGATCACATGGGTCTGCGGATGCCCGTGCAGCAGCAGCAGCGGCGGCCCTTCGCCATGCTGCAGCGCGTGGATCTCCACGTCGTCGCGGCAGCGGACGCGGCGGGCCTCGAAGCCCGGAAAGAACCAGGCGTCGTCTTCGGTGGTCTCGGAGCGGGTCGCATGCATGCGCGCCAGCATACGCGAGGCCGGCGCGGCATTGCAGACGCGGGCCTCGCGGGGTTCAATGCCGCATCGGCACGCCAGCGCCCCCGTCGACACCTCATGCCCGCGCACCACCACCCCACCGAGACCCCTGCCACCGCCTGGCTGCGCGAACGCGGCGCGTCGTTCACGCTGCACGCCTACGACTACGTCGAGCACGGCGGCGCGGCATGGGGAGCCCAGGCGCTGGGTCTGGACCCGCATGCGGTGGTCAAGACCCTGGTCATGCAGGATCAGGCGGCACGCCCGCTGGTGGTGCTGATGCATGGCGACCGCCAGGTGTCGACCAAGAACCTTGCGCGAGCCATCGGCACCAAGCAGGTGCAGCCCTGCGAGCCCGCCGTGGCGCAGCGCCACAGCGGCTACCAGGTCGGAGGCACCTCGCCCTTCGCGCTGCGCAAGCCGATGCCGGTGCTCCTGCAGCGCAGCGTGCTCGAACTGGACACGCTGTACGTCAACGCGGGGCGACGCGGCCTGCTGCTGGGCATGCCGCCGCAGGCCCTGGTCGAGCTGCTGCACCCGCAACTGGTGGAGTGCGCGCTGCCGGGTTGAGCACCGGCGTCGCCCTGGGGGCTTGGCCCGGAGCGGCGATGGGCTTATGATGCATGCAAACGCGAGTTGTTCGCATTTGCAAACCCCCCTTCCCGCGAGCCATGCCCACCCAGGATCCCTTCGTCCCGACGCCCGCACACCCCGGCCTGGCCCTGACGCAGTTGCGCGGCGCGCGTTGCCCGGCCCCCGCCGTCGCCTGCCGCCTGCTCGCGCTGGACTGCGCCCACGAGGACCCGCGCGCGCAGCGCCTGCGCATGCTCGGCCTGCGCCCCGGCGTCGAAGTGCGCGTGCTGCACGCGCCCGGACCGCGCGGGGCCGTGCTGGGGCTGGGCAGCGCGCGCATCGCGCTCGGCCCCGAGCTGCTGGCGCTGCTGCGCGTGCGCGTGCCCTGACCCCCTCGACGACCCCGCCATGCCAACCACCTCCCCCCAGGCGCGCGCGCACCGGCACGTTCCGGTGATCGCCCTCGCCGGCGCCCCCAACTGCGGCAAGACCACCGTGTTCAACCTGCTCACCGGAGCGCGTCAGCATGTGGGCAACTGGCCCGGCGTGACGGTCGAGCGGCGCAGCGGCACGCTGCGCCTGCCGCGGCTGCAGGCCCGGGTCGTCGACCTGCCGGGGGTGTACAGCCTGCTCGGCGGCGGCGGCGAGGACCAGCGCGTGGCCCGCGACTTCCTGCTCGACGAGCAGCCCGACCTCGTGCTGGACATCGTCGACGCCTCCAACCTGGAGCGCCACCTGGCCTTGAGCGCCGAACTGCTTCACGCCGGCTGCCGGCTGCTGCTGGTGCTGAACATGGTCGACGAGGCCCGCGCCGGCGGGCTCATGCCGGACATCGGGGCGCTCGAGCGCCGCCTGGGCGTGCCGGTGGTGCCGATGGTCGCGCGCAAGGGGCAGGGTCGCGACGCCCTGCTGCACGCCATCGCGCAGGCCCTGGGGGCCGCGGTCCCGGAGGCGTCGGCGCCGCTGGCAGCCACGCCGGCGCCGTCCCCGCTGGACGCCGCGCCCGCGTTGCTGCAGGCCTGCGCGCAGCTGGAGGCGGCGCTGCCCGGCGCGAGCACGGCGCGCCGCCGCATCGAGGCGCTGCGCCTGCTGGAGGGCCACGCCGCGCCGGACTCGCCGCTGCTCGCGCAACGCCTGCGCGAGCAGCAGGCGCGGCTTCGGGCACGCTTCGGCGAGACCCCCGCCGACCTGCTCGCGGCACAGCGCTTCGACTGGGCGCAGCGCGTCGGCGACGCGGTGCTGCAGCCCTGTGCGCGCTCCGGCACGGTGCGCCGACGCGTCACCGACGCGCTCGACCGCGTCGTGCTGCACGACTGGCTGGGCGTCCCGGTGTTCCTCGGCGTGCTCTACCTGGTGTTCGTGTTCAGCTTCAACGCCGGCAAGGTGCTGCAGGGATTCTTCGACCAGGCCTCGCAGGCCGTCGCGGTGGACGGATTCGGCCATGGACTGTTGCTGCTGGGGGTTCCCGAGGCGTGGGCCGGCGTGCTGGCCGGCGGAGTGGGCGGAGGCGTCCACCTGGTGGCCGCCTTCATCCCGCCGATCGCGCTGACCTTCGTGATGCTGGCGCTGCTCGACGACTCCGGCTACATGGCGCGCGCGGCCTACGCGATGGACCGCCTGATGCGCCGGGTCGGGCTGCCGGGCAACTCGCTGGTGCCGATGATCATCGGCTTCGGCTGCAACGTGCCGGCGATCATGGGCACACGCATCATCGAGGAGCCGCGCGGCCGGCTGCTGACGGCGCTGGTGCAGCCCTTCATGTCGTGCTCGGCGCGCCTGACCATCTACATGGCCTTCGCCGCCGTGTTCTTCCGCGACAACGGCGGGCAGGTGGTGTTCCTGCTGTACACGCTGGGCATCGTCGCCGCGCTGCTGACGGCCTGGCTGCTCGGCCGCACCGCGCTGCGCGGCAAGCCCCTGCCCTTCGCGATGGAACTGCCGCCGTACCGCGTGCCGGGCCTGCGCAGCGTGCTGCTGCAGAGCTGGCAACGCCTGCAGGTGTTCGTCTGGCGCGTCGGCAAGGTGATCACCGCGATCGCCGTCGTGCTGTTCCTGCTGCCCGGGGTCGGCTGGACCGCGTCGGGGCTGCGTGCGACCGACACCGAGCATTCGCTGCTGGCGCAGGCCAGCCGCGGCCTGGCGCCGCTGTTCGCGCCGATGGGCCTGCAGCGCGACAACTGGCCCGCGGTGGCCGGCCTGGTGGCGGGCGCGGCGGCGAAGGAGATCGTCATCGGGACCCTCAACGGCATCTACCAGCGCGACGACGCGCAACAGCAGTTGCAGTCCTTCCGCGACCCGCAGATCGGCCGCCAGTTGCTGGCTGCCGTGCGGACCATCCCGGACAACGCGCGCGAATTCGTCGGCGCGCTGGCCGACCCGCTGGGACTGGGCTCGCTGGCCACGCGCGGCGACGCCGTCGAGGCCTCGGGCGCCAGCCAGGGGACCCTGGCGCGGCTGGGTCGCGACTTCACCCCGCTGTCGGCCTTCAGCTACCTGGTGTTCGTGCTGCTGTACGTCCCCTGCGCCAGCACGATGGGCGCGCTGCGCCGCGAGGTGGGCTGGGGCTGGATGGCCTTCTCGGTCGGCTACGGGGTGCTGCTGGCGTGGATCTGCGCGACCTCGATCTACCAGATCGGCAGCTTCTCCGCGCACCCCGCCAGCTCGGCCGGATGGCTGGGCGCCTGCGCGGCGGCGCTGGGGCTGGTGGCCGGCGGGCTGCGCTGGCGGGGGTCCCCCGGCCGCTCCGAAGCGGCGCTCCACTCCCTCGGGGAGTCGAGCGCAGCGAGGGGGGTCGTTCCATGAGCGCCGCGCACGGCCGCTCCGAAGCGGCGCTCCACTCCCTCGGGGAGTCGAGCGTAGCGAGGAGGGTCGTTCCATGACCAACGAACCCAGCGCACACCCGGTCGCGCAAGCCGGGCACGGCAGTCCGCTGTTCGCGCTGCGCGAGGTGCTGCGCCAGCAGGGCCCGGCCAGCGCGGAGCAGCTGGCGCGGCGCATGCGCCGCCCACCGGCGGTGGTGCAGGCGATGCTCGAGCACTGGCGGCGGCGCGGCCGTGTGCTGGCGCTGCCCGCCGAGGCCGCTGCCGGCTCCGGGGGCGCCTGCACGGGTGGCACCTGCACTGCCTGCGGCGGCTGCGGATCGCGCCGGGAGCCGGCGAGCGCGCGCTATGCCTGGCAGGAACGACCCTGCTTCGGCCTCGGCGCCGCGGGGCAGCTCCCGCCGCCATCGCCGCTCGCACGAGCGGCGACTTGAAATCCCGCCGCCGGCTCGCAGATAAGGGTCGTCGGGCGCCGCGGCCATGCCGCACCGGCGCCGCCGTCCAACCCGTCTGCAAGGAGCAAGCATCATGGTGGCAACCCTGCTGAGAACCCCCGCGAGCTGGTTCGCGGAGCTGGATCGCCTGCAGCGCGACATCGACCGCGGCTTTGGCGGTCTGGGCCTGCCGGTGAGCATTCGCGCCGTCGGCGGTGCGAGTTTTCCGGCCATCAACATCGGCACCACGGCGCAGGCCGTCGAGGTCTACGCCTTCGCGCCGGGCATCGATCCCGCGCAACTGGAGGTGACGGTCGACCACAACCTGCTGAGCATCGCGGGCAAGCGCGCGCTTCCCGAGCCCGCCAAGGGCCAGACCCGCTATGCCGAGGAGCGCTACAGCGGCAGCTTCCGCCGCGTCATCAGCCTGCCCGACGATGTCGACGCGTCGAAGATCGACGCGCGCTACACCGACGGCGTGCTGCGCGTGAGCATCGCGCGGCGCGAAGCGGTGCAGCCGCGGCGCATCGCCGTGCAGTGAACGCATCCGCGCAAGTTGACGACCCATCCAGGAGCAAGGCCATGAACACCCCGAACACCCAGGTCGCGGCAACCCAGGCCGCCGCCGCGCGGGCCGCGCGCACGCAGGCGCCGGACGTCGACATCTTCGAGGACGCCGAAGGCATCACGCTGCGCGCCGACATGCCAGGCGTGTCGCGCGAGCAACTGCAGGTGCAGGTCGAAGGCGACAGCCTGAGCCTGCGCGGCGAGGTGCAGATCGCGCTGGCGCAAGGCATGGAGCCGACCTACGCGGAAATGCGCAGCGGAGCGTGGGAGCGCAGCTTCACGCTGTCGCGCGAGCTCGATTCCTCGGCCATCCAGGCGAGCATGAAGGACGGCGTGCTCGAGCTTCGCATCCCGAAGGCCGAGCACGCGAAGCCGCGGCGCGTCGAAGTGCGCATCGAGTGAGCCCCGGCCCCGGCGCCCTGCCCCGGCTGGCCGCCGGACTGGATTTCGGCACCAGCGGCGCGCGCGTGTGCGTGGTCGACCGCCGCGAGCACTGTGTGTTCGAGGCGGCGGTGGCCTACGCGCGCCCGCGCGAGCAGGGCTGCACGGAGTGGCGCCGGGCGCTGTTGGAGCTGCTGGCCTCGATTCCTGCGCCGCTGCGCCGCGAGTTGCGCAGGCTGTCGCTGTGCGCGACCTCCGGCAGCGTGGTGTGGGCGGATTCCCGGCTGCGGCCGCGGGGCCCGGTGCTGATGTATTTCGAACGGCGCGACGACGCCCTGGCCGCCGCCGCCCCGAGCGCGGGCCCGTCGGACGCGCTGGCTCGGCTGACGTGGCTGTGGCGCGAACTCGGGCCCGACGCGCTGCGCGACGCCTACCCGATGCACCAGGCGGACTGGCTGGTCGCGTCGCTGCTCGGCGACATCGGGCGGCGCGGCGTCACCACCGACTGGCACAACGCGCTGAAGACCGGCGGCGATCCGCTGCGCGCCGACTGGGGCGCTCTGGCGCGCGCGCAGGAATTCGCAGGCCGCCTGCCACGCATCGTCGCCCCGGGCACCCGGCTGGGGCGCATCGACCCGGCGCTGGCGCGCCGGCTCGAGCTGCCGGCGGGGCTGCAGCTGCTGGCCGGCACGACCGACTCCAACGCCGCCTTCCTCGCCGGCGGGGCCCGCGCGGCCGGGCAGGCGCTGAGCACGTTGGGCAGCACCCTGACGCTCAAGCTGCTGTCGCCGCGGCGCATCGATTCCGCGCGGCATGGCGTGTACAGTCACCGCTTCGGCTCGCTATGGCTGGTGTCGGGCGCGAGCAACTGCGGAGGCGCCGTGCTGCGGCGGCTGTTCGACGATGCGCGGCTGCGCGAACTCAGCGCGCGCATCGATGCCGGGCAGGACAGCCCGCTCGACCTGTACCCGCTGGCAGCCCCCGGCGAGCGCTTTCCCGACGCGGACCCGTCGAGGCAACCGCGGCTGCAGCCGCGCCCGGCCGACGACGTGCAGTACCTGCACGGCCTGCTGCAGGCGCTGGCACGCATCGAGGCCGCCGGCTACCGGCGCCTCGCCGAACTCGGCGCGCCCGCTCCCTCCGAGGTGCTGAGCAGCGGCGGCGGCGCCGCCAACCCGGCGTGGACCCTGCTGCGCCAGCGGGCGCTGGGCCTGCCGGTGCGCCGCGCCCGCCACCCGCAGGCCGCCTTCGGCGCGGCCCGGCTGGCGCTGCTGGGGCGCCTGGCGTTCCCGTCCTGACGCGGCCGCGGCCCCCCGTTACGCGGTGCTGGAAAGACGCGCCGCGGGCGCGGAGAATAATCGGTCATCCGCCACCGCTCCGGGGCGGGTCGGTATCCGCGGCACCCCCCTGTTCGTCCCATGCATCCTGGCAACATTCCCCCCGGCATCCTCGACCTGGCGCAGGCCGGGGACATGGTCGCGCAGGAGTGGCTGGGCGACCACCTGCGCAACCAGGGCGAGCACGAGCAGGCCGCGCACTGGTACGAGAAGGCGGCCGTGCAGGGATCGGCCAGCGCGCAGTACAACCTGGGCTGGATGCACTACCACGGGCGCGGCGTCGCGCAGGACCACGTCCGCACCATGCACTGGTGGAAAAAGGCCGCCGAGCAGAACATGGTGCGGGCCATCGGTTCCATCGGCATCCTGTTCGAGGACGGCCGGGTCGTGCCGCGCAACCCGGGAGAGGCCGCGCGCTGGTATCGCGTGGCGGCCGACCAGGGCGACGCGCCCTCCAACTGGTTCCTCGGCCGTCTGTACCAGCAGGGGCTGGGCGTGCCGCGCGACCGCACGCGCGCATTGCAACTGTTCCGGCGCGCCGCCGAGCAGTCGCACCGCTCGGCGCAGTACAGCCTCGGCCTGAGCCTGCTGGCCGGGCACGCGCGCGAACGCTGGCCGGAGGGCCTCGAGTGGATCCGCAGCGCCGCGCAGGCGGGGCACGACGCGGCGCAGTACATGCTCGGCCTGACCCTGCTGCGCGGGCGCCGCGCCCCGCGCAATCCGCGCGAGGCGCTGCACTGGCTGACCCAGGCCGCCGAGCAGGGCCATGCGCAGGCGCAGTACGAACTGGGCAAGGTGTACTGGCGAGGCGTCGGCGTGCTGCCGGACGTCGGCCGTGCCAAGCACTGGTGGAAGCTTGCCGGCGCGCAGCGCCATGTCCCGGCGCGCGAGGCGCTGCAGCGCCTGCGTCGGCAGATGGACGGCCACGGCCTGGACTTCGAACACACCGACTTCGTGCCGACGGTGGTCGGCCGTCCGGCGGGGCGCCGGCGCCGCGTCTGAGCCGAGGCGCGCCGGCGCGAGGGCGCTCAGCCCCGCGCCAGCGAGGCGTCGCTGCGCCCGGCGAGGATCTTGCGGCCCAGGCTGTGGCGGTGCACCTCGCTGGGGCCGTCGTAGATGCGGAACGCGCGCATGTCGGTGAAGATCCTCGACACCACGCTTTCCCCGGTCACCCCCTGGCCGCCGAGTATCTGCACGCAGCGGTCGACGACGCGCCACGCGGCCTCCGAGCAGGCGACCTTGGCCCGGCTGGACTCGAAGTTGCCGCGCTGCCCCTGGTCGAGCAGCCAGGCCGTGTGCCAGATGTGCAGGCGCGCGCTCGTCAGGTCGATCTCGTTGTCGGCCAACATGAAGCCGACCCCCTGGTGCTCGCCCAGCGGGCGCCCGAAGGCGCGGCGCTCGCGGGCGTGGGCGACGGCCTCGTCGTGCGCGCGCCGCGCCTGCCCGAGCCAGCGCATGCAATGGGTCAGGCGTGCCGGCGCCAGGCGCACCTGGGCGTAGCGAAAGCCCTGCCCCGGCTCGCCCAGGATGTCGCCGGCCGGCACCCGCAGGCCGCGCAGGCGCACCACGCCGTGGCCGCCGGTGAAGCACGCGTCCATCGCATCCATCGTGCGCTCGACCTCGATGCCCGGACGATCCATGTCGGACAGGAACATGGTGGCCGAGCCGTCCTCCATGCGTGCCATGATGATCGCGAACCCCGCCCCCTGCGCCCCGGTGATGAACCATTTGAGTCCGTCGATCACGTAGTCGTCGCCGTCGCGCACCGCGGTGGTGGCGAGCATCGACGGATCGGCGCCGGCTCCCGGCGGCGGCTCGGTCATGCAAAAGCACGAACGCAGCCTGCCCTGCACCAGCGGACGCAGCCAGCGCTGCTTCTGCCGCGGCGTGGCGACGACCTCGAGCAGGTGCATGTTGCCTTCGTCGGGGGCATGGATGTTGAGCGCGGTCGGGCCCAGCGACGAATAGCCGGCCTCCTCGAACACGACGGCCTTGGACAGATGGCCCAGGCCCAGTCCCCCGAACTCCGGCGACGCGTGCGGCGCCAGCAGGCCGGCGTCTCGCGCACGCGCGACCAGCTCGTCGCGCAGCGACTCCTCGGGCCCGTGACGGCCGTAGCGGGGGTCCTTCTCGTACGGCATCACCTGCTCGGCGACGAAACGCCGCACGCGGGCCTGCAGGTCCAGCAGTTCGGGGGAAAGGGAAAAGTCCATGCGCGCCTCCTGGATGAGCCGGGGAACTATACGACCGGCATCGCGCGCCGGCGGCAGGCACAATGACGCCATGCTTGCCAGTTACGTGCTGCTCGATCTCGAGACCACCGGCACCGACCCGGTGCGCGACCGCATCACCGAGATCGCCGCGATCCGCATCGACCAGGGGCGCGAGACCGCGCGCTGGAGCAGCCTGGTCGATCCGGGGCGGCCCATCCCGCCGTACATCCAGCGGCTGACCGGGATCCACGACGCCATGCTGGCGGGCGCGCCGCGCTTCGAGCAACTGCTCGGCGAACTGCTGCCGCTGCTGGACGGCGCGGTGCTGGTGGCGCACAACGTGCGCTTCGACCACGGCTTCCTGAAGAACGAGATGGCCCGCGCCGGGGTCGAGCTGCGCACCCGCACGCTGTGCACGGTGCGCCTGTCGCGGCGCCTCGAGCCCGCGCAGTCCGGCCACGGGCTCGATGCCATCATGCGCCGCCACGGGCTGCACAATCCGGCGCGCCACCGCGCGCTGGGCGACGTGCTGGTGCTGCAGTCCTGGCTGCAGCGCATGGCCGCGCTGCACGGCGAGGACGCGTTGCGGGAACACGCGCAGGCGCTGCTGGGCGCCTCGTCGAGCCTGCCGCCGAACCTGCGGCACGATCTCGATGCGATTCCCGAGGGTCCGGGCGTGTACCTGATGCATGGCGACGGCGAGATCCCGCTGTACATCGGCAAGAGCGTGAACCTGCGCCGGCGCGTGCTGTCGCACTTCCAGGCCGACCACCGCGCCGCGCGTGAAATGCGACTCAGCCAGGAAGTGCGACGCGTCGAGATCCGCGAGACCGCCGGCGAGCTCGGCGCGCTGCTGCTCGAGGCACGCCTGGTCAAGCAGTTGCAGCCGCTGCTCAACCGCCGGCTGCGGCGCGACAACACGCTGTGCAGCTGGCGCATCGCCGAGGACCCCGCGCAGCGCCCGCTGCTCGTGCTGGTGCGCGGCGACGACTTCGAACCGCCGGACTTCGAGCGCCTGTACGGCACCTACCGCAGCCGCCGCCAGGCGCAGACGGTGCTGCGCGAGCTGGCGGCGCGACATGCGCTGTGCCTGCGCGTGCTCGGGCTGGAGTCCGGCAGCGGACGCTGCTTCGCGCACCAGCTGGGGCGTTGCCGCGGGGCCTGCTGCGGCGAGGAGCCGGCGCGCCTGCACGCCGCGCGCGTGCAGGCCGCGCTGGCCGCCGAGCGCCTGCGCGCATGGCCGTGGGACGGTCCGGTGGCGCTGCGCGAGTCCGACGCCGAGGGCCTGCGCTGCGAGGTGCACGTGTTCGACCAGTGGCGACACCTCGGTACCGTGCGCGACGAGGCGGAACTGGACGAACTGCTGCGCACGCCGCGGCGCGGCGACGGCTACGGCTTCGACCTCGACACCTATCGACTGCTGCTGGCACGTCTGGCCGACCCGCGCCTGCCCGCGCCGCAGCCCTTGCGCGCGCGCCTCGCGCAGCCCTGCTGAAGCGCCGACGCGCCCGCGTGCAGCATTGCGCGAGCGGGTCTAGGATCGTTGTTTTCGATCCACGCGAAAGGGAGCTTGTCCATGAGTCTGCGCATGCGTGACATCCGCGGCCAGGTGGCGCTGATCACCGGCGCCTCCAGCGGAATCGGCGCGGCGGCGGCGCGCGCGCTGCACGCCGAAGGAATGCAGGTGGTGCTGGCGGCGCGCAGCCGCGAGCGCATCGAGGCGCTGGCCGCCGAACTCGGCGACGGCGCGCTGGCACTTCCCACCGATGTCGGCGACGCCTCGCAGGTGCAGGCGCTGTTCGAGCAGGTGCGCCAGCGCTTCGGCGGACTGGACCTGCTGTTCAACAATGCCGGAGTCGGCTATCACGGCGCCTTCGAGCACGGCCGCCTCGACGAATGGCAGGCCACCATCGACACCAATCTGTGGGGAGTCCTGCACTGCACGCGCGCGGCCATCGCGCTGCTGCGCGGGCGCCCGGGGGCGATGATCAGCACCGTGTCCAGCGTCGGCGGACGCCGCGGCATCGAGGGCTGGGCGGTGTACAACGCCACCAAGTTCGCGGTCGTCGGACTGCACGACGCGCTGCGCAAGGAACTCGGCCCCGAGGGCATCCGCGTCTCGCTGATCGAACCCGGCGCCGTCTACACCGAATGGGGCCACAACGTGCCCGCCGAGCAGATGAAGGCGCGGCGCGACTCGGTGCAGGCACTGCACTCCGAGGACATCGCGCAGGCGCTGCTGTGGGCCTTCGCGCAGCCGCCGCACGTCAACGCGCTGGAATCGCTGATCCTGCCGACGCGCCAGGTCAGCCCCTGAGTCCGCGCCGCCGCCCCGCGCCCCCTCACGCGCCGGCGCGCAGCCGGCGCCACAGCGTGCTGCGCGAGATTCCCAGGCGCGCGCAGGCCTGCGCCTGGTTGCCGGCGCATTCGTCGAGCACGCGCCGGATCAGTTCCAGCTCGGACTGCGCACGGCGCCGCGCCAGCGGCGCCGCCGGGCCGCCCGGCGCGGCCGTCGGCCCGGCGCGCGCCAGTTCGGGCAGCAGCTCGCGCAACAGCCGCGGATCGAGGCCCTGGGCATCGTCGCCGACGGCGCCGGCGACGCGCTCGCACAGGTTCTCCAGTTCGCGCACGTTGCCCGGCCACGCGTAGTCGCCGGCTTCGCCGAGCAGCCGAAGCAGGCCGCGCAGCAGCGGCTCGCGCGCCGACGCCGGCGTGCCGGCGCGCGCCAGCGCCTTGTCCAGCAGGTGCGAGGCCAGCGCCGGCAGGTCCTCGCGGCGCTCGCGCAGGCTGGGGAGTTCCAGGCGCAGGATGTTCAGGCGGTAATACAGGTCGCGGCGGAACAGTCCCGCCTCGATGCGCGAGGCCAGGTCGCGATGCGTGGCGGCGACCACCCGCACGTCCACCGGGGTCGGCTCGGTGGCGCCGACGCGCAGGATCTCGCGTTCCTGCAGCACCCGCAGCAACCGGGTCTGCAGCGACACCGGCATGTCGCCGATCTCGTCGAGGAACAGCGTGCCGGTGTGCGCGGCCTCGAACAGCCCCGGCTTGCCGGCCTTGCGCGCGCCGGTGAAGGCGCCCTCCTCGTAGCCGAACAGCTCGCTTTCCAGCAGCGACTCGGGAAAGGCCGCGCAGTTGATGGCCACGAAGGGCTGCGCGCGGCGCCGGCTCGCGGCGTGGATGCCCTGTGCGAAAAGCTCCTTGCCGGTGCCGCTCTCGCCCTCGATCAGCACGGTGGCCTCGCCGCGCGCGAAACGGCCGGCCTGTTCGCGCGCGCGGCGCATCGCGGCGCTGTCGCCGATCAGGTCCGACAGGCGCCAGCGCGTCACCGTCGGCGCCGGGCGGGCGCGCGCGCGCAGGCTGCGGTCGACGCGCTGGATGGCCGCCGGGTCCTGGCAGCTCAGCACGGCGCCGGTGCGCACGCCGCGCTCGACGATCGGGGTGCGGCTGATGACCAGGGTCTGCGCGCCGAAGCGCACGATGTCCTCGGCCTGCTCGACCCCGTCGCGCAGCGTGCGCGCGAGCGTGAACTCCGGAGCCACGTCGCCGAGCACGCGCCCGAGCAGTTGCTGGCGCGTGCGCCCGAGCAGGCGCTGCATCGGCGGGTTCACGGCCTCGATGCGCTCGGCTTCGTCGACCGCGACCACGCCGTCGCGCAACTGCTCCAGGATGGTGTTCAGGCGCTCGCGCTTGGCCGCCGCGATGCGCGCCGCGCGCGCGATCTCCACCGCGTCGTCGAGGGCCGCGCGCACCGCGTCGTGCGAATACAGCAGCACGCCGCGCATGCCCAGTTTCTCGGCGTGGTCGAGCACCATGCCCGGTGCGACGACGACCTCGATGCCGGCGTCGCGCAGCTCGCGCACGCAGGCGGCGGCATCGGTCTCGCTGCGGTAGCTGCGCTGCTCGATATCCAGCCCGAAACCGCGGCTGAACTGCTCGACCTCGTCGCGCTCGGTGCCGAAGCTGACCAGCGCGATGCGGCTCGACAGGCTGCGTGCGTGCGCCAGCGCCAGCATCAGCCCGAAGCCGCCGACCTTCACCATCACCACCGGCAGGTCGGTGCGGCTGCGCAGGAAGTCGCCATGCAGGCCCGCGGCCACCAGCACGTCGACGCCTTCGCTGGCGCGACGGGACTCGATCTCGGCCAGCGCCTCGTCGAAGCCGCGGTCGACGACGTCGACCCGCGCGCGCAGCGCGTACTCCGGGGCCAATTCGTACAACAGTTGCTTCAGGCGCAGGAATCCGATGGCCAGGATGCGCGGCGCAGAATCGGGGGCGGCGGGCGTGACGGCGGGGTTGACGGACATGAGACCGATGTTCCACAGACGTGTTTCACAATTGAAACACGCATTTCCATCCTGCGACACCCCTGCGACACCCGACTGTGCCCGCCGCCACACAAAGCCCGTGAAATCCGTCACTTGCGCGACGCCGAGCACCGGCACCGGCGGATGGCACGCTCCTTGCACGACACTGCGCATCGACCCGTCCACCCCCTTGCTGCCATGAAATCTCCCGGATCCCTGTTTCGCGCCGCGCTGGCGCAGGAAAGCCCGCTGCAGGTCATCGGCGCGATCAACGCCAACCATGCGCTGCTGGCGCAGCGCGCCGGCTACCGAGCCATCTACCTGTCGGGCGGCGGCGTGGCCGCCGGCTCGCTGGGCATGCCCGACCTGGGCATCAACACGCTGGACGACGTGCTCACCGACGTGCGGCGGATCACCGACGTGTGCGAATTGCCGCTGATGGTCGACATCGACACCGGCTTCGGCCCCAGCGCGTTCAACATCGCGCGCACGATCAAGGGGCTGATCAAGTTCGGCGCCGCCGCCTGCCACATCGAGGACCAGGTCGGCGCCAAGCGCTGCGGCCATCGCCCGGGCAAGGAGATCGTCGCGCAGCAGGAGATGGCCGACCGCGTGAAGGCCGCCACCGATGCGCGCACCGACTCCGGATTCTTCGTGCTGGCGCGCACCGACGCCATCGCCGTCGAAGGGGTCGATCGCGCGATCGAGCGCTCGCTGGCCTGCGTCGAGGCCGGTGCCGACGGCATCTTCGCCGAGGCCGTTCCCGACCTCGCCACCTACCGCCGCTTCGTCGACGCGCTGGGCGTTCCGGTGCTGGCCAACATCACCGAGTTCGGCAAGACCCCGCTGTTCACGCTGGACGAACTGCGCTCGGTGGGAGTGGCCATCGCGCTGTATCCGCTGTCGGCCTTCCGCGCCATGAACAAGGCGGCGGAGAACGTCTACGAGACCGTGCGGCGCGAGGGCACGCAGAGCTCGGTGCTGCACACCATGCAGACCCGCGACGAACTCTACGAACGCATCGGCTACCACCGCTACGAGCAGCGCCTGGACGACATGTTCGCCGGACGCCGCAACCCGCAATGACCCGCCCACAGGAGCAAGGCACCATGAGCGAAGCCCCCACCACTCCCGGTTTCAAGCCCAAGAAGTCCGTCGCGCTGTCCGGCACGGTCGCCGGCAACACCGCGATCTGCACGGTCGGGCGCACCGGCAACGACCTGCACTACCGCGGCTACGACATCCTGGACCTGGCCGAGACCTGCGAATTCGAGGAAATCGCCCATCTGCTGGTGCACGGCAAGCTGCCCAGCACGGCCGAACTGGCCGCCTACAAGACGCGCCTGGCGGGGCTGCGCGGACTGCCGGCGGCACTGCGCCAGACCCTGGAGTCGCTGCCGGCGGCCAGCCACCCGATGGACGTGCTGCGCACCGCGGTGTCGGTGCTGGGCTGCGTGCTGCCCGAGAAGGACGACCACAACCTGGCGGGTGCGCGCGACATCGCCGACCGCCTGATGGCCGGCCTGGGCTCCGCGCTGCTGTACTGGTACCACTACAGCCACAACGGCCGGCGCATCGACGTCGAGACCGACGACGACTCCATCGGCGGGCATTTCCTGCACCTGCTGCACGGGCGCCGGCCGCCGCCGTCGTGGGTGCGCGCGATGCACACCTCGCTGATCCTGTACGCCGAGCACGAGTTCAACGCCTCCACCTTCACCTCGCGCGTGGTGGCGGGGACCGGCTCCGACATGTATTCGGCGATCGCCGGCGGCATCGGCGCGCTGCGCGGTCCCAAGCACGGCGGCGCCAACGAGGTCGCCTTCGAGGTGCAAAGCCGCTACGCGTCGCCCGACGAGGCGGAGGCCGACATCCGCCGCCGCGTCGGCAACAAGGAGGTGGTGATCGGCTTCGGCCACCCGGTCTACACGGTCAGCGACCCGCGCAACAAGGTGATCAAGGCGGTGGCCCGCCAGCTCAGCGAGGAGCAGCGCGACATGCGGCTGTTCGCGATCGCCGAGCGCCTGGAAAGCGTGATGTGGGACATCAAGCGCATGTTCCCCAACCTCGACTGGTTCTCCGCCGTCAGCTACCACCTGATGGGCGTTCCGACCTCGATGTTCACGCCGCTGTTCGTGATCTCGCGCACCTCCGGCTGGTCGGCGCACGTCATCGAGCAACGCCAGGACGGCAAGATCATCCGCCCCAGCGCCAACTACGTCGGACCCGAGGACCAGTCCTTCGTGCCGCTGGCGCAGCGCGCCTGAGCCCCCTTCACCCCTTCCACTTTCGAGAACCGAGCATGTCCACGCATATCTCCAACAACCGCCCCGCGCCCGACCAGGTGCTGGCGGACATCGCCGACTACGTGCTGGATCACACCCAGTTCCACGGCCTGGCCTTCGAGACGGCGCGACTGTGCCTGATCGACACGCTGGGCTGCGGACTGGAGGCGCTGGAGTACCCGGCCTGCACCAAGCTGCTGGGCCCGGTGGTTCCCGGCACCGTGGTGCCGCATGGCGCGAAGGTGCCAGGCACGCCCTACCAGCTCGACCCGGTAGCGGCGGCCTTCAACCTGGGCGCGATGATCCGCTGGCTGGACTTCAACGACACCTGGCTGGCCGCCGAATGGGGCCATCCGTCGGACAACCTGGGCGGCATCCTGATGGCGGCCGACTGGTTCAGCCGCAGCGCGGTGGCCGCCGGACGCGCGCCGCTGCTGATGCGCGACGTGCTCAACGCGATGATCCAGGCGCACGAGATCCAGGGCGTGATCGCGCTGGAGAACTCGTTCAACAAGGTCGGGCTGGACCACGTCGTGCTGGTGAAGGTCGCCACCACCGCGGTGGTGGGGCGCCTGCTGGGCTTGAGCCGCGACGAACTGATCAACGCGATCTCGCTGGCCTGGGTCGACGGGCAGTCGCTGCGCACCTACCGCCACGCCCCCAACACCGGCAGCCGCAAGAGCTGGGCCGCCGGCGACGCGACCAGCCGCGGCGTGCGCCTGGCGCTGATCGCCCGCACCGGCGAGATGGGCTACCCCTCGGTGCTGAGCGCCCCCACCTGGGGCTTCTACGACGTCAGCTTCGGCGGCAAGCCCTTCCGATTCCAGCGCGGCTACGGCTCCTACGTGATGGAGAACGTGCTGTTCAAGATCAGCTTCCCGGCCGAGTTCCATTCGCAGACCGCGGTGGAGGCGGCGATGAGCCTGCACGCGCAGCTGGCCGCCGCCGGGCGCAGCGCCGACGACATCGAGCACATCACCATCCGCACCCACGAGGCCTGTCTGCGCATCATCGACAAGAAGGGCCCGCTGCACAACCCCGCCGACCGCGACCACTGCATCCAGTACATGGTGGCGGTGCCGCTGCTGCACGGGCGCCTGACCGCGTCCGACTACGAGGACGCGGTGGCCGCCGACCCGCGCATCGACGCACTGCGCGAGCGCATCGAATGCGTCGAGGATCCGCAGTTCACCGCCGACTACCACGACCCCGACAAGCGCTCCATCGCCAACGCGCTGAGCGTGCGCCTGAAGGACGGCAGCACGCTGCCCGAGGTGGTGGTCGAGTACCCGATCGGCCACAAGCGCCGCCGCGCCGACGGCATCCCGCTGCTGGAGGCCAAGTTCCGCACCAACCTGGCCCGCCGCTTCGCCGCCAAGCAGCAGCACGCCATCGCCCACGCCTCGCTCGACACCGCGCGCCTGGCGCAGATGCCGGTGCACGAGTACGTCGACCTGTACTGCCCGAGCTGAGCCGGCGGGGCGCCTTCAGGCGCCCTGCAGCGCCTGCAGCGCCTGGCGCAGGCGTTGCGGGATCGGCACCGGGCGCGAGTCGGCGCGGCGCACGAACACGTGCACCATGCGCGCCAGCGCGCAGGGCTCGTCGGGCCGCGCGGCGCGCGGATCGAACAGCCCCAGGCGGTAGGTGACGGAGGAGTTGCCCAGGCGCTCCACCGCCACGCCGACCTCCAGCCGGCCCGGGTACGCCACCGGCGCCAGGTAGTCGCACTCCGAGTGCACGATGAACCCGACGATGTCGGAGTCGTGGATGTCGAGCCCGCCCTGCTCGATCAGGTAGGCGTTGATCACGCTGTCGAAGTACTGGTAGTACACCGCGTTGTTGATGTGGCCGTAGACGTCGTTGTCGCCCCAGCGCGTGTCCACCGCGGCCCGGTGCGGGAACACCGCGCAGGCCTGGGCCTGGCCCGTGTCCGCCGGCCCCGGCATCAGAACGCCGCCTCGTAGATCGCCAGCGCGTCGGCCTCGAGCAGCGGTCGCGGGTTGTTCTGCAGCAGACGCTGCTGGCCCATCGCCTCGCGCGCCAGCAGCGCCAGCCCGGCGCGCTCGATGCCGCAGTCGCGCAGCCGCGTCGGCAGGCCGCTGCCCGCGCACAGCCCGGCCATGTGCTCGATCATCGCCTGCGCGCGCTGCGTCGTGTCGCCGTCCTGCCCCGGCAGCAGCTCCCGCGCCAGTTCGGCGTACTGCGTCGCCGCGGCCTCGGCGTTGAAGCGCAGCACGTGCGGCAGCACCAGCGCGTTGCTCAGCCCGTGCGGCAGGTGATGCAGCCCGCCCAGCGGGTAGGCCAGCGCATGCACCGCGGCCACCGGCGCGTTGTCGAAGGCCATGCCGGCCAGCATCGCACCGCGCAGCATGGACTCGCGAGCCTGCAGGTCGTCGCCATGCCCGACAGCCCGCAGCAGGTTCGCGCCGAGCAGGCGCAGCGCCTCGCGCGCCAGCATGTCCGACAGCGGATTCTTGCGACGCGCGCTGGTGTAGGCCTCGATCGCGTGCACCATCGCGTCGATTCCGGTGGCCGCGGTGACCGCGGCCGGCAGCGCGCGGGTCAGCTGCGCATCGAGCAGCACGGCATCGGCCAGCAGGGCACGGTTGACGATTCCCGACTTGGTGCTGGCTCCCGTCGTGACGATGGCCACGCGCGTGACCTCGGAGCCGGTGCCCGCGGTGGTCGGCACCTGCAGCAGCGGCAGGCGCCGCGCGCGCACGCTTTCCACGCCGTACAGCTGCGCGAGCTGCAAGGCGTTGTGCGGATGGGCCAGGCAGGCGGTGATCTTCGCCACGTCCATGCTGCTGCCGCCGCCGAAACCGATCACCACCCCGGCGCCGGCCTCGCGCGCCTGCGCGCAGGCCTGCAGCACCACCTGCTCGGAGGGATCGGCGACGACATGGTCGTAGACCTCGGTCCGGTAACCCTGCTCGCGCAGTGCCTGCAGCGCGGGCTCCAGCAGCCCGGCACCACGCACCCCGGGGTCGGTGACCAGCATCGCGACCGGCGCCGCTTGCGGCGGCGCGAAACCCGCGGCGAGCTCGCCCAGGCGCGCCAGCGCGCCGATTCCGGCCTCGATGTGCGCGACGGACTGGAAGCCGAAACCGGCTGCGGGATCGGATGGCGGCACGGCGGCCTGCATGGCGTTGTCTCCTGCTGGGTGGCACGCGCCGCCCGCGCGGCGCGCCGTGCGGGCATCGTAGCGTGAGCCGCGCGCCATGCACCGGCCGCCTTGATGCGCCACAAGGTTTCTTTTGGTTGCATTTCGTACAGTGTGCTTATGGATCGGCTGCGGGCGGCCCGGGCGCGCGCAGCGCTGCGCAGCCTGCGCGACGACCCCGCGACACAAGTCCACGACACCCCACAACGCCCGCCCGGGCCGGAATCGCCGGACGCGCCGCCGCGCGCACGCGCGCTCCGGTCCACGGAGAACGCACATGAACCCGCGAACCCGTCCACCGCACGGCGCAGCGCTGCGACGCCGCACCCGCGCGGCACTTCCGCTGCTGTTGCTGGGGCTTCTGCCGCTGCCGGCGCCCGCGGCCCCCGCTTCGACGCCGGCGGTCACCGCCTCGGCGCCCGCCGCCGATTTCATCGCCATCGACACGGCGCAGCGCGCCGCGCTCGGCGTGCGCGTGGCGGAGGTGCGCGCCAGCGCATCGGCGAGCCTGAGCCTGCCGGCGCGCGTGGTGGTGCCTGCGGCCGCGCAGGCGGTGGTCGCCGCGCCCAGTTCCGGAGTGCTCACGCGCGTGGCCGCGGCCCCCGGCGACGCCGTGCGCCGCGGCCAGCTGCTGGGCGAGATGCGCAGCAGCGAGGTGGCGCGGCTGCAGCGCGAACGCGACGACGCGCGCACCCGCTACGAACTCGCACGACGCCAGAGCGAGCGCGACAGCGCGCTGCTGCGCGAAGGCGTCATCGCGCAGTCGCGCGCGCAGGCCGCGGCCGCGCAGCAGCGCCAGGCCGCCTCGCTGCTGCACGAGCGCGAGCTGGCGCTGCGCCTGCTCGGCGGCGGCGCCGGCATCGACGGCCGGGTGCGCCTGCTGGCGCCGATCGACGGCGTGGTGGCGCAGGCCCATGCGCTGCCCGGGCAGCGCGTCGACGCCGGCACCGCGCTGTTCCATGTGGTGCGTCCGGACATGCTGGCGCTGGAAATCGACGCCACCGCGGCGCAGGCTGCCGAGCTTCGCGCCGGCGCCGCGGTCGACATCGAGCAGGCCGATGCGCGCGGCGTGCTGCTGGCGGTGCCGCCGGCGCTGTCGTCCGGCCAGAGCGTGGTGCTGCGCGCCAGCCTGAGCCGCCCCGGCAGCCTGCGCGCCGGCGCCCTCGCCCAGGCGCGCGTGCAGTTGCCTGCACGCCCCGGCCTGTACGCCGTGCCGCCGTCGGCGCTGACCCGCATCGGCGGGCGTGAAGTGGTGCTGCTGGCCCAGCCGCAAGGCTTTCGCGTGGTGCCCGTGCACACGGTGTCGCGCCTGTCCGACGCGGTGATCGTGTCCGGCCCGCTGCATGCCGGCGAGTCGATCGCCGCAAGCGGCGTGGCGGCGATCAAGTCCGCCGCGGGGATGCGGCCGTGAAACTGCTGCACGCCCTCACCCATGCCGCGCTGCGCCAGCGCCTGGTGACGCTGGGCGCGACCCTGGCGCTGGCCGTCGGCGGCGTGTTCGCGTGGCGCGCGCTGCCGGTGGACGCCTTCCCCGACGTGTCGTCGCCGCAGGTGAAGATGATCATGAAGGCCCCGGGCATGACGCCCGAGGAGGTCGAGACCCGCATCGTGCTGCCGATCGAGCAGGAGGTGCTGGGAATCCCGCGCAAGCGGATCGTGCGCTCGATCTCCAAGTACGGAATCGCCGACATCACGGTGGACTTCGAGGAAGGCACCGACGTGTACTGGGCGCGCCAGCAGGTGTCGGAGGCGCTGGCCAACGCGCGCGCCGAGCTTCCGGCCTCGGCGCAGGGCGGGCTGGCGCCGATCACCACGCCGCTGTCGGACCTGTTCATGTTCACCATCGAGGGGCCGGCCGACCTGCAGCAAAAGCGCAGCGTGCTGCAATGGCAGATCCGCCCCGCGCTGCGCACGGTACCCGGCGTGGCCGACGTGAACATGCTCGGCGGCGACGTGCGGGTGTTCGAGGTCGAGCCCGATCCGTCGCGCATGGCCGCCCACGGCGTGAGCCTGGAGCAGTTGCGCGCGGCGCTGCAGACCAACAACAGCAATGACGGCGCCGGACGCCTCGACGAAGGCGAGGAGACGCGCATCGTGCGCGTGCAGGGCGCCTACCGCGACGTCGCCGACATCCGCGCCACCGTGATCGGCGCCTCCGCCGCCGGTGTGGTGCGCGTGGGCGACGTCGCGCAGGTGCGCATCGGCAGCAGCACGCGCTATGGCATCGTCACCGAGGACGGGCGCGGCGAAGCGGTCGAGGGCATCGTGCTCGGGCTGCGCGGCGCCAACGCCTCGAAGGTCATCGCCGGAGTACGAGAGCGCCTGGCGGAAATCGAGCCGCGGCTCCCGCAGGGCATGACCCTGCGCGTGTTCTACGACCGCAGCCAGCTGGTGCAGCGCGCGGTCGGCACGGTCACCCGCGCGCTGATGGAGGCGGTGGTGCTGGTGGTGGTGATGCTGCTGGCCTTCCTCGGCAACTGGCGCGCCGCGCTGGTCGTGGCGCTGACCCTGCCGCTGTCGGCGCTGGCGACGTTCCTGCTGATGCGCTGGGCCGGGCTGTCGGCCAACCTGATGAGCCTGGGCGGGCTGGCGATCGCGCTGGGCATGCTGGTCGACGCCGCGGTGGTGGTGGTGGAGAACCTGGTCAACCACATGAGCCACGACCCCGCGCACGCCGCCGATCCGGACGCCGGGGCGGCGACCAGCGACCGCCTCGCGCGCGTGCTGCGCGGCGTCTCCGAGGTCGCCACTCCGGTGCTGTCGGGGGTGGCGATCATCGGCATCGTGTTCCTGCCGCTGCTGTCGCTGCAGGGACTGGAGGGCAAGCTGTTCAGGCCGGTGGCGCTGACCATCGTGTTCGCGCTGACGGCGTCGCTGCTGATCGCGCTGACCACGGTGCCGGTGCTGGCGTCGATGCTGCTGCGCAAGATGGCGCACCGCGACCCCTGGCTGGTGCGCGTGCTGTCGGCCGGCTACCGGCGCGTGCTCGACTGGAGTTTCGCCCACACGCGCATCGTGGTCGCGCTGGCCCTGCTGTCGCTGGTGGCGGCCGGGGTGGCCTATACGCGGGTCGGCAAGACCTTCATGCCCACGCTCGACGAAGGGGACATCATCCTGCAGCTGCAGAAGCTGCCTTCGGTGAACATGGGAGCCACCGCGGCGCTGGACCTGCGGGTGCAGCGCGCGCTGCTGCGCGACGTTCCGGAAATCCGCGCCATCGTCGCGCGCAGCGGCTCGGACGACCTCGGGCTGGACCCGATGGGGCTCAACGAGACCGACACCTTCCTGGTGCTCAAGCCGGCCTCGGAGTGGCGCGGCGACAAGGCGCAGGTGATCGCGGCGATCCGCCAGGTCATGCAGCGCTTTCCCGGGCTCGACTACACCTTCACGCAGCCGATCGAGATGCGCGTGTCGGAGATGCTCACCGGATCGCGCGGAGACCTGGTCGTGAAGATCTACGGCCCCGACCTGCGGCAGCTCGGCGACCTGGCGCAGCAGGTGGCGCGGGTGCTGCGTTCGCTGCCGGGCGCGCAGGACGTGCTGGCCGCGCGCACCGAGGGCGTGCAGTACCTGACGGTGGACGTGGACCGGCTGGCCGCCGGGCGCGCCGGGTTCGACGTCGAGACCCTGCAGCGCGACCTGCGCGCGCTGGTCGAGGGCCAGCAAGTGGGCATGGTGCTCGAAGGGGTGCGCCGCACCCCGCTGCTGCTGCGCGGCGGCCCCGGGCTGCGCGACAACCCGCAGGCCTTCGCCGACCTGCGCATCACCGGTCCCGACGGTCGCAACTGGCCGCTGTCGCAACTGGCGCAGCTGCGCCTGACCCAGGGTCCGGTGCTGGTCACGCACGAGGACGGCAGCCGCTTCGCCTCGGTGCAGGCCAATGTCAGCGGGCGCGACCTCGTCGGCTTCGTCGACGAGGCCCGGCGCGCGGTCGCCGCCCAGGTCAAGCTGCCCGCGGGCGTGCGCCTGCAATGGGGCGGTCAGTTCGAGAACCAGCAGCGCGCCGCGGCCCGCCTGGGACTCGTCGTGCCGCTGGCGCTGGGGCTGATCTTCGTGCTGCTGATGGCGACCTTCGGCTCGCTGCGCCAATCGGTGCTGGTGTTCGCCAACATTCCCTTCGCGCTGGTCGGCGGCGTGCTCGCGCTGTGGGCCAGCGGCGAGTACCTGTCGGTCCCGGCCTCGGTGGGTTTCATCGCGCTGCTCGGCATCGCCGTGCTCAACGGCGTCGTGCTGGTGAGCCATTTCAACGAGCTGCTGCAGCGCGGCATGCCGCTGGCGCAGGCCGTGCACGACGGCGCGATGCGACGCCTGCGCCCGGTCATGATGACCGCCAGCATCACCGCGCTGGGACTCATCCCGCTGCTGTCGGCCAGCGGTCCCGGCTCGGAGATCCAGAAGCCCCTGGCCGTGGTGGTGGTCGGCGGCCTGGTCAGCTCGACCGTGCTGACCCTGGTGCTGCTGCCGCTGCTGTTCGCGCGCTTCGGCGTGCCGAGCAGCGAGCGCGCGCACGCCTCCTCGAACCCGGAGGACACGCCATGACGCGCCTCGCCCGATTCCTGCCGGCTGCGGCCTGCCTGGCCGCCGCGCTGGCTGTGCCGGCGGTGCCGGCGGCGCCCGTGCAGGTGCCCGCGCAGGCCGCCTCGGCCGCCGCGCAGCCACCGCTGCCCGCGCCCTCCGACAGCGCCGCGGGCGCGGCGTCGCTGCCGCAACCCACGCTGCCGCGCGCGGCGCTGCTGCGCGAGCTGCTGGCGCGCTCGCCGGCGCTGGCCGAGGCGCGGGCGCTGCAGGGCGCGGCCGCCGCGCAGGGCGACGCGCTGCGCGCCGGCTCGCAGGAATTCACCGCCCAGGCCCAGCTGCAGCAGCGCAATGTCGACGAGCCCCCCGACAACGGCCGCTACGACGAATGGCAGCTGTTGCTCAGCCGCCCGCTGCGCCTGCCCTCGCAGGCGCGAGCCGACGCCAGCCTGGCCGGCGCGCTGGGCCAGAGCTCGCAGGCCGCGCTGCAGGTGGCGCGCCGCGGCTTGCAGGAACAGCTGTTGCAGGCCTGGTTCGACGCCCAGCTGGCGCGCGCCGATGCGGCCAGCGCGCTCGCGCATGCGCAGTTGCTGCGCAGCCAGGCCGAAGCGGTTCGCAAGCGCCTCGCGCTGGGCGACGCCAGCCGCCTCGAATTCGACCAGATCGATGCCGAACAGGCGCGCGCCGAGTCGGCCTGGCTGCTCGCGCGCGGTCGCGCCGACAGCCTGCTGGCGGCGCTGCAGGCACGCTGGCCGCTGCTGGCCGCCGACCCGCTGCTGCGCGGCGATCCCGACAGCGCGCCCAGCCTGCGCGTGCCGCGGCTGGACGACGCCGCGCTGCGCCAGCGCCTGCTCGAGCACAGCGCCCTGATGGCGCAGGCGCGTGGCGCGCTGCGCCAGGCGCAGGCATTGGCCGACCAGGCCAGCGCCGCGCGCACCCCGCAGCCCACGCTGGGCGCCTACCTCGGTTCCGAGCGCGGCGGGCGCGAGCGCATCGTCGGGCTGCAGCTGCAAGTGCCCTTCGGCGGCGCCGCACGCCAGGCGCGCGAACGCTCGGCGCTGGCCGAGCTCGACGCCGCGCAGTGGCGCCTGCACGAGGTGCAGGCACAGGTCCTGCAACGCGCCGAGGAACTACGCGTGCAGGCCGCCGCGCAGGCCGACGCGGCGCACGCGCTGCGGCTGGCGCTGCAGCGCCAGCAGCTCGCCGCGGCGCGCACGCTGCGCGCATGGAGCCTGGGCGAGGCCGGGATCGAACAGTGGTTGCTGGCGCAGCGCAACCTGCTGGATGTGCAACGCCAGGCCCTGCAGGCGCGCTTCGACGCCGCGCGCAGCGCCGCGTTGCTGCGCCTGCAGGCCGGCCTGCTGGAAACCGGCGTCGCGGCGCCGCCGGCCGCCGCTCGTTGAGTCGGTGCGCGGCCGGCGTGCTCAGCGCTGCGGCTGGCGCTGCATCTGCGCGCGCGCCTGCAGGCACTCGCCCTGCACCTGAGCGGCGCGCGCCTGCGGGCTGAAGGCGCGGCTGTCGGGGGCACTGTAGATGGCGCGCGCGATGCGCTGCAGCACCTGCGCCTGGTACGGGTGCTCGGGCCCGAGCAGCGCCAGGCCGTCCTGCCGCGCCTGTGCGAAGCTGCGCCCGGCCAGGAAGTCCGCCTGCAGCTTCGACGCGATGAGCCCGAAGCGCACGCAGTCCGGCGGCCCGCCCAGCGCCGCCAGTGCCGGCGTCGCGCCGGCGCCGAGCAGCACCAGCGCCGCGGCAGCGGCGAATCGGGTGAAGGGCAGGCGCGACATGCGGCGCATTGTCGCACCCCGCGCGCAACGCGTCAGTCGCCGAAATCCAGCGGCAGGCCGACGTAGTTCTCGGCGATGGTGCGCTTGCCGGCTTCGGAATGCAGCAGGTATTCGAGTTCGGCCTGCTGGAACTTGGCGTGGATCTCGCCCTGCTCGGGGAACTGGTGCATCAGTTGCGTGAACCACCAGGAGAAGCGAGATCG
>JAKAXL010000064.1 GCA_021816585.1 Pseudomonadota bacterium | reverse complement strand
TGGCGTTGGCCACCGTGGTCCAGAACAGCCCCAGGTGATAGAGGATCAGGTCGGCGGCGAACATGGCCGCGGCCAGCCCGATCAGCGCCGGCTGCGACCAGCCGCGAAACCACACCGGAACGGCCGGTGCCGGCTGCTCCAGCGCCGGCTCCAGCTCGGCGTCGGGCGCCGCGCGGGCGCGCCGTCCGGCGCGCAGGCCCTCCCACGCCGCCCATGCGACCAGCACCACAGAAGCCAGGCCCATGCGCCAGAAGGCGCTGGCGAAAGGCCCCACGCCGACCTCCCCGGCCAGCCGCACCAGCACGCCGCCCAGCCCCATCAGCGCACCGCCCACCAACAAGATCGCGAAGTCCATCACGACATTGTTGCCGAGGCGCGGCTGGCGCGCCGACGCGCGGATCTCGCTAGAACAAGCTCGGCTGCACCAGATCCCGCGGCGCGATGAATCCCCTGGAGTCCAGCGCCGGCATGCGCTGCGCCATGCCGGCCCGCCTCGCCGCGCGTGCCACGCGCTGGCTCAGCAGCTGCGCCCACGGGCCCTGCCCGCGCATGCGGCTGCCGAAGCCGGCGCTGTAGTCACGCGGGGCGTGGCCGTCGTGCGCCTGGCGTTCGGCCTCGGCCACGCCGTGCAGGTCCTGCACGCGCGCCATGACCCGCTCGGCGCGCTGCGGAAAATGGGTCTGCAGCCAGTGGCGGAACAAGGGCGCGACCTCCCACGGCAGGCGCAGCACGATGTGGAAGACGGCGCAGGCGCCGGCCTCGGCGGCGGCCTGCACGATGGCCTCGATGTCCCCGTCGTTGATGAAGGGGATGACCGGCGCGATTCCCACCGCCACCGGCACCCCGGCTTCGCTGAGCCGGCGCAGCGCCTGCAGCCGGCGCTGCGGCGAGGCGGCGCGCGGCTCGAGGATGCGCGCCAGCGCCGGGTCCAGCGTGGTGATGCTCAGCGCGGCGTGGGCGCGCTGCGCGGCGGCCGCCTCGGCCAGCAGGTCGATGTCGCGCTCGATTCCGGCCGACTTGGTGATCACCGTGTAGGGGTGGCGGGTCTGGCCGAGCAGTTCGAGGATGCGCCGCGTGATGCCCAGGCGCCGCTCCACCGGCTGGTAGGCGTCGGTCACGCTGCCGATGGCGATCGGGCTGGGGCGGTAGGCGCGCGCGCCGAGTTCGCGCCGCAGCACGTCGGCGGCGTTGACCTTGGCCACCAGCCGGGTCTCGAAGTCCAGCCCCGGCGACAGGTCGAGGTAGGCGTGGGTCGGGCGCGCGTAGCAATAGATGCAGCCGTGCTCGCAGCCGCGGTAGGGATTGATCGACAGCTCGAAGGGGATGTCGGGCGAGTCGTTGCGGCTGATCAGCGAGCCCACGCGCTGCTCGCGCACCTCGGTGCGCGGCGCGCCGGCGGCCGCCTCGTCGGCATCGGTGTCGCCCGCGCCGGGGCCCCAGCCGTCGTCCGCCTGTTCACGGCCCTGCGCCTGGAAGCGGTGCGCGACGGCCACGCCGGTGCCGCGCCCCTTGGGCGCCGAGGCCGGCGCATCGGGCAGCCCGGTGGCGGGGAGGATGGGAACGCTGCGGCGCATGGCGGCGGGGAACATACTGGATGTTCATACAGTCTACACCGCTGCGCGGCGCCGCGGCGAATAGCCCGTCCGACCCCGGGCTGCGGCAGATCAAGCCCGGCGCGGCCCGGCCCGGCGCACCCCAATCGCGCGGTCCAACAATGGCCACCGGGCGCCGCGTCGGCGGCGCGCACGCAGGGAGTACCGTCCCATGTCCGAGACCTTGTCGCGTCGCAGCTTCCTGAAGGACACGGCGCTGGCGTCGACCGAAGCCTTCATCGCCGGGGTCGCCCCGGTCGCCGCCGCGGCCGCGCAAACGCAGGCGACGGCGCCGCCCGAGCGCCAGCCTGTGGCGCTGACCCTGCGGGTCAATGGCCGAGCCCATGCGCTGCGGCTCGCGCCCGAGACCACGCTGGCCGAGGCGCTGCGCGGCCCGCTGGGTCTGAGCGGAACCAAGATCGCCTGCGACCGCGGGGCCTGCTCGGCCTGCACGGTGTGGCTGGACGGCCGGCCGGTGTGCTCGTGCATGCTGCTGGCGCTGGATGCCGAGGGGCACGAGATCACGACCATCGAGGGCCTGGCGCGCGGCGACGCGCTGCACCCGGTGCAGGCCGCGTTCATCGAGCACGATGCGCTGCAGTGCGGCTTTTGCACCCCGGGCATGGTGATGAGCTGCGCCGCGCTGCTCGAGCAAACGCCGCGTCCCGACGCCGAGCAGGTGAAACAGGCGCTCGCCGGGCACCTGTGCCGCTGCGGCAGCTATCCGCATGTGCTCGAGGCCATGCTCGATCTGGCTGGGTCGCCGGAGCGCCGGCCATGAGCCGGGACCCGTCGATGCGTCGCGGACGGTTCCCGGCCGGGATCGTCGGTGCGGGGCTGCACGAGATCTCCCGCGAATATCCGGCGGACGAACCACCGCCGCTTCCGCCCAACGACCGCCTGGCGGTGATCGGCAAGCCGGTGCGCCGCCTCGACGCGCGCGCCAAGGTCACCGGGGCCACGCGCTTCACCGTCGACGTGCGCCTTCCGGGAATGCTGACTGCGGCGGTCCTGCGCTCGCCGCACGCGCATGCACGGGTGCTGAGCATCGACACCTCCGCCGCGGCCGCGCTCCCGGGCGTGCGCGCGGTGCTGGCGCTGGCCGTGCCCGGGAACCCGCAGCGTCAGGTCCTGCGCTATGTGGGCATGCCGGTGGCGGCGGTGGCCGCCACCTCGCCGGAGCTGGCGCGGCAGGCGCTGCGCCGGATCCGCGTCGACTACGAGGTGCTGCCCTGCGTGGCCGGGCTGGAGCAGGCGCGGCGCGCCGACTCGCCGCCGGTGTACGAGGGCGACGCGGTGCCGCGCGGGCACGCGTCGGGTTACCCGGCACCGCCCGACCTGCCGCTGCACGGCAACGTGCGCGGTCCCGCAGTGCAGCGACGCGGTGACGTCGAGCGCGGCATGTCCGAGGCCGACGTGGTGGTCGAGGCCGAATACCGCACGCAGGTGCAGACCCACTGCTGCCTGGAGCCGCACGCCATCGTCGCCGACTGGCAGCCGCAGGGGCTGACGGTGCACATGTCCACGCAGTTCACGGCCGGGGTGCGGCGCGAGCTGGCGCAGTCCTTCGGCTTGCCGCTGGAGCGCGTGCGCGTGCTGGTCGACGGCATGGGCGGCGGCTTCGGCTCGAAGTCCTCGCTGGGCGGCTACGGGCGCATCGCGGTGCTGCTGTCGCGCCACGCCGCGGCCCCGGTGCGCCTGGTGCTGGACCGCGAGGAGGAGCAGACCGACTCCGGCAACCGCCCGTCGACCTGGCAGCACCTGCGCATCGGCGCGAAGCGCGACGGGCGGCTCAGCGCGATGGCGCTGAACAGCCACGGCAGCGCCGGGGTGGCGCTCGGCGCCGGGGTCGGCGACTTCGCCGCGTCGCTGTACGACTGCCCGAATTTCCTCGCCGAGCACTACGACGTGTTCACCAACGCCGGACCCGGCTGCGCGATGCGCGGACCCGGCAACACCCCCGGCGCCTTCGCCGTCGAGCAGGCCGTGGACGAGCTGGCCGAGCGCCTCGGCATCGACCCGCTGGAGCTGCGCGATCGCATCGACCCCAGTCCGGTGCGCCGCGAGGAGCGGCGCATCGGGCGCGAGCGCATCGACTGGGGGCGGCGCCTGCCGGCCGGCGCCGCAGACGGCGTGCTCAGGCGCGGAATCGGCGTCGCGCAGTCGACCTGGATGGCCAACGTGCAGACCGACTCCTCCTGCGAGGTGCGGGTGCTGCGCGACGGCGGTGTCGAGGTGCTGTCGAGCGTGCAGGACATCGGCAGCGGAATCCGCACCGTGCTGGCGCAGGTGGTGGCCGAGGTGCTGGGGCTGCGCGCCGAGCAGGTCACGGTGCGCATCGGCGACACGGACTTCCCCGCCGGCCCGCCGTCCTACGGCAGCCGCACCACGGCGTCGATCACGCCGCCTGCGCGCACCGCCGCGTGGCAGGTGCTGCAGCAGTTGCTGCGCGCCGCGGCGCCGGCGCTGCGCGCGCACCCGGACGAGCTGGTGGCGCGCGACGGCCGCATCGAGCCGCGCGGCGCGCCGGCCGGCGCCATCAGCTTCGCGCAGGCGGCCGCGCTGCTGCGCACCGAGCGCATCAGCGCGGTGGCCTCGCGCAGCGACGACTACGGCGGCTTCAAGCGCCGCTTCGGCGACGCCGCGCTCGCCCGCCAGGACCTCGGCGGCGTGCAGTTCGCCGAGGTGGTGGTGGACACGCGCACCGGAGTGATCCGGGTGGAGCGGGTGGTCGCGGTGCAGGACTGCGGACGCCCGATGAATCCGCTGCAGCTCGAAAGCCAGGTGCACGGCGGCGTGCTGATGGGGCTGTCCTACGCGCTGTACGAGGAGCGCGTGCTGGACCCGCGCAACGCCCGCATGCTCAACCCCGACCTCGAGCAGTACAAGCTGGCCGGCGTGCGCGAGACCCCGCGCATCGACGTCGTGGTGCTGGAGAACTACCAGGGCAACAGCGCCACCGACGCCTACGGCATCGCCGAGCCCGCCAACATCGCCACCGCGCCGGCGATCGCCAACGCCGTGTACAACGCCCTCGGCGTGCGCCTGCGCACGCTGCCGATGACCCCGGCCGCGGTGCTCGGCGCGCTGCAGCGCACGACCTGAGGAGCGCGGCACGATGCAAGCTTTCGACTACCAGCGCGCCCGCTCCGTGGCGCAGGCCGCCGCGGCGGCCACCTCCACCGTCGCGCAGTCCATGCTGCGCGAGCCCGGCTCGGGCAGCGGCGACGTGCTGCTCAAGGCGGGCGGGATCGACCTGCTCGACCTGATGAAGCAAGAGTTGCTGCAGCCGGCGGCGCTGCTCGACCTGCGTGCGGTGCCGGAGCTCGCGGGCATCTCCGAGCAGCCCGACGGCAGCCTGCGCATCGGTGCGGCGACCACGCTGGCCGAGCTCGCCGCGCACCCGCTGGCGGCGCAGCGCCACCCGGCGCTGTGCGGCGCGGTGGGGGCCGGTGCCACCCCGCAGATCCGCAACGTGGCCACCGTCGGCGGCAACCTGCTGCAGCGCCCGCGCTGCTGGTATTTCCGCTCGGCGGCGTGGCACTGCGTGCGCAAGGGCGGCGAGCATTGCTTCGCGATGCGCGGCGACAACCGCTACCACGCGGTGTTCGACAACTCCGGCTGCGCCATGGTGCACCCGTCCACCGCGGCGACCGCGCTGGTGGCGCTGGATGCCGACGTGGAACTCGCCGACGCGCGCGGCCGCTCGCGCCGGCTCGCGCTGGAGGACTTCCTCGTCGGCCCGCAGCGCTCGCTGCAGCGCGAGAACGATCTGCGCCCGCAGGAGCTGCTGCTGGCGCTGTACCTGCCGCGACCTTCCGGTACGTCGCGCATGGCTTACCTGCGGCAGGGCGAGCGCGAATCGTCCGACTGGCCGCTGGCGGAGGCCGCGGTGCGGCTCGACTTCGGCGCCGACGCCACCTGCACGCAGGCCGCGGTGGTGCTGGGCTCCGTCGCGCCGCGCCCGCACCGGGCGCTGGCGGCGCAGCAGGAACTGCAAGGCCGGCGCATCGACGCGGCGCTTGCCGCGCGCGCCGCACGCGCCGCGCTGCAGGGGGCCACGCCGCTGGCGGACAACGCCTACAAGCTGCCGCTGGTCGAGGCGCTGGTGCACCGCGCCGTGCTGGCTGCGGCGGCCTGAGGCAACCCCGGACCTTGCCGCCGGCGCCGCCGAGCTCAGCCCCCGCCGAGCAGGGCGTCCTCCGCCAGCGCCAGTTGCTGCGGCGAGCCCGACAGCACGAGGGTGTCGCCGGAGTCCAGCACCAGGTCCTCGGCGGGCTCCAGCACGCGCCCGTCGGCGCGGCGCAACTGCAGCACCAGCGCGCCGTGCAGCGGCAGATCGCGCAGCCGCTGCCCGACGGCGCGCGCCTGCGGCGGCAGCGCCAGCGTGCGCAGGCGCGGCTGCTCGCCCTGCTCCAGGCTGCCGGCGGGATCGTCGAATCCGTGGAAGAAGTCGCGCAGCAGGCCGTAGCGCTCGGCGCGCGCCTCGCGCAACCGGGCCACCACGCGCGGCAGCGGCACGCCGACCATCGCCAGGGTCTGCGAGGCCAGCATCAGCGAACCCTCCAGCACCTCGGGCACCACCTCGGTGGCGCCGGCCGCGCGCAGTTCGTCGAGGCCCGAGTCGTCGCGCGTGCGCACCACCACCGGCAGCCGCGGCGCATGCCGGTGCACGAGGTCGAGCACGCGCAGCGCGGAACGCCGGTCGACGTAGGTGATGGCCACGCAACCTGCGCGCGCCAGCCCCGCCGCCTGCAGGCTGGACAGGCGCGCAGCGTCGCCGTACACCACGTTGAGCCCGGCGGCGGCGCTGCGCGCGACCCGCTCCGGGTCGAGGTCCAGCGCGACGTAGGCCACGCCCTCGTGCTGCAGCAGCCGCGCCAGGTTCTGGCCGCAGCGCCCGAAGCCGCAGATCAGCACGTGGTGTTGCGTGCGGATGGTCTTGCTGGCGATGTCGGTGATCTGCAGCGACGCGCGCATCCATTCGGAGGCCACCAGCTTGAGCACCAGCGGATCGACGGCCTGCGCGAGGAACGGCGCCGCCAGCATCGACAGCACCAGCGCCGCCAGCAGCGGGCTCAGCACCTGCGGCGGCATCAGCGCGTAGGCGCCGGCCAGGTTCAGCAGCACGATGCCGAACTCGCCGGCCGGCCCCAGCCACAGCGCGGTGCGCAGCGCGCTTCCCGGCGCGGTGCCGCGCAGCTTCTCGATTCCGGCCACCAGCAGCACCTTGGCCAGCAGCGCCAGCAGCGCGATGGCCAGCACCAGCCACCAGCGCTGCAGCACGTAGCGCCAGTCGAGCATCATGCCGATGGTGATGAAGAACAGCCCCAGCAGCACGTCGCGGAACGGGCGGATGTCGGCCTCCACCTGATGGCGGAACTCGGTCTCCGCGATCAGCATGCCGGCGAGGAAGGCGCCCAGTGTCAGCGACAGCCCGGCCAGCTCCGTCAGCCAGGCCAGCCCGAGGGTGATCAGCAGCATGTTCAGCATGAACAGCTCGTCGGAGCGGCGACGCACCACCAGCCTCAGCCACGGGCGCAGCAGGCGCCCGCCGGCGAGCAGGATCACCGCCAGCACGACCACCGCCTTCAGCGCGGCCAGCGCCAGCGTGCGCCCGAGCGCCGCGCCCGGAGTTGCCAGCGCCGGGATCAGCACCAGCAGCGGGACCACGGCGATGTCCTGGAACAGCAGCACGCCGAGGATGTGCCGCCCGTGCTCGCTTTCCAGCTCGAGGCGGTCCGACAGCAGCTTCATGACGATGGCGGTGGACGACATCGCCAGCACGCCGCCGGCGACCATGCCGCAGGCCAGCGGCCGCGGCCACCAGCCCGGCGCCAGCCAGCCCAGCAGCAGGCTGCCCAGCATCACCAGCAGCATCACCGCGCCGACCTGCGCCGCGCCCAGCCCGAACACCAGGCTGCGCATCGCGCGCAGCCGGGCCAGGCTGAACTCCAGCCCGATGGAGAACATCAGGAACACCACGCCGAACTCGGCGAGGTGGCGCGCCGCCTGCGGGGCCTCGCCGTGCGACAGCGCGATGCCCAGCGCGTTCGGCCCGATCACCGCGCCGGCGGCCAGGTAGCCCAGCATCGCCGGCAGCTGCAGGTAGCGGAACAGCGCGACACCGGCGACGGCCGCGATCAGCAGCAGGAGCGTGACTTCGAGACCGTGCATGGCGCAGTGGAGAAGACACCGCGCCGACTGCCGGTCGCGGCGCTGCGACACAGCATAAGCGATGCACGCGGACTCAGGGCCGCGCGGCGCTTATCCCACCGAAAAACCCCCGGTAAGCCAGCAGGTACGCACCCTGGAAGACCCCCGCCACGACGAAGGGCGCGACCAGCCAGCCGCGCGCCAGCATCAGCCCGGACAATGCCGGGCCGATGGCGCGCGGCACCATCACCGACACGTTGTTGACGGTGGCGGCCAGGCCCCGCCGGCTTTCGTCGGTGAGTCCGACCACCAGCGCCTGGCGCACGCCGACGGTGCCGCGGTTGAAGGCCGAACGCACGGCCCAGGCCAGCGCCGCCAGCAGGAACCACGGGCTGAACGGGGTCACCAGCAGCAGCGCCAGCCCGGCCGCACGCATGTACACCACCGCGTCGACCAGCCCGACACGCTGCGCCAGCCGCCGCGCCAGCTGCGCGCCGAAGGCCGCGCACACGAAGCCCGCGGCCAGCGCGGGCCCGATGCTGGCCGGTCCGTGGCCGAAGCGCAGCGCGTACCAGTAGGCCATCCACGGCGCGACCAGCCCGATGCCCAGCCCGTTGAAGGTGTTGGCCACCGCGAGCCGCAGCAGCAGGCCGTTCTGTTCGCGCCGCGTCGGCTGCGCGGGCGCGGCGGCGATCGCCTGGTGCGCCGGCTGCTCGGCCGCGCGCACGACGCCATCCCTGGCGCGCCACAGCAGCGCCATTCCGGCCAGCGAGCCCAGCAGCGGCAGCACGAACAGCGGACGGAATGCCAGCGCTCCGGGCAGCTCGCGCTGCCACAGCGCCGGCAGCGCGCCCAGCAGCGCGCCCAGCGCCATGCCCCCGAAGCCCAGCGCGGCGTTCAGGCTGAACACGCGCGCGCGTTCCGACGCCGGCAGGTCCTGCGCCATCCAGGCCTGCTCGAGCGGACCGAAGGGCCCGGCAGCGCCGTTGGCCCCGCGCCCGAAGCCGCCGAGCAGCGCGCCCGCCGTCAGCACCCACGGCTGCGCGCTGCACAGCGCAAGCAGCGCGCTGGCCAGCACCACGCATTCATAGCCGAGCAGGAAGCGGCGCCGGCCCAGGCGGTCGCTGGCCGGCCCGACGAGCAGGGTCAGCAGCACCGCCAGCAGCAAGGCTCCCGACAGCACCGCGCCGATGCGCGCGGCGCCCCAGCCCAGCGCATGCAGGTACAGCGTGAATCCGACGACCAGCGCACCCTGGCCGATCGAACGCGCGAAGCGTGCCGCCATCAGCAGCGGCACCGCGCGCGGCCACGGCGCCCGCGGGGCGCCGGGCATCACGAACTCCCGACGGTCTTCGCGCGGGCCGGTCCGGGCTGCGCCATGTAGTGGCGCAGCTGCGCGATCACGCTGGGCTGGTCCCAGTCCTGCGGGCCCAGCGTGCGTGCGATCTCACGCCCCTGCTTGTCGATCAGGATGGTGGTCGGCGTGCCCAGGATGTTCAGCGTGTCCAGGGCCTTCGTCGTCGGATCGACGTAGATCGGCAAGTGGTCGATGAAGTTGTCCTGGTAGAAGCTGCGCACCGCGAACACCCCGCCGCGGTCCACCGACAGCGGCAGCACCGCGAAGTCCTTGCCGCCGAGCAGTTCCTGCAGCTTGTTCAGCGTGGGCATTTCGCGCACGCAGGGCGGGCACCAGGTGGCCCAGACGTTGAGCAGCACCACCTTGCCGCGGAAGGCGGCGAGGCTGGTCGGCTTGCCCTGCGCGTCGAGGAAGGACAGCGCCGGCACCGCGTGCGGCTGCGGATACGGGGTGAAGCGGAACGCGGTGGCGGCCTGCGCGCCGGAGGGCGCGAAGCCGGCGAAGGCGGCCGTCGCCGTCAGCGCGACCATCGCGGCGAAACGCCGGCGCGCGCCCGAAAACCTGCTGCTCATGCACGATCTCCTACTGAACGCCCCGTGGCAGGAACGAGCCCGGCCCGCTTCTGCGGAGGTCGAATGGCCCCCGGGCACCGCCTCGCGGCGGCTCCGCAACCGACGGCGCCGCGCGCTTGCGCGTCACCGCCACCCGGATCACACGACAGTTTATAAGGCTTCGCGAATATATGCTCGGGCCGACTCAATGCCCGAGCGAGGGCAGCACCACGTAGGGTGCGTTGCGCGTCGTGCCGGACTGCGCTGCCGGGGCCGAGGGCTGCGGCGCGGGCTTCGGCGCGGCCGGCGGCGCGCCGAACAGGCTGCTCAGGAAGCCTCCGGAGGAACTGCTGCCGGAGGTCCGCAGCGACGCCGCGCTGGGGTCCAGCGGCGGGTATTGCTGGAGGAAGTAGCCCTGCACCGCGTCGGGTACGGCGTAGCTGCCGATCGATGCGAAACCGGTCGCCGGATTGACCGGCACCTGCACCACGTCGGGCGGCGGCACCCACGGCGTGTCGGGGTCGGAGGCCGTGGCCACGCGCATGTAGCCCATCCAGATCGGCAGCGCCACCGCGGCGCCCTGCTCGCCGCGGCCGAGGCTGCGCGGCTGGTTGTAGCCGACCCACGCAACCGCGACGCGGTCGTGGTCGAAGCCGTCGAACCAGGCGTCGCGGAAATCCGAGGTGGTTCCGGTCTTGCCGGCGAGGTCCTGGCGGCCGAGCGCGCGCGCCGCGGCGCCGGTGCCGCGCTGGATCACCTGCTGCATCATCGTGGTCAGCAGGAAGGCGTTGCCGGGGGTGATGATGCGCGGCGCGTCGGCGCTGCCCAGCACGACCTTCGGCGCCTGGTAGACCACCGCGCCGTGGGCGTCGACGATCTTCTCGATCAGCCTGGGTTGCACCAGGTAGCCGCCGTTGGCGAACACCGAGTAGGCGCGCGCCATCTGCAGCGGCGAGAAACTGCCGGCGCCCAGCACCATCGTCGGGTACGGCGGGATCTGGTCCAGCGGCAGGCCGAACTGCGAGGCGTGGTAGCGCGCGTACGGCACGCCCACCGCCAGCACCACGCGCACCGCGGCGATGTTGTCCGAGCGCGCCAGCGCCTCGTAGGCGGGCATCGTGCCCAGCGAGGTCTTCTCGTAGTTGTGCGGCTGCCACAGCGGCTGGCCGGGGCCGGCGTAGATGCTGACCGGCTCGTCGTCGATGATGGTGGTCGGCGCCAGGCCCTCGGCCACCGCGGCCGAGTAGATGAAGGGCTTGAAGCTCGAGCCGGGTTGCCGGTAGGCCTGGTTGACGTGGTCGAACTTGTCGTGCGTGAAGTCGAAACCGCCGACCCAGGCCTGCACGTCGCCGGTCTGCGGCTGCAGCGACACCAGCGCGGACTGCGCGCGCGGCACCTGCACGATCGACGGCTGCTTGCCGGTGCGTGTCAGGCGCACGATCGACCCCGGGACGATGCGCAGCGCCTTCGGCGCGCGCGGCTCCAGCCCGCGGCGGCAGAAGGCCAGCCCGGCGCCGCTGATGGTCTGCAGGCTGCCGTCGCGACGCAGCACCTCGACCCCGTGCGCGCTCAGCTGCACCACCACCGCGGGTGCCAGCCCGCCCACGTCGTGCATGCGCCTGAGGGCCTTCGCGGCGGCCTCGCGCGCGCCGTCGGCCGGCAGCTCCACATGCCCCTCCGGGCCGCGCCAGCCCATGCGCTGGTCGTAGGCCAGCAGCCCGGCGCGCAACGAGTCGTTGGCGGCCTGCTGATCCTTGTCGACCAGCGTGGTCGTGACCTTGTAGCCGTCGGTGTAGGCGGCCTCGCCGAACCGCGCCACCATGGTCTGGCGCACCATCTCGGCGGCGAAATCGGCGTTCAGCGAGTAGTGCAGCGCGCCCTGGCCGGTCACCACGTCCAGCGGCGCGGCCAGCGCCTGTTCGTACTGCTCGCGGGTGATGTCGTGCAAGGCCAGCATGCGCCCGAGCACGTAGTGCTGGCGCCATACCGCCAGCTTCATGCTGTTTTGCGGGTTGTAGGCCGACGGCGCCTGCGGCAGCCCGGCCAGCACCGCCATCTGCGCCAGGCTCAGCTGCTGCAACGGCTTGCCGTAGTACACCTGCGCCGCGGCGGCGAAACCGTAGGCGCGCTGCCCCAGGTACACCTGGTTGATGTAGCGGTCGAGGATCTGCTCCTTGGTCAGCGTGTCCTCGATCTTGTACGCCAGCAGGGTCTCGACCAGCTTGCGCAGCGGGGTCTTCTCGGGGGACAGGTAGAAGTCGCGCGCGACCTGCATCGTGATGGTCGACGCACCCTGCACCGCGCCGCCGGCGCCGAAGTCGGCCAGCGCGGCACGCGCCACGCCGGCGTAGTCGATGGCACCGTGCTCGAAGAAGCGCGCGTCCTCGGCGGCCAGCACCGCCTGCTTGAGCTGCAGCGGGATCTGGTCGTAGTGGATCACCGCCCGGCGTTGCACACCGAACTCGCCGATCAGCGTGCCGCTGGAGGTGTACACGCGCAGCGGCAGGTCCGGGCGGTAGTCGGTGACCTCGGTGAGATCGGGAAGCCGCGGCCACAGCAGCACCGCCGCGTAGGCCAGCAACAGCGCGCCGGCGACGCCGAGCAGGAACAGGCCGAGCAGCACCGTGCGCCAGCGCGGCGCAGGCGACCGCGGCGGACGCCCGCCGCGCGAGCCGCCGCCCGTACGGCCGTTGCCGCGCGGCGGCGCGCTTGCACCGGCGGACTTGCCGCGGGGCGCGCGTTGCGAGTCGAAAGAGGGTTCCGTCATGACAGCGGCGCATGATAGCCGCCGCCGCGCGGCCACACGCGGTCTGCGCGCGCCGCCGCGCCGCGGCCCGTCACGGCTTGCCGCGCCTCAGCGGGACTCGTACTGCGGCTGATATTGCGGCTGGTACTGCGGCTGGTACTGCGGAGCCTGCGGCGCGTAGCCCTGCGGCGGCGGCGGGGGCGGCGGCGTATAGCGCGGGGCCGCGTAGCCCGGCACCTGCGCGCCCTTGGTGTACATGCACTGCTTGTAGGCGACGTTGTAGGCCTGCTGCGCGGTCATCTGCTCGGAGTTGTAGTTGCCGGCGCCGCCTGCCGAGCCGGCCAGCAGCCCGACCCCGGCGCCCACCGCGGCGCCGTTCTGGTTGCCGCCGATCAAGGCTCCCGCCGCGGCCCCCAGCAGCGCGCCGGCGGCGCCGGAAACAGCCCCCGACTGCGTCGCGCTGTGGGTGTACCCGGCGGTCTGCTGCTGCGCGAACGCGCGGCAGGTCGCGTCGATCGACTGGAATTGCTCCAGGGGCATTCCGGGCGCCGGCATCACCGTCACCGTCGGGCCCATCGGGGCGCTGGCG
>JAKAXL010000128.1 GCA_021816585.1 Pseudomonadota bacterium | reverse complement strand
GCTGCCGCTGGAGAAGAAGGGCGAGATCCTGCATGCGCATGCCGACTTCCAGCTGGTGATCTCCTACAACCCCGGGTACCAGAGCCTGATGAAGGACCTGAAGCAGTCGACCAAGCAGCGCTTCGCGGCGCTGGACTTCGGCTACCCGCAGGCCGACATCGAGACCGAGATCGTCACCCACGAGTCGGGCGTGTCGCCGGAGATCGCGCGCAACCTGGTGCACATCGCCGAGCGCTCGCGCAACCTCAAGGGCCACGGGCTGGACGAGGGCCTGTCCACGCGCATGCTGATCTACGCCGGCTCGCTGATCGCGCAGGGCGTGGGCGCGCAGGAGGCCTGCCGCATGGCGCTGGTGCGCCCGATCACCGACGACCCCGACATGCGCGACGCGCTGGACGCGACCGTCACCACCTATTTCTGAGGCCGGCGGGCGGTCGTGTCGCGATGAGCATCCATCTGGAGGAGTTCCAGGAGCTGTACGACGAGCTGCCCGGCGGCGCGCAGGAGCTGCTGCGCGCGTCGTGGAACGAGGCCTCGCGCGCCTTCTCGCCGCGCGGCCTCGACAACTACCTGAAGGGCGCGGTGGCGCTGCACCAGCTCGGCCGCGGCGAGGAGCTGGTGGTCAGCTACCTGCAGTCGATGCCGCAGCTGGCGCGGGGAATCGGCGAGGACGTGCTGCCCGAGCTGGTGAACTTCCTGCTGGCGATGGCCTCGAAGACCTCGGGCGCGGTGCTGGCGCTGATCGCCGGCACCGCCCCGCAGGCCGCGCAGCGCCTGGGTGACGACGCGCTGTTCCGGCAGTACCTCAACGTGCTGTCGCTGATGCTGGCGCAGGCGCCGCGCGGCATGCGCCCGATGCTCGAGCAGCTCGACCGCCTGCTGTCCGAGCTCACGCTGGGAGGCCTGCGGCGCTGGGTGCAGTGGGGCGCGCAGGCCTACAAGACCGACTTCGACGGCCAGGTCGCCTACTTCTCGCTGCGCAGCCCCGACGCGCTGTCGGTGCTGCAGCAGGAGCGCAAGGGCACGCTGTTCGTCAACATCCAGCGCCGGCTCAACATCTATCTGCGCGCGATGTGGGGACGCGACGTGTTCCTGCGCCCCACCGCCGGCGACTACGAGAGCCGCGAAGGACTGCGCCCCTACATCGAGCACTATGTCGTGCACGTGGCCGACGCCTACGACGACTGGCGCCCGCTGGGCCCGGATACCCCGCCGCAGCAGGTGGTCGCGGCGCTGGACCTGTATCGCGCCGTCGCCAACCACTGCACCGCGCACCTGGTGTTCACGCCGCGCCCGCTGTCCATGCAGACCCTGTCGCCGCTGCAGATCGCGCTGGTCGAGCTGATCGAGGACGCGCGCGTCGAACAGCTGGCCATCCGGCGCTTTCCCAACATGCGCGAATCCTGGCTGGCGCTGCATCCGCCGCTCGACACCTGCGAGCCGCGGCGCGTCGGCGACCTGATCAACCGGCTGGCGCGCGCGCTGCTGGAGACCGAGCCGGCGGATCCGCACCCCTGGGTTCGGCGCGGCGTGGAGCTGTTCCGCGCCGAGGTGGAACTGCAGGACAACCAGCTGAGCTGGAACCTGGGGGTCGAGCTCGGGCATGCGCTGCCGCAGCTGGGCCTGCCCGAGTACAACCGGCGCCTGGACGCGCAGCGCGCCGTCTACCGCGACGACAACCGCGCCGTCTGGCAGCTCGAGGAGTACGACGAGGCGCAGGCGCTGGAGGCGACCTGGGAGGCGCGGCACCAGGTGCGCCGCAAGGTCAGCGTGATGGAGATGGTCAACGACCTCGACAACGAGTTCGCCGGCGACGACGCGCAGGAAGTGTGGGTGCTGCCCACCGAGTTCTACCTCGACCAGGAAGGCGTCAGCATCAATTCCCTGGAGGGGCGGCCGCCGGTTTCCGAACCCTTCCACTACCCCGAGTGGGACTACCAGATCCAGCTGGAGCGCCCGAACTGGGTGACGCTGCTGGAGCGCCATGCGCCCACCGGCGAGATGGCGCTGATCGACGACATCCTGGCACGCCACAAGCCGGTGGCCTCGCGCCTGAAGTTCCTCATCGAGTCGATGGTTCCGCAAGGCCTGCAGCGCCAGCGCCGCCAGCGCGAGGGCGACGACATCGACCTCGACGCCGCGGTGCGTCTGATGACCGACCTGCGCATGGGCGTGCAGCCCGACGGGCGCTGCATGGTGCGCCTCAAGCGCGCGCAGCGCGACCTGGCGGTGATGGTGCTGCTGGACCTGTCCGAATCCAGCAACGACAAGGTGCGCGGCATGGACTACAGCGTGCTCGACCTGACGCGCTCGGCCACCGTGCTGCTGGCCGAGGCGCTGCAGCGCATCGGCGATCCCTTCGCCATCCACGGCTTCTGCTCCGACGGCCGGCACGACGTGCACTACTACCGCTTCAAGGATTTCGACCAGCCCTACGCCGACCTCGCGAAGGCCCGCCTGGCCGGCATGCAGGGGCGCTACTCGACCCGCATGGGAGCCGCGCTGCGCCACGCCGGCAGCGCGCTGGCGCGCCAGCCGCAGCGCAAGAAGATCTGCTTCGTGGTCACCGACGGCGAACCCGCCGACAACGACGTGCGCGATCCGCAGTACCTGCGCCACGACACGCGCAACGCCGTGGAGGCGCTGGGCCGCGAGGGCGTCACCGTCTACGCGCTGTCGCTGGACCCGCATGCCGACCTGTACGTGTCGCGCATCTTCGGCCCGCGCAACTTCACCGTGATCGACAAGGTGGAGCGGCTGCCGGAGAAGCTGCCGATGCTGTACATGAGCCTCACCCGATGAAGGGCCGCGCGTGAACGTCACCCTTCGCACCTTCGTGTTCATCGACGCGCTGCAG
>JAKAXL010000063.1 GCA_021816585.1 Pseudomonadota bacterium | reverse complement strand
TCGACATCGCGGTACTCGCGCTGGTGCAGGTCGATCACCGTCTCGCGCCACAGCAGGCCGCCTTCCAGCACGTTGCTCTTGTCGACCGAGCACAGCTTGCCGCGGCGGGTGCGCGCGAGCTCGAAGGCGGCGCGCGCGATGCGCTCGATTTCCGAGGTCGTGTAGCTGCAGGTGTTCACGCCGCGACGCTGGCCGTCGGGCAGATCGAAGATCCCGCGCGGCTCGCCGAAGTACATGCCGCCGGTGAGTTCGCGCACCAGCACCATGTCGCAGCCCTCGAGCACCTCGGGACGCAGGGTGGACGCGTCGCGCAGTGCCTTCAGCGACTTCACCGGGCGCAGGTTGGTGAACAGGTCCAGTTCCTTGCGCATGCGGATCAACTGGTCCTGCTTGCGCATCTCGTAGGGAATGTCGTCGTATTCCGGCGAGCCGGTGGCTCCGAACAGGATCGCATCGGCGTGCAGGATCTTCGACCACAGATGATCGGGCATCAGGTGGCCGTGCGCCTTCCACGCGGCGATTCCGTACAGCTCCTCGTCGAGTTCGAGCGGGACGTTGCGGCGCTCGGCGAACCACTCCACCACGCGTCGCACCTGGGGCATGATCTCCGGGCCGATGCCGTCTCCGGGCAGCATGAGCAGCCGGGTCGGCGCCTGCGTGTCGCCCGGCACCATCCAGGGCTGCTGTCGTTCCTTGTCGTGTTCGAAGTCCTTGATCATCGCGGTGTGCTTGAGGGTGATGTCGATGTGATCCTCGCCGTCGAGCAGCGCCTGGCGCCGCTTCGGGTCGATGGTGAAGGGCAGCGTGCCGAAGGCGGCGCCGCGGATCGTGCAGTCGCGCAGGTCGACGAGCAGCCGCGGCGGCTCGCCGGACTCGACGTGGCCGCGCACGGCCTCGAACGCGGCGCCGTCGAGCTGCACCGGCAGCAGGCCGTTCTGGTAGCAGTTGGAGCGGAAGATGTCGCCGAAGGCCGGCGCGATGACGCAGCGGATTCCCGCCGCCAGCAGCGCCCAGACCGCGGCTTCGCGCGAACTCCCGCAGCCGAAGTTCGGTCCCGCCACCAGGATCTGCGCGCCGCGGTAGCGCGGCGTGTTCAGCGGGAAGTCCGGCTGCTCCGTACCGTCCTCCCGATAACGCCACGCCTCGAAGCAGAACGGCCCCAGCTCGGCGGGCGGGTAGGCGATCAGCTTGTCGATCGGGATGATGATGTCGGTGTTGATGTTTTCCTTCAGCAACGGCGCCGCGGTGCTTTCCAGGGTCGTGAACGGAGTCATGCCGATTGCGCTCCAGGAGTCGACGTCGGGGCCGCGATCACGCCGGCGATCGCCGAGGCCGCGGCCACCGCGGGGCTGGCCAGGTGCGTGCGCGCCCCCGGGCCCTGGCGCCCGACGAAGTTGCGGTTCGAGGTCGACACGCAGCGCGCGCCGGGCGCGACGGTCTCGCCGTTGGCGGCCAGGCACATCGAGCAGCCGGGCAGGCGCCATTCGAATCCGGCCTCGCGGAACACCTCGTGCAGCCCCTCGGCCTCGGCCTGGCGCTGGGTCTCGAAGGAGCCCGGGACCACCCAGGCCTGCACGTGCGGCGCCACGCGCTGCCCGGCCGCCACGGCCGCGGCGGCCCGCAGGTCGGAAATGCGGCTGTTGGCGCAGGAACCGATGAACACGCGGTCGATGCGGGTGCCGGCGATCGGCTGGCCCGGGCGCAGGCCCATGTAGTCCAGCGCCTCGCGCAGGCCATCGCTGCGCTGCGGGTTCGCGTCGGGGTCGGGCACGCGGCCGTCGATGCCGATCACGTGCTCGGGGCTGGTGCCCCACGTGACCTGCGGCGCGATGCGCGCGCAGTCGATCTCCAGGCGCAGGTCGAACTCGGCGTCGTCGCCGCTGGCCAGCGTGCTCCAGTCGCGCAGCGCCGCCTCCCAGGCCTGGCCCGTCGGTGCGTAGCGCCGCGACTTCAACCACTGGTAGACCTTGGCGTCGGGGGCGATCATGCCGAACTTGGCGCCCATCTCGATCGACAGGTTGCACAGGGTCAGGCGCTCCTCGACCTGCAGCGCCGAAACCGCGGATCCCGCGTATTCGATCGCGTAGCCGCGTCCCGCCGCGGTGCCGAAGTGCCCGATCGCGTACAGGATCATGTCCTTCGCCGTGACTCCCGGGCGAAGCTGGCCGTGGAATGCGAGCTGGATGACTCCCGGCTTGCGCTGGCGGATGGACTGGGTCGCCAGCACGTGCTCGGCCTCGCTCGAGCCGATGCCGAAGGCCAGCGCGCCCAGCGCGCCGTGGGTGCAGGTGTGGCTGTCGCCGCACACGATCAGCGTGCCCGGCAGGGTCAGCCCGAGTTCGGGGCCGATGACGTGCACGATGCCGGTCCCGCTCTGGTCGAGGTCGAACATGCGTATGCCCTGCTGCGCGGTAAGCCGCCGCATGTCGTGGAGCAGCCTCGAGCCGACGCGGCTGGTGTCGGCGTCGCGCCCGGGCTGCGTGGAGATCGCGTGGTCCGGAGTGGCGAAGGTCAGGTCCGGACGCCGGATGGGAATTCCGCGCCCGACGATGCGCGAGATGCGCGCCGAGGCCTCCAGGTCGTGGATGAAATGCCGGTCCACGTGCAGCAGCACGTCGCCCTCGGGAAGCACGTCGATCGCGTGGCGCTCCCAGACCTTGTCGAAAAGGGTGTTCCTGCTCATCCGCGATCGCCTCGCGCAGCCGCTGTCCAGTACATGTACTAACGATAGCACATGTACTGCGGACCACACATCGTCACCGCGGGTAAACCACTAAGGCGCTTCAGGCGTGCTCGTGGAGGTCGCGGCGTCCCGCCGCAGCGTCTCGGAGTCGAGTTCCATGTGCAGCTCGAAGCGTTGCGCCGAGGCGAGCAGCTCCAGGTACTCGACCGGGCGGCCCGATTCGTCGCAATGGGTGTGGCGGATCCACAGCAGCGGCTCGCCGACCCGCAGCTTCAGCAGTTCCGCGACCACCGGATCGGCGACCGCGGCCCCCACCACCTGATGGCCCGATCGCAGCCTGACGCCGGCCTCGCCGAGCAGCTCCAGCATCGGGCGCCGCTGCAGGTCGGCGCGCGTGAAGCGGTCGGCGATGCGCCGCGGCAGGTAGGTCACGACGTGGAACAGGGGCTCGCCGTTCACCGAACGCACGCGCACGATGCGCCGCAGCCCGGCCTCGGACTCGAACACCGTGCGCAGCGACGCCGGCACGGCCACGTCCTCGACCTCGATCAGGCGCACCTGGGTGCCGCGGCCGACGTCGCGGATGTGGCGCAGCACATCCGACATCGGCGCATGCACGACGCTGCGCGTGGCGGCCGCGTCGGCCACGAAGGTACCCAGCCCGTGGCGCTTCTCCACCAGGCCCTCCTCCTGCAGCCTGGCGATCGCGCTGCGCACCGTGATGCGCGCCACGCCGAAGCGCTGCGCCAGCACGTTCTCCCCGGGCAGCGCTTCGCCCACGCCGTAGTTGCCGGCGAGGATCCACTGCCGGATCACCGTGTAGATCTGGTGATACAGGTGCGCCCCGGCCTCGCGGGCCACCGGGTCACTTGCCGCGGGGCGTTTCATCGAGGCGCCAGGAGGTGGTGAATTCGACGCGTCCGGGAGGATGCACGTTGAGCGAGACCGAAAGCGTGCGGCCGTCACGCGCCAGATAGAAGCGGCGCACCAGCAGCCCGGGCGAGCGCGCCTTGACGCCGAGGATGCGCGCGCTGCGCGCCGGCACCGCGATCGCGCTGACGATCTGCCTCGCCTCGACGATGCGCTCGCCGCCGTACTTCTCGATCAGTCCGAACACCCAGGCCTGGCCGCGGCGCAGTTCGTCGCGCATGCCCTCGCATTCGGGACGCACGAACACCCGCATGTGGACGATCGCCGAACCGTCGGCGGCCTCGCGGCAGGTATCCCATTCCAGCCAGGTCCGGCCGGGCTCGCAGCCCAGCTGCCCGGCCAGCGTCGCATCGGCGTCGACCAGTCGCTCGCCGAGCAGGCGCAGGCGCGTGCCCCGGGCGTAGGCCATCAGGTCGCCCAGCGAGGACAGCGAGGCCGTGTAGAGCTTCTCGCCGTGCAGCGCGCGCACCACGGTGCCCACCCCCTGGTGGCGCGACACCAGGCCCATGTCGCACAACTGGCGCACGGCCTCGCGCACGGTGTGCCGCGAGGCCGCGAAGCGCTGGCACAGCTGCGGCTCCGGCGGCAGCATGCTGCCCACGGGATAGCGCCCGGCGGCGATCTCGCGCGCCAGGATCGCGCTCAGCTGCCGATAACGCGGCGCGTTGGCGGGCATCGGGATTTCGCCGGGAGCCATGGATCCGTCCATCCGGTGCGGGGCCTCATCGAAGGTCGCCGCGACGTCGCGACGGGACCTGCTTGCCTCGAGCATTGCTCGCTCGGCACGCATGGTAGCAACAGGGTCGCGCCGTCGAAACGCGCCCGCCCGTGCATGGCCGCGCGCGCCGGCTCGCCCGCTCGGGTTGACCGTGCCGGCGTCACCGGCCTAACATTCGGACGTCCGGATGTCTTGCCGGAGCCCGGCTCGTCGCGGCGACTCCCGCGTCCGTCCGGGCCCGCCGCACGCGCGAACCCGCCCCCACCCGATGAGCGACACCTCCTTCTCCACTGCCGCGGCAGCCGACCCGCAGCTGCCGCTCGCCGGACACGTGGTGATCGAACTCGGCCACAGCGTGGCCGCGCCCTTCGCGGGGCAGATCCTCGCCGATCTCGGCGCGCAGGTGATCAAGATCGAGAAACCGGCCGGCGACGACGCCCGCCACTGGGGCCCGCCCTTCGTCGACGGAGCCTCCGCGACCTTCCAGGCGCTCAACCGCGGCAAGGGCTCGCTGGTGCTGGACCTGCGCGACGCCTCGCAGCTCGAGTCCCTGCAGCGGCTGATCGACGAGCGCGCCGACGTGGTGCTGCAGAACATGCGCCCCGGCCAGGTCGAGCGCCTGGGCCTGGACGCGGCCACCCTGCGCGCACGCAAGCCTGCGCTGGTCTACTGCAACCTGGGAGCCTTCGGCTCCCCCGGTCCGCTGAGCGCGCGTCCGGGCTACGACCCGCTGATGCAGGCCTTCAGCGGAATCATGAGCGTGGTCGGCGAGCCCGGCGGCGATCCGGTGCGCGTGGGCCCGTCGATCGTCGACATGGGCTCGGGCATGTGGGCCGCCCTGGGGATCGTCTCGCTGCTGCTGCGCCGGCGCGACGGCGGCATCGGCGGGGTCGTCGATGTGTCGCTGTTCGAGACCGCGGCCAGCTGGATGACCATGTACGCGGCGCAGTACCTGGCCGGCGGCAAGCTGCCGGCCAAGAACGGCTCCGGACAGGCCGGCATCGTGCCCTACCGGGCCTACCGCACGCGCGACGGCCATCTGGTGGTGGCGGCAGGCAACAACCAGCTGTTCGGCCGGCTCAGCGAGCTGCTCGGCCATCCGCAATGGCCGCAGGACGAACGCTTTCGCGACAACCCGCGCCGCGTCGAGCACGCCGCGCTGCTCGATGCGATGATCCAGGACGTGCTCGAGCGCGACGGCAATGCCGCATGGATCGAACGCTTCGACGCCGCCGGAATCCCCTGCGCCCCGGTGCAGCATGTCGGCGACATGCTGCAGCATCCGCAGACCGGGGCGCTGGGCCTGCTGCAACAGCCTCCCGGCAGTTCGGTGCCCCTGGTCGGCCTGCCGATGCGCCTGGACGGCGCGCGGCCGCGGCCGCGCAACGCCTCGCCCGCGCTGGGCGACCTGAATCCGCAGATGCCATGAACCTGCCCGACTACCAGACCCTGAAGCTGCACCACGCCGACGAGCACGTGCTGGTCGCGACCCTCGACCGACCCGAGGTGCTCAACGCCATCGACACCCGCATGGGCAGCGAACTGCTGGACCTGTGGACGCGCCTGGGCTCGTCCGCGGCGGCGCCGCGCTGCGTGGTGCTCACCGGAGCCGGCGAACGCGCGTTCTGCGCCGGCGGCGACCTCAAGCAGCGCCACGGCATGAGCGACGAGGCCTGGCGCGAGCAGCACGAGATCTTCGAGAAGGCCATGTTCGCGCTGCTCGACCTGCCGCTGCCGGTGATCGCCGCGGTCAACGGCCATGCCTACGGCGGCGGCCTGGAGACGGCGCTGGCCTGCGATTTCCTGTACGCATCGCGCAACGCGCGCTTCGCGCTGTCGGAAGTGCGCCTGGGCATCATGCCCGGGGCCGGCGGCACGCAGACCCTGGCGCGCGCGGTCGGCGAGCGTCGCGCGAAGGAGCTGATCCTGCGCGCCCAGGCCTTCGACGCCGAGCAGGCCCTGCAGTGGGGCCTGCTGAACCACCTGAGCGAGCCGGGCAGGGTGCTCGACGACGCGCTGGCGGCCGCCCGCGAGATCGCGCGCAACGGCCCGCTGGCGGTGCGCCAGGCGAAGAAGTCGATCCACTTCGGACTGCAGTCGGACCTGCGCACCGGCTGCCGCCTGGAGATCGAGGCCTACAACCGCCTGGTGTCGTCGCAGGACCGGCACGAGGGAGTGCGCGCCTTCAACGAGAAGCGCGCACCGGACTTCCAGGGCCGCTGAGCATGGACGCCACGATCGACGTGCTGGTGCGCGAGGTCGGCCCGCGCGACGGGCTGCAGAACATCGCCACGGTGGTGCCCACCGACACCAAGCTCGGCTGGATCCGCGCCGAGTTCGGCGCCGGGGTGCGGGAGATCGAGGTCGCCTCCTTCGTGCCGCCGCGGCTGATCCCGCAGTTCGCCGACGCCGACAGCGTGGTCGAGCAGGCGCTGCGCATCGACGGCCTGACGGTGGTCGCGCTGGTGCCCAACCTGCGCGGCGCCGAGCGCGCGCTGGCGCTGGGCGTGCACAAGCTCGACTACGTGGTGTCCGTCAGCCGTACCCACAACCTGAAGAACGTGCGCCGCGAGCGCGAAGCCTCGCTGCAGGACTTCGAGCGCATCGTGCAGGCACGCGACGCCGCCGGACTGAAGGGGCGCACGGTGCTGGCCGCCGGCCTGTCCACCGCGCTGGGCTGCAGCTACGAGGGGCGCATCGCGGTCGACGAGGTGCGGCGCTGCGCGAGCTTTCTCGCCGAGGCGGGAGCCGAGGAGCTGATGATCGCCGACACCGTCGGCTACGCCGACCCGCGTCAGGTGCGCGAGGTGTTCCAGGCCGTGCGCGCCGAAGTCGGCGAGCTGCCGCTGGCCGCGCATTTCCACGACACGCGCGGCACCGGGCTGGCCAACGTGGTGGCCGCGCTGGACTGCGGGATCCGCCGCTTCGACGCCTCGCTGGGCGGACTCGGCGGCTGCCCGTTCGCGCCCGGGGCCAGCGGCAACATCGTGATGGAGGACCTGGTGTTCATGCTCGACTCGATGGGCCTGCGCACCGGCGTGGACATCGGCGCGCTGCTGGCGGTACGCGAGTTCCCGGCTTCGGCGCTCGGCGCCGACAGCCTGGCAGGCGCGATCGCGAAGGCCGGCCTGCCCCGCCACTACCTCGACGCCGCGCAACGCGCGGCCCTCGAATCGTCGCCGGAGCGCCCCGCCGGCGCGACCGGACACTGACCGCCCGGCAACCGCGAATCAAGTCACCATGGACACAGGCTCCGAACACGCCCCACTCACCCTGGACCTCGGCGAGGACTATCCGGAAATCCGCGACAGCGTGCGCCGCGTCTGCGCCGACTTCCCCGGCAGCTACTGGCGCGACCTCGACCAGCGCGAGGCCTACCCCGGCGAATTCGTGCAGGCGATGACCGACAGCGGATTCCTCGCCGCGCTGATCCCCGAGGAATACGGCGGCGCCGGGCTGCCGCTGCGCGCCGCCGGCGTCGTGCTGGAGGAGATCCACGCCAGCGGCGGCAACGCCGCGGCGGCGCACGCGCAGATGTACACCATGGGCACGCTGCTGCGCCACGGCAGCCCGGCCCAGAAGGCGCGCTACCTGCCGGCGATCGCGCGCGGCGAGCTGCGCCTGCAGGCCTTCGGGGTCACCGAGCCCGGCACCGGCTCCGACACCACGCGCCTGAAGACCCGCGCCGTGCGCGACGGCGACACCTACGTGATCAACGGGCAGAAGGTCTGGACCTCGCGCGCGCTGTACTCGGATCTGATGCTGCTGCTGGCGCGCACCACCCCGCTCGACCAGGTCGCGAAGCGCACCGAGGGGCTGTCGGTGTTCCTGGTCGACATGCGCGAGGCGGTGGGCCACGGCATGAGCATCCGCCCGATCCACGCGATGATCAACCACAACACGACCGAGGTGTTCTTCGACAACCTGCGCATTCCCGCCGACAGCCTGATCGGCGACGAAGGCAAGGGACTGCGCTGCATCCTCGACGGCATGAACGCCGAGCGCATCCTGATCTCCCACGAATCCCTGGGCGATGCGAAGTGGTTCATCCGCACCGCGGTCAAGTACGCCAACGAGCGCGTGGTGTTCGACCGCCCGATCGGCAAGAACCAGGGCATCCAGTTCCCGATCGCCCGCGCCTACGCGCAGACCCGGGCGGCCGAGCTCGTGCTGCGCAGCGCCGCGGCGATGTTCGAGCACGCGCTGCCGTGCGGCGAGCAGGCCAACCTGTCCAAGCTGCTCACCGCCGAGGCGGCGTGGGAGGCCGCCGAGGCCTGCATGCAGACCCACGGGGGATTCGCCTACGCCCGCGAATACGACATCGAGCGCAAGTGGCGCGAGGCCCGCGTGCAGCGCACCGCGCCGATCTCGACCAACCTGATCCTGTCGTACCTTGCCGAGCACGTGCTCGGCCTGCCCCGCTCGTATTGAGGCCCCCATGGCGCTGACCCGCGACATCGCCCGCTTCGTCTGCGAGCTCGACGCGGCGCGCATTCCCGAAGCGGCCTTCGCCACCGTGCGGCGCGGCATGGCCGACTGCGTCGGGGTCGCCTTCGCCGGCAGCGTCGAGCCGGTGTCCGCGCACGCGCTGGCGCTGCTCGACGACGCCCCGCGCCAGGGCACGTCGCGGATCTGGGCCGGCGACGCCTGCGTGGGCGCGGCCGATGCGGCGCGCACCAACGCGGTCATGGCCCATGCGCTGGACTTCGACGACACCGGGCTCGAGGGGCACCCCAGTGTCGTGCTGGCGCCGGTCGTGCTCGCCGAGGCCGAGCGCCTGGGGTCGAGCTGGCGCGACGCGGTGGTCGCCTATGTCGCCGGCTACGAGACCTGGGCCGAACTGCTGGGCCGCGACCAGGACCGCCACCACGCCAAGGGCTGGCATCCGACCGCGGTGTTCGGCACCGTCGCCGCCGCCGCCGCGAGCTCGCGCATGCGGGGCCTGCCGCAGGCGGCCACCCGCAACGCGCTGGGCATCGCCGCGTCGATGGCGGGCGGGCTGGTGGCCAATTTCGGGTCGATGACCAAGGCCCTGCAGGTCGGGCTGGCCGCCTCCAACGGCATGCTCGCCGCCACGCTGGCCGAGCGCGGCCTCAGCGCCGCCGCCGACGCGCTCGAGAGCCCCACCGGACTGCTGCACGCGATCTCCCCCGCCGGGCGCGTGCGCCTGGACGGCGACTGCCGCATCGGGCAGGACTGGCAGATCCTGCGGCAGGGACTCAACGTCAAGCGCTACCCCGCCTGCTACGCGACCCACCGCGTCATCGACGCCGCGCTGCAGCTGCATGCGCCGCTGGCCGGCCGCATCGCCGACATCGACGAGATCGTGATCGAACTCGGCGAGGTGCAGGCGGCGATGCTGCGCCGCGAGCCGCCGGACAACGGCCTGGACGCCAGGTTCAGCGCCCCCTACGTGGTCGCCTGCGCGCTGCTGCGCGGCGACGTGCGACTGCAGGACTTCCGCGAGCAGGCGGTGCTTGCGGCGCAGCTGCGGCAACTGCTGCCGCGCTCGCGCGTGGTGCTGCTGTCGCAGCGCGATGCGCTGGAGCCGCTGTTCTCCCCCGCGGACCGGGTGCGCGTGCGCATGCGCGACGGCAGCACCGTCGAGTCCGCCGCGGTGCAGCGGGCCAGGGGACACGCGAGCCGCCCGCTGGAGCATGCCGAACTGGCCGCGAAATTCCTGGACTGCGCAGGAATCGTGCTCGACGAAGCAGGCGCACGCGCATGGTGGGCCCATGTCTGCGCCCCCGACGACGCGCCGGTGCGCTGGCCGGCGAGAACACGACGAGCATCCGCCGCGACCCTGTAGCATCGGCGGTCGAGCGCCAGGAGGCACAGCCATGCAGATGGATGACAACGCGGCCCTCTGGACGCCGTCCCGGAGCGTCATCGAGGCCGCCCGCATCACGCAGTTCCAGGACTGGCTCGCGCAGCGGCGCGGGCTGCGCTTCGCCGACTACGACGGCCTGTGGCGCTGGTCGGTCGATCGTCCCGAGGACTTCTGGCAGGCCGTGCTGGACTGGGGCGACATCGCCTGCTCGGGCACGCGTACGCCCGCCCTCGCCGACGCCTCGATGCCGGGTGCCCGCTGGTTTCCGGGTGTGCGGCTCAATTACGTCGAGCAGGTGCTGCGCCATGCCGACGCATCGCGACCGGCCATCATCCACCAGAACGAGGCCGGCGAGTACGGCGAGATGTCCTGGGACGAGCTGCGGCGCCAGGTCGCGGCCCTCGCGGCCAGCCTGCGCCGCATGGGGGTCGGGCGCGGCGACCGCGTCGTGGCGATCATGCCCAACATCGCGCCCACGGTGGTGGCCTTTCTCGCCGTGGCCAGCCTCGGCGCGATCTGGTCGGCCTGCTCGCCCGACATGGGCAAGCCGGCGGTGCTGGACCGCTTCCGGCAGATCGAGCCGACGGTGATGATCGCGGTCGACGGTTCCCGCTACGCCGGCAGGACGCACGAGCGACTCGCGCTGCTGCAGGATCTGGTCGCCGCGCTTCCCAGCGTACGGCATGTCATCGTCGTCCCCGTGCTCGACAGCGGTGGCGGCGCGAAGGCCTTCGCAAGCGGCATCGCATGGGCCGATGCCATCGCGGGCGAGGCGCCGCTGCAGCCCGAGCAGGTGGCCTTCGACCATCCGCTGTGGATCGTCTACTCGTCGGGGACGACCGGCCTGCCCAAGCCCATCGTGCACGGCCACGGCGGAATCGTCCTCGAGCATGTCAAGCTTTGCGGCCTGCACCTCGACCTCGGCCCCGGCGATCGTTACCACTGGCATTCCAGCACGGGATGGATCATGTGGAACCTGCAGGTCGGCGGCCTGCTCGTAGGGGCCACCATCTGCCTGTTCGACGGCAGCCCCGCCTACCCGGATCCCGCGGCGCTGTGGCGCTTTCTCGGGCGGGCCCGGGTCGGCGTGTTCGGCGCCGGCGCCGCCTATTACCTGTCCTGCATGAAGCAGCAGGTCGAGCCGCGCGCGGCGGCCGATCTCTCGGCGCTGCGCTGCTGCGGCTCGACGGGTTCGCCGCTGCCCCCCGAAGCCTATCGCTGGATCATCGACAAGGTCGGGGAGCTGTGGATCAACGCCATCTCGGGCGGAACCGATTTCGCGGGCGCCTTCGTGGCCGGCGTCCCCACGCTGCCGGTGCATGCCGGCGAGATGCAATGCCGCTGCCTGGGCGCGCGCGTCGAGGCCTTCGACGACGCCGGTCGGCCGCTGCTCGACGAGGTCGGCGAGCTGGTCTGCACGGCACCGATGCCGTCGATGCCCCTGCGCTTCTGGAACGACGCGCACGATGCGCGGTACCGGGCGAGCTACTTCGACATGTACCCGGGCGTCTGGCGCCACGGCGACTGGCTGCGCATCACGCCGCGCGGCGGCGCCGTCATCTACGGCCGCTCGGACGCCACCATCAACCGCCACGGCATCCGCATGGGCACCAGCGAGCTGTATCGGGCCGTCGAGCAATGGCCCGAGGTCCTGGACAGCCTGGTCGTGGACCTCGAATACCTCGGACGCGAATCCTGGATGCCGCTGTTCGTGGTGCTGCGCCCGGGCGAAGCGCTGACGCCGGAGCTGGAGACGCGGATCGGCCTCGGCATCAAGGAGGCGCTGTCGGCCCGGCATGTTCCCGACGCCGTGTTCCAGGTGGACGCCATCCCGCGCACGCTCACCGGAAAGAAGCTCGAGCTCCCGATCAAGAAGCTGCTGCTCGGACGGCCCCTGGCCGAAGTGCTCAACCCGGACACGCTGGCGAACCCGCAAAGCGTGGAGTGGTTCGTCGCGTTCGCACGCTCGCGGGCCACCGCCTGAAGATGCGCGGCCGCGGCGGCAACCGACCCGCGGCGCGTTCTCGCGTTCAGACCGCTTCGGCCAGCCAGGCCAGCGCCGGCGTGGTCATGGTCGCGGCGAAGTCGATGACCTCGTAGTCGGCGACGCCGGCGATCCTGAACGCATCGCCATCGAGGATCGCGTCGAGCCGGGCCCGCTCCATCGCCGCCGCCACGATGACTCCGCCGACGCGCGGGCGCTGGGCTCCCGACACCAGGAAGTGCCCGGCGGCATAGTGCTCGCGCAACCAGGCCCGGTGGGCATCGACATGGCGATCGACCTCGGTCAGCGGGGCCTTGTAGCGAAGGATGATGGCGTACATGCGGATGGTCCTGGAGCTTGCGCGGGCGATGCGCAACCTCAAGCGTAGTGCGCCAGCGCCGCGCGCGCAGTGCGGCGCCCTCCCGCCGCTCATGGCAGCCCCCGCGTGAGCACGCGGCACCGGCTCCCCCGCGGACCCGGCCGCGGCTGCCTGCACCAAGGGTAAATGCGGTGTCGCAGCGCCGGACGCGCTCGCTAAGCTCCCAAAACCTGAATCGTCATTCATGTTTTGCCGACCACCCGCTCATGTCCGACTCCCAGCCCCAGCCTCCGCGCCACCTCGTGCACGCACCGCGCCAGCAACGCGGCGTCGAACGCCAGGACGCGCTGATCCGAGCCGGCCTGCGCCTGACCGAGACGCGCAACTGGGACGAGGTCAAGGTCGGCGACATCGCCGCCGAGATCGGCTGCTCGGCGGGCAACTTCTACACACGCTTTCGCAGCAAGGCGGACTATTTCGACGTGCTGGTCGGGCTGGTGGTCGACGCCATGCAGGCCCGCAGCGACGCCTTCTTCGAAGCACCGCAGCGAGCCGAAGAGGGTCCGCTGGAATTCATGGACCGCTGGGTCTCGCTGGCGCTGAATTCCTTCATCACGCACCGCGGGCTGTACGCGACCGCGGTCATCGAGTTGCGGCGCCAGCCGCCGGAGGTGGCCGCTGCCTCGCCGCTGCTGCGCCTGCGCGACCGCAACCGCGCGCGCTTCGTCGATGCCATGGCGCGCTGGCCCCGCTGGCGCGGCGCCGCCGCGCGCGCCAGGCTGGACTTCGCGCACCAGCTGCTGCAGGGCATCCTGATCAATGCGGCACTGACCGATCCGGGCCCGCTGCGCCTGGACGACCCGAAGCTGCACGCCGAGCTGGTCACCGTGTTGAGCGAGTACCTCGGGCTGCGCGAGGCTCGCGACTGAATGGGAGACAACGCGCATGGAACCCCTCCCGCGAAGCTGCGCGCACCGCGCGACCCTCGACCTGCAACGCCTGGCGGCCGAGGACGCGCCGCCCGCCGACCCGCAGGACTTCGCCGATGCACGGCGCGGCTTCCTCGGCACGCTGCCCGACGCACGGGTGGCGC
>JAKAXL010000011.1 GCA_021816585.1 Pseudomonadota bacterium | reverse complement strand
ACACTGGCCATGATCGTCTCCTGCAAGGTTGTAGGGTCCGTCGGGATCGCGGACCTCTTCACGATATGGCCGTTTTTACCGGCATTTGCGCCAAAGTAACGTGATAAATCGTTTCAGCCCGGCGACGGCTCCCCGGCGGGCCGGGACTTCGACCAGCGGCGCCCGGCGGCGATCGCCGGGCGCTCGACGGTCCAGAACAGCAGCCCCGCCAGCGGCAGGCTCGGGGCCAGGCAGACCAGGATCAGCAGCGGGGTCGAGTGCGCCGGGGCATGCCAGTGCGCATCGCGCGCCAGCGTCAGCACGACGTCGAGGACCATCGGGTGCAGCAGGTACAGCGAGTAGCTGGCCATGCCCACCAGCGCGAGCAGGCGAGCGCGGATCTTCACCACGAAGGCCAGCGCGATGAACAGGGCCACCGCGATGGGCATGGACAGGAACATCGAGATCAGCCCCGGGTCCGGAAGCTGGCGCTCGCGAATCGCCCACAGCAGCGGCAGCAGCGCCAGCCAGATCGACAGCACGGCGAACAGGCCGGCGGCCCCCGGCGCGCCGAGTTCATCGTCGTGCCAGCGGCGCAGCGCCGCACCGGTGAACATGGCCGCGAAATACGCGCAGAAATTGCCCCAGTTCATGTTCAGCAGCCCGGGGATCGGGTGGTGCGCGATGCTGCCGACCGCGTGCGCCGCCGACGGGCCGTGGCCGATCCATTGCCGGGCGAAGCCGAAGGGGCCGCTCCAGTAGTCGAGGTAGAACAGGAACACCAGCAGCAAGGACGTCGCGAGTCCTTCGAGCACCCAGGCGCGGCGCAGCAGCCCCAGGCGGTGCAGCACCCAGCATGCGGCGTAGAAGGCCAGTTCCAGCTTCAGGGTCCAGTACACGCCGTCGACGTCGCCGACATGGAACAGGCCTTGCAGCATGGTCGCGTTGGCCAGCACCACGCGCACGCTCCACGGCGAGCCCGCGAGCCACAGGTGCACGCCCACCGCGACCGCGATCGACACCCAGTAGGCCGGGTACAGTCGCAGCACTCGCCGCACCCAGAATTCCCCGCGTCGCCCGCCGTCGCGCAGGCTGGACGGGATCACGAAGCCCGAGATCACGAAGAACAGCACCACCCCGATGCGCCCGAAATCCAGGTTCTGGATCAGCCAGTCCACGGCGTCGGCCGGGCGCAGCACCGCGGGGCGCACCGGTGCCACCGCGGAACTGCAGTGGATCATCACGACCAGCAGGGCCGCGATGGCCCGGATCGAGTCGATGTGCATCAGGCGGTGCTCGGTGCTGCGAGGCATGGTCGTAGGAGTTCGGTGCGCCGGCCGGTCTCGGGGCGGCCCAGGAGATCCCGGCGCAGTAGAACATGCCCGGATGCGCCATTCGTCCCGCCCGCGCGTCGGCGGAGCGCGTGTCCCCGCGCAGGGCCTCAGCCCGCCGTCGCGGCGGCGACGAATTCGGCTTCGATGTGCAGGCGCACGGTGTCGCCCACCAGGCCCGGCCAGGCCTTCAGGCCCAGCTGGTTGCGCGAGAACTCGCCGCGCGCCGAAAAGCCCAGCGTCGGGGCGCCGGTGACCGGGTCGATGCCGTAGCCGTTGAAGCGCACGTGCAGCAGCAGCGGCGTGCTCGCGCGACCCAGCGTGAGCATGCCCGAGACGTCGCCGCGCCGCGGCCCGGTGGCGCGCCAGCCGTCGGCCCGCCAGCGGATGTAGGGGTGGCGCGCGGCGTCCAGCATCGCCGGCGAGCGCAGTTCCCGGTCCAGCAAGGCCACGTTGGTGTCGATGCTGTCGCTGCGCACGCGGGCCTCAACCCGGGCGGTCGACACGCCGCCGCGCGGCCACTGCAGCGTGGCCCGCGCATGGTCGAAGCGCATGATGACCCGCGAGAAACCGAGATGATCCACCGAGAACACCACGCTGCAATGCTCGGGATCGAGCCGGTAGCTGCCGGCCGGCACGGCCGCCAGGTCGCGGTCCTGCATGCGCAGCGCGGAACGCAGGTCGGCGCATCCGTCCAGGCCCAGCAGCATCGCGGCCAGCCCGCCCAGCAGCAGCCGGCGCCGGCCGTGCTGGGAGCCCGGCGTGCGGTCTCGTCGTGGGGCCGGCGCGTCGCCTGCGCGCTGCGGGTCCCTGGCAGGGGGCGTGGTCATGCCCGTATTGAACGACCGTTGCCGCGCAATCGTCACGCCTGCCCGCGCGGCAGCGAGCCCGCCGCTGCAATGTTTCGTGACATCTGCCTGCGCATCGCTGTCGCCGATCGCTTGCCGGGGGCCGTTTCCAGGCCACCTGCGCGCAACTGCGTCGCTTCGATGGAAGGAGCAACATGCCCGGCTGCAATCCTCTCGATGTCTCGCGGCCCTCGCGTTGGCGCAGCGCAGGAGGCGGCCGATGAGCGCGGCCCGTCATTCCTTGCGTGTCGCCGGGGTCGTGCTGCTGTCGACCCTGCTGCTCGGGTCGCCTGCGGCGCGGGCCGCGGTCGACAGCGCGGGAGCCGCGCCTTCCGGCCCCCTCGAGTCGCCGGGTCTGGATGCCGCGGCGCGTGCTCATCCGGTGACGTTCCTCGACCGCCTGGGCTGGGGCGCCGACGGCGAGCAATTGCGCGAACTGCAGGACATGGGCGCGACGCGGTTCCTGCAGGCGCAGCTGCGGCCGCCCGCGCGGCCCGCCTTGCCCGCGTCGATCGCGCCGTCCCTGGACGGCCTGGCCGTGGACGCGCCGCTGCGGGACTGGGTTGCGTCGCTGGTCGCGAAACAGCGGCGCATCCGCATGCAGGCGCGCGCGGATGGCGGGGCCGCGGCCGCGAGCCAGGCGAAGGCGCAACTCGAGGCGCTGCGGCGACAGCACGACGCGCTGACCCGCGAGGCCATGGCGCAGCAGCTGCTGCTGGACGTCTACGAGCCGGACCAGCTGCGGCAGCGACTGGTCTGGTTCTGGATGAATCACTTCAACGTGTTCCGGGGCGGATTCGTCGGGCCGATGATGGGCGATTACGAGATGCGGGTGATCGCGCCCCACGCCCTCGGGCATTTCCGCGACCTGCTGCGGGCGACCATGTTCTCGCCGCAGATGCTGCTCTACCTGAACAACGCGCAGAACGCGCGACGCCACATCAACGAGAACTACGCCCGCGAAGTGATGGAGCTGCACACGCTGGGCATGGGCTCGGGCTACACGCAGGCCGATGTCACCCATCTCGCGCATGTGCTCACCGGGCTGGGGGTCGATCTGCGGGACCGCCCGATCCGCGTTCGGCCGGCCCTGCGCGGGCTGGTCTGGCGCGAGGGCCTGGTGGTGTTCAACCCCGCGCGACATGACCCCGCGCCCGAGATCGTGCTGGGGCACGTGCTGCAAGGCCGGGGCGTGGACGAGATCGAGCAGTTGGTCACGCTGCTGGCCGACTCGCCGGCGACCGCGAGGCACCTGTGCTTCGAGCTGGCGCAGTACTTCGTCGCCGACCAGCCGGATCCCGCGATGGTCGCGGCGATGGTGCGGACCTGGCAGCGCAGCGACGGCGACATCGCCGCGGTGCTGCGCACCCTGTTCACCAGCCCGCAGTTCGTCGCCAGCCTGAGCCGGCCGCAGTTCAAGGATCCGATGCGCTACGTGATCTCGGGCGTGCGCGCCAGCCTGCACGGACGCTCCATCCGCAACCCGCGGCCGATGCTGGGCATGCTGGCGCGCCTGGGTGAACCGCTGTACGGGCGCAGCACCCCGGACGGCTATCCGATCGACGGCGCGGCCTGGGACAGTCCCGGGCAACTGGGCACGCGCTTTCGGATCGCGCGGCAACTGGGAGCCGGGGCGCCGGCGATGTTCGCGTCCGCACCGCGGGGGAGCGTGCGCGCTCCCGATCTTGCGCACGGCGCCGTGTACCTGGCCGCCCGGCCGTCGCTGCGGCCCGCCACCGCGGCGACCCTGGCGCAGGTTCGCGGCCGCGTGCGCTGGAATGCGCTGTGGCTGGCGTCGCCGGAATTCATGAACGACTGAACAGGAGCCTCGGAAACGGGGAGGAGGGGATCATGCAACGTCGAGCATTCATGCGATCCGCCGCGGCGTGTCTGGCGCTGCCGATGGGCAGGCTGTGGGCCGCGCCGGCGCCGGCGGGGCCGAAGTTCATGCTGGTGTTCCTGCGCGGCGCCTACGACGCCACCAACCTGCTGGTTCCCTACTCCAGCGACTTCTATTACGAGGCGCGGCCGCGCATCGCGGTGCCGCGCCCGGGCAGCGGCGGCGACGCGGCGATCGCGCTGGATGCCGACTGGGCGCTGCATCCCGCGCTGCGCGCCAGCATGCTGCCGCTGTGGCAGGCCGGGGAACTCGCCTTCGTGCCCTTCGCCGGCACGCGCGACCTCAGCCGCAGCCACTTCGAGACCCAGGACCACATCGAACTCGGCCAGGGACCCGATCCGCGCGACTACGACGACGGTTTCCTCAACCGCCTGCTGGCCCAGTTGCAGGGCCGGGCCCGCCCGATCGCCTTCAGCGCGCAACTTCCGCTCAGCCTGCGCGGGCCGTCGCGGGTGCCCAACCTGGCCGTGGCCCAGGCCGGCCGCGGCGCCATGGCGCCGCGGCAGCAGGCCCTGCTCGAACGCATGTGGAGCGCGACGCCCCAGGAAGCCTCGGTACGCGAGGCCTTCGCGGTGCAGGCCACCGTCCGTCGCGACATGCACGCACCCGATTGGCAGCAGGAGATGCGTGCCGCCAGTCGCGGCGCCGTGGCGCCCCGCGGCTTCGTGCTGGAGGCCACGCGCATCGGCGCGCTGATGCGAGACAGCTTCGACATCGGGTTCATCGACGTCGGCGGCTGGGACACCCATGTCGACGAGGCCGGCGCGAACGGCTCCGAGGGCCAGCTCGCCACGAAGCTGGGTGCGCTGGGCGATGGCCTGGCCGCGCTGCGCCAGGCCCTGGGGCCGGCGTGGCGGCGCACGACGGTGGTGGTGCTCAGCGAATTCGGCCGCACCTTCCGCGAAAACGGCAATCGCGGCACCGATCACGGACACGGCAGCGTCTACTGGGTGCTCGGCGGCGGCGTGCGCGGGCGGCGCGTCGTGGGCGAGCAGGTCGCGCTGACGCCGGCCACGCTGGACCAGGATCGCGACAATCCCGTACTCACCAACGATCGCGACCTGCTGGGCGGCCTGTTCCGCCGCCTGTGGGGGCTCGATGCGCGGCAGCTGCAGGCGGTGTTCCCCGCGAGTCGGCCGCTGGACCTGCAGTTGCTCTGAAGCACGCGTCGCGGCACTCAGGCCGCGCGTGCGTCGCCCAGGCCGGACTCGCCGGCCGGCCACCAGCTTCGCTGCGCATCGGCGGACTTCTTGCCGCGATACATCGCCACGTCGGCCAGGTGAAGCAGGGCGCGCGCGTCGGCGGCGTCGTGCGGGAAGCGCGACACGCCGACCGTCATGCCCACCTGCAGCCTGTGCCCGGCCACGTCGAAGGGCTGCAGCACGGCGCCGCGCAGGCGCTCGACGATGGCGTCGATCGAGCGGGTCGCCGCGTGCGGATCGAGGTCCTCGACCACCAGCGCGAACTCGTCGCCGCCGAGGCGGGCGAGAACCTCGCTGGCGCGAAGTTCGTCGCGCCAGCGCGCGGCCAGCTCGCGCAGCAGGGCATCGCCCGTCGCATGGCCGTGCGCGTCGTTGACATGCTTGAAGCGGTCGAGGTCGATGTAGCCCACCGCCACCTCGGTGCCCTGGCGCCGGGCGCGAGCCAGCGCGTCCGCGAGGCGCGCGTCGAGGTCGAGGCGGCTGCCCAGGCCGGTCAACGGGTCGCGGGCGAGTTGCGCGGCCGCCTGCGCGCGATGCAGCGTGATGCGCTGGAATTGCGCATGCATGCGCACGGTGGTGTACAGCAGGTACAGCAGATACAGCGCAGCCAGGACCCCGGCGTCGCGCAGCCGTGGATCGTGGCTGCCGAGCAGGTGGCCGATGAGTGCGACCAGCATCGGCGACACGAACAGCAAGGCGGCCGGCGAATCCACCGAGTACTCGGCCATTCCGGCTCCGCTGACCGCGCACACCACCATGGCGACGAACAGCGCATCCACTCCCGACGGGGGCAGCAGCATGGCCGGCAGGATGGCCCAGGCCGTGCCGACTCCCAGCACGCCCAGGCGCGCCAGCTGCAACGCCGCTCGCGGGTGTTCGCGCAGCGCGGTCACGCCGCGCATCGCTGCCCAGGTGCTCAGGCGGGCCGCGTGGGCCGCGACGAACAGTCCCAGCCAGACGACGAGGCTGCGCGCCGGCAGCTGTGCGCGAATCACCCAGGCCGTCGCCGCCGCCGCGGCGCTGCCGGCGACCAGGTCGAGGGGCACCCCGCGCATCAGCAGCGCACACAGCTCGCGCGCCACCGCCTGCGCTTCCGGCTGCGCCGAAAGGCCCGCGCCGCGCCAGGCAGCCTGCCTGAGGCGCTTCGTGCGGCCCACCAGGGATGAAAGTCGCATCGTCGTCCCGCTTCGGGTTCTGGATCTTGCCGAGCGCCCGCAAAAACCGGTTGATCAAGGTTTCCTGGGCATCGGGCTCAGTGTATGGTCCACGTTTTAGATACATCGTGAACGATTTCACGCCAGAACCGAATTGTTCACGGAGGGGCCACAGGCGCGCCCGACCCGACGGGCGCCCTGGACCCGGCGCAGCGACGGCTGGGCATGGCTCGCCGCCCCTGCCGGAATTCTCGATGCCAAGTCGGTCGCCATGCGCTAACGTCAGGCCTTTCGGACCAACGGGAGTAGTCCCATGCACGGAACGGACAGCACGCCCACCTACCGCCGCCCGCTGGGCTTGCTGCACAACCGCCGCGTGCGCGAGGAGATCGCGTCGCTGGACCCGCAAGCCGACTGCCAGCGCATCGTCCACCTGCTGGCGTGCTACGAATTCCCCTTCGACACCACGCGCTCGCTCGAAATCGCACTGTTCCACACCTACGGAAGCGCCAGCGTGGCGGGCCTGCTGGACCGCACCGGCCAGTTCCAGCGCCACGGGCAGAAGCGCTACGACGACACCAACGTGCTGATCGCGCTGTTCATGGAGGCGGGCTGGGAAGGCGGCGAGGGCGCCGCGGCGCTCACGCGCATGAACAGCATCCACGCACGCTTTCGCATCCCCAACGACGACTACCTGTTCGTGCTGTGGACCTTCATCGACTTTCCGATCCGCTGGATGGACGAATTCGGCTGGCGCGCCTTCACCCCGCACGAGCAGCAGGCCTGGTTCCACTACTGGGTCGGCGTCGGCCGGCGCATGGGCCTGTCGGACATTCCCGCCACGCGCGAAGCCTTCGATGCCTTCGTCGAAGCCTACGAACAGCGCGAGATGGTGCCCAACGAGGCCAGCGCCCGCGTGGCGCGGGCCACGGTGGCGGTGATGGAGGGCTGGCTGCCGCGCCCGCTGCGTCCGCTGGTGCAGCCGGTGGCCACCTGCCTGGTGCGCCCGCGGCTGCGCGTGGCGGCCGGCTTTGCCGAGCCGCCCGGCTGGCTGCGCGCGAGCCTGCGCGGCGCGCTGAAGCTGCGCGCGGGTGTCAAGCGCTTCGTCTCGGTGGAGCGCTACCCCGCGCTGCTGGCGCACAAGTATCTGCGCAGCTACCCGCAGGGGCGGCCGGAGATCGGTCGCATCGGGCCCGGCTCCTGAGCCCCGGGCAGGCGCGCGGTCCTTCGAATCGGCGGGAGTCGGCCCGCCGAGCCTAGATGATCCTGCGGCCGCCCACCGCCCATACCACCCTCCTTTTCGATCTGGAGCGATAGATGAAGTAGCCGACCATCGAGCCGATCCAGACCACCAGGCCGGCGAGCGGTGAGATGATCATGGCAACCAGGATGCTCACGGGAAGGGACAGCACGAAGGCTGCGAGCGTGACACTGGTCCTCCATGCCCCCAGTTGCTCCCAGGCAGTCGTTTCGAAAGCGCCGCATCCGGTGCACGCCGAGGCACCGGGGTTCAGCGCGGTCTTGCAGTGAGGGCAAAAGCCGGACGTTGGTGCTTTATCCATGGCAGGACTCCTTCTCAACGGGCCGTTGATTGAGCTGGTGGACGGACGGATTGCCTTGTTCGGGAATCGCGTGACGTCGCTCCAAGGCCCCTTCTGGGCCAACCAGCTGGCCACGATCCGCGCCACGCCGGCGCGCGCCGACAAGCGACCGATGACGGTGGCCGAGCTGCGCACCTTCTGGACCATCGCCAAGGCGAGCGAGGGCACCACGGGCGCGCTGATGCGCCTGCACCTCCTGACCGGCGGGCAGCTCAATGTACGGCTTGACGACGGCCAGATCGACTCCCAGCGCGCGGCACACGCGCAGGACCGCTCGCGCGGCGGAGCAGGCGCAGTGCGCCTGCACGGTCGTGTGGTCATCGCCTGTTCTGGCATGGCTTTGCGCTCGTCGACGGCATCGTCATAGCCCGGACCCGCACGCCGGGCGGTGTGGCAGGGGCGCGGTTGCAACGAGCCGCCCGCTATGCCGATGGTGCGAGGGGGGCACCAAGAACCGAGCGCCGACGCGGGCTTACGGGCGACCTGGGCCGCTCATGGGCCGCAAGATCCCGCGATCCCCGGCGCTTGCAATGATCCCATTTTGGGACTATCGTTTGCCGATGCGAGTCATTGCCGTCTCGGCCCTCCGGGCGTTCTGGACGCGACATCCCGACGCCGAACAACCGCTGAAGGCTTGGTATGAAGAAGTCACGGGCGCCTCATGGGCTCAGCCGGCGGATATCAAGGCGCGATACCGCAGCGCCAGCGTGTTGAAGAACCGTCGCGTGATCTTCAACATCAAGGGCAACGACTACCGATTGGTCGTGGGCATTGCTTACAAGTTGCAGGTCGTTTATGTGAAGTTCGTCGGAACGCACAAAGAATATGACGCGATCGACGCGGAAACCGTCGAAATGGGCTAAATGCATAGGAGTACATCATGGACATCCGCCCCATCCACACGGAGGCCGCCTACAAGGACGCCCTCGCGGCGATCGCGGCCCTGGTCGAGCTTGACCCGGATCCGGGCACGCCTGAGGGGGACCGCCTGGACATCCTCGCCACGCTCGTGCAGGCGTATGAATCGAAGCACTGGCCCATCGGCGCTCCCGATCCTGTGGAAGCGATCAAATTCCGCATGGAACAGGGGGGGTTGTCGATCAAGGACCTGGAGCCGATGATCGGCAAGCGCAATCGCGTCTACGAGGTTCTGAATCGCAAGCGTCCATTGACCTTGCCCATGATCCGCAGACTGCACCAGAGCCTAGGTATTCCGGCAGACGTCCTGATCGCAGAACCGGTCATCGGCTAGCGAGACGGCCTTTTCGGCTCTCCCCGCTCACCGAGACGGTCCATGCTCAGACGCCAATTCGCCAGGTGGCCGCCGTGCTGAAGCGCGTGGACACCGGCGCCGAGAGCCTGCAACGGCGCATCGTCTTCGGCTCCGATGACGTGCTCGCCTATGCCCCCATCACCTCGCGGCGGGTGGGCGGTGACGGCATGAGCGTGGCCGCGCTGTGCGAAGCGGCGATCACCGTCAGTGTGGGCGGCGACAATGAAATTGAGCGGAGACTTTCTGTAGACGGCGGTCGCGCCAAGCTGCAACCTCGACACTGCCAATGATGTCCGCCGTCATGTAACCGTGAGTCCATCTGTTGCGCATCGCGACCATCGCGGCCGTGAAAAGATGGGCACCCGACGCGGCAAACGACAGCGGCGGTGCTGGAGTCAGCTGCGCAAGTCCTTGTCATCGTCTCGCTCACGGTTGTCGCATGTCGCGCGACGCACTACAATCCGATCCATGATCAGGACCTTCCGGCACAAGGGCCTCCAGGCGTTCTTCGAGGGCGGTAGCAAGGCGGGGATCCATGCGGCTCATGCCTCTAGGTTGCAGCGGCAGTTGATCAGGCTCGACCTCTCCAAGTCCGCGAAGGACATGGACGTGCCAGGCTGGCGGCTGCACAAACTCAGCGGCGACTTGTCCGATCACTGGTCGGTCTGGGTCAACGGCAACTGGCGCATGACCTTCACCTTCGATGGCCTGGACGCGATCCTGGTGGACTATCAGGACTACCACTGACGGACAACGGGGAGAGGACTTATGAGCAAGATGCACAATCCGCCCCACCCGGGGCTTACCCTGCGCGACGATGTGCTGCCCGCGCTGGGCCTGACCGTGACCGAGGCAGCCGAGCAGCTCGGCGTCGGCCGCCAGGCGTTGTCTCGCGTGCTCAACGGGCGAGGCGCGATCTCCACCGAAATGGCCCTGCGACTTGAGCAGTGGCTCGGCGTCGACCGCGGCGGCCGGGCGGATTTGTGGCTCGCACAGCAGACGGCCTACGACCTGTGGCAGGCCCGCAAGGCGGGCATGCCGGCAAAGATCAAGCGCGCGCCGCTGAAGCCGGAGCCAGCCGCGGCCTGAGCAAGGCCCCTTCTGGGGCAGGGAGCTTGTGGCGCGTAGCGCGAAGCTGGTGCGCCGGAGCAGGCGAATCTGCGAACTGGACGTTCGAGCTCAGGCCGTGAGCTTGCTCAGCCAGCGGGCAGCTCACTGTGCGGCTTGACGGCCAGATCGACTCCCAGCGCGCGGCATACGCGCAGGATCGTGTCGAAACGGGGTTTCGCACCGGGCTTGAGGGCGTTGTAGAGGTTTTCCCGGCCAAGGCCGGTGTCGGCGGCCAGCTTCGTCATGCCGCGGGCGCGCGCGACATGTCCCAGGGCGCGGATGATTTCGTCGGCATCGCCGTCGGAGAACACTTGGCGAAGGTACTCGGCAATGGCTTCATCCGAATCGAGTTCGGAGACGATGTCGAATGGAATGTATTTCTGGGGCATCGTTCAGATCTCCTTGGCCATGCTGATGGCGCGCCGCACATCGGTGCTCTGGGTGGCTTTCGTGCCGCCCGCCAGCAGAAACTCGGATTTGGCCCTGGGTATGGCCTCGTCTTCGGCGTCGCCGCTGCAAAGCCTCCATCGCAGATCGGCGAGGGCGGCCAGATCCGAGGGTTCGGCGAGGCGGATCCGTGGCGCGGACCCCGACCATTGTTGGTTGCCCGGCATGTGCATCGATGAGCGGAATGGACTCAGAAGTCGGAGAGCATGACTTCCAGGACTTGTCTTGACGACGGAATTTGCTGTGGATCGGTCCCGGGACACCCGGCGAGCACGATCAGGGCCTTCCACAGTGCCCAACCCCGTCCACGAACCCACATGCCGTCGTCAGCGCCGAGGGTGTCGCGGAACACCTGGCGGGAGGCCGGGTCGAACAGCGTCCAGGCGATCGCCAGGTCGCAGGCCGGGTCGCCGACGGCCATGCCGCCGAAATCGATCACCGCACACAGGGTGCCGTCTCGCAGCAGCAGGTTTCCCGCGGCGACGTCGCCGTGCAGCCAGAGCGCCGGCCCTGTCCAGTAGGCCGCCAGCGCTGCGTCCCAGAGACGGGACGCGGCTGCGGTGTCGATCCGGCCCCGCAGCGCGGCCAGAGCCGCGCGGGTCTCGCCGTCGTAGGACGCCAGTGGCCCGCCGCGCTGGAAGTTGTGCCTGCCCGGTCCGGGCCCGCCGCTTGCGTCGATGGCATGCAGCGCGCGCAGGAACAGTGCCAGGTCGCGCGCCAAGCTGTTCATATCGCGGATCGGTGCGGCTGCGGCATCGACCCCGTCGATCCAGCGGCGGATCGACCAGGGCCAGGGGTAGGACGCAGCGGGTTCGCCCAGTGCCACGGGTTCGGGTATCGCTTGCGGCAGCATCGGCGCAAGCCCGGGAAGCCAATGCTGTTCGAGGGCGACCTTGTCGGCGTACTCGGCGCTGCTGGGCAGTCGCGCGACCAGGGCGTCGCCAAGGCGGAAGCTGCGGTTGTCCCAGCCGCCGCGCTCGACCGGGCGCACGGGCAGGTCGCTCCATTGCGGAAACTGCTCGGCGACGAGTCGCTGCACCAGGGCGGTGTCGATGCGAGGGCCGGGTTCGATTGGCATTCAGCGGCTGGGTCCGGCCTCGTGGTTGGCCGCGAGCAGAGGCGGAGACATCCAATGATGCTCGCCTTTACCGCAGCGAGGCGTTAAGGCCCCTGCAATCGCAAGGGTTAAGCGCTGCCTTCGACTGGTGCCGGGAGGGGGACTCGAACCCCCACACCATTTCTGGCGGCGGATTTTGAGTCCGCTGCGTCTACCGATTCCGCCATCCCGGCCAAGCCGGCCATTATTCCACAGGGCCCGTGTCCGCTCAGCCGGTGTTGCGCAGTCCGGCGGCGATGCCGTTGATGCTGAGGTGGATGCCGCGCACCGTGCGCTCGTCGGTCTGCCCGTCGCGGAAGCGCCGCAGCAGTTCGACCTGCAGGTGGTTCAACGGATCGATGTAGGGGAAGCGCGCGCGGATCGAGCGCGCCAGCGTGGGGTTGGTCTGCAGGAACTGCGACCAGCCGGTGATGTCCCGCAGCGCCTGCACGCTGCGCTGCCACTCCTGCTCGATGGCGCGGAACACGCGGCGTCGCAGCGCCGGCTCGGGCACCAGCTGCGCGTAGTGCGAGGCCACCGCGAGGTCGGTCTTCGACAGCACCATGTCCAGGTTCGACAGCAGGGCCTGGAAGAACGGCCATTGGCCGTGCATGCGCGCCAGCAGTTCGGCGCCTTCGTCGCCGCGCTCGGCGACGAAGGCCTGCACCGCGGAGCCGAAGCCGTACCAGCCCGGAAGCGCAACGCGGCACTGGCCCCACGAGAAGCTCCACGGGATCGCCCGCAGTTCCTCCAGCCCGGCGCCCGGCTTGCGCGAGGCCGGGCGACTGCCGATGTTGAGTCCGGCGATCTCGCGGATCGGCGTGGCGGCATGGAAGTAGTCGGCGAAGCCGGGGTCGCCCCAGACCAGCTCGCGGTAGGCGTGCATCGCCGCCTGCGACAGCTCGGCGGCGGCCTCGCGGAAGGCCTGCGGCGCGGCGCCGCGGGTTCCGCGCACGCGCACGCCGCGCTCCGGCGCGGCCAGCAGCGTGGCCTCCAGCGTCGCCGCGACCAGGGTCTCCAGGTTGCGGCGGCCGATCTCGGCGTTGGCGTACTTGCTCGAGATCACCTCGCCCTGTTCGGTCAGCCGGATGCTGCCGCCCACCGTACCCACCGGCTGCGCGAGGATGGCTTCGTAGCTGGGTCCGCCGCCGCGCCCGACGCTGCCGCCGCGGCCGTGGAACAGGCGCAGGCGGATGCCGTGGTCGCGGCGCAGATGTCCGAACAGCTCGGCCAGCGCGACCGAGGCCTTGTGCAGCTCCCAGTTCGAGCTCAGGTAGCCGCCGTCCTTGTTGCTGTCGGAATAGCCGAGCATGACCTCCTGCAGCGACCCGGAGGCGGCCACCAGCTCGGCGATGCCCGGCAGCGCGTACAGCCCGCGCATGATGGCCGGGGCATTGCGCAGGTCGGCGATGGTCTCGAACAGCGGCACGACGATCAGCTCGGCGTGCGCCCCCGCGCTTTCCAGCGTGCCGTGCAGCAGCCCGCATTCCTTTTGCAGCAGGAAGACCTCCAGCAGGTCGCTGACGCTCTCGGTGTGCGAGATGATGGTCTGGCGCACCGCCTGCTCACCCAGGCGCCGGCGCGCGTCGCGCGCGGCGTCGAACACTGCCAGCTCCGACACCGTGAGCTCGCCGTAGCTCGCATCGGGCACGCGCAGCGGACGCGGGTCGCGCAGCCGCTGAAGCAGCAGCTCGATGCGCGCGCCTTCATCGAGCGCGCTGTAGTCCTGGCACAGCTGCGCGCGCTGCAGCAGCTCGGCCACCACGGCCTCGTGCTTGTCCGAGCTCTGCCGCAGGTCCAGCGTGGCGAGGTGGAAGCCGAACACCTCGACCGCGCGCAGCAGCGGCTCCAGGCGCACGCGCGCCAGCGCGCCGGCGTGGTGCGCCAGCAGCGAGTCGCGCAGCAGCCGCAGGTCGGCGGCGAGCGCGTCGGAGTCGGCATAGGGCTCGGCCGGCCCGACCTCGTGGCGCAGCGCCTGCGTGCCGCCGAGTTCGCGCAGCGTCGCCGCCAGCCGCGCGTACACGCCGATCAGCGCGCGCCGGTACGGCTCGTCGCGGCGGTGCTCGCTGTGGTCGGGCGAGGCCTCCGCCAGCGCGAGCAGCTGGGGGCTGGCGCTGGCCAGCATCAGCGACACCGACAGCTCCGATCCCAGTTCGTGCACCTGGTCCAGGTAGTGGCTCAGCGCGGTGCGCGCCTGCAGGCGCAGCGCATAGCGCAGGGTCTCGGCGGTGACGAAGGGGTTGCCGTCGCGGTCGCCGCCGATCCAGTGCCCCATGCGGAAGAACGCCGGCAGGCGCCAGGGCTGCCCGTCGTCGCGCGGGAACAGTTCGTCGAGGTCCTGCTCGAGCTCCAGGTACAGGCGAGGCACCTCGCGCAGGAAGGTGTTGTCGTAGTAGGACAGCGCGTTCTTGATCTCGTCGGACACGCGCAGCTTGGTGAAGCGCAGCAGCCGCGTCTGCCACAGCTGGGTGATGCGCGCGCGCAGCTCGTCGTCGAGCTGGCGCAGGCGGCGCGTCGCAGGCTGCGCGTCGCGCTCGGCGAGCAGCCGCGCGATGCCGCGCTCGGCGTCGAGCAGGCTCTTGCGCTGCACTTCGGTGGGGTGCGCGGTGAGCACCGGCGAGATCAGCGAATCGTCGAAGAATTCCTGCAGCTGCGCGGAGTCGACGCGGGCACGTCGCAGCTTGTCCAGCGCGGCGCGGACGCTGCCCGGCTGCGGCCGCTCGCTGGCGCGCTCGTGCGCCTCGCGCCGGCGCAGCACGTGCCGATCCTCGGCGAGGTTGGCGAGGATGGAGAAGTAGCTGAAGGCGCGGATCACGCTCACCGCCTGGTCGCGCGACAGGCGCTCGAGCACGCGCGACAGCGCGGCGCGCTGCTGCGCCTGGCCCTCGCGGTGGAAGCGCACCGCCAGCTGGCGCACGCGCTCCACGGTGTCGAACATGGCCTCGCCCTCCTGTTCGCGGATCACGTCGCCGAGCATGCGCCCGAGCAGGCGGATGTCCTCGAACAGGGCGTCGTCGTCGGGCGCGGGCGGCTTGGTCGGCATGTCGGCGGTGCGGGCAGGGCCGGCGGCCGCGGCGCCGCCGGCTGGGCAGAAGGGGGGAGTCCATCGCGTGCGCCATGCTGCGCGCGCACGACGGGGCTGTCGGCATGCTAGCAGGCGTTCCGACTGGCGGAACCTTCCACGCGGGCGAGTCCGCGACGGCGCGCTCGCGCCCGCTGCTACGATTGCCCGCATGTCCGAACATCCGTCCACCTCCCACGCGGCGGCCCCCGCGGGGTTGGTCATCGCGTCGCGCGAAAGCCGCCTCGCGCTGTGGCAGGCCGAGCATGTGCGCGCGCGCCTGCTCGAACTCGACCCGGCCACGCCGGTGCGCATCCATGCGATGACCACGCGCGGCGACCAGATCCTCGACCGCTCGCTGTCGAAGGTCGGCGGCAAGGGGCTGTTCGTGAAGGAGCTGGAGACGGCGATGCAGCAGCGCAGCGCCGATCTCGCGGTGCATTCGCTGAAGGACGTTCCGATGCAGCTGCCCGAGGGTTTCGAGCTGTGCGCGATCCTCGAGCGCGAGGATCCGCGCGACGCCTGGGTGTCGCAGCGCGCCGCGCATTTCCTGGAACTTCCGCAGGGCGCGGTGGTCGGCACCTCCAGCCTGCGCCGCGAGATGCAGATCCGCGCGCTGCGCCCCGATCTGCAGGTGCAGCCGCTGCGCGGCAACCTGGACACCCGCCTGCGCAAGCTCGACGAAGGGCTGTACGACGGCATCGTGCTGGCTGCCGCCGGGCTGCTGCGCCTGGGACTGCGCGAACGCATCCGTGCCTTCATCGACACGCGGCAGATGCTGCCGGCACCGGGGCAGGCCGCGCTGGGCCTGGAAATCCGCAGCGCCGAGCCCGAACTCGCCGCGCGGCTGCGCGCGCTGCAGCACCTGCCGACGGCGCTGGCGGCGCTGGCCGAGCGCGCGCTGGCGCGGGTCCTCGGCGGCAGCTGCAGCACGCCGCTGGGCGCGCACGCGCAGTGGGAGCCCGACGGCGGGCTGTGCCTGCGCGCGGTGCTCGGCCTGCCCGACGCGTCGCGGGTGCTGCGCGCCGAGGTGCGCGCGCCGGTGCAGGACGCGACGCAGGCCGAGCAGCTCGGTGCCGCCGCCGCGCACAGCCTGTACGAACAGGGTGCGCAGCCATTGCTCGATCAGTTGCAGCGCCTCTGAGGTCGCGGGTTTCGCGCGACGCGCAAGGGATACGGAAGGCTGTGCCATGCAGCAGGGCCGCGAGACCGATTCCGGCACGCCGCGCCTGATCACGACGCGTGCGGTCGATCCCGCGGTCGTGCAGCCGCAGTCCGCGCAGGACGCCGCGTTGCGCGCGGCCGGGGTGCAGCTGCACGCCTTCCCGCTGATTCACATCGTCGGACCCTCCGACGAAGCGCATGCGCGTGAAGCCCTGCGGCATCTGCAGGACTGGCAGCTGGCGATCCCCGTCAGTCCGTCGGCGGTGCAGGCGGCGTTGCGCCTGCGCGACGGCGCGTGGCCGGGCTCCTGCGCGGTCGGGCTGATCGGCGCGGCCAGCCGGGAGGCCTTCGAGCGGGGCCTGCGCGCGCGCGGCGCAGCGCTGCCGCAGCTGCTGTGCGCCTCGCGAGGCGGCGCCGACTCCGAGGCGCTGTGGCATGTGCTGCGTGCCTGGCACGGGGATGCCTGGCAGGGCACGCGGGTGCTGATCCTGCGCGGCGACGGCGGCCGCGACTGGCTCGCCGAGACCCTGCGCGGGGCCGGTGCCGAGGTCGATGTGCTGGAGGTGTACCGGCGCGTCGCTCCACCGGCCGACCCGCACTGCCTGCGACACCTGCGGGAACTGCTGGAACTGGGGGCGCCGTGGCAGATCGGAGCGGCCTCGGCGCTGCACAACCTGTGCGGGCTGCTGCGCGCGGCGGGCCTGCAGCCGACCCGGGAATTGGCGCAGCGGCGCGCGCTGGTGCAGCACCCGCGGGTGGCGCAGGCGGCGCGCGAGGCCGGCTTCGGGCGCGTCGACCTCGTCGAGTCCGGCGCCGACGCGCTGCTGCGCGCCTTGCGCGACGGGCGCTGAAGCTTCGCCGCCGCGGCGGGTCGCGAGGAGGGGGTTTTCCCCCACGATCGCAGCGTGCTGGCGGCGTGCGCGTGGCGCGCCGCCGCAGCTTGCCTAGAATCGGCGCCATGTCCGAGTCCAATCTTGCTGACGATCCGTCGCCCGGGGCGAATCCCGCGCTGCCTCCTGCCGCGGCCGCGGGGCCGGCTCCCGGGCCGGCGGCCGGGCCCGCCCCCGGGGCTGGCGCGGCTGCGGCGTCCCCGGCCGCCTCCGCGCCGGCGTTCCCGGCAGCGGTGCCGGCCCGCGGCGGGCGTGCCGGGCCGGCGGTATGGCTGGCGCTGCTGGTGCTGCTGGTGCTGGTCGGCGCGGTCGCCTGGTGGCTGAACCAGCGCCTGTACCAGACCCAGGAGCAGATCGCGCAGCGCCTGCAGCAGGCGCAGACCCACGCCATCGAGGCGCGCACCATCGCCACGCAGAACGTGCAGGCCACGCGCGACCTCGCCGCCAAGATCGCCGTGCTGCAGTCCCGCGAGCAGGACCTCGCGGCCCAGCGCGAGGCGCTGCAGCAACTGGTGCAGCAGCTGGCCAGGACGCGTGACGACGCCTTCCTGGGACAGACCGCCGAGCTGATCGGGCTGGCGCAGCAGCAGGCCGAGCTGACAGGCTCGCTGCATCCGCTGATCGGCACGCTGCAGGCCAGCCTGACGCGCCTGCAGCGCGTGGGCAGCCCGCGCGCGCTGCTGGTGGCGCGCGCGGTGCAGGCGGACCTGACGCACCTGAAGTCGGCCGTCGTTCCCGACGTGCCGGTGGCCGCGCAGCGCCTGGACCAGCTCGCCGCGATGGTCGACGGGCTGCAGGTGCTCGGTTCCGCCAGCCCGCTGCAGTCGGGCCCGCCGACGGCCGCCCCGGCATCCGCGCCGGCCGCCTCGGGCTGGAAGGCCTGGTTGTCGCACTGGGGCTGGGAGGCGTGGCGCCAGGCGCGCTCGCTGGTCACGATCACCCGCATCGATCACCCCGACGCGCTGCTGGCGTCGCCGACGCAGCAGCAGTTCCTGCGTGCCAACCTGAAGCTGCGCGTGCTCAATGCGCGGCTGGACCTGCTGTCGCGCAATGCCGTGGGCTTCGAGTCCGACATGCAGGACATCCAGCGCGTGCTGCGCACCCAGTTCGACACCCACCAGCCCGCCACCGTGATGGCGCGGGCGCTGGCGGCCCAGATCGCGCAGGTGGACCTGACGTCGCAGCCGGCGGCCAACCTGCAGTCGCTGCTGGTGCTGGCCAACCTCGGGCTGGGGAGCCACTGATGCGCTGGCTGGCCTGGCTGGTCACCCTGGCGCTCGGCGCCGCGCTGCTGGCGATGGCCGCCAGCGGCCGCCCCGGCAACATCGCCATCCTGCTTCCTCCGTACCGCGTCGACCTCTCGCTGAACCTGGCGGTGCTGCTGCTGCTGCTGGCCTTCGTGCTGCTGTACGTCGCGGTGCGTGCGCTCAGCCTGCTGCTCGGGCTGCCGCGCGCCGCGGCGCGTTTCCGCAGCCGCCGGCGCCTGCAGGTGGCGGGTGCGGCGCTGCATGAATCCCTGCTGCACCACCTGGGCGGTCGCTTCCGGCGCGCCGAGCGCGCGGCGGCGCGCGCGGCCGAGGTCGATGCGTTTCGCCCGGGGGCGTTGCTGACCGCGGCGCAGGCGGCACAGGCCATGCAGGCCTACGAGCGCCGCGACGCCTACCTGGACGCACTGCCGTCGGCGGCGCGCGAGACCGGCGCGCTGCTGCTGGCGCAGTGGCAGATCGAGGCGCGCGACGCGCAGGCCGCGCAGCGCGCGCTGCGCGGCTTGTCGGGGGGCGTGCAACGGCGCACCCAGACCATGCGCCTGGCCTTGACGGCGGCGCGCGCGCTGCACGACCACGCCGAGGTGCTGCGCCTGGCCGGCGCGCTGCGCAAGCACCACGGGCTGCATCCGGCGGCGGCGCAGGCGATGATCCACGGCGCCGCGCTGGGGCTGATCCGCCAGGCCGACCACGACGCCGAGGCGCTGCGCGCGATGTGGAAGTCCTTCGACACGTCGCTGCGCCACGACCCGCAGGTCGCGGTGGCGGCGGCGCGCGGTTTCGCGCAGGCCGGCGAGGCCACCCAGGCGCGCGCGCTGCTGGTGGACGCGCTGCACGTGGCCGACGCCGAGCCGGCTGCGCTGATGCCCGCGCTGCGCGGCATGCTCGACGGCATCGACGCGAGTTTCGTCGCGCAGGCCGAGGCCTGGATGGACCGCTGGCCGCAGGAGGCGCAGGCCAGTTTCCTGGCGGCGCGCTGCTGCGCCGAGCTCGAACTGTGGGGCAAGGCGCAGCAATACCTGCAGCGCGCGCTGGAGCAATGCCAGCCCGACGAGCGGCGTCTGCGCGGCCAGATCCACGCCTCGCTGGCCCGCCTGCACGAGCGCATCGAGCGCGAGGACCAGGCCATGCGCCATTGGCGCCTCGCCGCCGTCGACCTCGCCAATGACGACGCGGTGGGCGGCGGCGGTGCCTGAGTGATGGCATCGTGAAGGCTGCGTCGTGGCGCCGCCTGCTCGCGGCGCTGCGCCGCGAGCGCCTGCTGCTGGTCTTCGGGGCCGTCGCGCTGCTGCTCGGGCTGGTCGACCCGGCGCCGCCGCTGCGCTGGCTGCAATGGCTGTCGCTTCCCACGCTGCTCGGCCTGCTGGCGCTGCTCGTATGCATCGAGGGCATTCGCGCCAGCGGAGCGGTGCAGCGCGCGGCGCAGGCGCTGGCGCGGCACGCGCACAGCCAGCGTGCGCTGGCGCTGATGCTGGTGGGCGGCGCGGCGCTGCTGGCGATGGTGCTGACCAACGACGTCAGCCTGTTCCTGCTGGTGCCGCTGACCCTGGCGCTGGGGCGCGGCAGCGAGCTGCCGGCGCGCCGTGTCGTCATCCTCGAGGCCCTGGGGGTCAATGCGGGCTCCACGCTCAGCCCGGTCGGCAATCCGCAGAATCTGCTGCTGTGGCAGCACTCGGGCCTGTCGATGCCGCAATTCGCGTGGCGCATGCTGCCCAGCGCCGCGACCATGCTGGCCTTGCTGCTGCTGACGGTGTGGCTGCTGGTCCCGGCGCGCCCGCTGCACGTGGCGGCGGGCGCCGCGCCGGCCGGCGTGCCGCGGCTGCGTCGCCGCCTGGCGGCGGCTTCGGCGCTGGCGCTGCTGGGGGTGCTGGCGCTGCTGCAGGCGCAGCGTCCGGCGCTGGCCGCGCTGCTGGTGCTGGCGATGTACCTGGCGGCGTGGCGCGAGGTGCTGCGGCGCGTCGACTGGGGCTTGCTGGCGACGCTGGCCGCGATGTTCGTCGGGCTCGGCCACCTCGGCCACTGGGCGCCGTTGCAGGCGATGCTGGGGCGGCTCGACTGGCATGCGCCCGGCGTCGTGTACGTCGGCGGCGTCGCGCTGTCGCAACTGCTCAGCAACGTGCCGGCCACGGTGCTGCTGTGGCCGCAGGTCGGCCGGGCCACTGCGCTGGCGGTGGCCGTCAACGTCGGGGGCTTCGGTCTGGCGCTGGGCTCGCTGGCCAATCTGATCGCGTTGCGTCTCGAGGGGCGTGGCAACCTGCGCGAATTCCATCGCATCAGCCTGCCATTTCTGCTGGTGTGCGCGCCGCTGGTGTGGCTGGTGCAGCGTTTCGTGGCCTGAGGGTCGGGCACGCGAAGCGCGGAAATGCCAGAATGTAGGCAGGAGAAAACTCGATGCCTTCGTACAAGACCCTGGAACAGACCATCGGCGGCACGCCCCTGGTGCGCCTGCAGCGCATCGGCGCCGCCGACAACGAGCGCCGCGGCAACGTGCTGCTGGCCAAGCTCGAGGGCAACAACCCCGCCGGTTCGGTCAAGGACAGGCCGGCGCTGTCGATGATCCGGCGCGCCGCCGAGCGCGGCCAGATCCACCCCGGCGACACGCTGATCGAGGCGACCTCGGGCAACACCGGCATCGCGCTGGCGATGGCCGCCGCGATCCTCGGCTATCGCATGGTGCTGATCATGCCCGAGGACCTGTCGGTGGAGCGCGCGCAGACGATGCGCGCCTACGGCGCCGAGCTGGTGCTGACCCCGCGCGCGGGCGGCATGGAATACGCCCGCGACCTGGCCGAGCAGATGCAGCGCGAGGGCAAGGGGCTGGTGCTGGACCAGTTCGCCAACGGCGACAACCCGCGCGCGCACTTCGAGACCACCGGCCCGGAGATCTGGCGCGATACCGACGGCACGGTCACCCACTTCGTGTCGGCGATGGGGACCACCGGGACCATCATCGGCACCTCGCGCTACCTGAAGCAGCAGAACCCGGCGGTGCAGATCGTCGGCGCGCAGCCGGAGGAGGGCGCGCGGATTCCCGGAATCCGCAAGTGGCCCGACGAATACCTGCCGAAGATCTACCAGCCGCAACGTGTCGACCGCATCGAGCCGGTCAGCCAGTCCGCCGCCGAGTCGATGGCGCGGCGCCTGGCCCGCGAGGAGGGGATGTTCTGCGGCATCAGCTCGGGAGGCGCCTGCGAGGTCGCGCTGCGCCTGTCGCGCGAACTCAGCAACGCGACCATCGTGTTCATCGTCTGCGACCGCGGCGACCGCTACCTCAGCACCGGGGTATTCCCCGCCGCCTGAATGCGGGTCGGGGGGCCTACAATCGGCGCCGTGCTTGCCATGGACGGACGAGGATTGCGATGAGCGGTGACAGCACTGCGCTGGACAGCGCGGACGTGGAGGTCGATGCGCGCGGCATGAACTGCCCGCTGCCGATCCTGAAGGCCAAGAAGGCCCTTTCGGGCATGCAAAGCGGCCAGCTGCTTCGCGTGCTGGCCACCGACGCCGGCTCGATGCGCGACTTCCAGGCCTTCGCCCGCCAGACCGGCAACGAACTGGTCGCGCAGACCGAGCAGGGCGGCGTGATCGCGCACGTGCTGCGGCGCCGCTGAGGCGGCGCGGCGCCGGCCCGCGGGCGCCTCAGCCCAGTTTCAGTCCCTTCAGGTACTCCGCCAGCGCCGGCCCGGTCTCCGGGTGGGCGAGCCCGAGCTGCACGGTGGCCTCGAGGTAACCCTGCTTGCTTCCGCAGTCGTAGCGCCGGCCGCTGTAGCGGTAGGCGTACACCGCCTCCTCGGCCAGCAGCGCGGCGATGCCGTCGGTGAGCTGGATCTCCGAGCCCGCGCCCGGCGCGACGTGGCGCAGATGGTGGAACACGCGCGGACTCAGCACGTAGCGCCCGACCACGCCTTGCGTGCTGGGGGCGCTCTCGGGGGCCGGCTTCTCGACGATGGCGTCCAGCGAGGTCAGCCCCGGCAGGATCTCCTGGCCGCTGACGATGCCGTAGCGCCGCGTCTGCTCGCGCGGCACCTCCTCGGTGGCGATGACGCTGCGCCCGTGGCGGGCGTGGATCTCGGCCATCTGCGCCATCACCGGCGGCTGCCCGACCAGCAGGTCGTCGGCCAGCAGCACGGCGAAGGGCTCGTCGCCGACCAGGCGCTCGGCGCACAGCACCGCCGCGCCGAGTCCGTTGGCCACCGGCTGGCGCACGAACACGCACTGCACGTCGGCCGGCTTGACGCTGCGCACGACGTCGAGCAGCGCGTTCTTGTTGGCGGCCGCCAGCTCGCTCTCGAGCTCGTAGGCGGTGTCGAAATGGTCCTCGATGGCACGCTTGTGGCGCCCGGTGACGAAGATCATCTCGGTGATCCCCGCCGCATAGGCCTCTTCCACCGCGTACTGGATCAGCGGCTTGTCGACCACCGGCATCATCTCCTTCGGAGTCGCCTTGGTGGCGGGCAGGAAACGGGTTCCCAGGCCGGCTACGGGAAACACGGCTTTGGTGATGGCTGGGGGCATGGTGGGTCCCTTGTTGGTTTGAGATACAGCATAACCGGCCGGTCTTGCGAGCCGGTTCGCCAGCGAAACGCGCGTGCCCGCTCGCCGCGCGTCGGCGCGGCGCGGCGCGGGCACGCAGCGTCGATCAGTCGCCGCCCAGGCGCTGCAGCTGCTCGCGCACCTTGTCCAGCGTGTCGCCGAAGTCGGCGACGCGACGCCGCTCCTGCTCGACCACCGCGGCCGGCGCGCGCTCGACGAAGGAGGCGTTGCCGAGCTTGGACTGCGCCTTGGCGATCTCGCCCTGCAGGCGCTGCACTTCGCGCTGCAGGCGTTCGCGCTCGGCGCCGCGGTCGACCTCGATGAACAGCGCCAGGCTGGCGTCGCCGACCACCGCGGTGGGGGCCGCCTGCACCGCCTGCGCCCACGCCTCGCGGGTGTCGAACACGCGCAGTTCCGACACCTTCGCCAGCGCGCGCAGCGCCGCGTCGTGGCGCTGCAGCAGCGCGGTGTCGCCGCAGGCCAGCAGCGGCAGGCGCTGCGCCGGCGACACGCCGAGCTCGCCGCGCAGGTTGCGGCAGGCGTCGACCAGTTGCCGGAAGGCCGCGATCTCGGCCTCCGAGGTCGGGTCGAGCTTGGACGGCTGCGCCTGCGGGTACTCGGCCAGGCCGATGGTCGCGCCGCCGCGCCCGGCCAGCGGGGCGACCTTGTGCCACAGTTCCTCGGTGATGAACGGGATGATCGGGTGGGCCAGTCGCAGCACCGTCTCCAGCACCCGCAGCAGCGTGCGCCGCGCGCCGCGCTGCAGCGGCGGGCTGCCGCCGGCGATCTGCACCTTGGCGATCTCCACGTACCAGTCGCAATACTCGCTCCAGACGAACTGATAGATCGCCTGCGCGGCGAAGTCGAGGCGGTAGTCGGCCAGCCCCTGCGCGACCTCCTGCTCGGTGCGCTGCAGCAGCGAGACGATCCAGCGGTCGGCGGCGGAGAAGTCCAGGTAGCCGTCGGGCCCGCAGTCGTGCGAGCAGCTCGACATGCCGCGGTCGTGCTCGCTCAGCCCCTCGACCTGCATCAGCACGAAGCGCGTGGCGTTCCACAGCTTGTTGCAGAAGTTGCGGTAGCCCTCGCAGCGCTTGGAGTCGAAGTTGACGTTGCGCCCGAGGGTCGCCAGCGACGCGAAGGTCAGGCGCAGCGCGTCCGCGCCGAAGGCCGGGATGCCCTGCGGGAATTCCTTCTCGGTGGCCTTGCGCACCTGCGGCGCCAGCTCCGGGCGACGCAGCCCGGCGGTGCGCTTTTCCAGCAGCGGCACCAGCGCGACACCGTCGATCAGGTCGACCGGGTCGAGCACGTTGCCTTCGGACTTGCTCATCTTCTTGCCATGGGCGTCGAGCACCAGGCCGTGGATGTACACGTCGCGGAAGGGCACGCGCCCGGTGAAGTGGGTGGTCATCATGATCATGCGCGCCACCCAGAAGAAGATGATGTCGTAGCCGGTGACCAGCACCGACGACGGCAGGAACAGTTCCATCTCGCGGGTCGCGTCCGGCCAGCCCAGCGTCGAGAAGGGCACCAGCGCCGACGAATACCAGGTGTCGAGCACGTCCTCGTCGCGCCGCAGCTCGCCGTCGTAGCCGGCGGCGCGCGCCTTGCTGCGCGCCTCGTGCTCGTCGCGCGCGACGAACAGCTCGCCGCCCGTGCCCCACCATGCCGGGATCTGGTGCCCCCACCACAGCTGGCGCGAGATGCACCAGTCCTGGATGTTGCGCATCCACTGCTCGTAGGTGTTGACCCAGTTCTCGGGCACGAAGCGCACCTCGCCGCTGCGCACCGCCTGCAGCGCCTTGTCGGCCAGGCTCAGGCCGTCGGGCCCGGGCCTGGTGGTGGCCACGAACCACTGGTCGGTGAGCATCGGCTCGACGACCTGTCCGGTGCGCGTGCAGCGCGGCACCGTCATCGGGTGCTTCTTCACGTCGGCCAGTGCGCCGTCGGCGCGCAGCTGCTCGACCACGCGGCTGCGCGCCTCGAAGCGGTCGAGGCCGCGCCACGGCGCCGGCACCTCGTCGTTCATGCGCGCGTCCAGGCTCAGCACCGAGATCATCGGCAGGCCGTGGCGCTGTCCCACCTGGTAGTCGTTGAAGTCGTGCGCCGGCGTGACCTTCACCGCGCCGGTGCCGAATTCGCGGTCCACCGCGTCGTCGGCGATGATCGGGATCAGGCGCCCGCTCAGCGGCAGTCGAAGCTTGCGGCCCACCAGCGCGCGGTAGCGCTCGTCGTCCGGGTGCACCATCACCGCGGTGTCCCCGAACAGGGTCTCGGGGCGCGTCGTCGCCACCACCACGGCGCCGCTGCCATCCTCCAGCGGGTAGCGCAGGTGCCACAGCGAGCCTTCCTCGGGCGTGCTCTCCACCTCCAGGTCGCTGACCGCGCTGCGCAGCACCGGGTCCCAGTTGACCAGGCGCTTGCCGCGGTAGATCAGGCCCTGCTCGTACAGGCGCACGAAGGTGTCCATGACGACGCGCGAGAGCTTGTCGTCCATCGTGAAGTACTCGTACTTCCAGCCCAGCGAGTCGCCCATGCGGCGCATCTGCTGCGCGATCGTGCTGCCCGAATGGCGCTTCCACTCCCAGATGCGGTCGACGAAGGCCTGGCGCCCGAGGTCGTGGCGGCTCAGCCCCACCTGCTGCAGCTGGCGCTCGACGACGATCTGCGTGGCGATTCCGGCGTGGTCGGTTCCCGGCACCCACAGCGTGTTGTCGCCGCGCATGCGGTGCCAGCGCGTCAGCGTGTCCATCACCGTGTGGTTGAAGGCATGCCCCATGTGCAGCGTGCCGGTGACGTTGGGCGGCGGCAGCTGGATGCAGAACGACGCGCGCCCGGCGTCCAGCGAGGGATCGAAGCAGCCGAGCTGCTCCCAGCGCGCGCTCCAGCGCGCCTCGATGTCGGCGGGCTCGAAAGACTTGGCGAGTTCGGTCATACGCAGGGGATGGTCGCGGCCCGCGCCGGCGGCGAGGCCAAAAGCTCAGGATTGTAGGCGGCGCGCGGGCCCCGGCGCACCGCCGGCCTCCTGGCCGGCTCCTACAATGGGCGCATGTCCGATCTGCTCGCCCGGCTCAATCCCGAACAGCTCGCCGCGGTGACGCTGCCCGCGCAAAGCGCGCTCGTGCTGGCGGGCGCCGGCAGCGGCAAGACCCGCGTATTGACCACGCGAATCGCGTGGCTGATCTCCACCGGCCAGGCCTCTCCGGCGTCGATCCTCGCCGTCACCTTCACCAACAAGGCGGCGAAGGAAATGCTGGCGCGCCTGTCGGCGATGCTGCCGATCCCGCTGCGCGGAATGTGGATCGGCACCTTCCACGGCCTGTGCAACCGCTTCCTGCGCGCGCACTGGCGCAGCGCCGGGCTGCCGCAGAGCTTCCAGATCCTCGACACGCAGGACCAGCTGTCGGCGCTCAAGCGCCTGCTCAAGAGCCTCAACGTCGACGACCAGCGCGCGCCGCCCAAGCAGGTGCTGTGGTTCATCAACGGCTGCAAGGAGCGCGGCATGCGCGCCGCCGACTGCGACGCGCACGACGCGCACAGCCGGCTGTACGCCGAGATCTACGCCGCCTACGAGGCGCAGTGCCAGCGCGAGGGCGTGGTCGACTTCGGCGAACTGCTGCTGCGCAGCTACGAGGTGCTGCGCGACCATCCCGAGGTGCGCGCGCACTACCGCCAGCGCTTTCGCCACATCCTGGTCGACGAGTTCCAGGACACCAACCGGCTGCAGTACCAGTGGCTCAAGCTGCTCGCCGGTCCCGGCGAGGACGAGCCGGCGGCGGTGCTGGCGGTGGGCGACGACGACCAGAGCATCTACGCCTTCCGCGGCGCCCATGTGGGCAACATGGACGACTTCCAGCGTGACTTCCACGTGCGCCACCTGATCAAGCTCGAGCGCAACTACCGTTCGCACGGCTACATCCTGGAGGCGGCCAACGAGCTGATCGCGCACAACACGCGGCGCCTGGGCAAGGTGCTGCGCACCGACGCCGGCGACGGCGAGCCGGTGCGCGTGGTCGAGCACGCGACCGACCAGCAGGAGGCGCTGTGGCTGGTCGAGGAGATCCGGCTGCTGCTGCGCGAGGGTTTCGAGCGCGACCAGATCGCGCTGCTGTACCGCTCGAACGCGCAGTCGCGGGTGATCGAGGGGGCCCTGTTCAATGCCGGCATCCCGTACCGCGTGTACGGCGGATTGCGCTTTTTCGAGCGCGCCGAGATCAAGCACGCGCTGGCCTACCTGCGCCTGCTGCACAACCTGCGCGACGACAACTCGCTGCTGCGCGTGGCGAACTTCCCGCCGCGCGGCATCGGCGCGCGCACCCTCGAGCAGCTGGCCGACGCCGCTGCCGCGCAGGGCGTCCCGCTGGCCGACGCCATCGCCGGCGTGGCGGGGCGCGGCGGCGCCAGCCTGCAGGCCTTCGCCGCCTCCATCGAGGCCATGCGCGGCGCCTGCGAGCGTTCGAGCCTGCCCGAGACGGTGCGCCTGGTGCTCGAGCAAAGCGGACTGCTCGACCACTACCGCTCCGAGCGCGACGGGCAGGACCGCGTGGAGAACCTCGAGGAACTGGTCAACGCCGCCGCGGCCTTCGTCACCCAGGAGGGTTTCGGGCTCGACGCACAGGCGCTGATCGAGCAGCCGCTGGGCGCGCAGGCGCTGGCCGCGCAGGGCATCGACCCGGCCACCGGCGAGACCCAGTCGCCGCTGGCGGCCTTTCTCGCGCACGCGTCGCTGGAGGCCGGCGACAACCAGGCGCAGGCGGGGCAGGACGCGGTGCAGATGATGACCGTGCACGCCGCCAAGGGGCTGGAGTTCGACGTCGTGTTCATCACCGGGCTCGAGGAAGGCCTGTTCCCGCACGAGAACGCGCTGAACGAGTCCGACGGGGTCGAGGAGGAGCGCCGGTTGATGTACGTGGCGATCACGCGCGCGCGCAAGCGCCTGTACCTCAGCCACGCGCAGACCCGCATCCTGCACGGCCAGACGCGCTACAAGCTGCGCAGCCGCTTTCTCGACGAGCTGCCGCAGGAATCGCTGAAATGGCTGGGCGCGCGCCGCGCCGGCTTCGGCGTCGGATCGATGCTCGGCGAGGCCGTTCGCGGCGGGCTCGGCGGAGTCGGCGCCTGGGCGCAGTCGCCGACGTCGTCGCGCCCGCAAGCCGATGCGGCCCCCGCGGTGGCCGCGGCGCAGTCCGCGGGCGCGGCCGCCGATGCGCTGCGCGTGGGCCAGGCGGTGTTCCACAACCGCTTCGGCGAAGGCGTGGTGCTGAGCCTGGAAGGGCGCGGCGACGATGCGCGGGCCCAGGTGCGCTTCCACCGCCACGGCACCAAGTGGCTGGCGCTGGCGGTGGCCAAGCTCACGCGGGTCGATTCCTGAGCCTCAGGCAGCGGGCGGCGGAGGTTCCCCGAGCAGGCTGTAGACGCTGGCCTGGAAGGACAGCGTGAACGGCGCATACAGCACCAGCGACAGCGGCAGCACCAGCAGCATGCCCTGTCCGGCGCCGGCGTGCAGCAGGCCGGCGGCCAGCATGCTCAGCACCAGCGCGGCGGCGAACAGGCCCCACCACTGCAGCACGTACAGCACGAAGGCGCCGAGGTTGCGCAGCACGATGAGGAAACTGGTGAACAGCGCCTGCGCCACCCCCATGCCCCACCAGGCCACCAGCGGCGGCGCGAACCAGAAGGCCATCGACACCGGCAGGTAGGCGAGCATGGTCACCAGCGCGGCCTGGCGCAGCGCCCCGTGCTCGATCACCGCCTTCGACGGCGCCGCCGAGAACAGGATCATGCGCAGCAGCGCGCCGCCGTCGGCCAGGCTCGACAGGCCCAACGCGGCCAGCAGCGCCAGCGCGTACAGCAGCCCCAGCAGCAGCATCGAGCGCATGCGCCGGGGCGGGCCTCGGAACGCGGTGAGGAACACATCGGGCCAGGCCGGGCGCCCCTGCGCGATGTCGCGCGAGGCCTGCATGAAGCCCAGCGTGGTCAGTTGCGTGGCACCCAGCGACAGCACGCCGCCCAGCAGCGGCAGCAGGGGCAGCAGCCCGATGACCGCGGCGTAGGCCAGCACCAGCAGCAGGGCCTGCAGCGGGCGCCTGCGCAGGCAGGCGAAGCCGAAGCGGACCCACAGGAGCCCTTCGCGGGCGGAGACGGAGCGCAGCAGCATCGGCAAGGTCCGGGTTCGCGCTGGATCAGCCCAGCAGCGGGCGCATGCGCGTTTCCAGCCGGCGCTGGCGCAGCACGCGTTCGAAATGGCGGGGGTCGTGCGGCTGCAGCAGGTGCGCGTCGCGCGGCAGCAGCAGGTCGGCGAGGCGCGACACCCAGAAGCGCAGTGCCGCCGCGCGCAGCGCATCGGGCAGCAGTTCGCGCTCCAGCGGCTGCAGCGGACGCACCTGCTGGTAGGCGTCGAGCAGCGCGGCCCGGCGGGTCGCGTCGAAGCTGCCGTCGGCGGGCTCGATGCACCAGTCGTTGAGCGCCACCGCGAGGTCGAAGATCCAGGTGTCGACTCCGGCGAAATACCAGTCGAACACCCCGCTGAGGGCGTCGCCGTCGAACAGCGCGTTGTCGCGGAACAGGTCGGCGTGCACCGCGCCGCGCGGCAGCGCGGCGTACTCGGGGCTGCTCGCGAGCAGGCTGTGGTGCGCGATCTCGGACTGCAGCAGCTCGCGCTGCGCCGGCTCGATCAACGGCAGCAGCGAGTCCGCCGTGACCCGCTGCCACGCCAGCCCGCGCAGGTTCGGCTGGCTCGGCGCGAAGTCGCGGCTGGCCAGGTGCATGCGGGCCATGCAGGCGCCGATCTGCGCGCAGTGCGAGGCCTGCGGCTGCAGCACGCTGTGCCCGCGCAGCCGCGTCACCAGCGCCGCCGGCTTGCCCTTGAGTTCGTGCAGCACGCGGCCGTCGCGCGCCGGCATCGGGTCGGGAACCGGGATGCCGTGCGCGGCCAGGTGGTGCATCAGCTGCAGGTAGAAGGGCAGCTGCTGGGCGCCCAGGCGCTCGAACAGGGTCAGCACGAAGCGGCCCTGCGTGGTGTCGACGAAATAGTTGGTGTTCTCGATGCCGCTTGGGATCCCCTGCAGGCTGCTCAGGGTTCCGAGTTCGAAGCCGCGCAGGAACTGCTCGACCTCGGCGGTGTCGACGGGGGTGAATACGGCCATCGGAGGTCGCGGGAGGGCTGGGTATGGCGGGGTTTCAGGCGGGCAGGCGAGGGCGCATCGACGCCGCCCCTGGCGCGGGGCGCCGCGCGGACGCCACGCTCATTGGAAGGTGCCGATGCGCCACTGCATGCGCCCCTGCATGCTGCCCGGGCCGGGCTGCGTGGTCTGCGGCGGCACGATGCTGTAGGGGGCGCCGCCGTGCAGCGGCTTGACCTGGATGCTGGTGGTCGCGCCGCGCACCTGCTCCTCCTGGATGCGCACCGCGCGGTCCTGCGTGACCAGATGGCGCACCACAGGGGCCGGATAGCGCTGCGCCGGCTGCGAGGCCACCAGGTGCGGCGGCACCGCCGGCGCCTGCACGCGAGGCGCCGCCGCGCCGGCCGTGCCGGCCCAGGCCAGCGCGCACCATGGCAGGCAGGCGCGCAGCGCGCGGGCGGCGCGGGTGGTGGCGGTGGGTACGGCGGCTCGTTGCATACCGTCGATTTTAGCGACCTGCGCCCGGCGCGCCTGGCCCTGGACCGATAATCCACGCATGACCCAGACCTCCGACACCGTGCCGACGCTGCTGCTGGTCGACGGCTCCAGCTATCTGTACCGCGCCTACCACGCGATGCCGGACCTGCGCGGCCCCGGCGGCGAGCCCACCGGGGCCTTGTACGGCATCACCGCGATGTTGCGTCGACTGCGCCAGCAGTACCCGCCGGACAAGGGTTTCGTGCACGCCGCATGCGTGTTCGACGCCAAGGGGCCGAGTTTCCGCAAGGATCTGTACGAGCAGTACAAGGCCCATCGCGCGCCGATGCCGGAGGACCTGGTGGCGCAGATCGAACCGATCCGCGAGGTCGTCCGCCTGATGGGCTGGCCGCTGCTGGTGGTGCCGGGCGTGGAGGCCGACGACGTCATCGCCACGCTGGCCGCGCGTGCCAGCGCGCGCGGCATGCGCACGCTGGTGTCCACCGGCGACAAGGACCTGGCGCAGCTGGTCGACGAGCGCGTCACGCTGGTCAACACGATGACCAACGAGGTGCTCGACGAGCAGGGCGTGCTGGACAAGTTCGGCGTGCCGCCGTCGCGCATCGTCGATTACCTGTGCCTGGTCGGCGACACCGCCGACAACGTGCCCGGCGTCGCGAAGGTGGGCCCGAAGACCGCGCTCAAGTGGCTGCAGCAGTACGGCAGCCTGGACGGCGTGATCGAGCACGCGGCGCAGATCGGCGGCGCCGTCGGGCAGAACCTGCGCGACAGCCTGGAGTGGCTGCCGCGGGCGCGTGAACTGGTGACGGTGCGCGCCGACTGCGATCTCGACGGCCACACCGCCGACCTCGACCACGAACTCGACCTGCGGCCCGAGGACGAACAGGCGCTGGCGCCGTTCTTCGCGCGCTACGGGCTCAAGCGCTTCCTGCACGAGCTGCCGGCGCAGCCGGTGGGCGCGGCGGCCCTGCCGGGGCTGGAAGCGGCCGGCGTGGACGCTGCGGCCGCCGCCGCGGCGCCGCCCGGGGACTACGAGACGGTGCTCAGCGAGGAGCGGCTGCAGCACTGGCTGCGCCTGATCCACGAGGCCGAGCTGACCGCGCTGGATACCGAGACCGATTCGCTGGACCCGATGCGGGCGCGACTGGTCGGCATCTCGCTGGCGGTGCGCCCCGGGCAGGCCGCGTACATCCCGCTGGCGCATGCCTACCCGGGCTGCCCGCCGCAGCTGCCGGCGGCGCGCGTGCTGGAGCTGCTGCGCCCGTGGCTCACCGACGCGTCGCGTCCCAAGCTCGGGCAGAACAGCAAGTACGACCGCCACGTGCTGCAGAACGCCGGCATCGTCGTGCAGGGCTACGTGCACGACACGCTGCTGCAGAGCTACGTGCTGGAGGCGCACAAGCCGCATGCGCTGGACAGCCTGATCTCGCGCCACCTCGGCCGCGCCGACACGCTGAGCTACGAGCAGGTCTGCGGCAAGGGCGCGAAGGCCATCGGTTTCGACCAGGTCGACCTGGAGCTGGCCACGCGCTACAGCGGCGAGGACTCCGACCTGTGCCTGCAGGTGCACCTGAAGCTGTGGCCGCAGATCCAGGCCGACCCCGGGCTGGCACGCATCTACGCGCTGGAGGTGCTGGTCAGCGGGGTGCTGCAGCGCATGGAGCGCATCGGCGTGCTGATCGACGCCGCCGCGCTGCGCGCGCAGAGCGCGCAGATCGGCACGCGCCTGCTCGAGCTCGAGCAGCGCGCCTACGAGCTCGCCGGCGGCCCGTTCAACCTCGGCAGCCCGCGCCAGATCGGCGAGGTGCTGTTCGGGCGCCTGCAGCTGCCGGTGCAGAAGAAGACCAGCGGCGGCGCGCCGTCGACCGACGAGGAAGTGCTGGAAAAACTCGCCGAGGACTATCCGCTGCCGCGCGTGATCCTCGACCACCGCGGCATGTCCAAGCTGCGCAGCACCTACACCGAGAAGCTGCCGCAGATGGTCGACCCGGGCACCGGGCGCGTGCACACCAACTACGCGCAGGCGGTGGCGGTGACCGGGCGCCTGGCCTCCAACGACCCCAACCTGCAGAACATCCCGGTGCGCACCGCCGAGGGCCGGCGCATCCGCGAGGCCTTCGTCGCGCCGCCCGGCTGGCGCATCGCGTCGAGCGACTACTCGCAGATCGAGCTGCGCATCATGGCCCACCTGTCGCAGGACGAAGGCCTGCTGCGCGCCTTCGCCGCCGGCGAGGACATCCACCGCGCGACCGCCGCCGAGATCTTCGGCGTCGCTCCCGCCGAGGTCAGCAGCGACCAGCGGCGCATGGCCAAGGTGATCAACTTCGGGCTGATCTACGGCATGGGCGCCTTCGGCCTGGCGCGCAACCTGGGACTCGAGCGCGACGCCGCGCAGGTCTACATCGCGCGCTATTTCGCGCGCTATCCCGGGGTCGCCGCGTACATGGAGCGCACGCGCCAGCAGGCGGCGAGCCAGGGCTACGTCAGCACGGTGTTCGGGCGCAGATTGTGGTTGCCCGAGATCAACTCCCCCAACGGCCCGCGCCGCGCCGCCGCGCAGCGCGCAGCGATCAACGCGCCGATGCAGGGCACCGCCGCGGACCTGATCAAGATGGCGATGGTGGCGGTCGAGGACGCGCTGCTGCGCGAGGGCCTGCGTTCGCGCATGGTCATGCAGGTGCACGACGAACTCGTGCTGGAAGTCCCGGAGTCCGAGCTCGACTGGGTACGCACCCAGGTCCCCGCCCTGATGGCCGGCGTCGCCGACCTGTCGGTCCCCCTGCTCGCCGAACTCGGCGTCGGAGCAAACTGGGAAGCCGCCCACTGAGCACCACAGCCCAGCCGCCTGAAAGCCCCCCCGCCCCCGCGCCCCTCCACCGCAGCCCAGAGCCAACCGGCCGCAGGGCCGCCCCAAGGCCGGAGGCGCCCCCCTCGGGGGGGAAGGACAAGGGGCCGCCCCCTTGTCCTACGGGGGGCCCACACTCCGGGGGCCCACACTCATCGAACCACGAGGACCGGAATCTTCGTGTGCGAGAGCACGCGGGCCGTCTGGCTGCCCAGCAGCGCCGAGCTGAGGCCGCCGCGACCGTGCGAGGACATGATGATCAGGTCGACCTTCTCGCGCTCGGCCACGGCCAGCGTGCCGCGCCACGCCAGCGTGTCCTCCTGCACCGCGGTGTTGCATTCGACTCCGGCGGCGCGCGCGGCGTCGGCGACGGACTGCACCGCGGCCTCGGCCTGCGCGCGGATCGCCTCCTGCCAGCCCTCGATGCCGGCGGGCATGACCTCGATGGCGCCGATGTAGGGGTACAGGTCGATCACCGACACCGCGGTGATGCGGGCTCCCTGCAGCTTGGCCTGCTCGAGAGCCACCGGGATCGCGCGCTGCGCGATGTCGGAGCCGTCGGTGGGGATCAGGATGTGCTTGAACATGATGCGGGCCTCCGTTTGCGTGAGATCAAATCACGGTGTTCAGATCGCTTCAGCGCACCACCAGCACCGGCAGGTGCGAATGGGTCAGCAGTTTCTGCGTCTCGCTGCCCAGCAGCACGGCCTGCACGCCGCGGCGCCCGTGCGAGGCCATGACCACCAGGTCGCAGGCCTTCGCCTCGGCCGCTTCGAGCAGCGCCTTCCACGGGTGCGGGTTCTCGGAGACCACGCACTCGCAGGCCAGCCCGGCCGCCTTGCAGGCGTCCACCAGCGGCTGCAGCGCGGCATCGGCGGCGCGGGTCGTGGTCGCGCGGTATTCGTCGGCGGTGATCGGCACCGCGTCGGCGAGCCCGGCGTAGGGGTAGGGGTCGGTGACGGTGGCGCCGACCAGCGGGATGTTGCCGCACTGGCGCGCCAGGTCCACCGCGGGGCCGATGGCCTTCGCAGCGGTGGCCGAACCGTCCAGAGGAACCAGGATCTTCTTGTACATGGCGTGTGTCCTCCAGCACCCGAATGAGCGCTCGACCATTATGCTGCCTGCCCACGGCTGCCGACATGTTGATCTGTGGCAACCTTGCCCATGACCTGCCTTGGCCGCCGTCAATCCTGCGGTCGATGGCCGCCGGCGGTGGCGGCAGAGGCAACAGGCGCTGGCGGCAGGCGCCGCGCGGGGCGCCGCCGGCGCCTTTCAGGGCAGCGGACCGCGCGCCACCGGGCGCGCCGGGTCGGCGCACCATTGGCTCCACGAGCCGGGGTACAGCCGGACTCCCCGCAGGCCGGCCAGCTCCAGCGCGAGCAGGTTGTGGCAGGCGGTGACGCCGGAGCCGCACTGGCTCACGACATGCCCCGGAGCATGCCCCTGCAGCACCCGCAGCCACTGCTCGCGCAACTGCGGCGCGGGCAGGAAGAGACCGTCGGCGTCGAGGTTGTCGCGGAAGAACCTGCACACGGCCCCGGGGATGTGCCCGCCCACCGGGTCGAGGGTCTCGCCCTCGCCGGCGTAGCGGGCGGGCGAACGCGCGTCCACCACCAGCAGTTCGCGGGTCTCGCGAGAGACGTCGGCCAGCAGTTCGTCGACGCCGATGCCGGGCATCGCCGGCTGCGCCGCGGCTTCGAAGTCCCCCGGCGCGCGGCTGCGCGCGGGGCCGCTCTCGGCGGCGCCGCCGGCGGCCTGCCAGGCCTGCCAGCCGCCGTCGAGCACCGCCACGCGGCTCGCCCCCAGCCAGCGCATCAGCCACCACAGACGCGCCGCGTAGGGGGAGAAGTTGCGGTCGTAGGCCACAAGCAGCTGCCCGCGATGCAGGCCGAGCGCTGCCAGGCGCTCGGCCAGGCGCCGCGCATCGGGCAGCGGGTGGCGTCCGCTGCCGGGACCCAGCGGGCCCGACAGGTCGCGGTCCAGGTGCAGGTGCACCGCGCCCGGCACATGCGCGGCCTCGAAGTCGCGCAGCCCGGCCTCGGGCGAGGCCAGGTCGTGGCTGCAGTCGACCACGAAGGCCTCGCCGAGGCGATCGCGCAGTTCGGCGGCCCCGATCAGCGGGGAGCTCGCGGCTTGGGACGGGGCACTCATCGCGGGACTCTCCGTGCTGCGCGGACTCAATCGGACTCGGGCCGGCGCATGCGCGCGCGCCACCACTGGTGGAAGTGACGCATGCCGTCTTCCATCGGCGACTGGTAGGGCCCGACCTGGTCGTCGCCGCGCTGCATCAGCGCCAGGCGTCCGGCGTCCATGCGCAACGCGATCTCGTCGTCCTCGACGCAGGTCTCCATGTACGCGGCGCGTTCGGCCTCGATGAATTCGCGCTCGAAGGCGGCGATCTCCTCGGGGTAGTAGAACTCGACCACGTTCAGGGTCTTCTGCGGCCCCATCGGGTACAGCGCGGAGATCACCAGCACGTGCGGGTACCACTCGACCATCAGGTTCGGGTACAGCGTCAGCCAGATCGCACCGTGCTCGGGCGGAACGCCGTCGCGGAACTTCAGCAGCTGCTCGTGCCAGCGCGCGTAGACCTTGCTGCCGGCACGGCGCAGCGCGTTGTTCACGCCCACCGTCTGCACGCTGAAGTGGGTGCCGAACTCCCAGCGCAGGTCCTCGCAGCTGACGAACTGGCCGAGTCCCGGGTGGAACGGGGCGACGTGGTAGTCCTCCAGGTAGACCTCGATGAAGGTCTTCCAGTTGTACTCGCACATGTGGTGCTCGACGTGGTCGAGCACGTAGCCGCTGAAGTCGAGGTCGGCGGTGTTGCGCATGCCGGCCAGGGCCTGGCGGATGTCGAAGCCGTTGCGCTCGAACAGCAGGCCGTTCCACGACTGCGGCGCCTCGTAGCGCTGCAGGTGCAGGCAGGGGTCCTGCTCGAAGTGCGGCGCGCCGATCAGTTGTCCCTGCAGGTCGTAGGTCCAGCGGTGCAGCGGACACACGATGTTGCGCCCGGTCTTTCCGCGGCCGCGCAGCATCACCGCCTGGCGGTGACGGCAGACGTTGGAGACCAGCTCGACCCCGCCGGCGGCACGCACCAGCGCCCGGCCTTCGCCCTCCTGGGGCAGTGCGTAGTAGTCGCCCACCTCGGGCATCGCCAGTTCGTGCCCGAGATAGCGCGGGCCGGCATCGAAGATGAGCTGCTTCTCCTGGGCATACAGCTCGGGGTCAAAGTAAGACGCGACGGAAAGTTGGGTCTTGCTCGGGGCCAGATGTACGCTTTGCACGCTCAAATCCGACATGATGGGCCTGAAATCTCCTGGAAAATCAAATGGCTAAGAGGGGGCGATTGTAGCCTCGCGGCAATCCCGTGCCCGGCGCGCGGCCGCGATGCGGCCCCCCGCAGGGGGAGGAGGCTAAAATAGGGGCTTTCCCCAGCCGGCTTTGGCGCTGCGCCTCGCGCGCGAGCGGCGCCCATGCGGCAGCCCGATGCCGGATTCTTCGTCGATGAACGCAACCACGCGCAAGCAGGCGCCGGCGTCGCAGCCGGCCAGCTACGAGCAGGCCGCGGCCGAGCTCGAGCAACTCGTGCAGCAGCTCGAATCCGGCCAGATGAGCCTGGACGACACGCTGAAGGCCTACGCCCGCGGCTCGCAGCTGCTGCGCTACTGCCGCGAGCAACTCCAGTCCGTGGAACAGCAGGTGCAGATCCTCGACGGTTCCGAACTCAAGCCCTATGCCGACGAGCGCTCCGCTGACGACTGAGGCCGCGATGTCGCCGCAGACCGGCGCGGCGCAGCCCGGCGCCGACTTCGAGGCGTGGGCGGCGCAGCGCGTGGAGCGCGTGCGCGAACTCGTCGAACGCCACACCGGAGCGTGGCTGACTCCCGGTTCGCCGCTGGGCGACGCGATGCACTACGCGGCGGCGCTGGGCGGCAAGCGCATGCGCCCGCTGCTCGTGTGGGCCACCGGGGAATGCCTCGGCGCCGACGAGCCCGGGCTGGACGCGGCCGCCTGCGCCACCGAACTCGTGCACGCCTATTCGCTGGTGCACGACGACCTGCCGTGCATGGACGACGACGTGCTGCGTCGCGGCATGCCGACCGTGCACGTGCGCTACGGCCAGGCCATGGCGCTGCTCGCCGGCGATGCGCTGCAGACCCGCGCCTTCGAGGTGCTGACCGGCGACGAGCGCGTCGCGCCGGCGCTGCAGGCACGCCTGTGCGCGTTGCTGGCCGCGGCGTCCGGCGCCAGCGGCATGGCCGGCGGCCAGGCACTGGATCTGGGCGCCACCGGCCGGCGCCTCGACCTGCCGGCGCTGACCGACATGCACGCGCGCAAGACCGGCGCGTTGCTGCGCGCCAGCGTGCTGATGGGCGTGGCCTGCGCCGGCGAGCGCGACGCGCGGCTGGCACAGGCGTGCGAGCCGGCGCTGCGGCGCTACGCCGAACACATCGGCCTGGCCTTCCAGGTGGTCGACGACGTGCTCGACGCGAGCATGGACTCGGCCACGCTGGGCAAGACGGCGGGCAAGGACGCCGAGCAGGGCAAGGCCACCTTCGTCGGCCTGCTCGGGCTCGAACAGGCGCGCGCCCACGCGCAGCAACTGCTGCAGCAGGCGCTGCAGGCGCTGCGCGAACTGCCGGCGCCGGCGCAGGTGCGCTCGTCGCGCCTGGCCGAGCTGGCGCGGCGCGTCGTCGCCAGGAGTCATTGAGCATGAGCCATCTTCTGCAAGGCATCGACGATCCGCGTGAACTTCGCCGGCTGGCGCCCGAGCAGCTGCCGGGGCTGGCGCGCGAGCTGCGCGAGTTCCTGCTGCAGACGGTTGCGCGCACCGGCGGGCACCTGTCGTCGAACCTGGGCACCGTCGAGCTGACGCTGGCGCTGCACTACGTGTTCGACACCCCGCACGACCGCCTGGTGTGGGACGTCGGGCACCAGACCTACGCGCACAAGATCCTCACCGGGCGCCGCGACCGCATGGGCGGGCTGCGCCAGCGCGATGGCATCTCGGGTTTCCCGCGACGCGACGAGTCCCCCTACGACACCTTCGGCACCGCGCATTCGTCGACCTCGATCTCGGCCGGCCTGGGGCTGGCGCTGGCGGCGCGCGCGAAGGGCGAGCGCCGCAAGGTGGTGGCCGTGATCGGCGACGGCGCGATGACCGGCGGCATGGCCTTCGAGGCCCTGAACAACGTCGGCGTGCACCCCGAGGCGGACCTGCTGATCGTGCTCAACGACAACGACATGTCGATCTCGGCACCGGTGGGCGCGCTCAACCGCTACCTGGCGCGGCTGCTGTCCGGGCGCTTCTACGCCAGCGCGCGCGACGCCGCCAAGCAGGTGCTGAAGGTCGCGCCGCCGCCGCTGCTGGCGCTGGCGCGACGCCTGGAGGAGCAGGCCAAGGGCCTGGTCGCGCCGGGCACGCTGTTCGAGGAGTTCGGCGTCGACTACGTCGGCCCGATCGACGGCCACGACCTGCACGCGCTGGTGCCCACGCTGCAGAACCTGCGCGAGCGCAGCGGACCGCGGCTGCTGCACGTGGTCACGCGCAAGGGCTACGGCTACAAGCTGGCCGAGGCCGACCCCATCACCTACCACGGCCCCGGGCGCTTCGACCCGGCGGTGGGCATCAAGCCGCCGGCGGTGGCGCCGCGCCCCACCTTCGCGCAGGTCTTCGGGCAGTGGCTGTGCGACATGGCGCAGGCCGACGCGCGCCTGATGGCGGTGACCCCGGCGATGTGCGAGGGCTCGGGGATGGTCGAGTACGCGGCGCGCTTCCCGCAGCGCTACTTCGACGTCGGCATCGCCGAGCAGCACGCGGTGACCTTCGCCGCCGGGCTGGCCTGCGAGGGGCTGAAGCCGGTGGTGGCGATCTATTCGACCTTCCTGCAGCGCGCCTACGACCAGCTGATCCACGACGTGGCGCTGCAGAAGCTGCCGGTGGTGTTCGCGATCGACCGCGCCGGCATCGTCGGCGCCGACGGCGCGACCCACACCGGGGCCTTCGACATCGCCGCGCTGCGCTGCGTGCCCGACATGGTGCTGATGGCGCCGAGCGACGAACTCGAATGCCGGCGCATGCTCAGCACCGCCTTCGCGCTGGAGGGGCCGAGCGCGGTGCGCTATCCGCGCGGCGCCGGCGTCGGCGCCGTGGTGGACCGCTCCGACCTCGGCACGCTGCCGCTCGGGCGAGCGCAGCTGCGGCGCCAGGGGCGCGCGCCGGCCGGGCGGCGGCTGGCGATCCTGGCCTTCGGCCCGCTGCTGCACGCGGCGCTGAAGGCGGCCGAGGAGATCGACGCCACGGTGGTCGACATGCGGTTCATCAAGCCGCTGGACCTGGAGATGCTGCAGCGCATCGCCGGCTCGCACGATGCCCTGGTCACGCTGGAGGAGGGCGCCGTGCGCGGCGGCGCCGGCTCGGCCTGCCTGGAAGAGTTGCAGCGCCTGGGCTGGCAGCTGCCGGTGCTGTGCCTCGGCCTGCCCGACAGCTGGCTGGAGCACGGCGACCCGGCGCAGATCGCCGCGTCGCTGGGGCTGGACGCGGCGGGCGTGCTGCGCAGCATCCGCGAGCGCTTCGGCGCGCTGCTCGACGGCGGTGCCGCCCCGCACCGCCAGGCCGCGAATTCGTGAAGCCCCCGGCGACGCGGCCGGGGTGCGGCGGCGCGCCGCGCCGCACGCTCGCGTGCAGGCTTGGCGCGGCGCCGCGATAATTTCCATTCCTGCAATGGGGTTCGTCCCCACGCCAGGCCGGCGACGGCCTGGAATGCCGCCATGAATCGACCCTACGAAGCCATTCCCGACGTCCAGAGTTCCATCGACCATCGCCGCCTGGCGATCCAGCGCGTCGGGGTCAAGGACCTGCGCTACCCGGTGCGCGTGCGCACGGCCGACGGATCGGTGCAGGGATCGGTGGCACGGGTCGACGCCGACGTCGCGCTGCCCGCCGACCGCAAGGGCACGCACATGTCGCGCTTCGTCGAGATGCTGGAGTCGGCGCAGGAAGCGCTGGACTTCGCCGGGGTCGGCGAGATGGCGCGCGCCATGTGCAAGCGCCTGGACGCCGAAGCCGGGCGCCTGGCTTTCCGCTTCGCGCTGTTCGTGCGCAAGCAGGCGCCGGTCAGCCGGGTCGCCAGCCTGATGGACTACGAGGCGCAGTGGATCGCCCGCGTCGACGGCGGGCAGACCCGCGTCACCGCGGTGGTGCAGGTTCCGGTGAAGGCGCTGTGCCCCTGCTCGAAGGAGATCTCCGAGTACGGCGCGCACAACCAGCGCTCGCATGTGACCATCACCGCCGAGTTGCGCGAGGCGATGACCCTGGAGTCGCTGGTGCGCATCGCCGAGGAAGAGGCCTCCTGCGAGATCTGGGGCCTGCTCAAGCGCCCCGACGAGAAGTACGTCACCGAGCGCGCCTACGACAACCCGAAGTTCGTCGAGGACCTGGTGCGCGACGTCGCCGCGCGCCTGCACGCCGAGCCGCGCATCGGCGCCTTCGTGGTGGAGGCGGAGAACTTCGAGTCCATCCACAACCACTCGGCCTACGCGCGCATCGAGGGATAGCCCGCCGGGGGAGGGACCCCGGATCCGCCCGCCGCAGCGCCGCCCGAGCGGCCTGCGTGGAACCTTTGCGGAGGGTTTGGCTCCAAGACCTGCATGAGCGGCCGCCGTCCGCGCGGTTGCAGCCCGGCTCGCGGAGGTGGGTGACCATGCAGACTCGACGCTTGCTCGATCTCGTTCGGCTCGGCTTGCTGGCATCCGTCGCCTTCGCATCCGTCGCCTTGGTGCTTCGCGCCGCGGGCGCCGGGGACGCCGCGATCGTCCCGTTGCCTGGAGCCTCCGGCCCGCCCTGGGTCGAGGTCGGCAAGGTCAACGTCGTCGGGATCGAGGAGCTTCCACGGGCGATGCAGGGCGAAGCCCGTCGCACACTGCAGCGCGAGGCCGCGCGCGCGCAAGGCGCACCCGGCGCGTCCGACGCGTCCGACTATGGCGAGGTCGACGAGGACGACTGGCAGTGGCCCGACCCGGCCGCGCCGCTGTACCCGAACTTTGCCGCGATGAACGAGGGCCGCGTGCTGATACGGCCGCGCGATCTCGCGCGCACCGAACTGGCCTCGTACCGCTTCCTGGGGCTGGTGGACAACACCGCGCGCCCCGGCGAGCCCGTGCTCACCATCGCCCGAGAGTTCGAGCGGCCGGACGGGGTGCTGGTCGAACTGGTCGAGAACGACCTCGCCGGCAACGGTGCGGTGGTGATGGTGCGCGAACTCATCCACGACCGGGTCGAATCCTGGCCGGCGGTGTTCGCCGTGCAGCGTGCGCCTTCCGGGCGTGTGCGCTCGGTGATCGACTGGGCCGACGACGGCGAGGATTTCACGCTGATGGTGCTCGACGACGTGCGCCACCCCGCGGGCGCAGCCGGCTACGACAAGGCCTGGATGTTCCGGCTGGCGCGAAGCATCCAGCTGGCGCCGCGCCTGCGCAACGCCGATCGCCTCTAGGAGTCTAGGCGATGCCCGCGAGGGCGGGGTTCAGCCCGAGGTTCAGCCGAGGTTCAGGCGGCGCCCGACAGCAGCGCCTTCGCGCGTGCGGAGGCCTGCGCCATGTCGGCGCGACCGGCCAGCCGGGCCTTGAGCACCGGCATCAGCTTGCCCAGGTCCTGCGGGCTGGCCAGGGACAGCTCGGCCATCACCGCGCGGATCTCGGCGTCGAGCTGCGCCGCGTCGAGGCGGGCGGGCATGTAGGGCTCCAGCACCGCGATCTCGGCGGCTTCGCTGGCCGCCAGGTCGGCACGGCCGCCCGCTTCGAACTGCCCGATCGCGTCGCGCCGCTGCTTGATCATGCGCTCGATCACCGCGACCACCGCGGCGTCGTCGAGCTGCACGCGCTCGTCGACCTCGCGCTGCTTGATCGCCGCCAGCAGCATGCGGATGGTCCCCAGGCGGGCGGAATCCCTGGCGCGCATCGCCGCCTTCATGTCTTCCTGGATGCGGTTCTTGAGTTCGGACATTTCGCGGGGGCGGCCGCTGCGGGCGGTCGCATGCAGGGGGGGCACGCTCGGGCGTGCAAGACAAAAAACCGGCGCAGCCTCGCGGCGCGCCGGTCGCTTCGCATGTTCCCGCCGGGCCTCGCGGCCTGCGCGGCGGGACAGGCGCGACGATCCGCGGGCGGCTTGTCGCCGCGGCGGATCGCCTCGGACCATCAGTACAGGCGCTTGGGCAGCATGTGGCTGCGGATGCGCTTGTAATGACGCTTGACCGCGGCGGCCTTCTTGCGCTTGCGCTCGGCGGTGGGCTTCTCGTAGAACTGGCGCGCACGCAGATCGGTCAGCAGGCCGAGCTTTTCAATGGTGCGCTTGAAGCGGCGCAGGGCAACGTCGAAGGGTTCGTTTTCTTTTACGCGAATCGTGGTCATTGCAAACGGGTACCTCTTGGAATCGGGAAATACACCCCGGAAATGAGATCCCAGGGGTTTCACGCGGCCGGTTCATGGCGCTGCGGGCCATCGGCCCGGACCTGCGTCGGGGCCGGCTTTCCGGCAGCTACTTCACGCCTTCTTCACGCCGCCTGGGGTCTCCTGCCGCGTCCGGCCGGGCCATGCAATGCGACGAAAAAACCTTTAAAGTATACCCAATCTCCCGGGGCGTGCCCAGAGGGGGCCATTCGGGGCTTGCCCGAGGCCTCGCGCGTGCCGCCCGGTCCGCCGTGCTCCGGCGGCCACTTCCTCTCGCGCTGCGGCGCGTACCCGCGCCTTGACCCTGCCCAGCTCATCGTCCGCCGCCGCGCCGCGACTGCGCGTGCTCGGAATCGAGACTTCCTGCGACGAATCCGGAGTCGCCGTCTACGACAGCCGCGACGGCCTGCTGGGGCACGCGCTGCATTCGCAGATCGCGTTGCACCGGGACTACGGCGGCGTGGTGCCGGAGCTGGCCTCGCGCGACCACATCGCGCGCGTGCTGCCGCTGGTCGACGCGGTGCTGGACGACAGCCGGCTGCGCCTGGCGGACATCGACGTCGTCGCCTACACCCGCGGCCCGGGCCTGGCGGGGGCGCTGCTGGTCGGGGCGGGCGTCGCCGCCGCGCTGGCGATGGCCGCCGGCAAGCCGCTGCTGGGCGTGCACCACCTCGAGGGACACCTGCTGTCGCCGCTGCTCAGCGAGCCCGCGCTGGAGTTTCCCTTCGTCGCGCTGCTGGTGTCCGGCGGGCACACGATGCTGCTCGAGGCCAGCTCGCTGGGGCGCTACGAACTGCTCGGCGAGACCGTCGACGATGCCGCCGGCGAGGCCTTCGACAAATCGGCCAAGCTGCTCGGGCTGGGATACCCGGGCGGCCCCGAGCTGGCGCGCCTGGCCGCGCACGGCCGCGCCGGGGCCTTCGATCTGCCGCGTCCGAAAATCCATTCCGATGACCTGGACTTTTCCTTCGCGGGCCTGAAGACGGCGGTGCTGACCCGCGTGCGCCAATCGGGCGAGGCGCTCGACGAGCAGCGCCGCGCGGACCTGGCGGCGGCCACCCAGGAGGCCATCACCGATGTGCTGGCGGCGAAGGCGGCTGCCGCGCTGCGGCGCAGCGGGCTGCGCACGCTGGTGGTGGCCGGCGGGGTCGGCGCCAACCTGCGGCTGCGCGAGAAGCTCGACGCCGCCTGCGCGCGCCTGGGTGCGCGGGTGCACTATCCGGCGCTGCAGTGGTGCACCGACAACGGCCCGATGATCGCCTACGCGGCATGCCGGCGCCTGCAGGCCGGGCTGGCGCAGCCGGCGCAGGGCCATGCCTTCGACATCCAGCCGCGCTGGGATCTGTCGGAACTGGCGGCGGTCTAGTCGACGCGCGCCGCGGCGGGCAGCGGAAGTTCCCACACCCCGAGCGGCTGGAAGTCCCCGTCCTCGTTCTTGCTGGCGTGGCCGCGCGAGTTGCACACGACCCGCGTGTCTCCCGCGCGGTAGTCGTGGCGGCAGTGCAGGTGGCCGTGCAGCCACAGGTCGCAGTGCCCGATCAGCTCGTCGTAGGCGTTGCAGAAGCTCGCGGTGGCGCCGTTGACCGGGTAGCGCGGGTCGGTGCTGCGCAGGCTGGGCGCGAAATGGGTGACCACCACGGTGGCGTCCCACTGTCCGGCCAGCTGCCGGGGCTTGCGCAGTTCCTCGCGCAGCCAGTCGCGGCAGCGCAGGCCTTCGTCGCGCAGGTCCCGGGCGACCATCGGGCGGCCGTTGCGCACCGAGCGCTGGATCTGCTCGACGAAATAGCGCGCGGCGCGCAGGCACTGCTCGCGCTTGCTGGGGCCGAACAGGTCGAAGTCGTTCCACAACGTGGTGCCGACGAAGCGCACGCGCCGGCCGCCGAGTTCCAGCACCGCGCTTTCGCGCTCGAGCATGCGGATTCCCAGGCGCTCGCAGCGCAGTCGCATGGCGGCGGCGGCGGCGTCGAAGTCCCTCTCGTCGTACTCGTGGTTTCCCGCCACGAACAGCACCGGCACCGGCCAGTCGGCGAAGCGGTCCAGGCCCTCGTGGCGGGAGTCGATGTCCCCGGCAAGCACCAGCACGTCGGCCTGCGGTGCCGGCTGGGGGTGGAAGATCTCGTTCTCGAGGTGCAGGTCGGAAAGCAGTTGCAGGCGCATTTCGGGGATGACTTCGGACTGTCCGCGATCGGCGCGGCAGATGGCAATGTAGCGGCAAAGCCGACACGGCGCGTGTCGCGCAGGGCGGCCGATTCCCCATTGCAACAGGCCGCGCGGCGATGTCCATGCCCGGGTGGGCATTCGAATGCGCTAAACTCTGCAGTTTTTCACGGCGCGGAACGGTTTCTTTCGCGTTCGCGGGTTCTTCACAGGAAACTTTCAACATGAGTCTGGATCAAGCCAACACGGCGCAAATCGTCGCCGACAACGCGCGCGCGCCCAAGGACACCGGGTCGCCCGAAGTGCAGGTCGCGCTGCTGACCGCGCGCATCAACGAACTCACCGGTCACTTCAAGACCCACGCCAAGGACCACCACGGTCGCCGCGGCCTGCTGCGCATGGTCAGCCGCCGCCGCAAGCTGCTGGACTACCTCAAGGGCAAGGATGCGGACCGTTACCGCGCGCTGATCGCCAAGCTCAGCCTGCGCAAGTAAGACCCGATGAGCCACGGGGCGCCTGTTTCGCGTTGTCGATGCAGGCGCCCTGTTGTCATGCGCGGCGCGCGGGACCCTGAGGTTCGCGCGCACGCGTCGAGTCGGGAAGCGCTGCTGTGTCATTCCTGGGCTGCTTTGCTCGCCCCGCGCGGGCAGCGCGGCGCAGCAGAGCCGCACAGGAATGGCATTGTGCTTCCCGAGATGCCCGCGATGGCGGGCGCAGGTGCCGGGCGGCCGACCACGGGTCGCGTCCCGGCTCAACCGGAGTGATCAATGTTCAACAAAGTCACGAAGACCTTCCAATGGGGTTCGCACAACGTCACGCTGGAGACCGGCGAGATCGCCCGCCAGGCGGGCGGCGCGGTGCTGATCAATGTGGACGACACGGTTGTGCTGGCCAGCGTGGTCGGCGCGAAGACGGCCAAGCCGGGGCAGGACTTCTTCCCGCTGACCGTCGACTACATCGAGAAGACCTACGCCGCGGGCAAGATCCCGGGCGGCTTCTTCAAGCGCGAGGGGCGGCTGAGCGAGCATGAGACCCTGACCTCGCGCCTGATCGACCGTCCGATCCGCCCGCTGTTCCCCGAAGGCTTCTACAACGAGGTCCAGGTGGTGGCGCAGGTGCTGTCGCTGAACCCGGAAGTGGAGTCGGACATCGTCGCGATGATCGGCGTCAGCGCCGCGCTGGCGGTGTCGGGCATCCCCTTCGACGGCCCGATCGGCGCCGCCCGCGTCGGCTACATCAACGGCGAGTACGTGCTCAACCCGAGCCGCGCGCAACTCGCCGACTCGCGCCTGAACCTGGTGGTCGCGGGCACCGAGTCGGCCGTGCTGATGGTCGAGTCCGAGGCCGACCAGCTGTCCGAGGACGTGATGCTGGAGGCCGTGATGTTCGGCCACCGCCAGATGCAGACGGCCATCGACGCCATCCACGAGCTGGTGCGCGAGGGCGGCAAGCCGGCGTGGGACTGGCAGCCGGCGCCGCGCGACGACGCGCTGATCGCGCGCCTGGATGCGCTGGCCGGCGACGCGCTGCGCGCGGCCTACAAGATCACCAGCAAGCAGCTGCGCACCGACGCGCTGCGCAAGGCCTACGCGACGGTGCACGAGGCGCTCACCGCCGACGGCGGCGAGGCCGACTCGACCAAGGTCGAGCAGATCCTGTTCGACATGGAGTCGCGCATCGTGCGCAGCCAGATCCTGGCCGGCGACCCGCGCATCGACGGGCGCGACACGCGCACCGTGCGTCCGATCGAGATCCGCACCGGCGTGCTGCCGCGCGCGCACGGCAGCGCGCTGTTCACGCGGGGCGAGACGCAGGCCCTGGTGGCCGCCACGCTGGGCACCGACCAGGACTCGCAGATCATCGACGCGCTCGCCGGCGAGTACCGCGACCGCTTCCTGCTGCACTACAACATGCCGCCCTACGCCACCGGCGAGACCGGGCGCATGGGCACGCCCAAGCGCCGCGAGATCGGCCACGGGCGCCTGGCGCGGCGCGCGCTGCAGGCGGTGCTGCCGAGCAAGGACGACTTCGCCTACACGATGCGCGTGGTCTCCGAGATCACCGAGTCGAACGGCTCGTCGTCGATGGCCTCGGTGTGCGGCGGCTGCCTGAGCCTGCTCGACGCCGGCGTGCCGCTGAAGGCGCACGTGGCCGGCATCGCGATGGGGCTCATCAAGGACGGCAACCGCTTCGCCGTGCTCACCGACATCCTCGGCGACGAGGACCATCTGGGCGACATGGACTTCAAGGTCGCCGGCAGCTCCACCGGGGTCACCGCGCTGCAGATGGACATCAAGATCCAGGGCATCACGCGCGAGATCATGCAGGTCGCGCTGGCGCAGGCGCGCGAGGCGCGGCTGCACATCCTGGGCCTGATGCAGCAGGCCATGGGCGGCGCGCGCGCCGAGGTGTCGCAGTACGCGCCGCGTCTGTACACGATGAAGATCAACCCCGAGCGGATCCGCGACGTGATCGGCAAGGGCGGTGCGGTGATCCGCGCGCTGACCGAGGAAACCGGCACGCAGATCGACATCGCCGACGACGGCACCATCACGGTGGCGTCGACCGACGCCGACCGCGCCAAGGAAGCCATGCGCCGCATCGGCGAACTCACCGCGGAAGTCGAGATCGGCCAGATCTACGACGGCACGGTGGTCAAGCTGCTCGACTTCGGCGCGCTGGTCAACGTGCTGCCGGGGCGCGACGGCCTGCTGCACATCTCGCAGATCGCCAACGAGCGCATCAACAAGGTCTCCGACCACCTGCAGGAAGGCCAGAAGGTGCGCGTGAAGGTCATCGAGACCGACGACAAGGGGCGCTTCCGCCTGTCGATCAAGGCCCTGCTGGGCGAGGGCGAAGCCGCGGCGCAGCCGCAGCAACCCTGAGCGGGCGCGCGACGCCGATCCGCCGAGTCCGATGCGAGGAGTGATCCGATGAGCCAGACCATGCGAGTCGTGGAGATCACGCGCCCTGGCGGCCCCGAGGTGCTGCAGTGGACCGAGCGCCCGATGCCGACGCCGGGCCCGGGCGAGGTGCTGCTGCGGGTTCGCGCCTTCGGCATCAACCGCCCGGACCTGCTGCAGCGCAAGGGGGTGTACCCGCCGCCGCCCGGGGCCTCGGACATTCCGGGGCTGGAGGTCTGCGGCGACGTGGTCGGGGGCGACTACGCCGGCACCTCGCTGCGCACCGGGCAGCGCGTGGTGGCGCTGGTCGGCGGCGGCGGCTATGCCGACTACTGCGTGGCGCCGGCCGGGCAGTGCCTCGAGGCGCCGCAGGGCCTGAGCGACGCCGAGGCGGCGGCGATCCCCGAGACCTTCTTCACGGTCTGGCACAACCTGTTCCAGCGCGGCGCGCTGAAGGCCGGCGAGCATGTGCTGGTGCAGGGCGGCGCCAGCGGCATCGGCAGCACCGCGCTGCAGCTGGCGCATGCGCTGGGCGCGCGTGCCTGGGCCACCGCGGGTACCGACGCCAAGTGCAAGGCCTGCCTCGAACTCGGCGCCGAGCGTGCGATCAACTACCGCACCGAGGACTTCGCGCAGGTGGTGCGCGAGGCCACCGGCGGGCGCGGCGTGGACGTGATCCTCGACATGGTCGCCGGCGACTACGTGGCGCGCGAGGTGGGCTGCCTGGCCGACGAGGGCCGGCTGGTGATCGTCGCGGTGCAGGGTGGCGTCGCGGCGGCTTTCGACGCCTCGCTGCTGATGCGTCGCAGGCTCAGCATCACCGGCTCGACCATGCGCCCGCGCAGCGTCGAGTTCAAGACCGCGCTGGCGCAGTCGTTGCGGCGGCAGGTGTGGCCGCTGATCGAGTCCGGCCGGGTGCGCCCGCGCATGCACGCGGTGCTGCCGGCGGCCGAGATCGTGCGCGCGCACCAGTTGCTCGAGGCGGGCGATCATGTCGGCAAGATCGCGCTGACCTGGTGAGATGCGATGCGCGTCGGCAAGTCCGGCGCGCGGGTGAAATCGAACACGAATCCAACGAGGGGACGAACAGCATGCGCCGACAACTGGTCGCGGGAAACTGGAAGATGCACGGCAGCCTGGAAGCGAACAGCAGCCTGCTGCAGGCACTGGTCGCGGCCGCGCCGGCGGCCTGCGACGTGGCGGTGTGCGTGCCCTTCCCGTACCTGGCGCAGGCGCAGCAACTGCTTGCCGGCTCGAGCATCGCGCTGGGAGCGCAGGACTGCTCGATGCACGAGCAGGGTGCGTTCACCGGCGAGGTCTCGGCGGGCATGCTGCGCGAGTTCGGCTGCGGCTACGTGATCGTCGGCCACTCGGAGCGCCGCAGCCTGCATGGCGAAGGCGACGCCGCGGTGGCGGCGAAGGCCGAACGTGCACTGGCGGCCGGCCTGATTCCCATCGTGTGCGTCGGCGAGACCCTGCAGCAGCGCGAGCAGGAACAGACCGAGGCGGTGATCGGCCTGCAGCTCGATGCCGTCGCGCATCTGCTGGGCCGGCACGCGGCGCGCATCGTGCTCGCCTACGAGCCGGTGTGGGCCATCGGCACCGGACGCAGCGCCAGCGCCGCGCAGGCGCAGCAGGTGCACGCGTTCATGCGCGCGCGCCTGGGGCACCGCGGCGTCGATGCCGGGTCGGTGCCGATGCTCTACGGCGGCAGCGTCAAGCCGGACAACGCGCGCGAACTGTTCGCGCAACCCGACATCGACGGCGGCCTGATCGGCGGCGCGTCGCTGAAGGCGGCGGATTTCCTGGGCATCGTGGACGCCGCGCGAAGCCACTGAACCAAGCTTGCATTCCGTTCATCATGACCATTGTCCTGAACCTGATTCTCGTCGTGCAGATCCTGGCCGCGATGGCCATGGTCGGGCTGATCCTGCTGCAGCACGGCAAGGGCGCCGACATGGGTGCGTCGTTCGGCTCCGGAGCCTCCGGCAGCCTGTTCGGCGCCACCGGCTCGGCCAACTTCCTCAGTCGCAGCACGGCGGCGGCGGCCACCGTGTTCTTCCTGTGCACGCTGGCGCTGGCGTACTTCGGCACGCGGCCCGCGGGAACCGGCGGGGTGATGGGCGAACTTGCCGGCAAGCCGCTGCTCACGCAGAGCGCGCCGGCGCCTGCGAAGCCCGCGGCGGCCTCGTCGCAGGGCGGGGTGGCGCAGATCCCGGGAAGCGCGCAGGCGCCCGCGGCGCCGGCTTCCCAGCCGGCCGCACCGAAGCCGTGAGCCCGGAGTCCCGACCCGGCCTGGGCGCTGCGAAATGGCGTTTGCTGCAACGCACTACACGCGCGCCTTCGCATGTCAAGGGGGATGGGAAGCAAACCTTGTCGCAGCGCAAACCAGGCCCGATCGACGTTGCGCTGCAGCAGCGCAGGCCTTAAGATTGACGGGTTTCGAGCCTGCCGGGGCCGGCTCGGGAAAGACGTCGTGTCGCAAAGCGTAAAGAGACGTGTGGAGGGTGGCGCAAGCCCTTCGCGCGGGAGCTTGGCAGGAGCTTGGCGACACGATGCTCCGAAGGTGAAGGAGTGGTCACGAGGAGTGGCCGCAGGGGGTCGTTCGCCAAGCCAGTCCCATCCTCCGGGACGCCGTGGCGGCGGACGCGAACCGGGTTCTTGATCGTCGTTGCCGACGTGGTGAAACTGGTAGACACGCTATCTTGAGGGGGTAGTGGCGAAAGCTGTGCGAGTTCGAGTCTCGCCGTCGGCACCACAACAACAAATCGTCCGCGTGCTGCGCGCGGACGCGCAGCACAGCAGCGGCGCAGCTGCATGGCTCGCAAAGGCCGGGGGATGCCGGGCACGCTGCCGGCGCCCCGCGGCGCAGACATGACAAGGAGGGCGTGATGTTCGTCGAGCAGTACCTGCCGGTGTTGCTGTTCATCGTGATCGCGATCGTCGTCGGCATCGCTCCGATGGTGCTGGGACGGTTGCTCGGCCCCTCGCGCCCCGACAGCGCGAAGAACGCCCCCTACGAATGCGGTTTCGAGGCCTTCGAGGACGCGCGCATGAAGTTCGACGTGCGCTACTACCTGGTGGCAATCCTGTTCATTCTGTTCGACCTCGAGATCGCCTTCCTGTTTCCGTGGGCCGTGGCCCTGAAGAAGATCGGCCCGGCCGGTTTCTGGGCCATGATGCTCTTCTTGTCCATTCTCGTTGTAGGGTTCATCTACGAATGGAAGAAGGGCGCGCTGGACTGGGAGTAAGCCTGAGGCTGTGGTCCCGGGCGATCCCCGGGACCCGATGCAACACACAGGGTTTGGGGATCCGCGATGAGTATCGAAGGCGTTCTGAGCGAAGGTTTCATTACCACCACAGCTGACAAGCTGATCAACTGGACCCGCACCGGGTCCCTCTGGCCGATGACCTTCGGCCTGGCCTGTTGTGCCGTCGAGATGATGCACGCGGGCGCCGCGCGCTACGACCTCGATCGCTTCGGCATCGTGTTCCGGCCGAGCCCGCGCCAGTCCGACCTGATGATCGTGGCCGGCACGCTGTGCAACAAGATGGCGCCGGCGCTGCGCCGGGTCTACGACCAGATGCCCGAGCCGCGCTGGGTGGTGTCGATGGGCTCGTGCGCCAACGGCGGCGGCTACTACCACTATTCCTACTCGGTCGTGCGCGGCTGCGATCGCATCGTGCCGGTGGACGTGTACGTCCCCGGCTGCCCTCCGACCGCGGAGGCCTTGCTGTACGGACTCGTGCAGCTGCAGAACAAGATCCGGCGTACCAACACCATCGCCCGCTGAAGGCCCAGGCCGGCTGAAGGCTTTCCCATTCAGGCCCGTTTCCCGATGTCCAGCAAACTCGAACGGCTTCAAGACGACCTCCGGCAGCAACTCGGCGAACGCCTGGTGCGCATGCAGTCGGAGCTGGGTGAGATCACCATCGACGTGTCGCCCGCCTCCTATGTCGAGGCGTGCACTGCGCTGCGCGACGCGCCGCAGCTGCGCTTCGAGCAGCTGATGGACCTGTGCGTGGTCGACTATCTCGGCTACGGCGACGGGCTGCGCGAGGGCCCGCGTTTCGCCGTCGTGCTGCACCTGCTGTCGGTGAGCATGAACCAGCGCCTGCGCCTGCGCGTGTGGTGCGCCGACGACGAGATGCCGGTGGTGGCGTCGATCAACGGCGTGTGGAACAGCGCCAACTGGTACGAGCGCGAGGCCTTCGACCTGTACGGCGTGGTGTTCGAGGGCCACGAGGACCTGCGCCGCATCCTCACCGACTACGGTTTCATCGGGCACCCGTTCCGCAAGGACTTCCCGGTCAGCGGCACGGTGGAGATGCGCTACGACCCCGAGGCGCGCCGGGTGATCTACCAGCCGGTGACCATCGAGCCGCGCGAGATCGTGCCGCGCGTGGTGCGCGAGCCGGGCTACGGCGACCTGCCGCGCGAGCGCAACCAACCCGGTGCCTGAACCCCTGGACCCGACATGGCCGAGATCAAGAACTACACCCTGAACTTCGGGCCGCAGCACCCGTCCGCGCACGGCGTGCTGCGCCTGGTGCTGGAACTCGACGGCGAGGTGATCCAGCGCGCCGACCCGCACATCGGGCTGCTGCACCGCGCCACCGAGAAGCTGGCCGAGACCCGCACCTTCATCCAGGCGCTGCCGTACATGGACCGCCTGGACTACGTCTCGATGATGTGCAACGAGCACGCCTACGTGCTGGCCATCGAGAAGCTGCTGGGAGTCGACGTGCCGATCCGCGCGCAGTACCTGCGGGTCATGTTCTCCGAGATCACGCGGTTGCTCAACCACCTGCTGTGGCTGGGCGCGCACGCGCTGGACTGCGGCGCGATGACCGTGTTCCTGTACGCCTTCCGCGAGCGCGAGGACCTGTTCGACGTCTACGAGGCGGCCTCCGGCGCGCGCATGCACGCCGCGTATTTCCGCCCGGGCGGCGTCTACCGCGATCTTCCCGACCGCATGCCGCAGTACCGCACCTCCAGCGTGCGCGGCCCGCGCGAGGTGGAGGCGATGAATGCGAACCGCCAGGGTTCGGTGCTGGATTTCATCGACGACTTCACGAAGCGCTTCCCGAAGTACGTCGACGAATACGAGACCCTGCTGACCGACAATCGCATCTGGAAGCAGCGCACCGTGGGCATCGGCGTGGTGTCGCCGGAGCGCGCGCTGCAGATGGGCTTCTCGGGGCCGATGCTGCGCGGCTCGGGCTTCGAGTGGGATCTGCGCAAGCAGCAGCCCTACGACGTCTACGACCGCATGGATTTCGACATCCCGGTCGGCAAGACCGGCGACTGCTACGACCGCTACCTGGTGCGCGTCGAGGAGATGCGCCAGTCCAACCGCATCATCCAGCAGTGTGTGCAGTGGCTGCGCGCCAACCCCGGCCCGGTGATCACCGACAACCACAAGGTGGCGCCGCCGTCGCGCACGCGCATGAAGACCAGCATGGAGGACCTGATCCACCACTTCAAGCTGTTCTCCGAAGGTTTCCACGTGCCCGAGGGCGAGGCCTACGCCGCCGTCGAGCATCCGAAGGGCGAGTTCGGCATCTACCTGGTGTCCGACGGTGCCAACAAGCCTTTCCGCCTGAAGATCCGCGCCCCCGGATTCCCGCACCTGGCGGCGATGGACGAGATGTCGCGCGGGCACATGATCGCCGACGCCGTGGCCATCATCGGCACGATGGACATCGTGTTCGGCGAAATCGACCGGTAACCCCCATGCTGTCAGAAACCACGCGCCAGCGCATCGATCGCGAGCTGGCCAAGTACCCGGCCGACCAGAAGCAGTCGGCGGTGATCGCGGCACTGTCCGTCGTGCAGCTGGAGCGAGGCTGGATCTCGCCCGAGTCCGAGGTCGAGGTGGCCGAGTACCTCGGCATGCCGCCGATCGCGGTGCACGAGGTGGTGACCTTCTACAACATGTTCAACACGAAGCCCGTCGGGCGCTTCAAGCTGAACGTGTGCACCAACCTGCCATGCCAGCTCGGCGGCGGTGCGCAGGCCGCGCAGTACCTGAGCGAGAAGCTGGGCATCGCGCTGGGCGAGACCACGCCGGACGGCCTGTTCACGCTGCAGGAGTGCGAATGCCTGGGCGCCTGCGGCGACGCGCCGGTGGCGCTGGTCAACGACCGCCGCATGTGCAGTTTCCTCGACCGCGAACGCATCGATGCGCTGATCGAATCGCTGCGCTCGCAGGCCCGATCGGGAGGACAAGCGTGATGACCTTCGCTTCCAGCGGAGCCGAGACCTGTTTCCACGGACGCCACGTGCGTCCGCAGATCCTCGCCGGACTCGACGGCGCCAACTGGCGACTGCAGGACTACCTGCAGCGCGACGGCTACAAGGCGCTGCGCCGCATCCTCGGCGCCGACGGCCAGCCGGGCATGACCCCGGAGCAGGTGATCGCCGAGGTCAAGGCCTCGGCGCTGCGCGGGCGCGGCGGCGCCGGTTTCCCCACCGGGCTGAAGTGGAGCTTCATGCCGCGCCAGTTCCCGGGCCAGAAGTACCTGGTGTGCAACTCCGACGAGGGCGAGCCGGGCACCTTCAAGGACCGCGACATCCTGCGCTTCAACCCCCACATCGTGATCGAGGGCATGGCCATCGCCGCCTACGCGATGGGCATCAGCGTGGGCTACAACTACATCCACGGCGAGATCTTCGAGGACTACGAGCGCTTCGAGCAGGCGCTCGACGAGGCGCGTGCCGCCGGCTTCCTCGGCGACGACATCCTGGGCAGCGGTTTCAGCTTCCAGTTGCACGCGTCGCACGGTTTCGGCGCCTACATCTGCGGCGAGGAAACCGCGCTGCTGGAGTCGCTGGAGGGCAAGAAGGGGCAGCCGCGCTTCAAGCCGCCGTTCCCCGCCAGCTTCGGCCTGTACGGCAAGCCCACGACCATCAACAACACCGAGACCTTCGCCGCGGTGCCGTGGATCATCCGCAACGGCGCGGCCGCCTACGTCGAGGCCGGCAAGCCCAACAACGGCGGCACCAAGATCTACTCGGTGTCGGGCGACGTGGCGCGTCCCGGCAACTACGAGATCCCGATGGGCACGCCGTTCTCCGAACTGCTGGCGCTGGCCGGCGGGGTGCGCGGCGGGCGCGGCCTGAAGGCGGTGATCCCGGGCGGCTCGTCGGCCCCGGTGCTGCCGGCCTCGGTGATCATGGACTGCACGATGGACTACGACTCGATCTCCAAGGCCGGCTCGATGCTGGGCTCGGGGGCGGTGATCGTGCTCGACGAATCCCGCTGCATGGTCAAGTCCCTGCTGCGCCTGTCGTACTTCTACCAGCACGAGTCGTGCGGCCAGTGCACGCCGTGCCGCGAAGGCACCGGCTGGCTGTGGCGCGTGGTGCACCGCATCGAGCACGGCCAGGGACGCCCGGAGGATCTCGAGCTGCTGAACTCGGTTTCCGACAACATCGCCGGGCGCACGATCTGCGCGCTCGGCGACGCCGCGGCGATGCCGGTGAAGTCCTTCGTACGCCATTTCCACGCCGAGTTCGAACACCACATCGAACACAAGACCTGCCTGGTTCCGGCCTACGTGTAAGCCGTCGCCCCGATCCAAGCAACGCACGCCCCGAAAGACTCTGACGTCATGGTTGAACTCGAAATCGACGGTCGCAAGGTCGAGGTGCCCGAAGGCTCCATGGTGATGGACGCCGCGCGCAGGCTCGATGTCTATGTGCCGCACTTCTGCTACCACCCCAAACTGTCGATCGCGGCCAACTGCCGCATGTGCCTGGTCGACGTCGAGAAGGCGCCCAAGCCGCTGCCGGCCTGCGCCACCCCGGTGGCCCAGGGCATGATCGTGCGCACGCGCTCCGAGCGCGCGCTGCAGGCGCAGAAGGGGGTGATGGAGTTCCTTCTGATCAACCACCCGCTGGACTGCCCGATCTGCGACCAGGGCGGCGAGTGCCAGCTGCAGGACCTGGCCGTCGGCTACGGCGCCTCCAGCTCGCGCTACCAGGAGGAAAAGCGCGTGGTGTTCCACAAGAACGCCGGGCCGCTGGTGGGCATGGAGGAGATGACCCGCTGCATCCACTGCACGCGCTGCGTGCGCTTCGGGCAGGAGGTGGCCGGGCTGATGGAACTCGGCATGGCCAACCGCGGCGAGCATTCCGAGATCACGAGCTTCCTCGAAGGCTCGATCGAATCCGAGCTGTCGGGCAACATGATCGACCTGTGCCCGGTGGGCGCGCTGACCAGCAAGCCCTTCCGCTACGCCGCGCGTCCGTGGGAGCTGGCGCGCCGCGCCTCGGTGAGCCCGCACGACAGCATCGGCGCCAACCTGGTCGTGCAGCTCAAGGCCGACCGCGTGGTGCGCGTGGTGCCGCAGACCAACGAGGCGGTCAACGAATGCTGGCTGTCCGACCGCGACCGCTTCAGCTACGAGGGCCTGGGCAGCGCCGACCGCCTGACCGTGCCGATGGTGCGCGACGACGGCCAGTGGCGCGAGGTCGACTGGGCCAGCGCCTTGAGTTTCGTCGCCGACGGACTCAAGCGCGTGAGCGACGTCGACGGGCCGCAGGCGCTGGGCGCGCTGGCCTCGCCGATGGCGACCAACGAGGAGCTGTACCTGCTCGGGCGCGTGCTGCGCGGCCTGGGCAGCGAGAACATCGACACCCGGCTGCGCCGCAGCGATGCGCGCGACGGCGCCGGCGTGCCGTCGCTGGGCATGAGCCTGGCCGAGGTGGGGCAGCTGCAGTCGGTGTTCGTCGTCGGCTCCTTCCTGCGCAAGGACCATCCGCTGCTGGCCGCCCGGCTGCGCCGCGCCGCGCGTGCCGGAACCCGCTTCAGCGTGCTGCACGCCAGCCGCGACGATTCGATGATGCCGCTGCACGCGGCCGTCGTGGTGCCGCCCAGCGCCTGGGTCGCCGAGCTCGCCGGGGTGGCCGCGGCGGTGGCCGATGCCGCGCAGGTGGCGCGCCCGCAGGCGCTGGCCGCGCTGACGCCGTCGGAATCGGCGCGCGCGATCGCCGCCAGCCTGATCGGGAAGCAGCGCGCCGCGGTCTGGCTGGGCAGCAGCGCTGCGCAGCACCCGCAGGCCTCGACCCTCGAGGTGCTGGCGCGCTGGATCGCCCAGACCGCCGGCGTCGGCTTCGGCCACACGGTGGAGGCGGGCAACACGGTCGGCGCGCACCTGGTCGGTGCGGTGCCGCGCGCCGGAGGCCGCGGCGCCGCACAGATGCTGGGCAAGATGCCCAGCGCCATGCTGCTGCTGGGCCTGGAGCCCGAGCTCGACCTGTTCGACGGCGCCGCGGCCGCCGCCGCGCTGCGCGACAGTGCCTTCGTGGTCGCGCTCAGCGCCTACCGCAACCCGCAGCTCGAGCAATGCGCGCGCGTGCTGCTGCCGGTGGCGCCGTTCACCGAGACCGCGGGCAGCCTGTTCAACTGCGAGGGCCGGCTGCAGGCCTTCCAGCAGGTGGCGCAGTCGCTGGGGCAGTCGCGCCCGGCATGGAAGGTGCTGCGCGTGATCGCCAACCAGCTCGGCCTGCCGGGCTTCGACTATGACACCGCCGAGCAGGTGCGCGAGGCCGCGCTGCGCGGCGTCGACGTCGCCGCCGCGCTGGCGTCGGCGCCGGTGCAGCTGCCGCAGTCGCTGGAGCTGGGCGAAGGCGGCGCGCAGGCGCAGGACTTCGAGCGCATCGCCGACGTGCCGATCTACGACAGCGACCCGATCGTGCGCCGCTCGCCGTCGCTGCAGCGCACCGTCGACGGCCAGCGCGCGGCGCAGGTCGGGTTGCCTGCCGACGCGTGGGAGCGCCTGGGCCTGCAGCCGGGGGCGCGCGTGCGGGTGCAGCAGGGACAGGCCAGCGCGGAACTGGACGCGCGCCTCGACCCGGCGCTGGCCAGCGGCGTGGTGCGTATCGCCGCCGCCCACCCCGCGACCCAGGCCCTGGGCCCGATGTTCGGTCGCGTTTCCGTGCACAAGGTCTGAACCATGCTCGACGCCTTCACATCCAGCGGACTCAAGCTGCTCGGCCCGGTGGCCTGGCCGGTGATCTGGGACATCATCCGCATCGTCGTGATCGTGCTGCCGCTGTTCATCGGCGTGGCCTACCTGACGCTGTGGGAGCGCAAGCTCATCGGCTGGATCCAGGTGCGCATCGGCCCGAACCGCGTCGGTCCCTTCGGGCTGCTGCAGCCGATCGCCGACGGCCTGAAGTTCATCTTCAAGGAAATCGTCGTCCCGACCCGCTCCAGCCATTTCCTGTTCGTGCTGGGGCCGATCATGACCCTGACGCCGGCGCTGGTCGCGTGGTCGGTGATGCCCTTCGGGCCGGGGGTCGCGCTGGTCAACGTCAACGCCGGGCTGCTGCTGCTGCTGGCGGTGACCTCGATCGAGGTGTACGGGATCATCATCGCCGGCTGGGCCTCGAACTCGAAGTACGCGTTCCTCGGCGCGCTGCGCGCGTCGGCGCAGATGGTCAGCTACGAGATCGCGATGGGCTTTTGCATGGTGGTCGTGCTGATGGTCTCGGGCAGCCTGAACCTGACCCAGATCGTCGTCGGCCAGCAGCACGGGCGCTTCGCCGCGATGGGCCTGAACCTGCTGTCGTGGAACTGGCTGCCGCTGCTGCCGATCTTCGTCGTCTACATGATCTCGGGAATCGCCGAGACCAACCGCCACCCCTTCGACGTCGTCGAAGGCGAGTCGGAGATCGTCGCCGGCCACATGGTCGAGTACTCGGGGATGTCGTTCGCGCTGTTCTTCCTCGCCGAATACGCGAACATGATCCTGGTCTCGTTCCTGGCAGCCGTGATGTTCTTCGGCGGCTGGGATGCGCCGCTGTCCGTGCTGTCGTTCATCCCCGGCTGGATCTGGCTCGGCGCCAAGGCCTTCGTGCTGGTGAGCCTGTTCCTGTGGGTGCGCGCGACCTTCCCGCGCTATCGCTACGACCAGATCATGCGTCTGGGCTGGAAGATCTTCATTCCCGTGACCCTGGTCTGGCTGGTGGTGATCGCCGCCTGGATGCAGACCCCGTGGTCGATCTGGAACTGAACCGGAGCTTGGGATGTCTGCCGTCCTCGATACCTTCAACAGTTTTTTCCTCGTCGAGCTGTTCAAGGGCATGGCCCTGACCGGCAAGTACGCGCTGCGTCGCAAGATCACGGTGCAGTATCCGGAGGAGAAGACCCCGATGTCCCCGCGCTTCCGCGGGCTGCACGCGCTGCGCCGCTACCCGAACGGCGAGGAGCGCTGCATCGCGTGCAAGCTGTGCGAAGCCGTGTGCCCGGCGCTGGCCATCACCATCGAAAGCGCGCAGCGCGCCGACGGCACGCGGCGCACCACGCGCTACGACATCGACCTGACCAAGTGCATCTTCTGCGGATTCTGCGAAGAGAGCTGCCCGGTGGACTCGATCGTCGAGACCCACATCTTCGAATACCACGGCGAGCAACGCGGTGACCTGTACTTCACCAAGGACATGCTGCTGGCCGTCGGCGACCGCTACGAACACGAAATCGCGCCCAACAAGGAGGCCGACGCTCCCTACCGCTGAAGCCGGCGCGCCGGGCCCGCCCGGTGCCGTCGCGATCCGCGCCATCGCCCACCGGGCGACGCCGCGGGGTCGGGGGCGAATGACCCCGCGCACGAGATTTAGCGTCGCAACCCGCTGACTAGCCATGACCATCACCACCGCGCTGTTCTATCTGTTCTCGGCCGTCCTCCTGTTCGCGGCGTTTCGCGTGATCACCGCGCGCAACACCGTGCACGCGGCGCTGTACCTGGTGCTGTCGTTCTTCCAGGCCTCGACGATCTGGATGCTGCTGCAGGCCGAGTTCCTGTCCATCGTGCTGGTGCTGGTGTATGTCGGCGCGGTGATGGTGCTGTTCCTGTTCGTGGTCATGATGCTCGACGTCAACGTCGACCAGTTGCGCCAGGGCTTCTGGCGCTACTTCCCGGTGGCGGCGCTGGTCGGCGTGTTCATCGTGCTGGAGATGGCCGCGGTGCTGATGCAGGCCTTCCAGATCGGCGGCCAGACCGCCGCCGCGCAGGTCGGCGGCCAGGCGCTGAGCCCGGCCGCGCAGGCCGCCGCGCACATCCCGAACACCGAACTGCTGGGCCGCGTGCTGTACGGCGCCTACCTGTACCCGGTGGAGATCGCCGCGGTGATCCTGCTGGTGGCGATCATCGCGGCCATCGCGCTGACCCTGCGCCGGCGCAAGGACACGAAGACCGTGCGTGCGGCCGATCAGCTGCGCGTGCGTCGCAACGACCGCGTGCGCCTGGTGCGGATGCCGGCGCAGACGGCATCCGGCAGCGCCGGCGACAAGGGGGAATAAGACCATGCTCGGATCGCTCAGTCTCGCCCATTACCTGGTGCTCGGCGCCATCCTGTTCGCCATCTCGGTGGTCGGCATCTTCCTGAACCGACGCAACCTGATCGTGCTGCTGATGGCCATCGAGCTGATGCTGCTGGCCGTGAACCTGAACTTCATCGCCTTCTCGCACTACCTGCAGGACATGGCGGGGCAGGTGTTCGTGTTCTTCATTCTCACCGTCGCCGCCGCCGAGTCGGCGATCGGACTGGCCATCCTGGTCGTCCTGTTCCGCAACCTGTCGACCATCAACGTCGACGAACTCGATTCACTCAAGGGCTGAGGCATGGCTGGCACCATCAATCCCACGCTGTTGCTCGTCATCGCGCTGGCTCCGCTGGTCGGCGCCATCGTCGCCGGGCTGTTCGGCAAGTCCCTCGGGCGCGCGGTGTCGCACAGCGTGACCACGGGTTCGGTCGCGCTGTCCTTCGTGCTGTCGGCCTACGTGCTGTGGCAGGTGGTCGGCGGCGCGCATTACGACGGCGCCGTCTACACCTGGATGCAGGTCGGCACGCTGCGCATGCAGGTCGGCTTCCTGATCGACAGCCTGTCGGCGCTGATGATGGTGGTCGTGACCTTCGTGTCGATGTGCGTGCACCTCTACACGGTCGGCTACATGGCCGAAGATCCCGGCTACGAGCGCTTCTTCGCCTACATCAGCCTGTTCACCTTCAGCATGCTGATGCTGGTGATGAGCAACAACCTGCTGCAGCTGTTCTTCGGCTGGGAGGCGGTGGGCCTGGTGTCGTACCTGCTGATCGGCTTCTGGTACACCCGCGAGTCGGCGGTGTTCGCGAACCTGAAGGCCTTCGTGGTCAACCGGGTCGGCGACTTCGGCTTCGTGCTGGGAATCGGCCTCATCGTCGCGCATTGCGGCAGCCTGAACTACGCCGACGTGTTCGCGCAGGCGCCGGCGCTGGCCAAGCTGAGCTTCCCCGGCACCGACTGGATGCTGATCACGGTGATCTGCATCTGCCTGTTCATCGGCGCGATGGGCAAGAGCGCGCAGTTCCCGCTGCACGTGTGGCTGCCCGACTCGATGGAAGGCCCGACCCCGATCTCCGCGCTGATCCACGCCGCCACCATGGTGACGGCCGGGATCTTCATGGTCTCGCGCATGTCGCCGCTGTTCGAGCTGTCGAACACCGCGCTGTCGGTGGTGCTGGTGCTGGGAGCCATCACGGCGCTGTTCATGGGTTTCCTCGGCGTGATCCAGAACGACATCAAGCGCGTGATCGCCTACTCGACGCTGTCGCAGCTGGGCTACATGACCACCGCGCTGGGCGCCTCGGCCTACCCGGTGGCGATGTTCCACCTGATGACCCACGCCTTCTTCAAGGCGCTGCTGTTCCTGGCCGCGGGCTCGGTAATCATGGGCATGCACCACGACCAGGACATCCGGCACATGGGCGGCCTGCGCAAGTACATGCCGATCACCTGGATCACCTTCCTGGTCGGTTCGCTGGCGCTGGCCGGCACCCCGTTCTTCTCCGGCTTTTACTCGAAGGACAACATCATCGACGCGGTCGCGGCCAGCCATCTGGCCGGCGCCGGCTTCGCCAGCTTCGCCGTCACCGCCAGCGTGTTCGTGACCGCGCTGTACACCTTCCGCCTGTACTTCATCGTGTTCCATGGCGAGGAGCGCTTCCGCACCGCGGTGTCGCATCACGGGCATGACGACGACCACGCGCACGACGACCACGGCCACGGGCACGACGGCCACGGCAGCTTCGAGCCGAAGGAGTCTCCGTGGGTGGTGACGGTGCCGCTGGTGCTGCTGGCGATCCCGTCGGCGGTGATCGGCTGGATCGGCATCCGCCCGCTGCTGTTCGGCCACTTCTTCGGCAACTCGATCTACATCGACCAGGCCGCGCATCCGGAAATGGCCGATCTGGCGGCGCATTTCCACGGCCCGCTGCAGATGGCGCTGGACTCGGTGGCGCACCTGCCGCTGTGGCTGGCGCTGGCCGGAGCCGCCGTGGCCTATTACGCCTACATGGTCAATCCGAAGTTCCCGGAAGCCGTCAAGCGCATCTTCCATCCGGTGTACGTGGTGCTGGACCACAAGTACTACATGGACTGGATCAACGAGCACGTGTTCGCCGCCGGCGCGCGACTGCTCGGGCGCGGGCTGTGGCAGGGCGGTGACGCCGGGCTGATCGACGGCGTGCTGGTCAACGGTTCGGCGCGCGTGGTCGGCGTGGCGGCCGTGCTGATGCGCCGGCTGCAGACCGGATTCATCTATTACTACGCGCTGGCGATGATCGCGGGCGTGGTCGTGTTCATGTGGATGTTCATCCCGGGCAAGCTGCTGTCCGGCTGGTTCATCCGATAAACCCAGGGCCTGCGGCTTACCAACAACCTATGCAATCGCTACCCTTGCTGAGCCTGTCCATCTGGACGCCCATCGCCTTCGGCATCCTGATCCTGCTGCTGGGGCGCGAGTCCAACGCCAACGCGATGCGCTGGCTGGCGCTCGTCGGCGCGGTCGTCTCCTTCCTGATCACGCTGCCGGTGGTGTCCGGTTTCGACGTGGCCAAGGCGGGCATGCAGTTCGTCGAGAGCACGCCGTGGATCGAGCCGTTCAACATCCAGTACCAGCTCGGCGTGGACGGCATCTCCCTGTGGTTCGTTCCGCTGACGGCCTTCATCACCGTGATCACCGTGATCGCCGGCTGGGAGGTGATCACCGAGCGCGTGGCGCTGTACATGGCCTCGTTCCTGATCCTGTCGGGGCTGATGGTCGGGGTGTTCTGCGCGGTCGACGCGATGCTGTTCTACGTGTTCTTCGAGGCCACGCTGATCCCGATGTACCTGATCATCGGCATCTGGGGCGGACCCCGCAGGGTGTACGCGGCCTTCAAGTTCTTCCTCTATACGCTGCTGGGCTCGCTGCTGATGCTGGTCGCGCTGCTGTACCTGTACAGCCAGTCGGGCGGCAGCTTCAACATCCTCGACTGGTACACGGTGCCGCTGTCGCGCACCGCGCAGATCCTGCTGTTCGTGGCCTTTTTCGCGGCCTTCGCGGTGAAGGTGCCGATGTGGCCGGTGCACACCTGGCTGCCGGACGCCCACGTGGAGGCGCCCACCGGCGGCTCGATCGTGCTGGCGGCGATCATGCTCAAGCTCGGCGCCTACGGTTTCGTGCGCTTCGTGCTGCCCATCGTTCCCGACGCCAGCCGCGAGCTGGCGCCGCTGGTCATCACCCTGTCGGTGATCGCGGTGATCTACATCGGCCTGGTCGCGCTGGTGCAGACCGACATGAAGAAGCTGGTGGCGTATTCGTCGATCGCGCACATGGGCTTCGTGACGCTGGGCTTCTTCCTGTTCTCGCAGCTCGGCGTCGAAGGCGGCCTGGTGCAGATGATCTCGCACGGATTCGTCTCCGGCGCGATGTTCATGGGAATCGGCGTGCTGTACGACCGCATGCACAGCCGCGCGATCGCCGACTACGGCGGCGTGACCTCGAAGATGCCGCATTTCGCGGCCTTCGCGGTGCTGTTCGCGATGGCCAACGCGGGCCTGCCGGGTACCAGCGGCTTCGTCGGCGAGTGGATGGTGATCCTGGCCACCGTGCGCGACAACTTCTGGCTCGGGCTGCTGGCCGCGACCACGCTGGTGCTGGCCGCCGGCTACACGCTGTGGATGATCAAGCGCGTGTTCTTCGGGCCGGTGCGCAACGAGCACGTGGCGGCGCTGGCCGACATCAACAAACGTGAATTCCTGATCCTGGCGCTGCTGGCCGCGGGGACCCTGTGGTTCGGTCTGTATCCGAAGTTCTTCACCGATCCGATGCAAAGCAGCGTCGCCCACCTGCTGCAGCACGTGGCGGCCTCGAAACTGCAGTAAGGCGCGAAGCTCATCATGAACTGGATTGCGGTCTACCCCGAGATTTTCCTGCTGGTCATGGCCTGCGTGGTCATGCTCGTCGACGTCTTCTTCCGCGACCCCCAGCACCGCGCCGCCTACGTGCTGAGCGTGATCACGCTGCTCGTGCTGGTGGTGCTGGCGGCGGCGTTCTACGTCGACGGCGGACGCATGCTGGCGATGCAGCGCATGGTGTCCTACGACCCGATGGGCAACATGCTCAAGATGTTCACGGCGCTGGCCACGCTGCTGGCTCTCGTGTACGGCCGGGCCTATGCGCTCGACCGCGGCATGTGGGGCGGCGAGCTGATGTCGCTGGCGCTGTTCTCGCTGCTCGGCCAGTTCATCATGATCTCGGCCAACAACCTGCTGATGGTGTACCTCGGGCTGGAGCTGATGTCGCTGTCGCTGTACGCGCTGGTGGCGCTGCGGCGCGATTCGGCGCTGGCCACCGAGGCGGCGATGAAGTACTTCGTGCTGGGAGCGCTGTCGTCGGGCTTCCTGCTCTACGGCATGAGCATGGTCTACGGTGCCACCGGCTCGCTGGACCTCAGCGTGGTGTTCCAGTCGATCGCGCTGGAGCCGCTGAACCGCGCGGCGCTGGTCATGGGGGTGGTTTTCATCGTCGCCGGAGTGGCTTTCAAATTCGGCGCCGCGCCGTTCCACATGTGGATCCCGGACGTCTACCAGGGCGCGCCCACGGTGGTCGTGCTGCTGGTCGCGGCGGCGCCGAAGCTGGCCGCCTTCGCGATGGCCATCCGGCTGCTGGTGCTGGGCCTGTTCCCGCTGGCCATGGACTGGCAGCAGATGCTGATGCTGCTGGCGGTGCTGTCGCTGCTGGTGGGCAACTTCGCCGCGATCGCGCAGACCAACCTCAAGCGCATGCTGGCGTACTCGACCATCGCGCAGATCGGCTTCGTGCTGCTGGGCCTGATGTCGGGGATGATCAACGGCAACGGGATGTCCTCGTCGCAGGCCTATGGCGCGGCGGTGTTCTACATGCTGGTGTACGTGCTGAGCACGCTGGGGACCTTCGGCATCATCATGTTCCTCGCCCACGAGGGATTCGAGGCCGAGGAGCTCGGCGACTTCGCCGGGCTGGGCAAGACCCATCCGTGGCTGGCGGGCATCATGAGCTTCCTGATGTTCTCGCTGGCGGGGGTGCCGCCTTTCGCCGGGTTCTACGCCAAGTTCGTCGTGCTGCAGTCGCTGCTGGCGACCGGGCGCGTCTGGCTGGTGGTGTTCGCAGTCCTCGTGTCCGTGGTCGGAGCGTTCTACTATCTGCGTCTGGTGAAGATCATGTACTTCGACGCGCCGACGCGCGAGCACAAGGTGCGCGCGTCGGGATCGGCGTGGGCCCTGATGTCGCTGAACGGGCTGGCGGTGCTGCTGCTGGGCATCGTGCCGGGCGGCCTGATGACCCTGTGCTACCAGGCCATCACCAACACGCTGCGCTGAATCGAATCGAAACAAACGGGAGTTCGCATGCAATCGTCCGCAGTCTGGCTGGTGCTGGTGCTCGCGCTGTTCGGCGCGAACGCCCCGTTCATGTCCGACCACGCCTTCCTGGTGATGCCGCTGAAGTCGCCCAAGGCGTGGTGGATGCGCGTGGCCGAGGTGCTGGTGCTGTATTTCATCGTCGGCGGCATCTCGCTGGCGCTGGAGCAGCGCCTGGGCCAGATCTACCCGCAGCACTGGGAGTTCTACGTGGTGTCGCTGTCGATGTTCCTGGTGTTCGCGTTCCCGGGATTCGTCGTGCGCTTCCTGCTGCGCCGCACCCCGGCCTGAGCCGACCGAGGCGCAGTTGAGCGAATCCAGCCCCGGGGGCGGCGCCGGGAAGGCGCCGGAGCACGAGCAGCTCCGCGAGACGCCCGTGGCGTCGCAGGGGGTGTTCGAGGGGCGCTTCCTGCGGGTCTGGCGCGACACGGTGAGGCTGCCCGACGGCGCGCTGGCCGAACGCGAATACATCCGCCACTCCGGCGCGGTGATGGTGATCCCGCTGCTGGACAACGGCCGCGTGCTGATGGAGCGGCAGTGGCGCACCCCGATGCGCCGCGTGATGACCGAGTTCCCCGCCGGCAAGCTCGACTCCGGCGAGGCCTGGCTGGCCTGCGCCACGCGCGAGCTGCGCGAGGAAACCGGCTACAGCGCCCGCGAATGGGCCTACATCGGCACCATCAACAACGCGATCTCCTACTCCGACGAGACCATCCACCTGGCCTTCGCGCGCGGTCTCGAGCCGGGCCCGCGCCAGCTCGACCAGCACGAGTTCCTCGAGGTCTTCGAGGCCGATCCGGCGCAATTGCTGGAATGGGTGCGCGCCGGGCACATCACCGACGTGAAGACGGTGATCGGAGTGTTCTGGCTGGAAAAGCTGCTCGCCGGGGACTGGGCGCTGGACTGGCGCGGCAGCGGCGCGGTCTAGACCACAGGGGGCCGCGCGCAGGCGCCCGCGAGCAGGCGAGAGCGCCTGTACCGCAATGCGGAAGTAACACTTTGTGCGCTTTCGAAAGAGTGTTGCCCGTAGGAACGCAATCCGACGTTCCGCCTGGCAAACGCCGGAAAGGGGCCCATGCCTTGAATGCCGCCCGCGGATGCACCGGCGAGGTGCATCCGCGGGGTCGCTCACGTTCCAGAAAGTAAAATTCGGAGCGTATCTGAACGTTACTAATTTTCATCTGAATATGACGGCGCCCGGGCAGAATTCCGTCGGCTATGAAGGCATCCCGCAAGCCTGCGTCGGGAGCCGCCATGCGCGCGGCGGAATGCTGCGCGCACGGAGCCGCAATTCAGCCAGCGGATCGCAGTGCGGCCTGATCGAGGAAGCGACGTCTATCCATCATGTTCAAGAATCTGCGCATCGGCCTTCGCCTGGGCCTTGGATTCGGTCTTTTCGTGCTGCTGCTGGTCGTGTTGGCGGCAGTGGCGCTGAGCAACATGAATGCGATGAAGAGGGCCACCGACGAGGCCACCAAGGTGGCCTGGCCGCAGGCGCACCGCGTCAGCGAAGTCAAGGCCGACATCACGCAGATGGCCGTCGACTGCCGGGACCTGCTGCTGAGCAAGAACCCGGCCGAGCAGGCCCGCATCGCCGCCGCACTGCGCGAGACCGAGCAGGCCAGTCACGGCGTGCTGCGCCAACTCGCCGGCGAAGTGCGGGAGGCGCAGGCTCGCGACATGCTGGGCCGCACAGATCGCCGCCTCGACGGCTTCGGCCACGCGCTGAGCGTGTGCGCGCAGGCGCAATCCAGCGGAGGCGACTCGATGGGGATCTTCCGCAGCCAGGTCAAGCCCGCGGAGACGGCCGTGCTGACCGATCTGCACGACCTGGACCAGCATTTCGTCGGTAAGTTCGCGCAGGCCACGCAGCGCGCCGACGCGGCCTATGGCACGGCACGCGATGCGGCCGCGGCGACCGGAGGCCTCGCCTTGCTGCTCGCGCTGTTTCTGGGGGTCTGGATCACACGCTCGATCACCGTACCGCTGGGCCAGGCGGTGTCGGTCGCCCAACGCGTGGCCGACGGCGACCTGACGGTGCGTGTCGAGGCCACGACGCGCGACGAGACCGGACAGCTGCTGGCGGCCATGGCGGACATGGTGCACAAGCTGACGGCCACGCTGAGCACCGTACGCTCGG
>JAKAXL010000127.1 GCA_021816585.1 Pseudomonadota bacterium | reverse complement strand
AGCAGCTGTTGCGGCTTGCGCGAGTCCCCGGTGGCCGTGGCGTCCTGCGCGGCGAGCGCGAAGGCGCCGGCCTGCATGTGCAGCTGCCGCCCCAGCGCGAGCATGCCGGGGGGCATGTAGCGTGCCTCCTCGCTGGCCTGGTCGCCGTGCATCGACGACATGCCCAGCGCCATCGAGGCGACCTGCGCGGCTTCGTCGTAGCGCCCGTCGGCCAGCGCCTGCTGGATGCCGGCCAGCCCCTGCAGGTGCATGCGCATCGTCGCCAGCACCTCGCGCCTGAGCTGCGGCGGGAACTTCACCGGGATGCGTGCCCCGTGGGGAGGCGCCGCGTGCGCAGGGGTGTCGGGCCCCGGCATGGACATGCCGGCGGCGAGCGCCGTCTGGCCCAGCGCGGCCAGCAGCAGGCCTGAAACGACGGCGCGACGCGCGAAATCGAGAGCGATCACAGGGGTCTCCTGAAAGGGGGCGGCAGCTCCGGCCCGTGCGCAGCGTAGCAGCGGCCGCGGTGCCGCCGGGGGGCGCCCACGGCCGCCGCCGCATCGATGCCCGCCGCGAGGCCTCGGGGCTGCATCCTTTGCGGGCTTCGTTCGTCTACCAGGACAGAGAGTTCCCGAATCGAGGCCATGATGAACACCCCTGCCTTCAAGACTTCCTTGCCCGACCGCGCCGCAGCGGTCGCCGCCACGCCCGCCTGGCGCGCGTGGCTGCCCGCGCTGCTGTACGTCGGTGCGTGGTTCCCGCTGTACTGGGCGCTCGAGCCGGCGACCGCCGCGTTCACCCGCTGGGTGGCGGGCATCGCGGGCATCGCGCCGGCCAGCCATCTGTACTCGGCGCTGTCGTTTCTCAGCTTCGAGGTGCCCAAGGTGCTGATGCTGCTGGCGCTGATCGTGTTCGTGGTCGGCGTGCTGCAGAGCTTCTTCACGCCCGAGAAGACGCGCGCGCTGCTCGCCGGCAGGCGCGAGGGAGCCGGCAACGTGCTGGCCGCGGCGCTGGGTATCGTCACGCCGTTCTGCTCGTGCTCGGCGGTGCCGCTGTTCATCGGCTTTCTCACCACGGGGGTGCCGCTGGGGGTGACCTTCTCCTTCCTGGTGTCGGCGCCGATGGTCAACGAGGTGGCGTTGGCGCTGCTGTACGGCATGTTCGGCTGGCGCATCGCGTTGCTGTACCTGGGGCTGGGGCTGCTGGTGGCCATCGCCGCGGGGCTGGTGATCGGGCGCATGAACCCGGTGCATCTGGTCGAGGCCTGGGTGTTCGACATCCCCGCCACGCAGGGAGTCGAGCAGCGCATGGACTGGCAGGCGCGATTCGCGCAGGGCTTCCGGCACGTGCGCGACATCGTGCTGAAGGTGGCGCCGTACATCGTCGCCGGCGTGGGAGTCGGCGCGTGGATCCACGGCTACGTGCCGCAGGACTTCATGGCGCACCTGATGGGCAAGAGCGCGTGGTGGTCGGTTCCGCTGGCGGTGCTGATCGGCGTGCCGATGTACTCCAACGCGGCGGGAATCATCCCGGTGGTGCAGGCGCTGCTGGGCAAGGGCGCGGCGCTGGGCACGACGCTGGCTTTCATGATGTCGGTGACCGCGCTGTCGGCGCCCGAGTTCATGATCCTGAAGAAGGTCATGAAGCCGAAGTTGATCGCGATGTTCGCGGCGGTCGTGGCCGTCGGGATCGTGATCGTCGGTTTCGTGTTCAACGCGGTGATGTAAGGCCGCAGGCTCGCTTCATTCATTCATTCATTCCACGAGGAGTCGCATCATGATCGAGATCAGGATCCTGGGTACCGGTTGCGCCAACTGCAAGGCCACGCAGCGCCTGGTCGAGCAAGTGCTGGCCGCCAGGGGCGTGCAGGCACGCGTCGAGAAGGTCGAGGACATGGCCTCGATCATGCGCTACGGCGTGATGAGCACGCCGGGCGTGGTGATCGACGGCAAGGTGGTGCACGCCGGCGGTGTGCCGAGTCACGCGCAGGTCGAGCAGTGGGTGGGCGCCTGAACTTGCGTCGGCGCAAGCCGCGGCGGTCCTCGCAGGCCTACAACCCCGATAGGGCGGCCGCCGCGAGCGCAGGCCGCGTCCGGCGCGGCGCCAAGCCGCAATCCGCCGCGTCCCGCACGTGTCGGGCACACCGCGCAGCCACTACAGGGAGCACATCATGAACTTGCCGCAGGAGGTCGATGTCCTGGTGATCGGCGGCGGGCCCGGAGGCACGCCGGCGGCGCTGGCGCTGGCGCAGGCCGGACGCCGGGTGCTGCTGGTCGAGGCGGGCCAGGGGCTGGGAGGTACCTGCCTGTTCGAGGGCTGCATCCCGTCGAAGATCTACCGCGAGGTCGCCGCCCGGCGCAGGGACCTCGCCGAGGCCTCGCAGTTCGGCCTGCGGGTCGGCGCGGGCGACTCGCACGCGGGCGTCGACTGGTCGGCGGTGCAGGCGCGACGCCACCGCATCCTGGCGCAGCGCGCGCAGGGGGCGTTGATGAAGACGCAGGCACTGCCCACGCTGCAGGTCGTGTTCGGGCGTGCCCGGCTGACGGGACCGCGCAGCGCGACCGTCGACACCGAGGGTGCCTCGCACGCGCTGCGCTTCGAGCGCGCCATCCTGGCCACCGGGTCGAGGCCGGTGCGCCCGCCGATCCCCGGAGCCGAGCTTGCCGGGGTGCTGGACTCGAAGGGCCTGCTGGAGATCGCCGAGATCCCGCGCTCGCTGATCCTGATCGGGGCCGGCCCGGTCGGCGTGGAGATGGCGCAGATCTTCGCGCACCTGGGCAGCCAGGTCACGCTGCTGCAGCGCGGCGAGCGCATTCTCGAGCCGGTCGACTCCGTGCTGGCGCAGCTGCTGACCCAGCGGCTTGCCGGGGACGGAATCGCGGTGCGCACGGGTGCCCAGGTGCAGAGATC
>JAKAXL010000010.1 GCA_021816585.1 Pseudomonadota bacterium | reverse complement strand
GGCGCGCCACCGGCCGCCCCGGCGGCCACAGCTGTTCGAGCAGTTGCTGCGCGCGCTGGCTTGCCCGACGAGCCGGCGGTGCTCGGCGCCGCACTGGGCGAGGTCTTCGTGCCGCTGCTGCGCCAGCAGTTCCCGGAGATCACCGACGTCTACCTGCCCCCCGAAGGATGCTCGTACCGGCTCGCCGTGGTCTCGATGCGCAAGCAGTACGCCGGACACGGCAAACGGGTCATGATGGGGCTGTGGAGTTTCCTCCGGCAGTTCCTGTACACCAAGTTCATCATCGTCACCGACGATGACGTCGACATCCGCGACTGGCGCGACGTGATCTGGGCTGTCACCACGCGCATGGACCCGGTGCGCGACACCACGCTGATCGACAACACCCCGATCGACTACCTGGACTTCGCGTCCCCGCAGCCCGGACTGGGCGGCAAGATCGGGCTGGACGCCACCCACAAGTGGCCGGGCGAGACCTCGCGCGAATGGGGGCGCCCGATCCACGCCGACGCGCGGGCAAGCCAGCGCGCGCAGCAACTGCTCGAACAGCTGTGGCCGCCGGGGCGGCCGGTGGCGCGCCCGCTGTAGCACCGCGATTTTCGCGTCGCAACCACGCTTGCGGGGGCCGGATCAACAACAAGCGCGCGAGATTTCTCCATAATTGGGGCAATCATGCCGCCTTTCGCCCGTCCCGCCCTGCGCTGGCTGCTGCGCGTCGTCGCGGCGCTGGCCGTGCTCGTGCTGCTGCTGCTGGGCAGTTCGCCGTGGACCGTGCCGGCCCTGCTGCGGCGCGAGATCCCGCGCGTCGCGGCAGCGCAGATCGGTCGCGTCGTGCGCGTCGGGCCGATCGAGTTCAATCCGCTGCTGCTGCGGCTTCGCGTGCACGACTTGCGCATGCTCGACGCGGCGGGCCATGCCGATGCGCTGGTGCTTCCCGAAGGTGTCGTGCGCCTGGACTGGAGCAGCCTGTGGGGTCTGCATCCGCGCTTCGGCGCCGTGCGCCTGCTGGGGCTGCGCCTGCACGTCGTGCGAGACGCCGCGGGGCGCTTCGATTTCGAGGACATCCTGCGGCGCCTGGCGCGGCGCCCCGCCGCGACACCGGCCTCGCCGCCTCCGGCCTTCGTGCTGGACGATCTGCAACTGCACGACGGCAGCCTGCACTACCAGGATCTGTCCAGCCATGTGGACGTGCAACTGCGCAAGCTGCAGTTGCAGCTCAGCCACCTCTCCTCGATGGCCGATTCCGGCAGCGGCCTGCACGCCAGCGCCAGCGGCCTGCTCGACGGCGCGCCGCTGAAGCTGGGCTTCTCCGGCCAGGTGTTCGGCGCGCACCCGCTGCTGCGCGTCGAGCTTCAGCTCCAGCGGCTGCCGCTGGCCCCCTGGAGCGCCGTGCAACCGGCTTCGCTGCCCGCACGATTGACCCAGGGCAGCCTCGACACCTCGCTGCAGCTGCAATGGCCGCTGCGCGGCCCCGCCGGCCCGACGCTGTCGGGCACGCTGCAGCTCAACGCGCTGGAGCTCGAGCGCGCCGGGCAGCCCCTGGCGCAGATCCGGCAGGTCGCGCTGCAACTGGCCTCGGTACGCCCGCTGCAGCACGACATACGCCTGGGCATGCTCGATGTTCAGGGCGTGAAGCTGCAACTCGACCGCGCCCAGCTCGCACCGGCACGCGGCGCGCGGCCGACGGCGCCCGCGTCGACGCCCGCATCGACGCCCGCCTCGATGGCCGCCTCGATGCCGGCCGCGACCGCCTCCGCCCCGGCCTCCGCCCCGGCCTCCGCGCCGGCTTCCGCACCGGCGCGCCCGACCGTGGCTGCGTCGGCGCCCGCCGCGGCGCCATGGCGGGTGCGGCTGGCCGGAGCCCGTGTGCAGGACACACGGCTGCGATGGCGCGACCCCCAGGTGCAGCCGGCTGTCGACTGGAATTTCAGCATTCCGGAGATGCAGCTCGGCCCGCTGAGCTGGCCGTTCGGCGCGCCAGGTGAGCAGCAGGCCGGCGCCGCGAAGCTGCGCGGCCGGCTGCTCGGTCCGCACGGCCTGGATCTCGGCTGGCAAGCCGACGCCGATGCCTCGGGCTACCGCGCGACCCTGCAACTGCAGGGGCTCGACCCGCAGCTGCCGCGCCCGTACCTGCAGCCGCTGCTCGGCGGCTCCCCGCTGCCCGCCGGCACCTTGCAGGGGCGGATCGACCTGCATTGGCAGGCCGGGCTGCTGCGCGTGGCCCTGCCGGATCTGCAGTGGAAGGCCTTCAGCTGGCAGCCGCACGGCGCCGCTGCCGGCACCGGACCCCGGGCAAGCGACATCCGACTGCGCGATGCGCATGTCGACTGGCGTTCCAGGCCCGCCGAGCTGCGCATCGCGGCCGCCGCGCTGGACATCGAGCAGCCGGTGACCGGCCCCGGCGCCGGGGTACGCGCGAAGGCGCTGCAACTGCGCAACGCCAGTGTCGACGTCACGACCCACGTGCTTCGCCTGGGCCAGCTCGACGTGCTCGCGCCGCAGGCCTCGCTGGCGCGCGACTCCAGCGGTGCGTGGAGCCTGGGCCAGCTGCTGCCCGCCGGGCTGCTGCCGACGCACGCCGCGCCCCGCCGGCCCGCCCCGGCGGCGGCCGCATCGCCATGGCGCGTGGAGGTCGCCGATGCGCGGGTCCGCGGCGGCAGCGCCTATGTGGCCGACACCTACCCGGCGCAGCCGGTGGTGCTGGCCCTGACCGGGGTCGACGCCGAGCTGCGCCACGCGTCGTGGCCGATGCAGGGCGCGGCCGACGTGCAACTGCTGGCGCATGTGCGCGACGCGCGCCAGGCGCCGGCGGCCGGCGACAAGACCGGCGGCGGGGTGCTGCGACTGCGCGGACAGCTGCGCGCGGCTCCGTGGCGCCTGCACGCCGTCGTGCAGGCGCAGGGTCTGCCGGCCCAGGTCGTGGGGGACTACCTGCCTCGACTCAACGCGCGGGTCCTGCGTGCCAGCGCGAATGCCGACGGCCAGCTCGACCTGAGCCTGGGTGCGCACGGGCCGCGCGTGGGCTTCGACGGCAACGTCGGAGTCGACGGTTTCGCCGCCGACACCCTGCAGCCGCCGGCCAGCCTGCTCGGCTGGCGCGCGCTGCAGCTGCAGCGCCTGCGCCTGAGCGTGGATCCGCGCGCACGCCCGGCCACCCGCATCGACATCGCGCAGGTGCTGCTGCACGACTTCTACGCCCGCCTCAGCCTGAGCAAGGAGGCCCGTCTCAACGTCACCGAGGTCTTCCGGCCGGCCGCGCCCCAGCATGCGCCGGCGGCCGCGGCGGCGCCCGCGGCGCGGCCGGCCGCGCCTGCGGCGCCCGCCTCGGCCCCGGCATCGCCCGTGCGCGTGCGCGTCGGCGGGATCACGCTGGATCATGGGCGCATCGACTGGAGCGACCACTTCGTGCAGCCGAACTACTCGGCCAGCCTGTCGAACGTGCACGGCAGCATCGGCGGCTTCGCCTCCGACTCCCCGGCCCAGGCGGAGGTCGACCTGCGCGCGGTGGCCGAGGGCACGGCCCCGGTCAGCGTGTCGGGCAAGGCCAACCCGCTGCTGTCGCCCCCGCAGCTGAACCTGCACGGCCGCGTGGACGACCTGCAACTGGCTCCGCTGTCGCCGTATTCGACACGCTATGCGGGCTACGGCATCGAGCGTGGGCTGCTGTCGATGGACGTGCACTACGACATCGACGCCGGCGGCAAGCTGCGCGCCGACAACCGCCTGGTGCTGCGCCAGCTGAGCTTCGGCCCGCACGTCGCCAGCCCGACCGCCACCAAGCTTCCGGTGCTGCTGGCGGTCGATCTGCTGAAAGACCGCAACGGCAACATCAACCTCGACATTCCCATCTCGGGTTCGCTCAACGACCCCGAGTTCAATCTCGGCTCGGTGATCGCCGAAGCCGTGGGCAAGCTGCTGCTGCGCGCGATCACCGCGCCGTTCTCGCTGATGGGGCACCTGCTGGCCGGAGGCAAGCCGCCGCCGCGCCTCGACGTGGTGCCCTTCGCGGCGGGCTCGGCTCGCCCCGCCGCCGACGCGCAGCCGCGGCTGCACGACATCGCCGTGCTGCTCAAGGCCAAGCCGCATCTGGTGGTCACGATCACCGGCCAGAGTTGCGGCGCCACCGAACCGCAGGCGCTGCGCCAGGCCGTGCTGGAGCGTCAACTGCTCGCGCAGTGGCGCAGCACCCTGCCCCGCGCGGAGGCCTATGCCCACGCGAAGGACACCCGGGTGCCCGCCGACGCGCGCGAGCAGGCGCTGGCGGCGCTCTACCGCAGCACTTCGCTGCCCGACAAGCCGCGCGACGCGCTGGGGCTGGCGCGCAGCGTGCCGGCGCAGACCATGCAGCGCTTGCTGCTGCAGGCCATTCCGGACGGCAACGACCAGTTGCAGGCGCTGGCGATGCGCCGCGCGGTCGCGCTGCGCGACGCGCTGAACGAGCTGGGCGTGCCCGCGGTGCGCCAGTTCATTTCGGCACCCGACGTGCTGGACGCCACGCACAAGGACTGCGAGCCCAGCGCCCGCCTGAGCGTGAGCCTTCCTTGAGCGCCAACAGAGGGGCCATCGATCCCCATGAAATTTGCGCTGGTTTTCGCTTGACGCTGCGTGAGCGCAGGCCTAAATTTGGAGGCGTCGCGGAGGTGCAGCCACCGCGACGTACGGACCGGGTGCAGCCCGGTCCGCGCAAGCCAAGTCCGGCACTCGGTGCCGGATGCGATCCCCGGCAGCAAACCCGGGGTTTCGCGTACCAATGGGCCGCGTCGCCTCTCAGGGCGCGCGGCCTTCTCGTTTCAGGACTGCGGCGGGAGCTCGCCTGGGCGCCCGCATCGAGGAATCGATCGCCATGAGCTCCTCCACGACCAGCCCGATCGACGCGGCCGATCCGGCGCCGCAGTTGCAGACCCTCACGCTGGCCGGGGGCTGCTTCTGGTGCGTCGAAGCCGCGATGCTCGCCCTCGACGGCGTGCTCGAGGCCACCAGCGGCTACGCGCAGGGCCATGTCGAGAATCCCTCGTACGAGCAGGTGTGTCGCGGGACCACCGGGCACGCCGAGGCGGTACGCGTGCGCTTCGATCCGCAGCGCCTGAGCCTGCAGCGCCTGCTCGACGTGTTCTTCACCATCCACGACCCGACCACGCCGAACCGCCAGGGGGCCGACGTGGGTCCGCAATACCGCTCGGGCATCTACTTCGAGCAGCCGCAGCACGAAGCGGCGTTGCGCGACTCCATGGAGCAGTTGCGCCGCAGCGGGCGCTACGCGCAGCCGATCGTCACCGAGCTCGAGCCGCTGCGCGTGTTCTGGCCGGCCGAGGCGTACCACCAGCGCTATTTCGAGCAGCACCCCGAACAGGGCTACTGCCAGGTCGTGATCGCCCCGAAGATGGCCAAGCTGCAGCGCGAATTCGCGAGCCAGCTCCTGCAGGCGCGCGGCTGAGGCGCCGACCTCAGGCCAGCGAGGCCAGCAGATCCTGCAGTTGCCGTGCCGACGGCACGCCCGCGTACGTGTCGACGCCGCCATCGCGGCGCTGCCACACCATCACCGGCACGCCGAACAGCTTGTGCTCGCGATAGATGCGCAGATTCGTGTCGAGCATGCGCCGCGTCGCCGGCGCGATCGCGCGCGCCGGCTCGATGCCGCCGCCGGGCTGGCCGTTGGCCGCGAAGTCGTAGTCGTTCTCGTTGGTCTCGAAGGCCTTCAGCCGGTCGGGCGCCTGCAGGATCGCCGCGGCCTTGGGTGCGCTGCTGGCCGTGAGCATTCCCACCACCACCCAGTGCACCTGCAGATCCCCGTGCGCCACCGACGGCCGCAGCTTGAGGTAGAGCTGGTGGCAATACGGGCAGTTGGGATCGAAGAACACATACAGCCGATGCCTGCCGCTGCCCTGGCGGATGGTCGTCGCCTGCTGCTGCAGCGCGGCCAGCAGCGACCCCGGCGTCGTCGCGGCCGGCCCTGCCTGCGCCGCGCCGGCTCCGGTGCCCAGCAGCAGCGTCGCCAGGCCGGCCTCGAGCAGCCACCGGCGGCGGCTCGACGGCTTCGTGCGAAGTGGGCGCGTGATCATCGGGATCGCCTCCGGGAAATGGTTCGTGCACCGCATTGTGGCATCGCCGGGGCGCTCGCGCGCGGGCGCCGCCGGCCGGCTCAGGGGGCCAGGCGCAGCAGTTGCCAGGCGCCGGCGTCGCCGCGCCGATAGGCCAGCCGATCGTGCAGGCGCGACGGGCGCCCCTGCCAGAACTCCCAGGCATCGGGCACCAGGCGATAGCCGCCCCAATGCGGCGGGCGCGGCGGGTGCAGCCCGAACTTCAAGCCGAAGGAAGCGGCGCGCTTGACCAGCACCGAGCGGTCGGCGATCGGGGCGCTCTGCTCGGAGGCCCAGGCGCCGATGCGCGAGGCCAGCGGACGGCTGGCGAAATAGGCGTCCGACTCCTGCTCGGAGACCTTTTCCACGCGCCCCTCGATGCGCACCACGCGTTCGAGCTCGACCCAGTGGAACTGCAGCGCCGCGAAGGGCGTGGCGTCGAGTTCGCGCCCCTTGCGGCTGTGGTAGTTGGTGTACCAGACGATGCCGCGCGCGTCGGCATGCTTGATCAGCACGATGCGCGTCGACGGACGCCCGTCGGCCCCGACGGTGGCCAGGGTCATCGCGTTGGGCTCGGGCAGCTGCGCGTGCAGCGCCTCCCCGAGCCAGCGCTCGAACTGTTGCAGCGGATCGGCCTCGGCATGCGCCTCGTCGAGTTCGGCGCGCGCGTAGTCCTTGCGCAGGTCGGCAAGCTTGTCCATCGGGACAGTATAGAAAGCGCCTCGCCTCCGGGCGAGCCGCGAAGGCCGCCGCGGGGTCTCAGCGCGGCAGCTCCGTGGCGCCCATGAGGAAACGGTCGATCTCGCGGGCGGCCTGGCGGCCTTCGCGGATCGCCCACACCACCAGGCTCTGTCCGCGACGCATGTCGCCGGCGGCGTACACCTTCGACACGTTGGTCGCGTAGCCGCTGGCGTCCTCGGTGCCGGCGCTGACGTTGCCGCGCGCGTCGCGCTGCACGCCGAAGGCCTCCAGCACGCTGGCCAGCGGATGCACGAAGCCCATCGCCAGCAGCACCAGGTCGGCCTGCAGCATGAACTCGCTGCCCGGCACCTCCTGCATGCGCCCGTCCTTCCACTCGACGCGGCAGGCCTGCACCTGGCGCACCCGGCCCTTGTCCTTGCCGGTGCCGGGCACGAAGGCCTTGGTGGCCACCGACCAGTCGCGCGAGCAGCCCTCTTCGTGGCTGCTCGAGGTGCGCAGCTTGATCGGCCAGTACGGCCACACCAGCGGCTTGTTCTCCTGCTCGGGAGGCTGCGCCAGCAGTTCGAACTGGGTCACGCTGGCCGCGCCGTGGCGGTTGCTGGTGCCCACGCAGTCGCTGCCGGTGTCGCCGCCGCCGATCACCACCACATGCTTGCCGGCGGCATGGATCTGCCCCTTGAGCTTGTCGCCGGCGTTGACGCGGTTCTGCTGCGGCAGGAATTCCATCGCGAAATGCACGCCGTCGAGTTCGCGCCCCGGCACCGGCAGGTCGCGCGGGTGCTCGGAGCCGCCGCTGAGCAGCACGGCGTCGAATTCGTCGAGCAGCTGGCGTGCGCTGCGGTGCTGCTTCGACAGGTTGGTCACGCTGGCGCCGGCGCCGTCGGCCGGCATGTCGCCGACCAGGGTCGAGGCCTCGAAGCGCACACCCTCGGCGCGCATCTGCTCCAGGCGACGGTCGATGTGGCCCTTGTCGAGCTTGAAGTCGGGGATGCCGTAGCGCAGCAAGCCGCCGATGCGGTCGTTCTTCTCGAACACCGTCACGTCGTGCCCGGCGCGCGCCAGTTGTTGCGCGGCCGCCAGCCCGGCAGGCCCGGAGCCGACCACGGCCACGCGCTTGCCGGTGCGATGCGCCGGCGGCTGCGGCTGCACCCAGCCCATCGCCCAGCCCTTGTCGATGATCGCGTGCTCGATGGACTTGATGCCCACCGGCGCCGCGTTGATGCCCAGCGTGCACGCGGCCTCGCAGGGCGCCGGGCAGATGCGCCCGGTGAACTCGGGGAAATTGTTGGTCGAGTGCAGCACGTCGAGGGCCTCGCGCCACTGCCCCTGCCACACCAGATCGTTGAAGTCGGGGATGATGTTGTTCACCGGGCAGCCGTTGTTGCAGAACGGAATGCCGCAGTCCATGCAGCGCCCCGACTGCAGCTTGGCCTTGTCGTCGGGCAGCTCGTGCACGAACTCCTTCCAGTTCTTCAGGCGCACCGCCGGAGCCTCGTAGCTCTCCTCCTGGCGCTCGAATTCCATGAACCCGGTGATCTTTCCCATGTCGATTCCTTGCTCGCTGTGCGCTGCGCGGGCCGGCTGAGCAGCCGGCCCGCCTGGTTTCACTTGACCGCGACCTGGGCCGCTTCGGCCGCCTTGCTGGTCGCGGCGGCCGCCTCGCGGCGCGCGCCCATCTCGCCGAGGGCGCGCCGGTACTCGTGCGGGAACACCTTGACGAAGCGCGCACGCGCGATGTCCCAGTGGTCGAGCAGTTCGCGCGCGCGCAAGCTGCCGGTCCAGCGGTGGTGGTCCTCGAGCAGCGCGCGCAGCTGTTCGTCGTCGGTGCGACCGCGGTGCCACAGCGCCTCGGCCACGGTGGCACGCTGCTCGGCGTCGGCCAGCACCTTGTCCAGCGCGACCATCGCGGTGTTGCAGCGGCGCGCGAACTGCCCGTCGGGGTCGTACACGTAGGCCACGCCGCCGCTCATGCCGGCGGCGAAGTTGCGCCCGGTCTCGCCGAGCACGACCACGGTGCCGCCGGTCATGTACTCGCAGCCGTGGTCGCCGGTGCCCTCCACCACCGCGGTGGCGCCGGAATTGCGCACCGCGAAGCGCTCGCCGGCGACGCCGCGGAAGAACGCCTCGCCCTCGAGCGCGCCGTACAGCACCGTGTTGCCCACGATGATGTTGTGGGTCGCGTCGCCGCGGAACTCGATGGTCGGGCGCACCGCGATGCGTCCGCCCGACAGGCCCTTGCCGGTGTAGTCGTTGGCGTCGCCGATCAGGTACAGCGTGATGCCGCGCGCGAGGAAGGCGCCGAAGCTCTGGCCGCCGGTTCCCTCCATCTGGATGTGGATGGTGTCGTCGGGCAGACCGTCATGGCCGTAGCGCCGTGCCACCTCGCCCGACAGCATCGCACCGACGGTGCGGTTGACGTTGCGCACGTTCTGGATGAACTGCACCTTCTCGCCGCGCTCCAGCGCCGGGCGCGCGCGCTCGATCAGGTTGTGGTCGATGGCCTTGTGCAGGCCGTGGTCCTGCACGTCGACCTGGCGCACCGCGACCTCGTCGCCCAGCGCCGGGCGGTGGAACACGCGCGAGAAGTCCAGGCCCTGCGCCTTCCAGTGCTGGATGCCGGCGCGCATGTCCAGCAGGTCGGCCCTGCCGACCAGCTCGTCGAAGCGGCGCACTCCGAGCTGGGCCATGATCGAGCGCACTTCCTCGGCGATGAAGAAGAAGTAGTTGACGACGTGCTCGGGCTTGCCCTGGAAGCGCCGGCGCAGCTCGGGGTCCTGCGTGGCCACGCCGACCGGGCAGGTGTTGAGATGGCACTTGCGCATCATGATGCAGCCCTCGACCACCAGCGGCGCGGTGGCGAAGCCGAATTCGTCGGCGCCCAGCAGCGCGCCGATGACCACGTCGCGTCCGGTCTTGATCTGGCCGTCCACCTGCACGCGGATGCGCCCGCGCAGCCGGTTCAGCACCAGGGTCTGCTGGGTCTCGGCCAGGCCGATCTCCCACGGCGAGCCGGCGTGCTTGATGCTCGACAGCGGCGACGCGCCGGTGCCGCCGTCGTGCCCGGCGATCACCACGTGGTCGGCCTTGGCCTTCGCCACCCCGGCGGCCACCGTGCCGACCCCCGACTCGGACACCAGCTTGACGCTGATCGAGGCCTTCGCGTTGACGTTCTTCAGGTCGTGGATCAGCTGCGCCAGATCCTCGATGGAATAGATGTCGTGGTGCGGCGGCGGCGAGATCAGGCCCACGCCCGGCACCGAGTAGCGCAGCATGCCGATGTACTCGGAGACCTTGCCGCCGGGCAGCTGCCCGCCCTCGCCGGGCTTGGCGCCCTGCGCCATCTTGATCTGGATCTGGTCGGCGCTGGCCAGGTACTCGGCGCTGACGCCGAAGCGTCCGGAAGCCACCTGCTTGATCTTCGAGCGCAGCGAGTCGCCGGCGCGCAGCGGGATGTCGCTGACCACGCGTTGCGCGCCCAGCACGCTGCCCAGCGTGGCGCCGTCGCCGATGCCGGCGTCGCCGGTGCGCATCTCGTTGCGGTAGCGCAGCGGGTCCTCGCCGCCCTCGCCGGTGTTGCTCTTGCCGCCGATGCGGTTCATCGCCACCGCCAGCGTGGCGTGCGCCTCGGTGGAGATCGAGCCCAGCGACATCGCGCCGGTGGCGAAGCGCTTGACGATCTCGCTGGCCGGCTCCACCTCGTCGAGGGCGATCGCGCGCGAGGGATCGACGCGGAACTCGAACAGCCCGCGCAGCGTCAGCATGCGCCGCGACTGGTCGTTGATGATCTGCGCGTATTCCTTGTAGGTCTGGTAGTTGTTGGAGCGCGTCGAGTGCTGCAGCTTGGCGATCGCGTCCGGGGTCCACATGTGCTGCTCGCCGCGCGTGCGCCACGCGTACTCGCCGCCGGCGTCGAGCATGCCGGCCAGCACCGGGTTGTCGCCGAAGGCGTCGCGGTGCAGGCGCAGCGCCTCCTGCGCGACCTCGAACACGCCGATGCCGCCGATCTGCGACGAGGTGCCGGTGAAGTACTTGTCGACCAGGTCCGACGACAGTCCGACGGCCTCGAAGATCTGCGCGCCGCAGTAGCTCATGTAGGTCGAGATGCCCATCTTGGACATGACCTTCTGCAGCCCCTTGCCGACCGCCTTGACGTAGTTCTTGATGGCCTTGTCCGGGCCCAGCTCGGTCGGCAGCTCGCGCGCCATGTCGGCGATGGTGTCCAGCGCCAGGTACGGGTGCACGGCTTCCGCGCCGTAGCCGGCGAGCACCGCCATGTGGTGGGTCTCGCGCGCGCTGCCGGTCTCCACCACCAGCCCGGTCTGCGTGCGCAGCCCGAGCTGGATCAGGTGCTGGTGCACCGCGCTGGTGGCCAGCAGCGCCGGGATCGCCACGCGCTCGGCGCTGATGCGGCGGTCGGTGACGATCAGGATGTTGTGCCCGCTGCGCAGCGCGTCGACCGCCTCGGCGCAGATCGACGCCAGGCGCGCCTCGATGCCCTCGTGGCCCCAGGCCACCGGGTAGCAGATGTCGATCTCGTAGCTGCGGAACTTGCCTCCGGTGTGCGCGGCGATGCTGCGCAGCTTGGCCATGTCGTCGAAGTCGAGCACCGGCTGGCTGACCTCCAGGCGCATCGGCGGGTTGACCTGGTTGATGTCCAGCAGGTTCGGGCGCGGGCCGATGAACGACACCAGCGACATCACCATGTTCTCGCGGATCGAGTCGATCGGCGGGTTGGTGACCTGCGCGAACAGCTGCTTGAAGTAGCTGTACAGGGTCTTCGGGCGATCCGACAGCACCGCCAGCGCGGCGTCGTTGCCCATCGAGCCCACCGCCTCGTCGGCGTTCAGGGCCATCGGCGCCAGCAGGAACTTCAGGTCCTCCTGCGTGTAGCCGAAGGCCTGCTGGCGGTCGAGCAGCGACAGCGCGCTCGGCTGGTCCTCGCCGACATGCTCGATGTCGTCGATGCGGATGCGCAGGTTCTCGATCCACTGGCGGTACGGGCGCGCCGCGGCCAGCTGGTCCTTGATCTCCTTGTCGTCGACGATGCGCCCGGCCTCCATGTCGATCAGGAACATCTTGCCCGGCTGCAGGCGCCACTTCTTGACGATCTGGCTTTCCGGGACCGGCAGCACGCCGACCTCGGAGGCCATGATCACGAGGTCGTCGGAGGTGACCACGTAGCGCGCCGGGCGCAGGCCGTTGCGGTCCAGCGTGGCGCCGATCTGGCGCCCGTCGGTGAAGGCGATCGCCGCCGGGCCGTCCCACGGCTCCATCATCGCCGCGTGGTATTCGTAGAAGGCGCGGCGGCGCTCGTCCATCAGCGCGTGCTGCTCCCACGCCTCCGGGATCATCATCATCATCGCGTGCGACAGCGGGTAGCCCGCCATCACCAGCAGTTCCAGGCAGTTGTCGAAACTCGCGGTGTCGCTCTGCCCCGGGTAGATCAGCGGCCACAGCTTGCGCAGCTCGTCGCCCAGCACCGGCGAGCTGACTGCGCCCTCGCGCGCGCGCATCCAGTTGTAGTTGCCCTTGACGGTGTTGATCTCGCCGTTGTGCGCCACCATGCGGTAGGGGTGCGCCAGCGGCCATTCGGGGAAGGTGTTGGTGGAGAAGCGCTGGTGCACCAGCGCCAGCGCCGACACCACGCGCACGTCCTGCAGGTCGCGGTAGTACTCGCCGACCTGGTCGGCCAGCAGCAGCCCCTTGTAGACCACGGTGCGCGCCGACATCGACGGCACGAAGTACTCGCGGCCGTGGCGCAGGTTCAGGCGCTGGATGGCGTGGCTGGCCACGCGCCGGATCACGAACAGCTTGCGCTCCAGCGCGTCGGTGACCATCACGTCGGGGCCGCGGCCGATGAAGATCTGGCGGATCACCGGCTCCTTGGCGCGCACCGCGGGGGACATCGGCATGTCGCGGTCCACCGGCACGTCGCGCCAGCCCAGCACCTGCTGCCCCTCGGCGCGCACCGCGCGCTCGATCTCCTGCTCGCAGGCCAGGCGCGACGCCGACTCGCGCGGCAGGAAGATCATGCCCACGCCGTATTCGCCGGGAGGCGGCAGCTCGATGCCCTGCGCGGCCATCTCGGCGCGATAGAAGGCGTCCGGGATCTGCAGCAGGATGCCCGCGCCGTCGCCCATCAGCTTGTCGGCGCCGACCGCGCCGCGGTGGTCGAGGTTCTTCAGGATCAGCAGCCCGTTGCGCACGATGTCGTGCGACTTGCGGCCCTTGATGTGCGCCACGAAGCCGACCCCGCAGGCGTCGTGCTCCTGGCTGGGCTGGTACAGGCCATGCCGGGCCAGTGCCTGGATCTCGAATTGCTCGGGCTGCTGCTGCATGGTGGGCTCCACGGGGAAAACTCGGGGGAGCGAGCAATTTACTGCAATGCGGCAAACCCGGCAACTTTTATTTACCTATAGTGTCCCCATTTTCCGGACTGCTGCCGGGTTGATTGGAATCAATTGGGGACACATGAGTGGAAGGCCTTGCCACGCTGGGTCTTCCACGCGCCCGCGGACGCAGGCTGCGCCCGAGTTGCTGCTCCGCCCACTGCAGATAGGCGGCGTCGCCGAGGGCCGTCGAGCCTCGCACCGCACGACTCAGCTCGCTCCAATGCTGCACCGCCAGATCGCCGGCCAGCAGTTGCGCATAGGCCGCCTCGCGGGCATAGGGAGTGTTGCCGAGCTCCCAGTAGGGCTGCGCCTCGCGCAGCCACGCGCAGGGCTGGCGCCCGGTGTGGTGCGCCAGGCTGCTCCACGGCCAGCCGGCCGCATCGCCGCCTGCGCCGTCGAGTTGCGGCGCCAGGTCGACCGCGCACAGCGCCGCCAGCAGCCAGGGGCGCTGCTGCAGCAGCGCACTGCGAAAACGCCCCTGCCACAGCCCGGCGCCCTGGCCGCGGCGGCGGCTGGCGCAGCGCGCCAGGGTCTGCAGCAGCGCCGACATGCCGGCGCAGTCGGCCGGGGTCAGCACCAGCCACACCGCCTGCGGCAGCAGCGCGTAGCCGTGCACCTGCACGGCATGGCGCTGTGCAGTCTGCGCCAGGCGCGAAAGGTAGTCCTGGTAGTCGGCGGCGTCGGCGAACACCGTGGAGTTCGCACGCTGCAGCACCAGATGCGCCTGGCCCGCAAGACAGAGTCGGGCGTGACGGGCCATGGCGGAATTGTGCTCCGCGCGCAGGCGCCGGCCCAGCCCTGCGACCCTGCGGATAACCCTTGCCAGCGCGCGCCCGTCGAGCCCGGGCGTCCTGCCGCACGGCCTCAGGACTGCGCCTGCTCCGCGGCGCGGCGCAGGCGCAGCGCCGCGTCGACGAGCTCGCACCCCTGGCGCAGCGCCAACGCGGGGTCGTCCGCCCCCACCACGGCGCCGACCACGGCCACGCCGTCCACGCCGCAGGCCATCGCCGCGGCAAGCCGATCCGCGCGGATGCCCCCGATCGCGACGACGGGGTAGCGGGGCTTGCAGCGCGTCGTCCACGCGCGCAGCCGCGCCAGCCCGAGCGGAGAGTGCTCGAGCTGCTTGGTGCCGGTCGGCCACACCGGGCCGAGCGCGATGTAGCTCGGCCGCAACGCGTGGGCGCGCGCCATCTCGGCCGGGTTGTGAGTACTCACACCCAGGCGCATCCCCGCCTCGCGCAAGGTTTGCGGCTGCGCGGCGGCAAGATCTTCCTGGCCCAGGTGCACGCCGTAGGCGCCGGCATCGAGGGCTTCGCGCCAGTGGTCGTTGATGAACAGCTGCGCACCGCGCGCACGCGCGGCATCGGCCGCGGCGCGCACCTGCGCGCGCAACTCGGCACCGGGCAGCGACTTCACCCGCAGCTGCAGCGTGTCGACCCCGAGCTCGAGCATGCGCAGCACCCAGTCGGCGTCGGGCAGCACCGGGTACAGGCCGGGGTCGCGCAGCAGCGGCGCGAAATCTCCCCGCGGCGCCTCGAAACCGGCGTCCTGCAGTTGCGGAAATCCGGCGCTGTCGAGCCCGGCCGCCGGATTCGCCATCGCCCGGGCGCCGCCGGCGACCCACGCGTGCTCGATCGCCGCATGGGTACGCCATTGCGCCTCCACGGCCGCCTGCACGAGGTCGGCGCCCTGCGCCAGCATGCCGGCGACCACCGACGCGTACACGCAGCCGGTGCCGTGCACCCGCCCCGCCGCGGCGGGCGGCAGCCGCGGCACCGCCAGCGCCAGCAGCGTGTCGCGCGTGCACAGCCAGTCGACGCTGTGGCTGCCCTCGGCATGACCGCCCTTGAGCAGCACGGCTCGGGTGCGCCCCGGGCCCAGCCACTGCGCGCGCAGCGCCTGCACCCACTCGCGCGGGGGCGCGCCGGCGCCCGGCCACGGCGCCACGCCGAGCAGGCTGGCCGCTTCCTCCCGGTTCGGCGTGAGCACGGTCGCCGCCCGCGCCAGGCGCTGCAGCGTCGCGCCGCCGGCCTGCAACAGCGAGCGCCCGCCCGCCGCTGCCGCCAGCACCGTGTCCCACACCACCGGCACCGTCTGCGCCTCGCAGAAGGCGGCGATCTCCTGCGCCACCGCCTCGCTGCCCAGCATGCCGAGCTTCACCGCCGCCGGCTGCACGCTGCCGCGCGCCGCATCGAGCGCGCCGCGCAAGGTCGCCAGCGGGGTCGGCACCACCTCGCGCACCCCGCGCTGGTCCTGCACCGTCAGCGCGGTGCACACGCTGGTGCCGTGCAGGCCCATGGCCTGCCAGGTCGCGAGGTCGGTGCCCAGCCCGGCGCCGCCGCTGGGGTCGTGCCCCGCGATCGTGAGCAGCGCGGGCGGCGCCATCAATTCGCTTCGTGCCAGAAGGGCATGCCCACGGTCGGCGTCGACGCCTGCGCGGCGTCGCGCTCGGGCATGATCCCGGCCAGAAAGCCGTCGCGCCCGGCGCGCACCGCGGCGGCGAAGGCGGCCGCCATGCGCACCGGGTCGGCGGCCTCGGCCACCGCGGTGTTGAGCAGCACCGCGTCGAAACCGATCTCCATCACCTGCGCCGCGTGCGACGGCCGGCCGAGCCCGGCGTCGCACACCAGCACCGCGTCGGGCAGGCGCTCGCGCAGCGTGCGCAGCGCGTGCAGGTCGCGCGGGCCGCGCCCGGAGCCGATCGGCGCCGCCCACGGCATCACCGCCGCCACGCCGGCATCGAGCAGGCGCCGCGCGAGCACGAGGTCGTCGGTGGTGTAGGCGAACACCGCGAAGCCCTCGGCCGCCAGCACGCGCGCGGCCTCCAGCGTGCCGAAGGGGTCCGGCTGCAGCGTGTAGTCGTCGCCGATGACTTCCAGCTTGATCCAGTGCGTGCCGAACAGTTCACGGGCCATGCGCGCCAGGTTCACCGCCTGCTGCGCGCCGTGGCAGCCGGCCGTATTGGGCAGCAGGTGCCCGCCGAGTTCGCGCACGCGCTGCCAGAAGGCCTGCCCGCCGGAGCTCTCGGGCTGCAGCCGGCGCAGCCCGACGGTGTACACCTGCGCGCCCGAGGCCGCCGCGGCCTGCGCCAGCACCTGCGGGCTCGGATAGCGCGAGGTCCCCAGCAGCAGTCGCGAGCCCAGGCGCACGCCGCCGACGCTCCAGGCATCGTCGGCGGGCGCGGCCTGCGCCGCCGCCGCGACACCCGCCTGCTGCGCCGCCGGCGAGTCGCTGCGGGGTGTCTGCCAGGTTTCGCTGAAGGTGATCTCGGTTTCCATGCTCACTCCACGCTCGCGCCCGGCGGGCTCAGCCGCCGACCACCGGCGCCACGATGTCGATGCAGTCGCCATCGGCCAGCTGCTGCGCGGCCCATTGCGCACGCGGCACGAAGCCGCCGTTGACGGCGCAGGCGAAAGCTCCGCAACTCGGGTCCAGGCCGCGCGCGGCCAGCAGCTCGTGCAGCGTGGCCGCGCGGCAGCGCAGCGCCTCGCCGTTGACCCTCAGCGCCAGCCCGGCGCCGCTCCGCGCGGACTCAGGCGGCATCGCGCAACTCCTCGTGCGCCGGCTGCGGCAGACCCAGCTGCGCGGCGATTCCCCGCTCGGCCTCGCCGACCACGGCCGGCGCGATCAGGTAGCCATGCCGGAACAGGCCGTTGACCCGCCATACGCCCGCGGCATCGCGCGCCGCGACGGGCTCGCGGTCCGGCAGCGCAGGCCGCAGCGCGGCGGCCAGCCGCAGCACCCGCGCCTCGCCGAACTCGGGGTGCAGGCTGTACAACGCGCTGCCCAGTTCGAGGGTCGAGCGCAGGGTCACCGGCCCGCTGTCCTCGCTGTCGAGCTCGGTGGCACCGACGATGAAGCGTCCGCCCGGTCGCGGCGCCACGTACAGCGCGTAGCGCGGGTGGATCAGGCGCACCGGGCGGCGCAGCTGCACCCCCGGCGCCGACACCGTCAGCACCTCGCCGCGCACGCCGTGCAGGCCCGGTAGCTCGGCGCGCGCGCCGATGCCGCGGCAGTCGACCGCGAGTTCGAATTCGTGACGCGTGCCGTCGCGCGCGATCAGCGCGTCGGGTCGCACCGCATCGATCGGGCAGTTCTCGTGCCAGGCGCCGCCGCAGGCGGCGAGCCCGGCGTCGAGCGCGGCCGCCAGCGCGTCGTACAGCTGGTCGTTGGCCAGCTGGCCCTCGAGCGGCAGGAACAATCCGTCGGCGAAACGGCCCTCGAGCAGCGGCTCGAGCGCGCCGATGCGCGAGGCGTCGACGCGCTGCATCGACTCCGCGGCCTCGCCCGCCGGCAGATGGGCGCGCAGCAGGGATTCGTAATGCGCCAGCGAGCCGCGGTCGGGGGCGTGCGCGACCACCAGCGTGCCCTCGCGCCGGAAGTACACCTCGCGCCCGGTGCGTGCCTGCAGCTCGGCCAGCCAGCCGCGCCACAGATCCAGCGAGCGCAGCCCCAGCTCGTGGATGCGCGCATCGGCCGCCGCCAGTTCGGCCGTCGGCGACAGCATCGCCGCGGCGGTCGGTCCGGCACTGCCGCGGTCACCGCGCGCGCCGGCGTCGAACAGGCTCACGCGGGCACCGCGGCGCAGCAGCCGCCAGGCCAGCAGGCGCCCGGCGAGCCCCGCGCCGGCGATGCCGACGCCGGGGGTCTTCATTGGTAGATTTCCCCGCCGGACTTGCGGAACTCGGCGGCCTTGCGCGCCAGCTCCTCGCGCAGCTGCGTCGCGTCGGTGCCGGCCTTGGGCGCGGCCGCCGCCGCGTTGCGGATGTCCTGGCTGATCTTCATCGAGCAGAACTTGGGGCCGCACATGGAGCAGAAGTGCGCGGTCTTCGCGGCCTGCTTGGGCAGCGTGGCGTCGTGGAAGGCGCGCGCGGTGTCCGGGTCCAGCGCGAGGCGGAACTGGTCTTCCCAGCGGAACTCGAAGCGCGCGCGGGAGATCGCGTTGTCCCACAGCTGCGCGCCGGGATAGCCCTTCGCCAGGTCCGAGGCATGCGCGGCGATGCGGTAGGCGATCAGCCCCTGCTTGACGTCCTCGCGGTCGGGCAGCCCCAGGTGTTCCTTGGGCGTGACGTAGCACAGCATCGCGGTGCCGGCCCAGCCGATGTTGGCCGCGCCGATGGCGCTGGTGATGTGGTCGTAGCCGGGGGCGATGTCGGTGGTCAGCGGGCCCAGCGTGTAGAACGGAGCCTCGTAGCAGTGCTTGAGCTCCTCCTCGACGTTGACCGCCACCATGTGCAGCGGAACGTGGCCGGGGCCCTCGATCATCACCTGCACGTCGTGCTTCCACGCGATCTGCGTGAGCTCGCCCAGCGTGTGCAGCTCGCTGAACTGCGCCTCGTCGTTGGCGTCGGCGATGGAGCCCGGGCGCAGCCCGTCACCCAGCGAGAAGGTGACGTCGTAGGCCTTCATGATCTCGCAGATTTCCTCGAAATGGGTGTAGAGGAAATTCTCGCGATGGTGCGCCAGGCACCACTTGGCCATGATCGAGCCGCCGCGCGACACGATGCCGGTGACCCGCGCCGCGGTCAGCGGCACGTAGCGCAGCAGCACGCCGGCATGGATGGTGAAGTAGTCCACCCCCTGTTCGGCCTGTTCGACCAGGGTGTCGCGGAACAGCTCCCAGCTCAGGTCCTCGGCGACTCCGCCGACCTTCTCCAGCGCCTGGTAGATCGGCACGGTGCCGATGGGCACCGGGCTGTTGCGCACGATCCACTCGCGGGTCTCGTGGATGTGCTTGCCGGTGGACAGGTCCATCACGGTGTCGGCGCCCCAGCGGATCGCCCACACCATCTTGTCGACCTCGTCCTCGATGTCCGAGGTGACCGCCGAGTTGCCGATGTTGGCGTTGACCTTGGTGAGGAAGTTGCGCCCGATGATCATCGGCTCGATCTCGGGGTGGTTGATGTTGGCGGGGATCACCGCGCGCCCGGCGGCCACCTCGCTGCGCACGAATTCGGCGTCGATCTCGCGCTGCGCGTGGAACCAGCTCCCGCGGTGCTGGCCGCCGTTCTGGCCCAGCGCATCCGGCAGCTGCGCGCGCTGCAGGTTCTCGCGGCGCGCGATGAACTCCATTTCCGGGGTGATGATGCCCTGGCGGGCCAGGTGCATCTGGGTCACGTTGGCGCCGCTGCGGGCGCGCCGCGGCAGCGGCGGCGCGGCAAAGCGCAGCGAGGCGGTGGCCGGGTCGCTCTGGCGGGCGCGTCCGAATTCGCTGCTCGGGCCCTGCAGGCGCTCGATGTCGTCGCGCGTGTCCAGCCACGCCGCGCGCAGCGCGGGCAGGCCGGCGCGCACGTCGATGTCGACCTGGGGATCGGTGTAGGGGCCGGAGGTGTCGTACACGCGCAGCGGCGCGTTCTTCTGCAGCTGCGTGACGCCCGGGGCGGTCTCGAGCAGGGTGTCGGACAGCGCGATCTCGCGCCACGGCACGGACACGCCGCCTGCGCCCTCGAGGTAGATCTTGCGCGAACCCGGGAACGGGCTGCGGGTGATGCGGCTGGAAAGGCGCGCCGGATCGACGCTGCGGCGGACTTCGGACATGACTCGTCTCCTGGGAGTGTGGAGCCTGCCGAAGCGCTGTGGCGACTTGGTTTCCTACGCGGGAATGACCCCGATCAGGTTCTGCGGATTCCGCCCGGAGGCGATCTCAGCCGGCGCTGCACGCGCACGGCACTCCGACAAGCATGAGGTCGAGTATAGACCCCCGACGCGATTGTCGGAACGCTTCGTCGCGAAAATCACGAAAATCACGCGATCCGCGCTCCTAACGCAGTGAGCGGGGGCCCACCCGACCCTATTCAGTCTTTCGCGACCTCGGCGTAGCGCTTCGCGCTGGCGGTGATCTCGGCACGCGCCGCGTCGACTCCCGACCAGCCCTCGGTCTTCACCCACTTGCCCGCTTCCAGGTCCTTGTAGTGGTTGAAGAAATGCTCGATCTGGCGCAGCAGTTCCGGCGCCAGATCCTCGGGAGCGCGGATGTTGCGGTACATCGGCAGCAGCTTGTCCACCGGAACCGCGACCAGCTTCGCGTCGGGCCCGGCTTCGTCGGTCATGTTGAGCACGCCGACCGGGCGGCAGCGCACCACGCAGCCGTGCACCAGCGCAATCGGCGTGACCACCAGCACGTCCACCGGATCGCCGTCTTCCGACAGCGTCTGCGGGATGTAGCCGTAGTTGCACGGGTAGTGCATCGCCGTGCTCATGAAGCGATCGACGAACAGCGCACCGCTGGCCTTGTCGACCTCGTACTTGACCGGCGGCGCGCCGGCCGGGATCTCGATCACGACGTTGAAATCGTCGGGCAGGCTCTTGCCGGCATGGACTTGGAGCAGACTCATCGGGTTCGACCTCGTTCTTGGGGGAAATCGTGCATCACCGACGCGTCCCGGTGCCGTGCGGGGCCCTGACGGGCCCCGCCATGCGCCGCCTTCAGGGCCTGGCGGCCTGCGGCGGCGCCGAGCCGGCCGGGGTGACCGGAGTCTGCGCGGTGTTCTTGTACTGGGTTTGCAACTGGTGAGGCGTGATGATAGTGAACAGCGTCACCACCTTCTTGACGCCGGACACATTCGCCGCATCCGAACTGGCACGCTGCGCCTCGGCCTGGGTGACCAGGCCCTGCAGGTACACGACTCCGCCGGAGGTGGTGATCTGGAAGGCCCGCGAATACAGCTGCGAATCGTCGATGAAGGCCGCGCGCACCTTCGACGTGATGAAGGTGTCGTTCGCCTGCTCCTGCAGGCTGGAACTGGGTCCGACGACCAGCTCGTTGGCCACCGACTTGACATTGGGGATCGCCGCGACGATCTGCTGCGCCTGCAGCTTGTCGGCCTGCGTGGGGACCTGCCCGGCCAGCAGCACCTGCTGGTTGTAGCTGCTGACGTTGACGTTGCCGTGTCCGGCCAGCAGGTCGCTGATGCGCCCGGAGGCGGTCATCTGGATGTTCTGGTCTTCCAGCTGCGAGCCGGCGGTGCGGCGGTCGGTGGCCACCAGCGCGGTGCCTCCGACGGCCGCCGCGCCCAGCACGAAGCAGCCCTGCAACTGGCTGGCCGCCAGCGCGGCCACCAGCACGAGTCCGGCGCGCCGAACCAGCGCGCGCCGACCCTGGCGCGGCAGCGGCCCCTCGGGCGGCGCGGCGTGTCGGTCGTTGTCCAGGATGCTTTGCGTCATGTCGATTCCTCCGGATTGCCCATCAAGGTCCAGTCGACTCCGTCGCAGATGCAGTGCAGCATCAGCAGGTGCATTTCCTGGATGCGTGCGGTGCGCTCGTGCGGCACGCAAAGGTGCACGTCGACGTCGCTGAGCAAGGCGCTCAGCCTGCCCCCCCCTTTTCCACTCAGCGCGACGACCAGCATGTCGCGCTCCTGGGCCGCTCGCACGGCCTCGATCACGTTGGGTGAATTGCCGCTGGTGGAGATCGCCAGCAGCACGTCGCCGGGCTGGCCGAGCGCGCGCACCTGGCGCGCGAACACCTGCTCGAAACCGTAGTCGTTGCCGATCGCGGTGAGGATGGAACTGTCGGTGCTCAGCGCGATGGCCGCCAGTTCCGGACGCTCGCGCTCGAAGCGGCCCACCAGCTCGGCCGCGAAATGCTGCGCGTCGGCGGCCGAGCCGCCGTTGCCGCAGGCGAGGATCCTGCCGCCGTTGCCCAGCGAATTGGCGATCGCGCCGACCGCCTGCGCCAGCGGCTCGGCCAGCACCTCGGCGGCCTGCTGCTTGAGCCGCGCGCTTTCATCGAATTGTTCCCGGATGCGTTGTTCGAGCATGGCAGGTATCCCGTGACAACCCGCATTCTTCCACGAATCGGCCGGCGCACCGACGACGTCCATGGCGCGAAGGCGGACAGCACCGCCGGATGCGCCGGCCGACAGGCCCGCGGGCCTCGGGGCAAGGTTCACGGCGCATCCCCGGCGTCGAAGGCGCCGCGGATCCAGCGCATGCGCCCGGCGTCGTAGGCGACGACGTCGAAGCGGCACGGCGCGGCGGCGGCCTCGTCGCCCGCACGCGCAAGGTAATGGCGCGCCGCGCGCACGATGCGCATGCGTTTGCGCGCATCGACGCTGGCCGCGGCGCCGCCCCACCCGGCGTGGCCGCGCCGGCGCACCTCGACGAACACCAGCGTGCCGCCGTCTCGCGCAACGATGTCGATCTCGCCGCCGCGCACGCGATAATTGCGCTGCAGCAGCCGCAGGCCGCGCCGCTGCAGTTCGCGGCACGCGGATTCCTCGGCCTCGCGCCCGGCGCGTCGACGCGCGCAGTCGCTCGCGCCGCCGACGTCGACCGGGTCGGCCGCGCGCGCCACGCGGCTCGCCCGCCCGTGCATCGATTCACGCATGTCCCCAACTCCCGTCGTGTCCGCGCCGGGAACGCCCCAGCCACCGCCCCTGCAAGGCCCCCGCACGATGCCCGAGACCCCACCCCCGCCAGGCGCGCCGGCTGGCGACCCGATGCGCGCGGCGCTTGCGGCGGCGCGTTCATTGTGTGCCTCGCAGCAAATCCCTGCGCCCTGCCTGCTCATGGTGGCCACGCCGATCGGCAACCTGGCCGATGTCGGCCTGCGCACGCTGGCGCTGCTGCAGCGCTGCGACGTGGTCGCCGCCGAAGACACGCGCGCGGCGCAGCGCCTGCTGCAGGCCTGGGGTCTGTCGCTGCCGCTGCTGCGCGCCGACCGCCATCGCGAGCAGGCGGCCGCGCAGGCGGTGCTGCAGCATCTGCAGCAGGGACGGCGCGTGGCCTTCGTCAGCGATGCCGGCACGCCGGCGATCCGCGACCCCGGATCGGTGCTGGCGCGCAGCGCGCGCGCCGCCGGCCACGCCGTGCTGGCGCTGCCCGGGCCGAGCGCGGTGACCACCGCGCTCAGCGCCAGCGGGCTGGAACTCGACGACGGCTACGTGTTCGCCGGCTACGTGCCGGCCACGCAGGGGCGGCGCCGCGAGTTCCTGCGCGGGCTGCTGGGAGCCGCGCGGGCCGTGGTGTGCTTCGAGGCCCCGCATCGCATCCGCGACAGCCTGCGCGAATTGCAGCAACTGGAGCCGCAACGCCCATTGCTGCTGGCCAAGGAGCTGACCAAGCAGTTCGAGACCTTCGTCGCCGGCGACGCCGCCGAACTGCTGCGCTGGCTCGACGCCGACCCGCGGCACGCACAGGGCGAGTTCGTGCTGATCCTCGCCGCGCGCGCCGCCCCCGAGGCCGAGGCGCTGCCGCAGCAGGCACTGGAATGGACGTTGCGCCTGGCGCGCGAACTGCCGGCCTCGCGCGCCTGCGCGCTGGTCGCCGAGATGACCGGCGCCGACCGCCGCGAGCTCTATCGCTGGCTGCTGCGCCAGCCCGGCCACGCCGGCGCCGAGGACTGAGTAACCGTGAGCGCGCCCGGCGCCGCGCCGCGCCTCAGGACTCCTGGGCTTCGACGGCGCCGAGGCGCTTGCGCATGGCCTGCAGGCGGGCCAGCGCGTGTGCCTTGCCGTCGGTCTTCGGCAGCTCGGCACGCAACTCGGTGAGAAAGCGGCTGGGCTCGTAGACCCGGCCGCCGCGCCCGCCGCCGCGACGCTTGCGGCAGTGGCTCAGGCTCAGGGTCTGGCGCGCGCGCGTGACGCCCACGTACATCAGGCGACGCTCCTCCTCGAGTCCGCTGTCGCTGAGCGGGCGCTCGTCGCTGTACAGCGGCAGCAGGCCTTCGTCGCAGCCGGCGAGCCATACGTGCGGCCACTCCAGGCCCTTGGCGGCGTGCAGGGTCGACAGGGTCACCGCGTCCTGCTGGTCGCCGCGCTCTGCCAGTTGCGTGATCAGCGCCACGGTCTGCGCGATGCGCTTGAGCCCGACCCCGTCCTCCTCGGCCTTGCGCGCGATCCAGTCGCAGAAGTCGTTGACGTTGCCCCAGCGCTGCGCGGCCTCGCGCTCGTTGTCGCAGCTGTCGCGCAGATGCGCCTCGAAGCCGACGGTCTGCAGCAGTTCGCGCAGCAACTCGCCCGCCGGCGCCGTGCGCTCGCGCCAGTCGATGTCGTGCATCAGGCGCGCGAACTCGCGCAGGCCGTCGGCCTGACGCGCCCCCACCGCCATCGGCAGCGCGTCGCGGAACAGCGCCTCGAACATCGACACCTTCCACTGCGACGCGAAGCCCCCGAGGCTTTTCAGGGTCGAGGCGCCGATGCCGCGGCGCGGCGTGGTCACCGCGCGCAGGAAGGCGGGGTCGTCGTCGGGGTTGGCCAGCAGGCGCAGGTAGGCGCACACGTCCTTGATCTCGGCGCGCTCGAAAAAACTCTGCCCGCCGCTGACCGAGTAGGGAATGTTGGCGCGGCGCAGCGCCTGCTCGATGGGCCTCGACTGGTGGTTGGCGCGGTACAGCACCGCCATCTCGCTCCATTTGCAACCGCGCCCGCTGCGCAGCGCCTGGAAGCGCGCGACGATGCGCTCGGCCTCGTCCTCGTCGCTGTCGGCCTCGCGCACCTCCACCGCATCGCCTTCGCCGTGCTCGCTCCACAGGCGCTTCGGATAGAGCTTCGGGTTCGACGCGATCACCGCGTTGGCCGCGCGCAGGATGGCGTTGGTCGAGCGGTAGTTCTGCTCGAGCTTGATGATCTCCAGGTTCGGGTAGTCCTCGGGAAGCCGCCGCAGGTTGTCCAGGGTGGCCCCTCGCCAGCCGTAGATGCTCTGGTCGTCGTCGCCGACCGCGGTGAAGCGCGCATTCTCCCCGGCCAGCAGCTGCAGCAATTGGTACTGCGCATCGCTGGTGTCCTGGTATTCGTCGACCAGGATGTAGCGCAGGCGCCGGTTCCAGCGCTGGCGCACCTCGTCGTGCTCGCGCAGCAGGCGCAGCGGCAGCACCATCAGGTCGTCGAAGTCCACCGCCTGGTAGGCGCTCAGCGCCTCGTGGTAGCGCTCCCACACCCTGGCGGCCTGCACCTCGTCGGGGTCGCGGGCCTGCTGCGCCGCCTGGCGGGGGTCGAGCAACGCGCTTTTCCACTGGCTGATGCGCCAGGCCCAGGCGCGCGCCTGCTTGATCTCGGTGGTGCCGCCGGCCTCGCGCAGCAGCGAGGCCACGTCGTCGCTGTCGAGAATGGAGAACTGGGGTTTCAGCCCCAGCGCCTCGCCGTCCTCGCGCAAGATGCGCACGCCCAGCGCATGGAAGGTGGAAATGACCAGCTGCTGGGCGGCCTTGCGGTCGTCCAGCAGGTCGCGCGCGCGCTCGCGCATCTCGGCCGCCGCCTTGTTCGTGAAGGTGATGGCGGCGATCTCGCCGGGCGCATAGCCGGCGCGCAGCAGGCGCCCGATCTTGTGCGTGATCACCCGCGTCTTGCCGCTGCCCGCGCCGGCGATCACCAGGCAGGGGCCGCCGAGATGGGACACCGCGCGTTCCTGGGCGGCATTGAGCATGTTCGATGGATCCGTGGAGAATTCGAAAAGACACCGCAGCCGCGCCGCGCGCGACGCGCCGACGGCCTGGGAAACGATGGGGAACCGAAGGTTCGGGCCCGGCGACGCGCTCAGCGCCCGGCGTGGGCGCGCAGCCGGTCGTACTCGGCCTGCGGACCCAGGTGACGCAACCACTGCGGGGCCAGCGATTCGACACTGGCCGGGTGTTCCACCCCGAGTTCCGGCGCGAAGCCCGGCAGTTCACCGCCGGGCACGCTGGGCACGCGCATCGAGTCGAGGTTGTCGCGGCTCATCAGCGGTCCGCCCGGGGCCAGCTCGAGCAAGCCCGCCAGAGGCACCGCCAGCGCATGCGGCAGCCCCAGCACCGGTCGTCCGCGGCCGTCGCGCACGCCGGCCCAGGCGCCCGCCAGGCGCACCAGTTCGCGCAGCGCATAGACCCTGGGCCCGCCGAGTTCATAGATGCGCCCGATGGTCTCGCTCGCGCGGGCACCGACCAGCGAATGGGCCATCGCGCACGCGAGGTCGCCGACGTACACGGGCGCGAAGCGCTGCTGCGCGGCGCCCAGCAGCACCAGCGGAAGCCGGCGCTGCAGTCGCGCGAACAGATTCAGGAACTCGTCCTGCTCGCCGAACACCACCGAGGGGCGGAAGATGGTCCATTGCAGAGCGGCCTCCTCGGCACGCACCGCCGCCTCGCCATCGCCCTTCGAGCGCAGGTACATCGACGGCCCGTGGCTGTCGGCGCCCAGCGCGCTCATGTGCACGAAGCGCCGCACACCGCTGTCGGCGCAGGCGGCCGCCAGGCGTTGCGGAAGACGCACATGGGCGCGCGCGAAATCGGCGCCATAGGGCCTGCCGCGGCGTCCGTGCAGGATCCCGACCAGGTTGACCACCGCGTCGCGGCCCTGCACCAGGCGCCTGAGTGTGGCGTCGTCGAAGGTGTCGATCTGCACCAGCTCGACGGTGGGCAAGGGCAGCAGGTGCTTGGCGCGTTCGCGCCGGCGCGTGGGCACCAGCACGCGGCAGCCGGCAGCGCTCAGGCGCGCGACGAGCTGGGAGCCGATGAACCCCGAACCGCCGAATACGACTATGTTTTGCATGCCTTTAGCTCGTGGATGAAGGACCATGCCGGCCGGCCTGGCGCCAGGTACGCCGCGCCGCGAGTCGGGCTCAGGGCATCGGCTGCGCGCTGGAGACCTGCTCCGGCTGCGCCAGCGCCAGGCGCGATTCTAGGGATTGCCGGCCGTTGCCGATCAAGGTCGCATAGACGGTCGCGTTCGCCAGCACCCGCTTGACATAGTCGCGCGTCTGCTGCACCGGAATGCTCTCGGTGAACACGGCGCCGGCCAGCCCGCGGCCGCGCGGCAGCAGCATGGCACGCCAGCGCGCGGGGCGCCCGGGACCGGCGTTGTACCCTGCGGCGGCCATCGCCTGCGAGCCGTCGAAGCGCTGCAGCAGCATCCCCAGGTAGGCCGAGCCGAGGGTGAGATTGGTCCGCACCTGCGTCACGTCGCCGGCCTGGAACCCGCGCAGCCCGATCTTCTGGGCGACCCAGCTCGCGGTCTGCGGCATCAGTTGCATCAGGCCGTAGGCGCCGGCCCACGAGCGGATGTCTGCGGCGAAACGCGACTCCTGGCGCATGATTCCGTACAGGAAGGCCTCTCCGACCCCGCTGCTGCGCGACACCGCGTCGACGTCGGCCCGCAGCGGCATGACATAGCGCTGGCGCCAGTCCACCATGCCCTTCATGTGCTCGCTGGCGGAAATGCACAGCAGCCAGGCCCGCTGCTCGCAGGCCAGCTGCGCGGCCGCGTGCAGCTGGGAGTCGCTGTCCCCGCGCAGCGACCACAGCCACTGCCCCGCCGCCGGCGCGTAGGCGCCGATGCGGTACAGCAGCAGCGCCTGGCGCAGCCCCGGGCGCGTCGCCTGCACGTCGACCTCGAGCGCATCCGGCGGCGCGACCTCGGCCGTCACGCGAACCGGCTGCCCCAGCGCCTCGGTAGCGAGCTGGCCGTAGTAGCTCCAGGGCTCGGCGATGCCCTGCCACAGCACGCGCGCGCGCCTGACGTGGCCGGTCTCGCGCAGGGCCACCGCGTCCCAGTACGTGGCCCGCACGCGGTCGGTGCCGGAATCGCGCAGCGCCGCGCAGGCACGGCGCACCAGCTTCCAGTCCGCCTCGCGCAGCCCGGCGCGCAACGCCCATTCCCAATCCTTGGGATCGGTCTGCAAGGCCGGATCGATGCGCAGCGCGTCGCGGAACATCGGCGCCGTGCCGGGCAGCAGCATCTGCGAAGCCTGGCGCGCCGCGCGCCAGGCGATGCGCGCGCGCACCTGCGTGTCCAATCCGCGCAGACTGCCGTCGACCAGGCGCAGCGCCTGCTGCGGGTCCTGCCCGGCCATGCGCAGCAGCGCCAGTTCGAGCACGCGGCGCTGCAGCGCGTCGCGGCCGATGCCGTGGCGCGCCGCATGCAGCACCATGCCCAGCGGATCGGCCGCGGCACGGCGCACCAGCGGCTGCGCGTCGGCGGGCAGCCAGCGCACGAAGGGCAGCGCCTCGTCGCTGCGACCAGCGGCGAAGAAGTCCACGATCCGGCCCCACAGCGCGCGCTGGCCGATGCGCCCGGCCTGCAGCAAGCTGGTGGCGGCGCTGTTGCAGCCGCTTCCGCCGGCGGGATCGCGCGTCCACAGGCGCAATACCTGTGCGCTGGTGTCGATGTTTCCGGTCTCGAAACGCGACTCGTCCATCAGGCACTGCAATTGCGGATCGTCGCCGTCGTAGCCGGAATAGACCGCCGAGAACCCCGACCAGTCCTTGCGCCTGGCGAGTTCGAACAGCCACTGCGCGCGCAGCCGGCGCAGCGGCAGCGTGCCGGGCCAGGCGCGGGCGTAGTCGTCGAAATCCTGCTGCGTGGCCTGGCCCAGGCGCGGCTCCAGCGCCCAGTAGGCGATCCAGTCCTGCAGATCGCGACCGCGCAGCACCGCCAGTGCGGCCTGCGCGGGCTGCGGGTCGCCGCGCTGGAAGCCCAGCCAGGCCTGGCGCGCCAACTGCTCGCTCAGCGGATCCAGCAGCGGCGCCGCCGGCACCGAGGCGACCGACACCGGCAGCGTCGCCGCCGTCGACGCAGCCGAAGGCGCCGCCGGGAGCACCGCCGCAAGCGCCGTCGTGAAGCCCGCCGTCGACAGCGCGAGCGCGCCCGCGCACAGCACGCGGCGCCACCAACCGGATGCTTCCGGAGCCGCGGATCGCGGCGCAGCTGCGGGCACAATACGCGCAAGCACTTCGACGGACTTCATAACCCCCAAGCTTAGCGTGAGCCCCGCTTTTTCGACACCCTCGGCGGTACCTGCCGCAGGCTTTTCCCGCGCCGAACTGCGCGCTGCGCTGAGGCGCCGGCGCGACACCGTGGACCGCCGCGAATCCCGCGAGGCGGCGCTCGACGCCGCGCTGGAACGCGAGTTGCGCGGGCTGCGCGGCGCCGCCTGCATCGGCGCCTACTGCGCAAGCCGCGGCGAATACGACGCGCTGCGCGTGCTGCTCCGCGTGGGCCAGGCGCTCGACTCGCCGTGGGCGGTGGCGCTGCCCGTGGTGCGGCGCTCGGAGCGCGCGATGCATTTCTTCGCCTGGGCTGCCGGCCAGGCGCTGCGCCCCGGCGCCTACGGAATCGACGAACCCGCAGCGGGCGCCGCCGCCGTCGAGCCCGACGTGCTGCTGGTGCCGTGCCTGGGCTTCGCCACCGACGGACTGCGCCTGGGCTACGGCGGCGGCTACTACGACCGCTACCTCGAGCATCGACCGCGCGTGCTGACCATCGGTCTCGGATTCGACGCCTGCCGGCTCGACGGACTTCAGGCGCAGCCGCACGACCGCCGCCTGAGCGTGATCCTCACCGAAAGCGCGCGTTATGCGCGGCCGGCGCGTGGTTTCCCGGCAACGGCCTGAGCCCGTGCCGGGCGAGCGGACGGCGGCGCAGCCGGCCGGCGCAGCCGACGCCGCCGACCGGCCGGATACCGAACCCCTGGCCCACACCTGCGAAGGGCTGCCTTTCAGCGAGCGCTACGGCGACGTGTACGCCAGCCGTGCCGGCGCCGCGGGACAGGCGCGCGAGGTCTTCCTGCGCGGCTGCGGGCTGCTCGGCGAGCAGGCGGCATGGCATGGCAGGCGCCAGTTCGTCGTGCTCGAAACCGGCTTCGGACTGGGCACGAACTTCCTGGCGACCTGGCAGGCGTGGCGCGCCGACCCGAAGCGGCCCGAAATCCTCCACTACGTCGCGCTGGAACTGCACCCGGTGCGCGCGCAGGACCTGCTGCGCGAATGCCCCGAACCGGCGTGGCGCGAACTCGCCGCCGACCTCGCCGCGCAATGGCCGCCGGCGATGCGCGGGCTGCACCCGCTGCACCTGGACGGCGGCCGGGTGCGCCTGCTGCTGGCGCTCGGAGATGCCTTGACCCTGCTGCGCCAGCTCGAACTCGGCGCCGACGCCATGTTCCTCGACGGTTTCGCGCCATCGCGCAACCCGCGCATGTGGAGCCGCGAGCTGATGCTCGAAGTGGCGCGCGTCGGCCGCCCCGCCGCGCGCGTCGCCAGCTACACGGTGGCGCGGGAGGTACGCGAGGCATTGCAGGCGGCCGGCTTCGAAGTGCAGCGCCTGCCCGGCTACGGCGGCAAGGCGCAGCGCCTGCAGGGCGTGCTGCGCAGCCCGCCGGCGGACTCGCGAGCGCGCGCACCGCGCGCGTCGGCCGGCCGCGCCATGGTCATCGGCGCCGGCCTGGCCGGCAGCGCCTGCGCCGAGGCACTGGCCGGCCGCGGCTGGAGCGTGCAGGTGCTGGATGCGCACGGCGCCGCCGCCGGCACTTCGGGACTCGCCGCGGGGCTCGCGCACCTGCGCCCGGCGGCGGCCGAGGACCGTCTCGCCCGTCTCACGCGCGCAGGCGTCGGCTGGCTTCGAGCCGGCCTGCCAGCCGGCCCGCGCGTCGCGTTGAGCTCCGGTGACGGCGTGTTGATGGCCGCCGGCGAACCGCGCCGCGCCGCCTTGCAGGCGCAGGCCGCCGACTGGCCGCCGCAGTTCCTGCGCCGCCTCGGGCCCGCCGATGCGGCGGACTGCGCCGGTCTTGCCCAGGCTCCTCCCGCATGGTGGACCGCGGGCACCAGCGTCGCCGCCGGCGCGCTGTGCGCGGCATGGATGGATCATCCGCGCATCGAACTGCGCGCGGGGCTGGCCGTGCAACGCCTGCGCCACGACCCGGACTCGGGAACGTGGCAGGCGCTGGATGGCGACGGGCACGTGCTCGCGCAAGCCGAATCCTGTGTGCTGGCCTGCGCGGCCGACGGGGCCCGGCTGCTGCATGCCAGCGGCCTGCACGGGCCGCATGGCGTCCCGCGGCTGCGCTCGCAACGCGGCCAGGGCTTCGTCGTGCCGGCCTCCGCGCTGCCGGGGTTGCGCGGCCTGCGCTGCGGCGTGATGGCGGGAAGCTACGCGCTGCCGCTGCCGCCGGCGGCGGTCGCGGCGCGGGGACTCGACGCGCGACAGGCCTGGCTGTTCGTCGGCGCCACCCACGAACACCCGCAGCAGGCGGAGCTTTCGCGGCAGCAGGTCTGGGAACATGTCGGAGACGGCCTGCGCACCTGGATGGGCACCGCCAGCTGGCCGGCCTGCCCGCCACCGCAGGCGTCGGCCTTCCGAGGCGAGCGTGCGGTGGCCGGCGACCGCCTGCCACTGGCCGGCGAGTGGCCGCACGCCGCGACGGGCGGCGGGCTGTACCTGAGCCTGGCCATGGGTTCGCGCGGCCTGCTGCTGTCGGCGCTGGCCGCGCAGTGCATCGTCAGCCGCATCGAAGGCGAGCCGGCCCCGCTGGAGCGCGACCTGCTGGAGGCGATCGACCCCCTGCGCCCCGCGCTGCGCCGCAACACGCTACCGGCGTGACACGCCCCCCGGACCTGCGAACACAGTGAGCGGGGGCTCGGGGGTCGGAGCCCCCTCGGGGGCAGCGAACGCAGTGAGCAGGGGCTCACATCACGCCGCACCGAGGCCGGGGACCAGCGCTCCCGGGGGCTGCGCGCCGCGGTGCCTTGCGGTGAAGTCCAGCATGCGCTGCACCGGCACGCGCGCGCGCTGCGCCAGCTGCGCGTCGAGCTCGATCTCGCCGCTGCCGCTGAGCAGCGCGTGCTCCAGGCTGCGCAGGCCGTTCATGGCCATCCACGGGCAATGCGCGCAGCTCTTGCAGGTGGCGCCGTTGCCGGCGGTGGGCGCGGCGATGAAGCGCTTGTGCGGATTCTCCCGCTGCAGCGCGTGGAACATGCCGGCGTCGGTCGCGACGATGAAGGTCGAGGCTTCGGATTCGCGCGCCGCCTTGAGGATCTGCGAGGTCGAGCCGACCACGTCGGCCAGCGCGATCACCGCGGCCGGACTCTCCGGATGCACCAGCACCATCGCGCCGGGGTACTGCTCGCGCAGCAGCTCCAGCTCCAGCGCCTTGAATTCCTCGTGCACGATGCACGCGCCCTGCCACAGCAGCATGTCGGCGCCGGTCTCGCGCTGGATGTAGGAGCCGAGGTGGCGATCGGGGGCCCACAGGATCGGCTGTCCCTGGCGGTGCAGCTCGGACACGATGTCCAGCGCGCAGCTGGAGGTCACGACCCAGTCCGCGCGCGCCTTCACCGCCGCGCTGGTATTGGCGTACACGACCACCGCGCGATCGGGATGCGCGTCGCACCACGCGGAGAATTCGTCCACCGGGCAGCCCAGGTCCAGCGAGCAGGTGGCGTCGATGTCGGGCATCAGTACGCGTTTGTCGGGCGACAGCATCTTCGCCGTCTCGCCCATGAAGCGCACGCCGGCGACGACCAGCGTGGAGGCCTTGCGCGATGCGCCGAAACGGGCCATTTCCAGCGAATCGGCGACGATGCCGCCGGTCTGCTGCGCCAGGTCCTGCAGGTCGGGATGCACGTAGTAATGCGCGACCAGCACCGCGTCGCGCTCGATCAGCAGGCGCCGGCAGCTTTCCAGCAGCGCCTCGCGCTCGCCCGGCGCGGGCTCCTCGGGGACCCGCGCCCAGGCCTCCTGGGTGCCGCATACGGGGTTTTCGACGTCGATGGACAAGATGGAAGACATGGTCAGACTCCGCTGAAACGCATCGAGTAATCGGTGGCGACGACGTCCTTGGTCAGCTTGCCGATGGAAATGCGGTCGACTCCGGTGCGTGCGAGCTCGCCCACGCTGCCCAGGTCGACCCCGCCGGACACCTCCAGCTCGGCGCGGCCGGCGTTGATGCGCACGGCCTCGCGCAGCGTGGACAGGTCCATGTTGTCGAGCAGCACCATGCGCGCCCCGGCGTCCAGCGCCTCGCGCAACTGCTCCAGGGTCTCGACCTCGATCTGCACGAAGACCCCCGCCGGCGCGATGCGCTGCGCGCGTTCGAGCACCGCCGGGATTCCCCCTGCCGCCGCGATGTGGTTCTCCTTGATCAGGATCCCGTCGTACAGGCCCATGCGGTGGTTGCTCCCGCCGCCCACCCGCACCGCGTATTTCTGCGCCACCCGCAGTCCGGGCAGTGTCTTGCGGGTGTCGACGATGCGTGCGCGCGTCCCGGCCACGGCCTGCACGTACTGCGCGGTGCGTGTCGCGACCCCCGACAGCAGCTGCAGGAAATTGAGCATGCAGCGCTCCGCGCTCAGCAACGTGCGGGCCGGTCCGTGCACGCGCAGCACGACATCGCCCGCCCCCGCGCGGGCGCCCTCGGGGAACTGCCACTCGATGCGCAAGCGCGGGTCGAGCTGCTGCAGCACCGCCTCCACCCACGGCCTGCCGCAGACGATCGCCGACTCGCGCGCGAGCACCCGCGCCTGCGCCTGGGCGCCGGGGTCGATCAGCGATGCGGTGAGGTCGCCGCTGCCGATGTCTTCGGCGAGGGCGTCGCGCGCATTCTGCGCGGCGACGGACTGCAGACTGGGCCCGTTCATGAAACCACTCGTTGGCTGGGGTTGAAAACTTCCAGTGTAGGCGCCGCGCGCCGCGCGTCCGGCACAAGGCTCGGGACACCCGTTCGCGTGTCGGGGGGGCGGGTTTTCACTAGCGGATTACATGCCGTTGCGCTATTGACAGCCGTATATCAGTGAACGCTAATATTGAGCCTGCTCAAGTGAAGGAAGGATCATGGACCAGGTCGTTGATTTCTCCCGGATTTCGCTCAAGACGAAGGGCGCCGCGCCAGCTGCCTTCGTGCAGGATCCGGCCTGCACGGGCCGGCGGGTCGCCGCGGGCGACCTCCACAGTGCCTGGCGAGGCGCATCCGATTGCCGCAACTGCGGCGTACGGCGGATCGCGCTGTTCGGGGCGCTCGAAGCGGGCGACTTCAACGAGATCCACCAGGTCATCGACGACATGCAGTTCGCCAGCGGCGAAGGCCTGTTCGCGGAGGGCCAGCAGGGGCACTACCTGTACACGGTGAAGACCGGTTTCGTGAAGCTCGAACGCGTGCTTCCCGACGGCACGCGACGCATCACCCGGGTGGCACGGCGCGGCGACCTGATCGGACTGGAGTCCTTCATCCAGCAGCCCTACATGCACCACGCCTCGGCCATCGGCACGGTGCGCGTGTGCCGCATCCCGGTGGACGTGATCCGCGCGCTCGAGGAGCGCGTGCCCAACCTGCGGCAGGAATTCCTCGAGCGCTGGCACCGCGCGCTGCGCGAGACCGATGAATGGGCGCTGCTGCTGGGATCGGGAACCATCCCGTCGCGCATGGCCCGTCTGCTGCTGCGCCTGGCCGAGCCGGAACTCAACGACACCATGGTGCTGCCCAAGCGCAGCGACCTCGGCGCGATGCTCGGCGTGGCGCTGGAAACGGCCAGTCGGGTGATTGCCCAGTTCGAGCGCGACGGGCTGGTCCAGCACGTCGGCCCGCGCCTGTTCCGCATCAACCGCGAAGGCCTGCAGGCGCTGGTCGTTCCGCCCCGCCTGGCGGCCTGAGCCCATGATCCCTCGCGGCGCGGACCCGCAATCCCTGCCAGCGGGCCGGGCGACCTGGGAGCCCAGGAGCCTAGGAACCTAGGCGGAATCGGCCCAGGCGGTGATCGGCTCCCACTGCCGCAGGTCGCGTTCGACCTGCGAGGTGCGCAGGTCCCACAAGGTCAGTCCGTGCGCGGCCATGTGGGCATAGTTGGTGGTCGGCCGCAGCATGCCCAGCAGCGGATGGGCCAGACCTTGCAGGAATTCGCGCAACTGCTCGGCGGCACGCGTGCGCTCGTCGACGCGCATCCCGACCAGCCCGATGCGCAGAGTCTGCAGCCGGCGCTCGGCGGCGATGCGGTCGAGGAATTCCTGCGCCGCATAGATGTCGAACACCGAAGCCTGCACCGGCACGAGCAGCCGGTCGGCGATGCGCAGCAACTCGTCGAAGCGGCGGCCGTGCAGTCCCGCCGGCGTGTCGATCACGACATGGGTGGTGCCCTGCGGCGGGCGCGCCACCGCATCGGTGCCGATCTTCCAGCCGCCGATCGGCCGAAGCGCGGGCGGGCGCAGCGAAAGCCACAGCCGCGACGACTGCTGGCGGTCCGCGTCGCCCAGCATCACCTTGTGCCCGCGCGACGCCCAGTACCCGGCCATCTGCGTGGCCAGCGTGGATTTTCCCGCGCCCCCCTTGGGATTGGCGATCACCAGAATCGGCATGATCCTCCCCCGCCGCTACCGGAAGCGGCACGCCGCGCAAGCTTAGCAGTTGAACCGACGCGGGGCGACGCCCGCCCCACGCGCGCCACGGCGCCAGTGCACAATGCGCGCTGCGCGCCGCCCCTGGCGTGAACGTGCCACCACCCCATGTTCAACCCCACGAAGGATGAAGTCCGGCGCTTTTTCATCGACGCCTGGAAGCGTCGCGACACCCATGTGCTGACGCCCCTGGAAACCCTGGCGCTGAACTGGATGGAGCAGCACCCCGAATACCACGAGGATCTGTCGGCGGACGACGCGCTCGAGCGCGACTATGCGGTGGAGGCCGGGCGCAGCAACCCCTTCCTGCACCTGTCGATGCACCTGTCGATCACCGAGCAGGTGTCGATCGATCAGCCGGCGGGGATCCGCCAGGCCTGCCTGCTGCTGAGCGCGCGGCGCGGCGAACACGAAGCCCATCACGTCATCATGGAGTGCCTGGGCCAGATGCTTTGGGCCGCGCAGCGCAGCGGCCTGCCCCCCGACGGCGAGGCCTACGTGGACTGCGTTCGCCGCGCCGCCACGCGCGATTGACCATCCCCAACCCGGGGTCTCGTGCCGGGGCGGGAACTCGGCGCGGGCAACGGTCTCCAAGCATGGACCGGCGCAGGCGATGCCACGCGGCGCCTGCGCCATGCCCCTTCCCCGTCACGTCGTTCCCGGCCGCCTCGGCATCCCCCGTCTTGCGCGCCTTGCCGCCACGCTGCTGTGCCACGCCTGCTTCTGCGGCGCGGTCGCCGCGCAGGCTCCCGCAGACGCAGCGCGGGAGCCGGACCCGGCGCCCGCCGGTGCGCTGGGCTTCGCGTCGCCCGAACATGCCTTCCTCGGCTCGCAGGTATGGCTGCGCCTGGCCGACGGCAGCCCGCGGCGCGGCGACCATGTGCTGCTGCTGCGCGTGCGCGACGGCGCCGCAGGCGAGCATGAACTCAGCTATGCCGAACTCGGCTACCTGAGCGGGGACTTCTTCGGCGTGCCCTACGCCGGCGTCGCCGAGGGCCCCGACTTCGACGTGCTGGAGGATCCCCCCGGGCCCGCGCAGGTCGCGGCCGCCCGGCGCTTCCTGCGCAACCTGATGAGCCTGCGCTTTTCCGGCCACGTCGACTACCTGCCGCGCCTGCGCTCGATCGAGCAGGAGCTGGAGCGGCGCTGGCGTCACGCGCGCGAGCACGACGCCCCGCTGCCCCACACACCGGACGACGACTGCGCGATGATGCTGGCCACCGGCGCCGATGCCTGTGTGCGCAGGGCATCGGAGCTGTGGAATCTGCGCGGGTACCTCGGCCTGTACCTCGAGCTGGCGACCCGCAGCGACGACCACTTCGCGGATTCCGCGCAGACCACCTTCCTGCTGGGGCACAAGCTCGCGCTGCACGAGGCCTTGCACGCGCGCGGGCCGGACGACCTGCGCTTCGCCTACCTGCTGCAGGCCTATGCCGCGCATTTCGCTGGCGACGCCTTCGCCGCCGGACACATCCGCACGCCGAAGAAGGCCCTGCGGCAGACCTGCGCAGCGCAGTTCGAGCGCTTCGGGATCCGCGGCTTCCACGCGCAACTGCTGAGCGGCGGGCTCGCCAAGGCCATGCACGACCTCGACAACCGTCGCGGCGTGTACGTCACGGCGCGCGATGGCCGGCAGTGGATGGCCTACGGCGACGACTCGCTGTCGCGCGCCGCAGGCGACGAGACCATCGCGCACGCCGTCGAGCTGCTGCAGACCGCGGCCGACCAGCTGCACCACGCCTACAGCCACCGCCAGGAGCTGGACCCCCGCGCCTACACGCGCCGCAGCCTGCAGCAGCTGCGGTTGCTGCTGCCCGACATCGACGCGACGCTGGCCGACCACCAGCACAACGCGCCCGCGACCTTCGAGCGTCGCGGCGACACCTTGATCTGGAACGACGGCGAGCACCCCGGGGGCGAACTGGACTGCCTGGCCGCGCTGAGGCACCATGCCGGGGATCTCGCGTCCGGCATTCCCGCCGAACCCCGGCAGGCCGCGCAGGGCCCGGCCGCACGCTCGATCGACGTGCACGTCCAGCCCGCGGCGCCATGGCCGGGCCGGCTCGCATGCGACTGGAGTCGCATCGATCACGGCGATTTCCCGCGCAGCGACGGCGCCTTCACGCAGCAGTTGACCGCGCATCTGCAGAGCAACGGCTTCGCCACCGGCGCCGAGGGCGATCTGTACTGCCTGCTCGCCAGCGCAGACCTGCACGACATCGACTGCGAGTTCAGCGTGCACTTCGACAACCCCTACTGGGGGGCCGACTCGCATCGCATCACCCGCCAGTCCGGGTCCTGCCGTCCCGAGGTCGACGACAACGGACACGGCAACCACTGGCAACCCCGCATCACGGTGCGCTGAGCCGCGCCGGCGTCGCCCGCGGGGGCGTCGCGCGCTCGGCACACCCCGCGGACGGGGTCAAGCACTAAGTCCCCGCTAAGTCCTCGGGCTTAGGCTGTTGTTAATCATGGCGCACCGGCCCGGGCATCTCGGCGTGTCCGGGCTCGCGCGTCGCCGCCCAGGATCCCCGATGAACCCACGCGATCTCCCGCCGCACCCCGCGCCGGCCCAGGCCCGGCTGGCGCGATTCGTGCAACAGGCGCGACGCCAGCGCTCGAAGGCGCGACGCCTGAGCCAGGCCACCAGCCTGGCCTCGCTGCTGCTGGCGCTCGCCGGCTGCGCCGGCTACACGCCGCGGCCGCTGGCCCGGGCGCCGGACTCGGCCCATGCGCTGCGCCAGCTGCGCGTCGACGCGCGCAGCATCCCGCTGCCGCGACTGGCTGCCCGGCGCGTCGACCTCGACCGCCCGCTGCCGATGAGCGCGGTGGCCGCGCTGGCCGTGCTCAACAACCCCCAGCTGCGCGTGGCGCGTGACGGCCTCGGCGTCGCGCGTGCCCAGGCCTTCGCCGCCGGCCTGCTGCCGGATCCCCGGTTCTCCGCGTCGCGCGACTTTCCCGGCAACAGCGCCGGCGCCACCAGCACGGGCTTCAGCTACGGCCTGGATTTCGATCTCGGCAGCCTGCTGACCCGCCCGGCCGCGCAGGCGGCGGCGCGCGCACACGTGCGCAGCGTGGACCTGGACCTGCTGTGGCAGGAGTGGCAGACGGCTTCGCAGGCGCAGCTGCTGTACGTCCGCCTGGTGGGCCTGCGCGAACGCCGGCGACTGCTGCGTTCCGAACTGGCGCTGGCGCGTGTGCAGCTGCAACGCAGCCGCGCCGCGGTCGCCGCCGGCGACCTGCCCCGCACCGACGCCGATGCGCAGCTGGTCCGCTTGCAGGCGCTGCTCCAGCAACGCGACGCGCAGCAGCGCCTGGGCGTGCAACTGCGCGCCCAGCTCCACGCCTTGCTCGGCCTGGCCCCCGCGGTCCCGCTTCGGCTGGCCGGCATGCCGCGCATCCCGACCGGCAGCGAGCAGCAGGCACGCGACGCGCTGGCGCGCATCGCCGACATCCGCCCCGACCTGCTGGCGCTGCGCGCCGGCTACGAAAGCCAGCAGCAAAAGCTGCGCGAAGCCGTGCTCTCCCAGTTTCCATCGGTCAGCGTGGGGTTCACGCGAGCACGCGACACCACCGACGTCAACACCGTCGGCTTCGGCGTGAGTTTCAACCTGCCGCTGTTCAACGGTTCGCGAGGGCGCATCGCCGTGCAGCGCGCGACCCGCCGCGAGCTTCGCGACGCCTACCAGATCCGCCTCGACCAGACGCGCGCCGATGTCGAGCAGGCGCTGGCCGACCTTGCCGTGCTGCGGCGCCAGCACATCGAGCTTCGCGCCGGGCTGCCGACCTTGCGCGCCGCGGCGCAGGCTGCGCAAGTCGCCCTGCAGCGCGACGACATCACGCTGCCGCAGGCACTGGCGCAACGCCAGGCCCTGCTCGATCAACGTCTGGCGCTGCAGCGCGTGCGCCAGCAACAGGCCGAACAGGCCGTCACGCTGGACCTGCTGACCGGCGCCGGACTGTACGGGGCGACGCCGCCGACCCCGCCCGCTCGCCCGGAGGCACGGCCCCGCGTCGATCCACGCCCATCCCGCTCATGACCCAACGATCCATCTCCCCCTTCGTCGCGGTGTGTCGAGTGCCCGCGAGGACCGCGGCCTGCCTGCTGCTGTGCGCGTGCGCGTTCGCGCTGGCTCCGGCGGCATCGGCGCGCGCCGAACCCGCGGTATCGGCTCTGGTACGCGTGCAGACCTTGCAGCGCGGCGAACTCACGCAAAGCGTCGACGGCGTGGGAACCGTGCAGACCGCCGGCGGGCGCACCCTGCAGGTCAGCTTCGCGCGTCCGGTGCTGGTGCGCGAGGTGCTGGTGCGCGCCGGCCAGACGGTGCGTCGCGGCGAGCCGTTGCTGGTGGTCGCGGCGACCCCGGCCGCGCGCGCGACGTACCTGGAGGCGAGCGACGCGCTGCGCTTTGCGCGTGCGCAGCTGCAGCGCGTGCAGGCTCTGGCGAAGCAGCAGCTGGCGACGCGCTCGCAGCTCGACGCCGCGCGCAAGGCGGTGGCCGACGCGCGTGCCGCGCTGGCCGCCGCCACGGCGCAAGGACTGGGCAGGTTGCTGCAGCGCGTCGACGCTCCCTTCGACGGCGTCGTCGACGCGGTGGCGACCGCCCCGGGAGCCCGGCTTGCGGCCGGTGTCACGGCGCTCAGCCTGGCGCCCAGCACCGGCCTGCAGGCGGTGGTGGGTGTCGATCCGCACGACGCCCTGCGGCTGCGCGCAGGCTCCGTGGCCCACCTGCGTGCGGTGTTCGACCCCTCCGAGAAGACGCGCGCGACGGTGCTGAGCGTGGCCGGACGGGTGGATCCGGCCAGCGGCCGGGTCGATGTCGCGCTGGCGCTGCCGGCGACGGCGCACTGGCTGTTGCCGGGCCTCGCGGTGCAGGCGTCGATGCCGCTGCGCGCGTGGCGCGGCTGGGTGGTTCCGCGCCAGTCGGTGCTGCGCGACGCCCAGGGACGCGCCTATGTGTTCCAGGACGACCACGGCCGCGCGCGGCGCGTCGCGGTCGAGGTCGAGGCCGACGAAGGCGAACGCAGCGCGATCTCCGGCCCGCTGCAGCCCGCGCTGCCGCTGGTCGTGCTGGGCAACTATGAACTGCGCGACGGCATGGCGCTTCGCCTCGCGGCGGCACGCGCGGGGCAAGCCCGATGAGCGCGTCGCGCGACCGCCAGGAATCCCTGCCCAGCCGCCGCGACGCGGCGCCGCACCGCGCCCAAGGGGGCCCCCGAAGCCTGTCGGCCTGGCTGCAGCGGCATCGCCGCTCGGTGCTGTTCCTGCTGGCGCTGCTGGCGGCCGGAGGAGTCCTCGCGGCCTTCAAGCTGCCTGTCGGGCTGTTCCCGAACGTCAGCTTCCCGCGCGTGGTGGTGGAAGTCGACGCCGGCGTGCGCCCGACGCGCGAGATGGTGCTGCAGGTCACGCAACCACTGGAGGAGGCCATCCGCCGCGTGCCCGGCGTGGTCACGGTGCGCTCGAAGACCAGCCGAGGCGCCGCCGACATCTACGTCACCTTCCACTGGGGCAGCCGCATGAGCCTGGCTGCGGTGCAGGTCAACGAGGCCGCCAACCAGGTGCTGCCGACCTTGCCGCCCGGGACCATCATCCGCAGCAAGCGCATGGACCCGACGGTCGACCCGATCATCGCCTACAGCCTGACCTCGTCGAGCCTGAGCCCGGTGCAGCTGTACGACCTGGCGCAGCTCGATCTGCGACCGCTGCTGTCGGGAATCGACGGCGTCGGACGGGTGCAGGTACAGGGCGGGGAGCAGGAGGAGTACCACGTGGTGGTGGACCCGGCGCGACTGCAGGCCCTGAACCTGAGCCTGGGCGACGTCGAGCGCACGCTGTCGGGAGGCAACGGCGTGAAGGCCCTCGGCCACCTGCAGGACCGCTACAAGCTGCTGCTCGCGCTGGCCGACTCCCGGCTGCGCGATGCACGGCAGATCGGCGAACTCGTGGTGCGCGCCACCCCGCGCGGCGTGGTGCGCGTGCGCGATGTCGCGAAAGTGCTGCGCAGCACGGTCCCGCAATGGACCACGGTGACGGCGGACGGACGGCCGGCGGTGCTGCTCAACATCTACCAGCAGCCCGGCGGCAACAGCGTGAAGATCGCGCGCGACGTGCGCCACCTGCTGGCCAGCACCGCGTTGCCCAAAGGGGTGCGCCTGGCCAACTGGTACGACCAGAGCCGGCTGGTGGTCGCGTCCGCGGTCAGCGTGCGCGACGCCATCCTGATCGGCGTGGTGCTGGCCGGACTGGTGCTGCTGCTGTTCCTGCGCAGCCTGAAGATCACGCTGATCGCGATGATCACGGTGCCGGCCGTGCTGGCCGCCACCGTGGTGCTGCTGGCCGCGCTGGGAATGAGCTTCAACATCATGACCCTGGGCGGCATGGCCGCCGCGGTCGGACTGGTGATCGACGATGCCATCGTGATGAGCGAGCACATCGTGCGCCGGCTCGGCGAATCGGGAGCGGCGACGGCCGCGCAGGAGACACGGCGGCACAGCGGGGTGATGCGCGCGGCGATGGAGTTCTTCCAGCCGCTGGCCGGTTCGAGCGCATCGACGGTGGTCATTTTCATTCCCCTGGCCTTCCTGTCGGGGATCACCGGGGCGTTCTTCAAGGCGCTCGCGCTGACCATGGCGGCGGCGCTGGTGATCTCCTTCTTCGTGTCCTGGCTGGCCGTTCCGCTGCTCGCCGATCGCCTGCTCGCGCCGCGCGACATCGAGCGCGAGCGAACCCGCGAACACGGGCGGCTGCTCGTCGCCTTCCAGCGCGCCTACGCCCGGCTGCTGCCCGCGCTGCTGCGCAAGCCCTGGCTGGCGCTGCTGGGCGTGGTGCCGCTGCTGGCCGCCGGCTGGATCGCCTACCACGCGGTGGGCAGCGGCTTCCTGCCGCGCATGGACGAAGGCGGCTTCGTGCTCGACTATCTCACTCCGCCCGGAACCTCGCTGGCCGAGACCGACCGGCTGCTGGGACAGATCGAGCAGATCCTGCGCAGCACCCCGCAGGTGCAGACCTTCTCGCGGCGCACCGGGCTGCAGCTCGGCGGAGGCATCACGCACGCCAACGAGGGAGATTTCTTCGTGCGCCTGAAGCCGCTGCCGCGGGAGCCGATCTGGAAGGTCATGGACCAGGTGCGCGCGCGCATCCACGCCCAGGTTCCGGGCATCGACATCGACACCGCGCAGCTGATGCAGGATCTGATCGGCGACCTCACCGCGGTGCCGCAGCCCGTGGAGATCAAGATCTTCGACGACAATCCGGTGCAACTCGCGCAACTCGCGCACAAGACGGCGGCAGCCATCTCGAAGGTTCCCGGAATCGTCGAGGTGCGCAGCGGCATCCGGGTTGCCGGCGACGCGCTGGACATCCGCCTCGACCCCACGCGCATGGCGCTGCAGGGGGTCGACGCCAGGCAGGTGCAGTCGCAGCTGGCAGCGCTGATCGGAGGCCGCGTGGCAACGCAGATCGAACAGGGCCCGAAGATGGTGGGCGTGCGGGTGTGGGACGCTCCCGGCATGCGGCGCACGCCGCAGGCCATCGAGGCGCTGCCGCTGCGCGCGCCCGACGGCCACGTGTTCCGCCTGTCCGAGGTGGCGCGGGTGTCGGTGCTGACCGGGCAACCCGAGGTGATCCGCGAGAACCTCAAGCGCATGGCCGCGGTGACCGCCCGCATCAGCGGTCGCGACCTGGGCTCCACGGTGGCCGCGGTGAAGAGAATCATCGACGCGCCCGGCTTCTACCCCGGCGGGGTCTACATCCGGCTCGGCGGCCTGTACAAGCAACAGCAGATCGCGTTCAAGGGCCTGCTGCAGGTGCTGGCCGCCGCGGTCCTGCTGGTGTTCCTGCTGCTGCTGTTCCTGTACGAGCGCATGCGCGTGGCGCTGAGCATCCTGGCGATGCCGCTGCTGGCGCTGCCGGCGGTGTTCGTGGGGCTGTGGGTCGGCGGCATCGAGCTCAACATCTCGGCGATGATGGGCATGACCATGATCGTGGGCATCGTGACCGAGGTGGCGATCTTCTATTTCAGCGAGGTCAAGGAGCTGCAGGCGGCCGATCCGCGCATCGGATTGCACGCGGCCCTGGTGCAGGCCGGCGTGAACCGCATGCGCCCGATCGCGATGACCACCATCGCGGCGATCCTGACCCTGCTTCCGCTGGCGCTGGCCATCGGCCAGGGCTCGGCGATGCAGCAGCCGCTGGCGGTGGCGATCATCGCCGGGCTGGCGGTGCAGCTTCCGCTGGTGCTGCTGGTGATGCCCACGCTGTTCGCGCTGCTGCGCGGCAACCTGGCCGACGAACTGGCCGATCTGCCCCCGCCGGGAGACGACGATGCGAATCCTGCTGGTTGAGGACGATCCCATGCTGGGCGCGGCGACGCAGCAGGCGCTGCGCGACGCCGCCCATGCGGTGGACTGGGTGCAGGACGGCGAGGCCGCGCTGCTGGCCATGCGCTCGACGCCCTACGAGGCGATGCTGCTGGACCTGGGATTGCCGCGGCGCGACGGACTCGGCGTGCTGCAGGCGGCGCGGCAGGCCGGCTACAACCTGCCGGTGATCATCGTCACGGCGCGCGACGGCGTGGATGACCGCATCCGCGGGCTCGACCTCGGCGCCGACGATTACCTGATCAAACCCTTCGCGACCGGGGAATTGCTGGCACGGTTGCGCGCGGTGGCGCGGCGCAAGGGCGGGCAGGCGCAGGCGGTGCTGAGCAACGGCACGGTGCGCCTGGACCCGGCCACGCGCGAAGCCAGCTTCGACGGCAGCACGGTGCGCCTGTCGGCGCGCGAATACGCGCTGATGTACGCGCTGCTGCTGCGTCCGGGGGCGGTGCTGTCGCGCGACGACCTGGAAAGCCTCATCTACGGCTGGAACGAGGAGGTCGAGAGCAACGCCGTCGAGTACCTGATCCACAGCATCCGCAAGAAGCTCGGCGCGGCGGCGATCAAGAATGTGCGCGGGGTCGGCTGGGTGGTCGACCGCGACGCCGGCACGGAACAGCCGGCCGGCGTCGACCATGGCCGCGCAGGCGGCGACGCCCCCCCTCGCCCATGAAGCCGCTGGCCGGACTGCGCCGCTGGTCCAGGCGCTCGCTGCTGCGCCGGCTCTGGCTGTGGACCACGCTGATCGTCGCGCTGGTCGGCGCCAGCACCGCCGTGGTGTCGTATGTGTTCGGCTACATGGAGGCCAACCGGTTGCAGGATGCGCAACTGCGCCAGATGGCCGAACTGGTGCATGGCGGGGGCCAGCTTCCCGACGCGAGCCGGCTCGCGCGCGCGGCCGAGATCGACCGTGATGCGCGCATCGTCGTGCAGCGCCTGGGCGCGCCGGGGGGACTTCCGCTGCCTGCCCACCTCGCACCGGGCATGCATGTGCTGCATGCGGCGGGCCAGCAATGGCGGGTGTTCGTGCGTGCCGACCCGGCCGGCGCGATCGCGGCCGCGCAGCGCACCGACATGCGATCCGATGCCGCCGCCGACAGTGCGCTGGGCACCTTGTATCCCCTGCTCGCGCTGATCCCGCTGCTGGCGCTGCTCGCTGCCTCGGTGGTGCGGCGGGCGCTGAACCCGGTGCTGCGGCTGGCGGCGCAGGTCGACGCGCGCAGCGAGATGCGCCTGGACCCGCTGCCCATGCGTGAGGTTCCGCGCGAGCTGGTTCCCTTTGTCGAGTCGATCAACGGCCTGCTCGAGCGCATCGCCGCGCTGCGCGAACACGAGCGCCGCTTCGTGGCCGATGCGGCGCACGAATTGCGCACGCCGATCGCCGCGCTGACCGTGCAGGCGGAAAACCTCGATCACGTGCCGCTCCCGCCCGAGGCACGCGAGCGCCTGCACGGGATGCTGGCGGGGCTGGCGCGCACGCGCGCCGTGGTCGAACAGCTGCTGAGCCTGGCGCGGGCGCAGTCGGGGCGCGCGGGCACGACGCAGCGCGTCGAGCCCGGCAGCGTGCTCCGGCATGTGCTGGAGGACCTGCTTCCGCTTGCCGAGCAGCGCCGCATCGACCTCGGCATCGAACGCAACGACGGCGCGCCGATCCTGGCCGATCCGACGCAGCTGTACACGCTGCTGCGCAACGCGGTGGACAACGCGCTGCGCTATTCGCCGCCGGGAAGCCGCGTGGATCTGAGCTGCCACACGACCGTGCAGGGCGACGGCTCGCGCTGGACCCTCGTGGACATCGACGACAACGGCCCCGGCATTCCGCAGGCCATGCTGGCCTCGGCCTTCGAGGCCTTCAACCGCCTGCAGCGCGACGACGGCCAGGGCGGCAGCGGACTCGGGCTGGCCATCATGAGCAGCATCGCGCGCAATCTCGGCGGGCGACTCGAACTGGCGAACCTGCGGCACGGCGGGCTTCGCGTGCGCTACGGTCAGCCCTGTGCACCGACTGCGGCCGATTCGGCCATGGGTGCTGGCGACCCGGCTTGCGATGCGGCAGCCGACCCTCCCGGCGCGCCGGACCCGCGCTGATCGGATCCGCGCGCCGCTGCCGGCGGCGCCAGGCCGGATCAGCGCGCCGCTGCCGGCGGCGCCAGGCGCCGCAGCCAGGGCAGCAGCGCCAGCGAGATCCCCGTGGCGAACAGCGCAAGCAGCGAAAGACGCCCGAACAAGGCGGTGTAGGCGCGAAGGGAGTCCTGCACGCTCGCCACCGCATGCCCGGGCGGCTGCGCAAGGTTGGCGACGAAGCCTCCGAGGTACATCGAGATCCCGCTCACCGCGAAATACGCGCCCATCATGAAGCCCGAGAAGCGTGCCGGGACGAAGCGCGCGACCACCGCGAGGCCCAGCCCGCTGAGCAGCAACTCGCCCAGCGAGATCAAGCCGTAGCCGCCGACCATGAAGCCGGCCGGGACGCGCCCGTCGCGGGACGCGAGCCCGCCGGCCGCGAACACCGCGAAGCTGGCAGCGACCACGACGAAGCCCAGCGCGAACTTGAGCCCGATGGACAGGTCGCCGCGTCCACGCGCCAGGCGCGTGTACGACCATGCCAGCAAGGGGCTGAGCAGCATGATCCAGATCGGGTTGAGGGCCTGGAACTGCGCGGGCAGCAAGTGCAGCACGGGCAAGCCGGGCAGCTGCAGGTATGGATCGACGTTGCGCAGCGCAAACAGCGTCAGCGACGTCGACATCTGCTGGTAGAACACGAAGAACAGCCCCACCTGCAGGATCAGGACCCCTGCCGTGGCCAGGGCCTTGCGCTCCTGTCGGTCGCCGCGGCGCATCAGCACGGTGAAGGCCGTCACGACGCCCGCGGCGACCAGGAGCACGCAGGCCATGGCCAGTGCCACGTGACGCAAGGCCAGCACCGCCAGCAGCCCGCTGGCGCCCAGCAGGCACAGCGGCACGAGCACTCGCCGCGGAGTCGGCGCGGCCGCGTCGGCGCCGACGGCGACCGGCGCCAGCGCACGGTGCAACAGCGCATAGTTCGCCAGACCCAGCAACAGCCCCGCACCGCACACACCGAAAGCCGCGCTCCAGCCCCAGACCTTGCCGACCCAGGGAGTCGCGAGCATCGACACCGTGGATCCGACGTTGACCCCCATGTAGTAAATGGTGAAGGCGCTGTCGATGCGCGTCGGCTGCCCCTCGTAGATGCGACGCACCAGGTTCGCGCCGTTGGGCTTGAACAGCCCGACTCCGATGGCCACCAGCGCCAGCGCCGGGTACAACGCGCTCGCGGCGCCGCCCGAGGTCGCAAGCAGCAGGTAGCCGCAAGCGAGCACCACCGTGCCGGCCAGCATGGCGCGGCGCGCTCCCAGCCAGCGGTCGCCGATCCAGCCCCCCAGCGCGGGCACGGCGTAGACCAGTGCGCTCAACGCGCCCCATGTGAGGTTGGCCTGCTGGTCGGCGTAGCCCAGCCCCTGCACCATGTACAGGACCATCAGTCCCGCTATGCCGTAGAAGCCGAAGCGCTCCCAGACCTCGATCAGCAGCACCACCGCAAAGGCGCGTCGCTGCGCGACTGCGCCTTCGAGGTGCGTGGCGGCGGAGGGTACCAGTCCGACAGGCTGGGCCTTGCTGGGAAGCATGGGGCGGTACTGGCCGCGAGGCCGCAGGAGGCGAATTCCGGTTGGATCAGTCCTTCGCAGAAAAGTTCCCGGGCAAGGCCGGCGCAGTCGGACTGCACGCCGCGAGCAACACCGCGACCGTGAGCGCGTAGTAGCTGATGGTCATGTCCAGGTCGAAGGTCTGCACCGTCAGTCCGAACACGAAGAATGCCCCGACGAATGCAAGGCCCATCGCTGCCGCGGCGCGCACGTCGCGACCCGTATCGGCGCGCAGGCAGCTCCAGAAACGCGCCGCGGGCGCCGCATACACCGCCAGCGTCGCAGCCACTCCGACGCTGCCCTGGGCTGCCGCATGCGCGAGGATCTCGCTGTGCAGTTCGCCCATGGCCAGCAGCATCGCGCGGTGCGTCAGCCAGCCCTGGCGCGCCAGTTCGGGCATCAGGCGCGGCAGTCGCCGCGTGCCGACGCCGAACAACGGATGCCGCGCGAACAGCAGCAACGCCACGCGCCAATGCTGCAACCGGATGCCGAGCGAGGTGTTGAGCTGCCCGCGCCGGAACTGCGCCCAGTTGGCGAAAAACTCGCCGACCCGCAAGCGCACCTCGGGAACCGCGACATAAAGCAGCGCCAATACTCCCAGGAAGCCTGCGGCCAGCAAGAGCGCGCGCGCCGCGCTCGGCGCACTGCCGCGCGCCAGCGGCCAAAGCAGCGGCAGCAGGATCAGCGCGAGCCAGGCTCCCCTGGCACCGGTATTCACCGCCGCGAACACCGCCGCCACGAATCCCAGCCAGCTCAAGGCCCTGAACCAGGGGGCATCGCGCTGCCGCCAGTCCTGGCTGAACAAGGCGAGCAATGCCAGACTGACCGCGAAATCCCCGTAATAGATCGGATTGAGGAAATCCCCGCTGAGGCGCCCGTCGAAACGATAGGCCACCGGGGCCAGCACGACCGCCGCGCCGCAGCCCAGCGCGCCGGCAAGCACGCCGAAGCGCCAGGCACGCAACCGCCGCGGCCGGATCGTGCGCACGGCCAGGAAAAGCGGCACGGCCGCCGCGAAACGCCAGGCACGGTCGTAGGGCTGCCAGCCCCATTGCCAGTTGGCAAGCTGGCTGGCGAATTCGGCCAGCAGCGGGGCGCACATCGCCACGACGTAGCCTGTCAGCCACGGTGCGCCTGCAACGCGGCCTCGCGCGCGCAAACGCACCAGCACCGGGATGCTCAGCAGCAGCAGCAGCACGAATACGACGTCGAGTGCCCCGGGAACAAGCAGCATGCCCACGGGGTACGCCAACAGCAAGCCGAGCATGGCCGACTCGATCAGCGGCACGTCGCCGGCCCGTGCACAGTCCGGCCAGGCCGCCTGCGCGCGGTCGCCCTGGCCCTGCTTATCCATGGATGAATCCTGCATACCCCCGTACCACGTCGGCTGGTTCGTCGAACGCTCAGCCCTTGCACGTATGATGCGCCGCCAACCTGTACGGCGCATGAGCCGTTGATGTTGATTTGTTGTTTATTGCGGTCCCGGCGCCGTCGGATGGGTCCGCGGTACCCGCTCACCGAAGGATTCGACGATGCCGAACCGCACGGGTCGGAGCGGGCGGCGGCGAACGCGGCGAGCGAGGGCGCCCGCCCCCCTCGCCCCCCTCACCGCCGCGTTGCGGCGCCTGGCGGCACGGCGGCGTTGTTGGCGCCGACTCCATACGGAGGCAGCGCATAGGCCACCGGTCGCAGCGCCGCGATGTCGCGCTCGACGCGCGACGCGCCGGGGCCGATCGGCACCGGGACGATCTGCCTGGCCTGCGCCGCCGCCAGCAGTTGCTTCCACGGCAGCGGCTCGGGAAGCAGGCCCGGGTGGTGGGCGCGCAGGCGCGACAACGCCGCCACCGCGCGCGTCGCATAGCTCTCGGGGCTCGAGTAGTCGGACACTGCGGGAGCCGCGCTCACGTACAGCTGGCGGCCTCGCATGCCCACCAGCACCGGCCTGTCGATTACGCGTACCGGCGTGCCGACCGGAACCCGCGGGAACAGATAGGCGGCGTCTTCCGGATACAGGTGCATGCAGCCGTGGCTGACGCGCATGCCGACACCCCACGGGCGGTCGGTGCCGTGGATGAAGATCGCCGGGAAGCCGGTCTGCATCGCCAGCATGCCCATCGGGTTGCCGGGCCCCGGCGCAAAGTAGCGCGGGAACTGCGGATCGCCCTCGCTGCGGTGCTCCTGCAGGATGTCCTTCGGCACGATCCACGAGGGGTCGCGGAACTTGGCGATGATGCGCGTGCGGCCCAGCGGGGTCGGCCATCCGCGCCGCGCAATGCCGATCGGAAAGGTGATGACGCGCGCGGGAAGGCCCGCCCGCGGCTTCGGAAAGTAGTAGAGGCGCCGCTGCGGGATGTCGACGACAATCCCCACCCAAGGGCGGGGCGGCAGGATGAATTCGGTCGGCACGACGATGCGCGTGCCGACTCCGGGCAGCCATACCGAGACTCCCGGATTGGCGGCCGTGATCTCGTTGTAGCCGAGGTCGTAGTGACGAGCGATATCGAGCAGGGTGTTGCCCGGGTTCTCGAGGGTGATCACCCGCATGTGTCCGACCACATTGCCGCCGCCGGCGGGCAGCGCGAAACTGCTGGCGCGGGCAAGCGGCGCGAGCGCCCCACCCAGGGCCAGCGCGACGCCCGCGCCCAGCAGGCACGCGCGCAGGCGCGCCAGCCAGCCCGCGCGCGCCGCTGGCTGGCGGGGTGCGCGGCCGCCGTGCTGTGGCCGCTCGGCGCAGGCATGGCGTGGGCGCATGGCGCGCCGTTCCTGGTTGTCGATACGCACAGGCTGACGCTGACGGTGCTGTCGCGGCATGATCGTGTCCTGGAGAGGTTCGGCAATATCGCCATCGGCAGCGGCGGCGCGGCCCGCCTGCACGTTGCGGGCGACGATGTCACGCCGCGCGGGGATTTCCGCGTCGCCTGGATCGACCGCCACAGTCGCTTCGGCGAATTCTTCGGGCTCGACTACCCCACACCGCGTGCGGCGCTGCGCGCCTGGCGTGAGGGCCGCATCGGCGGCCCGAGCCTGCGCGCCATCGTGCGAGCCTTCCAGCACGGGCGCCTGCCCCCGCAGGACACGGCGCTCGGCGGCGACATCGGGATCCACGGCCTGGGCGAGGATTCCCCCGCGGTACAGCGGCATGTCAACTGGACCGACGGCTGCATCGCGCTGAGCAACCGCCAGCTGCGGCGTCTCGCGCGCTGGGTCCATGTCGGCACGCGGGTGATGATCCGCTGAAGGCGGCGCAGCGAAGTCGCCCTCAGGCGCGGTGGAACGGGCCGGGCGCAGCCCGGCCCCGCGGACCTTCACTTCTGCATCGTCTTCTTGAACATGCGGTCGATCTCCTGCTTCAGGCGGTCGACCTCGTTCATCGCCTGCCCGGCCACCGACGACGCATGGTCGGCCTTGCTCATCGCCGCGTTCGCGGTCTGGTTCGCCTGGTCCGCGCTCTTCGAGGCCTGCGCGGCCTGGCGCTGCGCGGCCTGCGCCTGCTGGCTGGCGTGGTCGGCGGTGGCCGTGGTCTTGGCCAGGTCCCCGGTCGACGCACAGCCGCCCAGCAACGCCGCCGCGAGCGCGATTCCCACGACAGCAAGACTCGAATGGATGGCGTTCTTCCGCATTGCAATACTCCCGTGGTTGAAGACTTTCGCAGTCTAGGGAAGCGAATCGGATGCAGTGCAACATAATGAAGCAGCCCGCGCATGGCGTTGCATTGGGTTGCATTGCCGGCGTCGGCTCATACCGGACTAAGTATCGATCTACAATTCCGCCCGACGCGTCGACGCTTGGCGGCCTGCTGCCGCCGGGTGCCGGCTGACGCCCGCTGTCGGGCGCTCCCTCTTTTCCGGATGGCCGATGAAAACCGCGCACGACCTCGTCACCGAAGCCAAGTCCCGCATCGTCGAGATCCCGATCGAGCATGCCGGCGATGCCGTGCGCGAGGCCGATCTGCTGCTCGACGTGCGCGAGGCCGACGAACATGCCGCCGGACACCTGCCGGGAGCGGTGCTGGTGCCCCGCGGCCTGCTGGAGTTCAAGCTCGGCAGCACGCCCGAGTTCGCCTCGCGCGACCTGAACATCGTGCTGTATTGCAAGACCAGCGGGCGCGCCGCGCTGGCCGCGGTGTCGATGCAGCAGATGGGCTACTCGCGCGTGCGGTCCATCGCCGGTGGATTCGATGCCTGGGCCGCCGCCGGGCTCCCGGTGGCTCGTCCGCAGCAGCCCTCCTTCGACTGAGGGCCGACGGCCGGCCGCGTGTAGCGGGCTGGTGGCGCCGCGAAGTTGCGCGGCTTCGGACTCGATCCGGCAAAACCCGCAGAAATCCGGTGGGGGATGCGTATCGTACGGCGTTAGCATGCGTTGATCGCGATCCGCGCTTGTATCGAAGCTCCATTCCCTGATGAACCGAGATGGGTTGGTGGCGCTGCCGACGCCGCGTGCGGGCGCCTGGGTGCGCCTGAACGTCGCGACGGCGGCCGGCTACCTGGCGCTGGCAGCATTCCCGAGTCACCTTTTCCACGGCGTCTCGCCGTTATGGCCGCCTGCCGCGCTGGGGGCGTTCGCGGTGCTGTGCTGGGGCGGCAGCGCGATGCCCGGGGTTTTCGCGGGCTCGCTGGCGGCGAATCTGTTCGGCTCGCGGCTCGGACTCGGCCCGGCGCTGATCGCGTCGGCGGGCAATGCCCTGGCCCCGCTGCTCGGGCGTGCCTTGCTGCAGCGCATCGGCGGCTCGCCCGCGACCTGGTGGCGCAGCCCGCGCGGCACCGCCGGATTCCTGCTGACGATGGGCATGCTGCAACCGGCACTTTGCGCGCTGATCGGCGTGGCCGGACTGGTCTGGCTGGGAGGCATGCGCGCCGGCGCGCTCGGCCAGGCCGTCGACTGGGCGATCGCCGACGCCAGCGCGGTGGTGATGCTGACCCCGTTGCTGCAACTGGCGTGGAAGCGACGAAGCCATCGCGCAACGCAGGCGCCGCCGGCGCGGCTGGCGCAGGTCGCCGGGGCCTTCGCGCTGGTGTTGCTCATCTGGGCGCTTGCCGCCGGCGGCAACGCACTCGAGCCGGCGCAGCGCACCGGACTGCTCGGGCTGCTGCTGTTCCCGCTGCTCGGCTCGGTGTTCGCCTTCGACGCGCTGGTCACGGCCGGTCTGCTGGCCTTCAGCTTCGTGCTGTTGACGGGATCGGCCGCGCTGGGCCTGCCGATCGTCGCCATGGCGAGTTCGGCGCAGACCATCGTCGCGCTCGAGTTCTTCCTGCTCGCCGTCGGCGGCGCGGTACTGCTCGCATCGTCGTTGCAGCATGCGCACAAGGCCGCGCTGCTGCGCCTGCGGGAGCAGGCCGCGCAGCTCGACGCGCTGGCGCGCCTGCAGGCGCGCCACCTGGCCGAACAGCAGGGGCAGATGCGCAACCAGTTGCGCAGGCTTTCGGACCTGACCGGGATCCTGTCGTCGATCAACCACCTGATCGACACCGCGCAGGACGAAGTCGGGCTGCTGCAGAAGTTCTGCGAACTGGTGGTCGGGCTGCAAGGGATCGCGCTGGCGTGGGTGGGGCGCCCCGATGACGCGGGCCGCTTCATCGTGCTGGCAAAGGCCGGGCCTGCCGTGGCCTACCTGGACGACATCGTCATCAACACCGACGCGCAGTCGCCATTCGGCCGCGGCACGGCCGGACAGGCCTGGCGCGAGCAGCGACCGATGTTCGCGCACCGCGTACGCGGCGCGCCGTCGCACCTGGTGTGGGCGGCGCGCCTGGAGGACTTCGGCATCCAGGCCACGGCCGGGCTGCCGCTGCTGCGCGGGGGGCGTATCTGGGCCATCTTCAATCTGTTCCTGAGTTTCGACGACGGCTTCGACGCCTCGCTGCAAAAGGTCGCCGAACAGATCGCGACGGATCTGTCCATCGGACTCGCCCGACTCGATTCGGTACGCCGCGAGCGCGAGCAATCGCGCATCAACGCCGCGCTGCTGTCGAACATGACGGTGGGCGTCAACGTGATGCGCTACCCCGAGCGCACCTTCGAGCATGCCAATGCCCGTCTGCTGCAGATGGCCGGAGCGGCGGACCTGCGGCAACTGGCAAGCCGCGCGGCACGCGCCTTCTACGCCGACCCGGACGACTATGCGCGCGTCGGCGAGCTCGTGCAGGAGATCCTGCGCGACGGGTCGGGCTCGATGCAGGAGCTGCGCTACCTGCGAGCCGACGGCAGCCTGCTGGTGCTCGACATGACCGGCGTGCGCCTGGACCTCGGCGATGGACTCCAGCGCATCCTGTGGACCCAGATCGACGTCACCCAGCGCCACCAGCAGGCCCGCCAGTTGCGCCAGACGCAAGGCGTGTACCGGGCCCTCGCGGCAGCCGCCGATTCGCTGCTGCAGGGCTCCACCGAATCGGGCATGATCACGCGGCTGTGCCAGAGCCTGCTCGACGGTACGCAGTTCACCGCGGCCTGGCTGATGCGCCCGGACGACGAGGGCGTGTTCCGCGCCGTCGGCGAGGCCGCCGAGAGCGCGATCGACCTCGAGCACCTGGAGCGCCTGCGCGTGCATGTCGACGACGCGCACGATGCGATCGCGCGCGCCTGGCGCGCGCGGGCGTGGCGCGCGCAGGACGCCGCGATGCGCCGCGACGGGGTCGCCGGGACGGCCGGTGCGCCGCACTGGGCCTCGTTGCTGGCGGTTCCGGTGCGCCGTGGCAGCGAGACCTGGGGCGTGCTCGCCATCGCGGCGCGCGAGGCGGGGTTCTTCGACTCCACGATCGCCGGCGCCTGCGAGCAGGTGGCCGCGTTGCTCGGCCACGGACTGGACGAACTCGACCGCAAGAATGCGCTGCAGGCCTTGCAGGATTCCGAGAGCCGGCGCGCGCGCACCGATGCGCTCACCGGGCTGCCGAACCGCCTGGCCCTCGACGAGTTCCTGCCGGGAGCCATCGCGCGCAGCGAGCGTCGCCAGAGCGTGCTCGCGGTGGGCATGCTGGACCTGGACAACTTCAAGCCGGTCAACGATCGCTACGGGCACGCCGTCGGCGACGTGCTGCTGCAGAAGGTCGCGCAGGCGCTGCGACTGCGCCTGCGCAAGACCGACTTCCTGGCGCGGCTCGGCGGCGACGAATTCGTCATCGTGTCCGAGGACCTCGATCCCGACCACGTCGTGCTGGTGCTGGGCACCGCGCTGGAGCGCCTGCACACCGCGGTGGAGACGCCCTTCGACCTCGGCGACGGCCGCCGCGCGGAGGTCGGAATGACCATGGGGCTGGCGCTTTGCCCCCAGGATGCTCGCGAGGCCGACACCCTGCTGCGCGTGGCGGATGCGGCGATGTATTCCGGCAAGACGCACAAGCTGGACCGCACCCGCTGGTGGCGCATCGGCACCGGCGCGACCGACCAGGTCGGGGAATCCAGCCGCGAACTCGCGATCGACAGTTTCGGCGCCGACTCGCGCACGCTGCTGGAGGCGCTGGACCCGCGGATGCTGGACGACGTCGCGCGCAGCTTCAGCGTGGCGTTCTACGAGGACCTGGCGCAGGAGCAGGAGCAGGCGCGCATCCTGCGTTGCCTGAGCGCGGAGGAGCTCGAGGCCTTGAAAGGCACCCAGGCCTCGCACCTGCTGTTCCTGCTCGGCTCCGCGACGACCCGCGAAGCGCTGGAGGCCAACGCACAGCGCCTGGGACGCATCCACGCGCTCGTCGGGGTGGCCAGCGCGCGCATGGAATCCGCCTTCGCGCTGTACGAGGACTTGCTGCGCGCGCAGCTGGAAAATGCGCTGATCCCGTCGCGCCAGCGCTATCGCGTGCTGCGCGTGGCGACGGCGCGCCTGCGCCTGGACGTGCAGACCCAGCTGGCGTCGATGGAGCAGCTCACGGCGCGCTACTTCGCACTGTTGCGCACGCCGCTGCGCGAGCGTGCGCGCTGGGTCGACGTGCTTCCCGACGCGCTGGCGGCGCTGGTCGAGCTTCCCGGAATCCGCCACGCCATCGTATTCCGTCCCGATGAACATGGCGTGCTGCGCGAGGAAGCCGGCGCGGGCGAGGGGTTCGAGCGGCTGGCCGATCTGCTGCGCACACGCAACCTGTACCCCAACCTGAATCCCTCGCGCGGCCTCGGACGCGGGCCGCTGGCGATGGCGTGGTTCATGCGCGACGTGCAGGTGGTCGACGCCTACCGGCTCGACGAACGCCTGCGGCCCTGGCATGAGCTGGCGCACGAGTTCGGCTGGCGCAGTGCCGCGACCATCCCGATCCTCAACGGCGCGAACACCGACAGCGTGCTGATGCTGTTCGGCGCGTTCGCGCACCAGTTCTCGTCCGACTGGGCGCGCTCGTGGCTGGGACTGCTGCACGCGCGCATCGAGGCGCAGTTCACGGCGACCGCGCGCAATCATCGCCCGATCGACGCCGAGCAGGTGCGCCTGTTTCGCGAGCTGCTGTATGGCGATGGGCTGCGCATGTGGGTGCAGCCCATCGTCGACCTTCGCAGCGGCGCGATCCCGCGGGCCGAGGCGCTGGCGCGCCTGCAGGCCGGCGACGGCACGATCTACAACCCGGCGCAGTTCCTGCCGGCCTTCGGCGAGCAGGAGCTGCACGCCCTGTTCCGCCACGGGCTGGCGCAGACCCTGGATTTCCTGCGCGGCTGGCGCGACGCGGGATTGCAGGTGGACGTGGCCGTCAACCTGCCGCCGCCCACGCTGATGCACGCGCAATGCGCGTCGTGGATCGAGGAGGCGCTGCGCAAGGCCGGCGTCGATGCCGGGCACCTCACGCTGGAAGTCCTGGAGACCGACGGCATCGACGAGGCGCGCAGCGACGAGGCCATCCGTGCCATCGACGCGCTGGGCGTGCGCCTGGCGCTCGACGACCTCGGCTCCGGCTACAGCAGCGTGACCCGCCTGGCCTCGCTGCCCATCGACACCGTGAAGGTCGACCAGGGACTGATCCGCGGCCTGCCGAAGGATCCGGTGCGCACCATCCGGCTGCTGGCTTCGCTGGTGCACCTCGGCCAGGAGTTCGCCCCCCACACGGTGATCGAGGGCCTGCAGGACGAGGCCTACGTCGAGGTTGCGCAACAGCTCGGCGCGCGGCTGGGCCAGGGGTTTGCCCTGTCGCGGCCGATGCCCGCCGCCGAATTCCTGGAGTGGGCCCGCCGCCGACCGCTGCTCGCCGCCGGCGGGAACCAGCCGCTGCGCACCTGGCCCGGCGCGCTGGCGCATTTCTGGGCGAACGCGCGCGACCCGCTGCGCCTGCACCCCGCCTGCCCGATCGAGCAATGCCCGTTGACCCGCTTCCTGCAGGAGCACGGGGTCGACGACACGCGGGTGCTGGGCTGGCACGAGCGCATTCACGACGGCGACGCCGCGCAGGTCGCCGAGGCCACCGAATCCATGCTGCAATGGATGGCTGCGCAAGTCGCGCGCGCCTGCGAGTCCCCGTCATGAACCCAATCCGCGCTGCATTCGCCGCCCTGCTGCTGGGGGGCACCCTGCTGGCCACGCCCGGCCAGGCCGCAACCCCGGTGCAAGGCGCCGCGCTGGCGCGCGGTGCGATGCATGCGGCGGGTTTCACGCTGGGCCGCGCGGGACCGTTGATCGTGGCTTTCGAGGACCCCAACTGCCGCTTCTGCCACCTGTTCAGCACCGACACGCAAGCGCTGCTGGCGCAAGGCAGGCTGCGTATCCGTGTCGTTCCGGTGGCCTTTCTCAAGCCCGACAGCAAGGCACGCGCGGCAGCCATCCTGCAGGCCCCCGATCCTGCCCGGGCCTGGCAGGACAACGAGTCCGGCTTCGACGTCGGCAGCGAGGAAGGCGGCTATCCGCCGGCCGCCGTGAAGCCCGCCACTGCGACCGCGCTGGAGCGCAACCTGCGCCTGCTCGAATCCAGCGGGGAAGTCCTGACTCCCAGCCTGATGATCTGCGAGCGGGGCCAGGCTGCCCCGACCCTGCTGCGCGGGGTCGAGCACAGCCGGCTGCTGCGCCTGTTGCCCGGCGCCGGCTCGATCACGCCGCGCGGCGGCTGCAGCTTCGGCGGATGATCATCGCTCAGAAGGCGATCGCCGGGCCGCTGCCCTCCAGGGTCCGCGCCCCGTCGAACACGATGGCGACATCGCGCCCGAAGAAGAAGGGCAGCCCGAGATCGAGCATGCCCCCCAACGCGGCATACGAGGCGCTCGACTGCCCGAGGTCGTTGAACTCGTACATCGTCGGCGACTGGCCGAGCAGCGCGTCGGCGTTCGCGACGTCGAAGCTCAGCGTCGACTGCGTGCCGTTGTAGCCCGCCACCTGCGCGCTCAGCGCCAGCGTTCCCCCGGGGCAGAACATGGTCGACGGGGCGGGTCCGGCTGAGCATTGCGCGATCGCGGGATCGTCGAAATAGTAGGCCGCGGAGCCGGTATCCAGGATCGTCGGCAATGCGCTCGCACCGTTGAAGTTCGCCATCAGCTGGTTCGCCGACGTGGTGTAGAAGCCGAGCCCGAGCTGCGACAGCATGTTGTCGCCTTGCGTGTCGATGCCGAAGGTCAGGGTTCCGCTCGCCGACGCGGCTCCACCCGCGCCGATGGCCGGCAGGCGCAGCACCACCCCGTTGTTGTCGGCGCCGAACAGCGCGACCGGATTGCCGACCTGCGAAGCCGTGGCGACGGCGACCCCGGAATTGCCGGCGTAGTAGTAGCCGTTGGCGGAGTTCTGCGCGCAGTAGCTCCCGCAGTCCTTGGTCAGGGTGTCGATTCCGATGAGGCCGTTGCCGGCGATGTCCGAGGTCGATGTCAGCATGGTCCCGCTTCCCGAGCACCCCGCGGGCACCGGGCTGAGACCGTCCGCGACCACCTGCATCGGCGCCGCCGGCGCCACTTCGCCGGCCATGCGGATATCGGCCTCGCGCACGCTGCCCCAGGTGTTGCCCCCGGCGAACATGGCGCACTCGTTGACCGGCTGTCCGCCCTGCAGCTGCACCGGCAGCGCGGACAGCAGCGTCGACGAAAGCGCACTGGCATAGATGCGCAGGCCCGACGACCCGGTGTCGACGATGACGTCGTTCACGGTCTGGCAGGTCGACGTGCCGGGCGCGCACAGGGTGACGCTGACATAGGGCCGGTTGACCGCGTGGAAGCCCGAGGCCTGTGCCGCCACCACGACCTGGTTGGCGGAGACGCTCGGCGCGATCGCGGTGTTTCCGGTGGTCGCCGGTCCCGCCGCCTGGCCGGTGCTCGACGCCCCCGAACCGCCGCCACCGCCGCCACCGCCGCAGGCGCCGAGCGCCAGGCTCAGCAGCATGGCCATCCCCAGGGGCAGCAGACCGCGTGTCGTCGTGCGCATGCCGGACGCGTCTCAGTGGGGAAACTGGAAGCCGCCAGGGGTCTGCGACTTCAGGTACGCATATCCGCTGAAATGGGGCATCGATCCGCTCGAGTACACGACGAGATCCTGCCCGTGCGACATGGCCACGGCCCCGGTGCCACCGCGCAATTGCACGAAATACGGCCCGAGCAGTTGCTGCAGGTCGGGCTTGACCGGACCGTCCCACGACACCGCGAACACGATCCCCTGGTCGTTGACGTACTGCGTGATCCGCACGCCTTGCGCATCGGTGGAGGCGGCCGTCGACCACGGCTGCGCCTGCTGCACCAGCGCGCCGGCTCCGGCTGCGCCGGGAGTCCAGCTCCGGCCCAACTGCGCCCAGGCGCAACCGGCGCTCAGCGCCAGCAAGCCCAGCGACCACAGCATCCTGCGCATGGCTCTCCCTCGTGTGTTCTTGCGTGGCGCGGCGACGTGCCGGGCGAATACCCACATCGGAGCACGGATGCCCGTCCACGGGGTGTCCCGCTGCTTGAAAAGACCCGCGACCGTGTGACTTTCCTCACGATCGTGGACCTTTTCGCGTCACCTGCACGCCATCCGTCCGTTGCGGCATCACCACGTTGCGTCGGCCTCACGCAGGCGCGTCCGACGTCGGGCATGCGCGCGCGAGCCTTGACAGATCCCGCCCCGCAGCCGCTAACATGTATTTCAAATACCACTTTAAACCCCCTTCCCCTTTCTCGCGGCTGCGCTCCTGTCCGCCACCCGATCGAAGCAGCCGCGCACGAGCTCCCCTCCCCGTCGCGCCCGAAGGGCCAAGTCGCACAGCCCTTCAGGCGCCGTCGCCTCCCCGTCTCCTACCCCGCCGAATTCTGGAGTCCTCCATGGAACAAGTCTTCACGAAGGCCGTGGCGCGCAACATCTTCCTCGGAAGCGCCGCGTTCTTCCTGGTCATCTACCTGGTGCTGACCGTTGCCACCTGGCATGCGATCCCGCAGCGCGACCACGCGTCCGCGATGACCCCGCAGGCGGTCGCCGGCAAGTACCTGGTCGATACCAACGACTGCCAGGGCTGCCACACCATCAACGGCGAGGGCTCGTATTTCGCCCCCGAGCTCGACAACGTCTACACGAGGCGGGGCCCGGACTTCATCAAGGCGTGGATCGCCGCGCAGCCCACCGGAGTTCCGGGGCGCAGGCAGATGCCGAACTTCCACTTCACGCCGCAGCAGCTCGACGACATCGTCGCCTACCTGCAGTGGCTGTCGAAGGTCGACACCAACCACTGGCCGCCGAACATCCAGGGCTGAGCGAAGCCCGCGCAGCACCGCCCCCTTTTCCGTCATCCGGAGTCATCCCATGAAGTTTCGATCCCAGAGCGTCGCCAAGCCGTACTTCATCGCGGCGCTGGCGCTGTTCGCCGCCCAGATCGTGTTCGGCCTGATCATCGGGGCGCTGTACGTCGACGGCACGCTGATTGCCTGGCTGCCCTTCAACGTCGCGCGCATGTGCCACACCAACCTGCTCATCGTCTGGCTGCTGATGGCCTTCATGGGCGCCGCCTACTACATCGTTCCCGAGGAGGCGCAGACCGAGCTGTACAGCCCGCGGCTGGCGCTGATCACCTTCTGGGTGTTCCTGATCGCCGGCGCCGCCACGCTGCTCGGCTACCTGCTCGTGCCCTACGCCGAGCTGGCGCGCCTGACCGGCAACGCGCTGCTGCCGACCATGGGGCGCGGCTACCTCGAGCAGCCCCTGCCGACCAAGGTGGGGATCGTGCTGGTGGCGCTGTCGCTGCTGTTCAACCTGACCATGACCCTGGCGCGAGGTCGCAAGACCTCGCTGAACATCGTGCTGGTGGGCGCGCTGTGGGGACTCGCGCTGCTGTTCCTGCCGGCCTTCTACTTCCCCGTCGACACGGTCAAGGACAGCTACAGCTGGTGGTGGGTCGTGCACGGCTGGGTCGAGGGCGACTGGGAACTCATCCTCGGCGCGCTGCTGGGCTTCGTGTTCATCAAGATGACCGGGGTCGACCGCGAGGTGGTCGAGAAGTGGCTGTACATCATCATCTCGATGTCCCTGGTCACCGGGCTCATCGGCATCGGCCACCACTACTACTTCATCGGCGTGCCGGCGTACTGGGAGTGGCTGGGCTCGATCTTCTCGGCGCTGGAGCCGATTCCCTTCATGCTGCTGGTGGCCTTCGCCTTTCGCATGCATGCCCGGCGCCGCCGCGAGCACCCGAACAAGGCCGCCATGCTGTGGGCGATGGGAACTCCGATCATGGCCTTCCTCGGCGCCGGGCTGTGGGGTTTCATGATCACGCTGGCGCCGGTGCAGTACGTCGCGCACGGCACCGACATGACCGCCGCGCACGGACACCTGGCCTTCTTCGGCGCCTACGCGATGGTCAGCCTGTCGATCATCTCCTACGCCATGCCGCAGCTGCGCGGACGCGAGGCCAACGGCGTGCTGGCGCAGCGCGTCGAGATGACCGGCTTCTGGCTGATGGTGCTGTCGATGCTGGGAATCGCGCTGGCGCTGACCGCAGCCGGGCTGGTCACCATCGTGCTGCAGCGCAGCGGCAGCAACCCCCTGCCGTTCATGGAGGTGCAGCAGCGCGAACAGCTGTTCTTCCTGCTGCGTGAATTCTGCGGCGCCTGCTTCGCGCTCGGCCTGGTGGCCTACCTCGGCAGCTTCTTCGTGCCGGGCGAATACGACTACGCCGCGCAGGTGGACCGCGCGCTGGCCGCCTGATCCGCCGCCCGATCCGCCGCCTGATCCGCCGCCATGTCCAGCGCCGCGCCCGAAGCCCCGCGCGAACTCCCCGGCGACTTCGCGATGTGGATGTTCATCTTCGCCGAGCTGACGGTGTTCGCGCTGCTGTTCGCGGCCTACGCGATGACCCGCGCCGCGCACCCGGCGCAGTTCGCCGCCGGCCAGCGCGCGCTGGACCGCATGGCGGGGCTGACCGAGACCGCGCTGCTGGCGACCAGCGGCTACTGCGTGGCGCGGGCGCGCCGCGCGATAGCCGGCGACGCCGCCGCGGCCTGCGCGCGCTGGCTGTGCTGCGCGGTCGTGCTGGGCTGCGGCTTCGCGCTGCTGCGCGCACACGAATTCGTCGCCGACTCCCTGCGTGGCATCACCCTCGGCGGCAACCTGTTCGACATGTTCTACCTGTCGCTGACCTTCTTCCACTTCATGCACGTGCTGATGGGCCTGCCGATCCTCGCCACCGTCGCCTGGCGGGCACGGCGAGGGTGCTACGGCCCGCTCGACCATGCCGGCGTCGAAACCGCCGGCGCCTACTGGCACATGGTCGACCTGCTCTGGCTGGTGCTGTTCTTCCTGGTCTATGTCTCGCACTGACTCGAATCCGCCACCCACCGATGCCAGCACCGCGGCGTGGCTGGCCATCCTCGCGCTGAGCGCGGCCGGCGCGGCGGTCGGCGCGCGCGCGGCGCCGCGCTGGCTGCTGGCGGCGGCGCTTGCCGCCACGTTGTTCAAGGGCCACCTGGTGGTCGACCACTTCATGGGGCTGCGCCGCGTGCGCGCCCGCTGGCGCGCGCTGCTCGGCGCATGGCTGCTGGTGCTGGGCCTGCTGATCGGGCTGCCGCTGCTCTGGCGCTGAACAGGGAGCCTGCGATGTTTCCGAGCGATGCGGCCGACGTGCTGCCGAGCTATCTCGCCGCCGCCGACGAGGTGGCGGTGTTCGAACAGGCCTGGCGCCACGGCCTGCCGGTGCTGCTCAAGGGCCCCACCGGCTGCGGCAAGACCCGTTTCGTCGAACACATGGCCGCACGCCTGGGGCTGCCGCTGTTCACCGTGTCCTGCCACGACGACCTCGCGGCGGCGGACCTGGTCGGCCGCCACCTGGTCGGCAGCGACGGCACCTACTGGGTCGACGGCCCGCTGACCCGCGCGGTGCGCGCCGGCGGCATCTGCTATCTCGACGAGGTCGTCGAGGCGCGCAAGGACACCACGGTGATCCTGCACGCGCTGTCCGACGACCGCCGCCTGCTGCCCATCGAGCGCACCGGCGAACAGTTGCAGGCCGCCGCCGGTTTCATGCTGGTGGTGTCCTACAACCCCGGCTACCAGCAATTGCTCAAGGGCCTCAAGCCGAGCACCCGCCAGCGCTTCGTCGCGCTGAGCTTCGACTTTCCCGACGCGAAGCGCGAGCAGCAGATCATCCAGCGGGAAACCGGAATCGACGCCGACGTCGCGCGCCGCCTGGTCACGCTGGCGCGGGCGCTGCGCGGCAGCGCCGAGCACGACCTGGAGGAAGCCCCGGGCACGCGGCTGCTGGTCAACGCGGCCCGGCTGATGTCCGGCGGCTGCGCGCCGCGCCTGGCCTGCCGCGTCGCCGTGCTCGAATGCCTGTCCGACGATGCGGCGGTGGTCGAGGCCCTCGGCGAGGTCGTCGCCGCGCTGTTCGAGGCCTGAGCCCGTGGAAGAGCGCGTCGGCTTGTGGCTGCACGGGCTGCTGCAGCGCCTCGCCCCCGACGGTCATGCGGCCGCGGCCGCGGAATTGCCCGCCAGCGCGGCGGCGTTGTGGTTTCGCGGCTTCGGCGGCGACCCGGGACTGGCCGTGCAACCCGGGGCGGCGCGCTCGAGCGCGCATCATCGCGCGCTGCTGCAGCGCATGGCCGGCAGTGGCGCGCGCGCCGCGCCGGCCTGGGTGGACTCGCGGTCGCTGCGCCTGCCGGCAAGCATCGCGCGCTTCCCCGACGCGGCGCTGAACCGCGACCTCTACGTCTGGCTGTGCGCGCTGGCCGCGGCCGACGCGCACTGCCACGGCGCGTGGATCCGGCGCAGCCAGCAAGCCACGCTGCGCGTGCTCGACACTTACCCGGCGCTTCGCCCGCGCTGGGTGCGGCTGCGCGACGCCGAACTCGCGCTGCGCCTGCCGCCGCATGCCCTGCCGCCGGCGCAGCGCGAACGCGAAGCGGCGATCCGCCAGGCCCTGCTGCGCCCGGGCAGCGTGCAGGCGCTGCCGGCCGCGCCGCGCCCCGCGCAGCCGCTGCTGCTGTGGCTGCACCCCGAGCCGCCGCGGCTGCACGAGCCCCCGCCGGGCGCGGACGCGAAGACCCCCACGCCGTCAGCTGGCGCCGCGGCCGATGCCGATTCGCTGCGACGTCCGGCCCGCCGCGCGCAGCAGGAGCCGCGCGGCCCCGGGCTGTTCCAGCCGCGCGCCGAAGCCATCCTCAGCCTGGCCGACCACGCAGCGATCGCGCTGCAGGCCGACGACGAGCCCGGCGACCCCGCCGCCGCCGACGACCTCGACGAACTGGCGCTGGCCGCCGGCGCGCGCGCCGCGCAACTGCGCCTGCAGCTCGATCTCGCGCCGCCGCCCGACGACGACGTCGCGGGCCGCGACGTCGTGCTGCTGCCCGAATGGGACCACCGACGGCGCTGCCTGGTCGATGCGCGGTGCCGCGTGCACGAACAGCCGCAGCCGCGGCTCGCGGCGCTGGCCTTCCCACGCCATCTCGATGCCACGCGGCGCCGGCTGCGCGCGCAGCTGGCGCTGGCGGCGCCTCCGTCGGCGCGGCGGCGCGCCCAGCCCGACGGCGACGAACTCGACCTCGACCGGCTGCTGCAGCAGCGCGCCAGCGGAGACCTGGTGGAGCGCCCCTACCTGGACCGGCGCGCGCGGCGGCGCGACCTGAGCTGCCTGCTGCTCGCCGACCTGTCGCTGTCCACCGATGCCGCCGCCGACGGCAAGCGGCGCATCATCGAGGTGATCCGCGACGGACTGCTGCTGTTCGCCGAGACCCTGGCGGCCGGCCACGAGCGCTTCGCGCTGTACGGATTCAGCTCGCGCGGGCGTCACGACGTGCGCTGGCATCCGCTGAAGCGCTTCGCGCAGTCCTACGACGGCGCGGCGCGGGCGCGCGTGGCGGCGATCGAGCCGGGCTGCTACACACGCCTGGGCGCCGCGCTGCGCATGGCCGCGCGCGAGCTTCGCGACGAGGCCTCGCGCGAACGCCTGCTGCTGCTGCTCAGCGACGGCAAGCCCAACGACAACGATGCCTACGAGGGGCGCCACGGCATCGAGGACACCCGCCAGGCCTTCCTCGAGGCGCGGCGCGCAGGGCTGCGGCCGTTCTGCATCACGGTCGACCGCGAGGCCGGCGACTACCTGCCCTACCTGTTCGGGCGCCACCACTACGCGCTGGTGCGCAACGCCGCCGAACTGCCGCTGCGCCTGAGCCTGTTGTACGCGCAACTGGTGCGCCGCTGAGCGCGGGCGCGCCGCTCAGTGCCGGTACAGCTTGATCAGCGCCTGCGTGCCGTCGCGCCCGTAGCCGCGCGCGGCCATCTGCTCGTAGAGCCCGCGCGCCAGCGCCAGCCCGGGCAGCTCGAGCCCCATCTGCGCGGCCTCGCCCAGCGCGATGCCCAGGTCCTTGAGGAAATGCTCGATGAAGAATCCCGGCGCGAAGTCCCCGGCGATGATGCGCGGTCCCAGCACGTTGAGCTGGAAGCCCGACGCCGCGCCGCCGCCGATGGCCTGCAGCACGGTCGCCGGGTCGAGGCCGGCACTGCGAGCATAGGCCAGGCCTTCGGTGACCCCGACGATGGTCGAGGCGATGACGATCTGGTTGCACATCTTGGTGTGCTGGCCGGTGCCGGGGCCGCCCTGCAGCACGATGCTGGTGCCCATCCGTTCGAGCACCGGCCTCGCGCGCTCCAGGTCCGCCGGCTCGCCGCCCACCATGATCGACAGCCGCGCCTCGCGCGCGCCGACGTCGCCGCCCGACACCGGAGCGTCCAGCGCCGCGCAGCCCTTGGCGCGCGCCGCCTCGGCGATGCGCCGCGCCAGCGAGGGGCTGGAGGTGGTCATGTCCACCAGCAGCGTGCCGGCGGCCGCGCGTTCGACGATGCCGCCCTCGCCCAGGTAGATCTGCTCGACGTCGGCCGGGTAGCCGACCATCGTGATGACGATGTCGCTGGCCGCCGCCACGTCGCCCGGGCTGTCGCACCAGCGCGCGCCGCGCCCCACCAGCTCGTCGGCCTTGTCGCGCGAGCGGTTGTACACGCACAGCGGGTGGCCCGCCGCGAGCACGTGGCCGGCCATGCTGCGCCCCATGATGCCCAGTCCGATGAAACCGATGCGCGGAAGTTGTGGATTCGTGTCCATGCCTGGCTGTCCCTGAGAGTCCGGGCGCCGCACCGGCCGTCGGCGCGGGCAGCGCAAGCCCGGCATCGTAGGTCAAGTGCGGCGCATGCGCCCGCGGCCGGATCGCCGCCTGCGCCTCGATGCCCTCTACATCACCTTCCCGAGGAACTCCCGGGTTCGCGGATCCTTCGGCGCGCCGAACAGCTCCGACGGCGGGCCGTGTTCGACGATCACCCCCCGGTCGGTGAAATAGACGTGGTCCGCCACCTCGCGCGCGAAGCCCATTTCATGCGTGACCAGGATGCAGGTCATGCCTTCGGCGGCGAGCTCCTTGATGGTCAGCAGAACCTCGCCGACGGTCTCCGGGTCGAGCGCCGCCGTGACCTCGTCGAACAGCATGACATCGGGATTCATGGCCAGCGAACGCGCAATGGCCACCCGCTGCTGCTGCCCGCCCGACATCTCGCCCGGGTAGGCATGCTCGCGTCCGGCCAGCCGCACCTTCGCGAGCAGCGCGAAGGCTCGCTGCTCCACCTGCCGGCGGTCCTGGCCCAGCACGTGGATGGGCGCCATCATCACGTTCTGCAAGGCCGTGCGGTGCGGGAACAGGTTGTATTGCTGGAACACCATGCCCACGCGACGACGCAGGGCCAGCTTGTCGAGTCGCGGATCGTGCACGTCGATGTCGAACACGCGGATCGACCCGCGGTCGAAGGGCGTCAGCGCGTTGATGCAGCGGATCAGCGTGGACTTGCCGGATCCCGACGGGCCGATGATGCAGACCACCTCGCCCTTTTTCACGGTGAGCGAGACGCCCTTGAGGACTTCGGTGGCCCCGTAGGACTTTTGCAGGTCGAGGATCTCGACAGCGATTTCGTCGGAGTTGCTCATGGGATCGGCCGCTCAGATCTTCACCGCGAACCTGCGCTCCAGACGCACCGTGTAGCGGGCGATCGGGTAGCAGTAGAGGAAGAACCACACCATGATGTAGGCGTACAGGGGCGCCAGGATGTCGGTGCGCCCCCCCTCGGCCGCCGTGATCTGCGAGGCCAGGGTCATGACCTCGCTGACGCCGACGATCGACGCGAGCACGGTCGACGTGGTGAGGATCGAATACAGGTTCATCCACGGCGGCAGCATGCGCTTGACGCACTGTGGCAGGATCACCAGCCACAACTGCTGGCGGCGGCTGAATGCCAGCGACTCGGCCGCCTCCCACTGCCCGGAAGGGATCGAGGCCACGGCTCCGCGCAGGATCTCGGCCACGTTGGCCATCACCGGCAGGCTCAGGCCGATCACGGCCTTGAACCAGCCCGGAAGCGGAATCGTCACGCCGCCGACGCGAATCTGGAAGGGGATCAGGAAAATGGCGAAGAACAACAGCACCAGCCACGGCGCATTGCGAAAGAACTGGGTCAGCACCCACGCCACCCTGCTGGTGCCGCGCCCCAGCGAGATCAGCCCCAGGCCGAGCGCCACCCCGAGCGCCGTGCCCAGCCCCATGGACAGGAAGCTGATCACGATGTTGAAGCCGAAGCCCCGCAGCAGCAGCGGGGTCCAGCGCACCAGGATGGCGAACACCCCGGCCTGATGCGGCGCGGCGGCGGCGTCCGCCACGGCGCCGCTCAGCAGCACCAGCAGGACCAGCGCGAGGCCGTGCCACAGCCGCAGCCGCGGCGCCTGCCACGCAGCGCTGCCGCCGAGCGCGCCGGTGGCGGGCAGCAGCACGGCCAGCGGCCGCCGCGCCTCGTTCGCGTGCGTGTTCATCGCGAGTACCCCGGAAGGCGCAGACGGTGCTCGAGCCTGTGCATCAGGAACACCAGCAGGCCCACGAGTGCCACGTAGCACAACAGCAACACGAACATCATCACGGTGACGTTGGACTCGTCCGACCAGATCTGCGCCGACGCGTACAGCAGCTCCGGCACGGCGATCGCATAGGCCAGCGTGGTGGTCTTGATCAGGTTGACCAGGTTGTTGTTCAGGGCCGGCAGGCTCACGCGCAGCGCCAGCGGCAGCACCACGTGCACATAGGACTGCAGGCGCGTGTAGCCCAGGGCCTCCGCGGCCTCGATGGTGGAGGAAGGAACCGCCTCGATCCCCGCGCGGAAGATCTCCACGTTGAAGGCTCCGGCGAAAAAGGTCAGCGAGACGCAGGCCCAGACGAAGCCGCTGACCAGGGGCACGGGCAGGCCGAGGGAATTCGTCGTCGTCGGCAGCAGGCTGCTGACGCCGAAATAGAAGAAATACATCTGCACCAGCGGCGGCGTGTTGCGGAACAGCTGGATGTATCCCTGCACGATGCGCCGGGTCCAGACCATGTTCGAACCCTGCAGCCAGGCGCCCACGACCCCCACGAGCACCGAGCCGACCACGCACACGACCGAGAGTTCGGCGGTCACCAGGAAGCCGTGCAGGAACCTGGCGCGGTCGAAGGGGTCGTAGACGATGGTGAGGTTGATTCCGGTCGTCTCGTGGAGATGACGGAACCAGGTCGCGATCTCATTCATCATGGGCGTGCCGATGCGAGTTCGGGTCCGGCCGGTCGCGGGTCCGCCGCCAGCCCGCGGGAGGTCCCCGCGGGCCGGCGGCAGGAGGCGCTCACCCGATCAGGACGACGCGGCGTCAGCTGCCGCTCTTGCTCTTGTACTGCTCGTGCAGCTTTTCCACGTAGGCGGAGTGCTGGGTGATGCCGAACCGGGTCTCGAGCTTCAGCACCTCCCCGGTCTTCGCCCAGTCGAGAGACATCTCGTCCATGAAGGCGTGGAAGTCCTTGTCGCCCAGGCGCGTGGCCATTCCCCAGGGCTTCGCATCCAGCGTCTCCAGCGGCATGCCGTAGCCGCTCCACTCCTTGTCGAGCAACTTGCCCTGGATGAAGGTGTTGTCGAAGATGAAGCCGATGCAGCGGCCCTGCTTGAGCGCAGTCAGGGCC
>JAKAXL010000062.1 GCA_021816585.1 Pseudomonadota bacterium | reverse complement strand
CGGAGCTGTGGTTCAGCTGGAACCCGTACGAGTCCACCGACCCGGTCGACGAGTTCCTGCGCGCGGAAAATCCGTTCCCCGGCTCCGTCGTGGTGCGCGCGAACTACACGGACAACCCCTGGCTGCCCGAGGTCATGCGCCAGGAGATGGAGTACGACCGCGCGCGCGACCCGGACAAGTACGCCCACGTCTGGCTCGGCGAGTACGTGCGCAACTCCGAAGCGCGCGTGTTCCGCAACTGGCGCATCGAGGAGTTCGATGTGCATCCCGAGGCCATCATCCGCCAGGGCGCGGACTGGGGCTTCGCGAGCGACCCGAGCGTGCTGGTGCAGTCCTACATCCTCGGCCGCACGATGTATGTGCCCCACGAGGTCTACATGGTGGGTTGCGAGATCAACAACCTTCCCGAGCTGTTCATGCGGCTGCCGGGCGCCGAGAAGTGGTTCATCACCGCCGACTCCGCGCGCCCCGAGACCATCAGCTACATGAAGAAACACGGCTTTCCGCGCATCGGCGCGGCCGTGAAGGGCGCCAAGTCGGTGGAGGAGGGCGTCGAGTGGCTCAAGTCCTTCGACATCGTGGTGCACCCGCGTTGCCAGCACACCATCGATGAGCTGACTCTGTACAGCTACAAGACCGATCCCCTCACGGGCAAGGTGCTCCCCGTGCTCGAGGACAAGCACAACCACGTCATCGACGCGCTGCGCTACGCCAACGAGGGCGCCAGGCGCGCCACCAAGGCCGCACCGGCCGCCATTCCGCCCGTGGAGCGGCCGATCGTGCCGCCTGGCGCCCTGTCCTGGATGGGCTGACCCCATGGACCTGATCTGGATCTACGGCACGGTCGTCACCGCGCCGGCGGCCGCGCTCGGCTTCGTGTTCCTGCTGTTCGTCTTCGCGCCCTGGGCCTGACGCATGACCGCACGCAAGGAAGACATCATCCGCGAAGCCAGGGACCGCCTGAAGGCGGGCCTGGACTGGGAAAGCGCGGCGCGTGCGAATGCGCGCGAGGACTACAAGTTCGTCAACGGCGACTCGGCCAACGGCTACCAGTGGCCCGCGCATCTGCTGCGCAATCGCGAGCTCGACCGCAAGCCGACTCTCACCATCAACAAGACGGCGCAGCACTGCCTGCAGATCGTCAACGACGCGCGCCAGAACCAGGTCGAAATCCGCATTGACCCCGTCGGCGACCAAGCCACCTACGAATCCGCGCAGTGCATGCAGGACCTGGTGCGCCACATCGAGTACCAGAGCCAGGCCCAGGACGTCTACATCACCGCCGTCGACTTCCAGGTGAAGACCGGCATCGGCTACTGGCGCGTGCTGACCGACTACATCGACGACCGCAGCTTCGACCAGGAGATCTACATCCGGCGCATCAAGGACCCCGGCATGGTGGTCCTGGACCCGGACATCAACGAGCTCGACGGGTCGGACGCCAACTGGGGGTTCGTCTACGAGGACGTGCCCGAGAAGCAGTTCTTCAAGCGTTACCCGAAGTGGAAGGACCGGGCACCCGCATCCGCCTTGGACACCGGCCGCGATGACAGCATCCCGGCGGACCACATCCGGATCTGCGAGTACTTCCGGCGCGTCGAAAAGCGCGACATGCTCTACGCCACGGAGTCGGCCACCGTCACGCGCTCCAAGCTCGGCCCCGAGCTGGCCGCGGCGCTGGATGCGGACGAGTCGGTGCAAAAGCGCCCGATCCTGACGCAGGCCATCGAGTGGTTCCTGATCATCGGCGAGGAAGTGGCCGAGGAGCGGGACTGGCCGGGCCGCTACATCCCGATCGTGCGTGTGGTGGGGGAGGAGACCGTCATCGACGGCAAGCTCGACCGCCGCGGCCATGTGCGTGCGCTGAAGGACCCGCAGCGCATGTACAACTACAACGCGTCGGCCGCCGTCGAGTACGGCGCGCTGCAGACGAAGGTGCCATGGACGCTGCCTCTCGAGGCCACCGAGGGCGTCGAGCAGTACTGGCGCACGGCCAACCAGGTCAACCACGCGTACCTGCCCTATAAGTCGCACCGCGAGGACGGCACGCCGCTGCCCCCGCCGCAGCGCCCCGAGCCGCCTGGCGTGGCGCCGGCCTTCCTGGCCGGTATGCAAGCTGCCGCGCAGGAAATGCAGATGGTCTCGGGCCAGTACCAGGCCCAGATGGGCGAACAGTCCAACGAGCGCACCGGCATCGCGATCCAGGAGCGCCAGCGCCAGGGCGACAACGCCACCTACCACTTCATCGACCACTACGCCAGCGCGGTGCGCTACACCGGGCGCATCCTGATCGACCTGATTCCGCACGTCTACGACACGCAGCGCGTGATCCAGATCCTGCAGGAGAACGGCGACAAGACCAGCGTGGCGATCGACCCGAGCCAGCAGGTCGCTGCGCAGGAGCAGCGCCGCGGCGAAGCCGTGCTGCGCGTGCTCAACCCGCGCGTGGGGCGCTACGAGGTGCAGTCCGGTGTGGGCCCGGCGTTCGCCACGCGTCGCCAGGAGGCCTTCAACGCGCTGATCCAGTTGGCGGGTGCGTCGCCCGAGCTCATGGCCAAGGCCGGAGACCTCGTCATGCGCGCGGCCGACTTCCCGATGGCCGAGGAGCTGGCCGAACGCCTCAAGCCACCGACGCTCGATCCGGCGGTGCAGCAGCTGCAGCAGCAGGTGCAGGCCACGCAGGCCCAGCTCGCCTCCGCGCTGCACGACCTGGCGCAGCAGCGCCTCAAGCACACCGCGACCGAGCAGCAGAAGGACATCGACGCCTACCGCGCCGAGACCGATCGCATGGGGGCCCTGGCCAAGGTCGACCCCGTCACGCTCATGCCGCTTGTGCAGCAGCTCGTGCGCGAGGCCTTGGCCACGCACCTCGTTCCAGTTCTCCAGGCGTCGCAACCAGCTCTGCAGGAGGCGGTTCCGGCCGCGCCTGCGCAGCCGATCGCGGCGCCCAGCACGCCACCGGGGGCGCAGCCCGGGCAACTCCAGTGAGAACCCCAGCATGACCGAAGAAGTGACCCAGGCCACGCCGGCCGCGGACGATCCCGAAGTCCAGAAAGGCGCATCTGCTCCCGCGAATGACCCCGCTGCACAGGGAGGGCAGCAAGACCCGAACGGCCAGCAACAGCCGAGCGGCCAGGAACCGCAGAACGGGGGGCAGCCGAGCGAGCCCCCCGCGAAACGCGTTCCCTGGTTCGAGCGGCGCATCGACGAAGTCACCGCGGCCCGACGGGAAGCCGAGCGCGAGCGTGATGCTCTGCGCGCCATGCTGCAGCAGCGCGACCCCGCGCAACAGCAGCCCAGCGCGCAGCAGCCGCAGCCGCAAGCGCAGCCGGATCCGTACAGGCTCGCCGAGGAAATTGCCCAGCGCAGGGCCCTGGACGAGGCGGCAAATCGCACCTACGAGGCCGGCATTGCCGCCCACGGGGAGCAGTTCGCCACCGCCGTCCGCACCCTGCAGCAAGTCACGGACTTGTCGCAGAAGCCCGACTTCATCGAAGCCGTCACCTCTCTGCCCAATGCCGCCGACGTCTATTTCCACCTGGGGAGCAATCCGGACGAGGCCGCGCATGTGCTGCGCCTGCCGCCCGTGAAGATGGCGATGGAACTCGCGCGCCTGTCGGCGCAGGTCGGAAAGCCCAAGCCCGCATCCAAGGCTTCGGCGCCGATCACGCCGGTGGGGCGCAGTTCCACGCCGTCTTCGGACCTCACCGACGACTTGCCGATCGACGAGTGGATGCGGCGCCGCCAGGCGCAACTCGACTCGCGATAAGCACGCCGTCTCCCTGATCTGAGCCGCCTTCGGGCGGCTCTTTCATTTGCGAGACACGAAAAATGAGCAACTCACTTCTGACGCTGGGCGGGATCACCCGCGAAGCCGTCCGACTCTGGAAGAACAGCAATGCCTTCCTGAACTCCATCGACCGTCAATACGACAAGGAGTACCAGAACTCCGGCGCCAAGATCGGCGAGCAGCTGCGCATCCGGCTGCCCAACGACTTCGTCGCACGCACGGGCCCGACGCTGAGCCTGAACACCGTGAACGAACGCTCGACCACGCTCGTGATGGGCACCCAGAAGGGCGTGGACGTGCCGTTCTCTTCGGTGGACCGCACGCTGTCGTTGCAGGACTACAGCAAGCGGATCCTGGCGCCGATGGTCAACACGCTGGCGGGCGCCGTGGCGGCCGACGTCATGTCGGGTGCGATGCCCTCCCAGATCACGTCCAACACCACCACCCCGACGGATGGCGACTTCCTGGACGCGGGCGCCGCGCTGACGGACATGTCGGCTCCCACGGGCGACCGCAAGGCGATCCTGTCGCCGCGCTCCAACGCCCGCGTCGTGAAGAGCCTCGCGGGCCTCTTCAACCCGACCGGCCGCATCAGCAAGCAGTTCGACTCGGGCCAGATGGCGGGCCCCGCGCTGGGCATCGCCGAGTGGATGGAAGACCAGACCGTGGTGACGGCGACCGCGGGCACGGCAACCGGCCTGACGGTGTCGGGCGCCAACCAGGCCGGCAATTCGCTGACTCTGGCGGCCACCGGCGCGGGCACGCTGAACGCGGGCGACATCATCACCATCGCCGGCGTGCACCAGGTCAACCGCATCACCAAGCAGGCGGGCGCGACGCTGGCCCAGTTCGTGGTCACCTCGACCGTGAACCTGGCGGCCAACACCCCGACGGCGGTGAGCATCTACCCGGCGATCACCCCGAGCAACGCCGGAGCCGCGGTGCAGTATCAGACCGTGGACAACTCGCCGGCGAACGCGGCTGCGATCACGCTGCTGACCGCGGCCTTCGGCGCCAATTACCGCCGCAACCTGGTCCTGCGCCCGGAAGCCGTCACCCTGGTGATGGCTGACCTGTGGATGCCGGACAAGGGCGTGGTGGAGTCGGCGCGCGCGACGTTCGACGGCGTGAGCCTGCGGATGATCACGGCCTACGACCCGCAGACCGACCAGACCTACACCCGTCTGGACGTCCTGTACGGGTACCTGTGGGTGCGCAACGAGTGGGCGTGCCTGGTGCCGGACATCGTCTGATGCGCGTCTACCACGTCCCATACCGGTTCGTGGAGTACCCGAAGTGGGTGCGCCTTCCCGACGGCCGCGAGGTCGTCGTGTCCTGCGAGGACGAGGAGGGCGCCCTGCTTCGGGGCGCCGAACAGCCGGTCGAGGCCCCTGCGCAACCGGCGCGTCCGCGCCGCGCGCGCCGGGCCGCGCAACCTGACGCTGCGGACCTCGTATGAGGATCGCTCTGGACTACGACGGCACCTACACCCGGGCGCCGGCGCTGTGGGACGCGTTCATCGCTTCCGTCAAGCAGCACGGCGTGGAGGTGGTGTGCGTGACCATGCGCCATCCCGAGGAAGTCACCGAGATTGGCTGCCCCGTGCACTACACCGGCCGCGAGGCCAAGCTGTTCTGGTGCGCGCGCAATGGGCTGCAGATCGATGTCTGGATCGATGACATGCCGCAGTACATCGTGGGAGACGCTCGGTGACCGTCCTCGACCTCATCAAGCTGGCCCTCAAGCAGGCCGGCGTGCTCGGCGTCGGGCAGAGCGCGTCCCCCGAGGACGTCAACGACTCGCTCACGCTGCTCAACGCCATGCTCGGGCAGTGGGCCGTGAAGCGCTGGCTGGTCTACGCACTGCAAGACCTGCCGCTCGCCTCGACGGGCGCCGAGACCTACACCTACGGCACTGGCGGCAATTTCAACGCCGCGCCAACCGATCACCTGGAGGGCGGCTATTTCCGGCTGCTGAACGCGACCGCGCCCGAGCAGCAGGCGGACTTCCCGCTCCAGCTGATCAACGCGTACGAGGACTACGCGCGCATCCGGCTCAAGAGCCTCTCCACCTGGCCGCAGTACGTGTTCTTCGACGGCGCGTACCCCTTGGCCAATGTGAAGTTCTGGCCCATCCCGCAGGCTGGCCTCTACGAGCTGCACCTGCTCACCAAGACGCCGATCAGCGCCTTCAGTGGCCTCACGCAGACCATCAACCTGCCGCCGCAGTACCAGGAGCCCCTGCTCTACAACCTGGGGCTGCGCCTGCGCACGGCCTACCAGTTGCCGCCTGACCCGCAGCTCAATGCCCTTGCGCAGTCGGCCTTGACCACGCTGCGCAACAGCAATGCGCAGGTCCCGCGCCTGACGATGCCGGGGATCCTCCCCTTGGCTCCGGGCTACTACAACCCGATCAGCGACCAGGGCACCTGATGCAGCTCGCCCTCCTGTCCGGCGCCTACCAGGCGCGGTCGGTCATCGCATCGGCCCAGCGCTGCGTGAACCTGTATCCGCAGGTGAACCAGCGCGAGAGCTTCATGATGCTGCCGCAGCTCGCTGGAGCCCCCAGCATCCTGACGCACTATCCGACGCCGGGCTTGACGCTGAAGGCGACCGCCACCGACGCTGGCTGGCGCGGCTTCTACCGGGCGAACAACGGCACGCTCTACGGCGTGTGCGGCTCCAGCGTCTATGCCATCAGCGTGAGCTGGGCGCTGACCAAGCTGGGCACGATCGGCACGCCGAGCGGCGGCGTGTCGATGGCCGACAACGGCACGACGTTGGTGCTGGTGGACGGATCCACGCAGGGTTGGACGATCACGCTGGCCACGAACGCCTTCGCGCAGCTGGTGGACAGCACGGGCAGTTTCGTCGGAGCCGACTTCGTCCAGTACCTGGACACATTCTTCATCTTCAACAAGGACGGCACCCAGAGCTTCTACACGAGCCTGTCGAACAGCGTCACGTTCGACCCGCTCTACATCGCCAACAAGACCGGCTACGCCGACAACCTGGTGGCGCTGGCCGTGGTGCAGCGCCAGCTCTGGCTGCTGGGCGAAAAGACCACCGAGGTCTGGTACAACTCCGGCGCCACGACTTTCCCCTTCCAGATCGTCGAGGGGGCTTTCATCCAGCACGGGTGCATCGCGCCGCGTAGCGTGGCCACGCAGGACATCAACGTCTTCTGGCTCGGGCAAGACCCGCAGGGGCATGCGATCGTGTTCCAGGGCGCCAACCTGAACGCGGTGCGCATCAGCACGCACGCCATCGAGCACGAGCTACAGAGCTACGCAACCGTGTCCGACGCGGTGGGCTTCATCCACCAGATCGAAGGGCACATGTTCTACGTGCTCAACTTCCCGACGGCCGACAAGACCTGGGTCTACGACGTAGCGTCAGGCCTGTGGCACGAGCGCATGTGGCTGGACTCCAACGGCATCGAGCACCGCGCGCGGCCCGCGACGGGCACCGCGGCATACGGCGAGTTCGTGGTCGGGGACTGGGAAAACGGCAACCTGTACGTCTTCGACATCAACAGCTACACGGACAACGGGGCTGCCGTGCGGCGAATCCGCAGTTTCCCGCACGTCGTCAACGAGCTCAAGCGGATCATGTATCGCCAATTCGTGGCGGACATGCAGTGCGGCGCGACGACGGACCCGAGCGAATTGCCCCAGGTCGAGCTGCGCTGGTCCGATGACCGCGGCGTGAGCTACGGAACGCCTGTCGTGCAGTCGCTCGGCCAGGTCGGGCAGACCCAGACCATGCTGCAGTGGCAGCGCCTGGGCATGGCGCGCGACCGCGTGTTCGAGGTGGCCTGGTCGGCGCCGGTGATGACCGCGCTCAACGGCGCATTCATCGATGTGAGGCCCGCAGCGTCATGACGAACCCGCTTCAGCAGGCTTTCCCGGCGCCGAATACACCTGTGGTCGGTCCCGGGGGCGTGCTCACGCAGCCGTGGCGCTACTTCCTCAACGCTCTCTTCCAGCGCACGGGCGGCTCGACGGCCACCGGAGGGGTTCAATCTTTCCGCTACGCGCCCGGCGAGGCGCCTGAAGTCATGAGCGCTACCGGATCTCCCTACACCTTCACCGCTCCGAGCGCCGGGGAAATGGCCATCGGCGGCAACGGGGTGCACTCCGTCACCATCAACCGAGCCGGCACGCCGATCCCGGTGGCGCGCCACTACGGCATCGTGCCCCTGCGCGCCGACGACGAACTAGTCGTGATCTACGACGGCTCTCCGCTTTTCACATGGCTGCCCGACTGAATTTCCGGCTGCCCGGCGCCATCACGCCCCGCGTCAATGAGCGCGGGCGCGCCGCGCGCGAGCACTTGCCTGAATTCGAGCGCGCGATGCTCGCGGCCGAGCAGGTCGAGTGTCCCGTCACGCACCACTTTTCGCCGGGTGTCTACACACGCCAGTGCGACATGCCCGCGGGAGCGATCGTGCTGGGGCAGACGCACCGCGAGGCGCACCAGTGCATGCTGCTCAAGGGCCGACTGCGGCTGCTCGAGGAGGACGGCAGCCTGCGCGACGTGTCGGCCCCGGCTATTTTTCTGGGCAAGCCAGGACGCAAATTCTTCAAGGTCCTTGAGGACGCCACGCTGCTGAACGTGTACGCGGCCACGGAAACCGATCCGCAAGCGATCGAGGACCGCGTGATCGAGAAAACGCAGACCTATCTGGACTGGGAGGCGGCGCGCAAGGCGCTGGACTGATATGGCATTCGTCACCGCAGCGATCATCGGAGGGGGCGCAGCCATCCTGGGCGGCATGCTCAGCTCCCAGGGCGCTCAGAGCGCGGCCAGCACCCAGGCCGGCGCCGCCACGCAAAACCAGCAGGCGGTCCTGCAGGCCGGCCAGCAGGCATCCAGCCTGGACCTGGGCGCAATCGGGAAGGCCAACGCCTACCTGAACCCGTACGCCCAGCTGGGTGCGGGGGCCGCGGGCCAACTGCACAACCTGCTCACCGGGGCCGGAAGCGGGAACGCGCAAGGCGTCCTCTCGATGATGCCCGGCTACCAGTTCCAGCTGCAACAGGGCCTCGAGTCCACACAGAACGGATTCGCAGCCAAGGGGCTCGGGTCGAGTGGCGCGGCCATGAAGGGCGCCGCGGACTACGTGAACGGCCTGACGTCAAGCGACCTGGTCAACTACTACAACATGCTGATGGGCGGCGTGGGCGTGGGCGCAAACGCGGCGAGCGTGCAATCGCAGAACACGTCCAACCTGACCACGGCGGGTGCCAATGCTCTGTTCGGAGGGGCCACCAACGCGGCCAGCCTCGGGATGGCTGGCGCGCAGGCCGCAGCCGCGGGGACGGTGGGAAGCGCCAACGCGCTGGCCGGGGGCATCACCAGCGCAGGCAACAACATCATGCAGGCCAACGTGCTGCAAAACATGTTGGCCAACGGCGGCATGTACGCCGGCGTGAATCCCGGCGGCTACACGCTGAACGGGAAGGTCTACAACAACCCGTCGGCCTACCAGAACTGAAGGAAGGCGCACCATGCCGCAAGTCGTCATCCCCGATATGTCGGTGGCCGCGAAGGCAGGCCAGGGCGTGCAGCAGCCCAGCAACCTGCTCACGATGGGTCGGCAGGCCCTGGGCATCCGTGGCCAGCAGCTGGAGAACCAGAACATCGGCAACCAGCTCACCGGGTTCCAAGCCAAGCAGGCCGCCACGCGCGACTACCTTCAGTCGCTCGGCGCAAACGGCCAGGTCGATCCGGTGCTGCTCAACCGCAACCTTCAGGCAGATCCAACCGCGGCCCTGGCTGCGCCGGACCTGATGCAGCAGGCTCAGGCCAACTACATCGCGCAGCTGCAGGCCAAGGGCCTCACCCTGGACCAGGGGATCAAGCGCATGAAGTGGGCCGGCGATGCCGCCGGCGCGCTGCTGGCGCAGCCTGGAGGACCCACGCAGACCGCGGTGCGCGAGACGCTCATCGACGGCGTGAAGGATGGCATCTTCAGCGCGCAGGAGGCCGCAAGCACCCTGAGCAGCCTGCCGCCGAATGGCCCGCAGCTCAACGCCTGGGTCAAAGCCCACTTCGCGGCCGCGCAGGGAGGGCTGCAGGCTCTTCTGCCGCATGTCGTGGCCGACAACAATGGCGCGTACACGTTCCTGCGCAACACCAACCCGGTGGCGGGGGCGGTGGGGGCCGTCGTGCCTGGAAGCCCTGTGCGCATGCAGATGACCCCTGCGCAGGCCGCGACTCCGGTCACGCTGCCGACCGCCACCGGCGCGAGCCAGGTCACCACGCTGGGGGGCATCGCGGCGCAGGAGGGCGGGGGCGCGCCGGCGCCCGTCATCGCGAACGGCCCGACGCCGGCCACGCTGGCTGCGGGCCAAGCCGCCGGACACGCTGCGGCCACGCAGGGGGCCGACCTGGTGCAAAGCGCCTCGCAGCTCGGCCAGCAGCGCGCCATGCTGCAGTCCATCATCGCCGAGAGCGGCGCGGCCAACACCGGGCCGATCGCCGGGCAGCTCGCGAAGATCGGGGGGGTCCTCCAGCAGTTCGGCATCAAGGGCGTCTCGCAGGCGACCGCGTACCAGCTCACGCAAAAGTCGACCATGCAGTACGTCGGCCAAGCCCTCCAGACCATGGGCACTCCGACCGACGGCAAGATGTTGTCGATGGAAATGGCCACGCCGAACGGTGCGATGACGCCGCAGGCCGTGAAGGCCGCAGGGGGGATGCTACTGGGGGGCCTGGACTACAAGCAGGCACAGGCCCAGGCGTGGACGCAGTACCAGCAGCAATACGGACCGGGAAGTTTCGCGCAGTTCCAGACCTGGTGGAACCAGAACATGTCGAGCGCGGCGGTGTTCCAGATGCACTACCTGCCGAAGGAAGAGCAGGCCCGGTACTGGAACAGCCTGGACAAGGGCCAGAAGCAGCAGTTCGCCAACGCGCTGAACTGGGCGCGATCGCAGGGATACGTCGGTGGCCAATAGCCTCTTGCCGCTGCTCGACGCCGCGGCCACGCGGTACGGGCTGCCGCCAAATCTGCTGGTTGCGCAAGCCGGCGTGGAGAGCAGCTTCCGGCCGGGCGCGGTCTCGCCGGCCGGAGCGCAGGGCGTCCTGCAGCTGATGCCCGCCACGGCCCGCGCCTTGGGCGTGCAGGACCCCATGAACCCGCAACAGAACATCGACGGGGGCGCGCGGCTGATGCAGCAGGACCTGCAGGCCGCGCACGGCAACGTACGCCAGGCGCTGCGGCTGTACCACGGGGGCACCGATCCGGCGAACTGGGGGCCGAAGACCGAGGCGTACGTCGACAAGGTGACCAAGACCATGAACGCAGGAAACGCCGCTGTCACGGTGCAGGACCTCGACAAGCTCTACGGCGGTGCGAGCGCGCCGTCTGCGCCCGCGGCGCCCGTCGGCGCGCAGCCTCCAGCTGCGCCTTCACCGATGCCCGCGACGTCGGTGACGGTGAGCGACCTGGACAAGCTGTACGGGGGCGCGCCGACCCCTGCTGGCGCTCCGCAGAGCGCAGAGCAGATCGACGCATCCCCGGTGGACCGATTCCTGGTGGGCGTCGGGCGCGGGATGCTCGACGTTGGGCAAACCGCCAAGAGCGCGGTGCTGCACGGCGCCTCGGATATCGGTCTCGTTCCAGGAAGTGTGCCGAAGGCCTACGACGCGCAGGTCGCGCAGGACAAGCAGCTCTACCAGGCGACGAAGCCCACCGTCGGCATGGACGTCGGCCAGGTCGTCGGTCAGACGGCTGCCACGTTGCCGGCGATGGTGGCCACCGATGGTGTGATCGGCGCGGGAGCCGCGCGAGGCGCTGCAGCGCTCGGCGACACGGCTGCCGCCAACGTCGTGCGCGGCGTTGGCAACCTGCTGACGGGCACCGCAGGCGCGGGTATGGAAGGCGCTCCCGGGTTGCTGGTGCGTGGGGGTGCGGCTGCCGCGCAAGGCGCGCTGTACGGCGCGCAGGCGAACCTGTTGACGGGTCAGCCGGTGCGCCAAGGCGCCGAGTACGGCGCGGTGCTGGGACCTGCGTTTCGCGTCCTGGGCGCGGGGGTGGGGGCTGCGAAGGACTTCGCCGGCAACCTGCTTGCGCCGATGACGACCGACGTGTCGCCGGCGGCGACCGCGCGCGCGGCGACGAACCGGCTGCTGCAGGCCGCGGCGCGCGATGGCGTGACGCCCGAGCAGATCGTGTCGAAGATGCGCGACATGGGACCGGGCGCGACGCCGGTGGACGCCGTGTCGGCACTGACGACGAAGTCGGGCGCGAACGTGCGCCAGCTGGCCGAGGAAGCCGCGGCTACCCCGGGGCCCGCGCAGGGGCGCGCCGCGCAAGTGCTGGAAGGACGGGCCGAAGGGGCGCCGGCCCGCATCAACGCGGCGGTGAAGGAAGCGACGGGCGCCGGCGGCAGCGTGCACGCCGAGGCTGCGGATCTCATGCAGCGGCGCGCGGCCGACGCGGCGCCGCTCTACGAGAAGGCCTTCGCCGGCGGCAGCACCGCACCTCTCCAGACGCAGTTCGAGCAGCAGTTCGGGGAGGCCGTCGCTCAGGAACGCGCCGCGCAGCAGGCGCTGGCCGAAGCCGAGCACAACCTCACCGGCGCCATGGGGCGCACGAAGCTCGCGGGCCCGAGCGCCTACTCGGTGGCGCCAGCGGTCGAGAACCAGCGCAGCGCCCAAGCCGCGGTCGAAAAGGCACAAGCCGAGGTGCAGCAGGCACAGGCCGGGAAGGAAGCGATTCTCACCAGGCTGCGCCAGGCGCAGGCCGACGGCAGTGCGAATGCTCCCGGCGCCGTCTGGAGCCCGCGCCTGCAGCAGTTCCTGGACGATCCGGTGGCCAAGGCCGGCCTGCACCAGGGCCTCGAGGTGCAGCGCCTGGAGTCCCTCGCGCAAGGCAAGCCGTTCAACCCGACCGAATACGGCATCGTGGGAACCGACGAAAGGGGGGCGCCCGTCGTGGGCGCAGTCCCCAACATGCGCACGCTTGACGCGGTCAAGCGCGGTCTGGACAACATCGTCGAGCAGTACCGCGACCCGACGACCGGGCGCCTGGTGCTCGACCAGCGCGGGCGCGCGGTGGATTCCGTGCGCAAGGCGTTCGTCGACCACCTCGACACCCTCAACCCGGACTATGCAGCCGCTCGCGCGGCGTGGGCTGGACCTTCCCAGTCGCTCGACGCGTTGAGCCTGGGGCGCCGCGCGCTGAGCAATGATCCCGAAATCACCGCCTCGGTTGTGTCCCGCATGACCCCGAGCGACCGGCAGTTCTTCCTGAGCGGTGTCACGCGCGCGCTGCAGGACAAGATCGCCGGCGCGCAGGATGGCGCCGACGTCACGCGCAAGATCTTCGGCAACAGCTTGATCCGCTCGAAGATCGCCGCGGCCTTCGATGACCCTCAAGCCTTCGCCCGGTTCGAGCAGCAGATGCGCAACGAGGCGCAGTTCGCCGCCACGCGCAACGAGGTACTGAAGGGCTCGCAAACCGCTCGGCGTCTGCTTGGTGCTGCCGGCGCCCCGGACATCGCCACGCCGATCAATCACCTGGTCCGCGGCGACGTCGGCAGCGCTGCGCGCACCGGGGCCAACGCGCTTAGCCAATGGGCCATGCGACCCAGCGAGAAGCAGCTGGCGGCGCGGGGAGATCTGCTGTTCAACCAGGACCCGGGCGCAGTCGAGCGGGCCTTCTCCAAGGTCAAGCGCGGGCGTTTCGCGGTCGGATTGCGCAACGCGCTGACCGACGCGGAACGCGCAGCGGCGCCGGGATCCCTGCTCGGCTACGAGTTCAACCAGAGCGCCCGGTGATGTTCCTGACCATGGCACGATGCGCGCGCCGCATGGCCCAGCGGTACGAGGGGCCTCCGCGCAGCAGGTCGATCGCGCGCAGCGGGATCCAGACCCACAGCACGATGCGCAGCGCCGGCCACCAGTTCACTTCGAAGAAGTGCCCGAGCTTCCAGCTCGACATGGCATCGCCGCCGAAGATGATGAGCCCGAACAGCAGCACCGCGATGACATCCGGCCACGCCGGATCTGGATTGCGCACTTCCTGATCCATTTCGACCCCATTTCAGCCGCCCTCGGGCGGCTTTTTGCATTCCAGGAGCGCCAGCATGTCACAACAGCTCGCCAACGGCAAGCAGCAGTTCATCGACGGGAACGGCAACCCCCTGGCCGGTGGGACCGTCGCGTTCTACCTTCCCGGCACTCTCACGCCGACCAACACC
>JAKAXL010000009.1 GCA_021816585.1 Pseudomonadota bacterium | reverse complement strand
CGATCTCGGGCTGCGCGATCAGCGGGGCCGAGGCCCCATGGCGCGCGGCAGGAGCCGCAGCGCCGGACGCGGTGGTCGCCGCAGGCGCCTGCGCCACCGGGGCGGATGCGGCGCGCGGCGTGGCGGCGCCCGACGCCGCGCCGCGCGGCCCGGAGGTCGTCGGCGACGGCACCGCCGAGGGCCTTGCCGCAGCCGCGGCAGGGGCCGACGCGGGGCGCGCCGTCGGCGCCGGCTTCTTCGCCTGCGACGCAGCATGCAGCGGCAGCCGCGGCTGGTGTGCCGAATACTGCACGACATGCGGGGGCTGCGGGGCCTTGTGGGCCTCGCGCGCCAGCGCGTGGCGCTGCTGCGGCGAAAGCTTCTGGTAGCGCTCCCAGGCCTTGCGCCGGCTTTGCAGCGGGGCGCGCCCGGTGGCCAGATAGGTCTCGCGCGCGATGCGCCGCTGACGGGGGCTCATGTGCACCCATTCCACCATCCGGCGCTGCAGCATCTGTCGCTGTTGTGGGCTCATCGCCGGGTAACGTGCGGCGATGTTCAGCCATTTGCGCTTGCGGTCCGCGGAAAAACGCGGCCACTCGCGCTGCAGCGGGGCCAGCGCCTCGCGCTGCATCGGGCTCAGGTGCTGCCAGTCGGCGTTGCCGGCGGCCGGCGCGGCCGCCCAGGCCCAGCCGGCGCAGGCGCCCAGCACGAGCACCAGGCTCAACGCGGCGATGCGACGAAGCCGGCGCAGCGCGTGCCCGACACGGCGCCGCATCAGGCGCCCTGCCGCAGGTAGGTCCGGAATCCCGGGTCCGTATAGGCCTGCGGCGGCAGGTCGTCGAGCAGCAGCGCGGTGTCGATGTCGGCGATGCGGTGCACGAATCGCTCCTGCTCGTAATGCTGCAGTGCATACAAGCCGAACAGCAGGGTCGGCAGCGCCAGCGCCAGCCCCAGGCGCACGCGCCAGCCCGCGCCTTCGCGGCGCGAATGGCCGAGCACGGCCTGCGTGCCCTGCGCGACCCACAGCATGCCGGCCGCCGGCCGGCGGCGGCGGTCCAGCGCCTCGCGCCGCATGCGCGCAAGCGCGTCGGCGATCTCGGGATCGAGACGCTCGCTGGCTTCACTCAGTCGGGCGGCCACGGCATAGCCGAAGCGCGCCTGCGCGGCGTCGTTGCGCGCCGCCATGTCCTTATCTGTTTTCATGATCCACACCTCGTGCCCGCAAGGCCTTGGCCAGTGCCTGCGTCGCGCGGGAGCAGTGGGTTTTCACGCTTCCCTCGGAGCAGCCCATGGCTTCGGCCGTTTCGGCCACATCCAACCCCTCCCAGTAACGCAGCAGGAACGCTTCGCGTTGACGCTCCGGGAGACGCCGGATCTCCGTTTCCAGGATTTCCAGGGTCTGCGCCCGCTCCAGCAGCCGGTCGGCCGCCTCGCCATGCCCCGATCCGACTTCCACCTCCAGGGTTTCCAGCAGGTCGAAATCGGCGTCGGAGTCGTCGCCTTCGTGGCGGAAATCCGACAAGTTGGTCATCCAGCCGGCGCGGACCTTCTGGCGCCGGTGCCAGTCCAGGATGGCATTGGTGAGGATCCGCTGGAACAGCAGCGGCCATTCCGCGGCGTCGTGGTCGCCGTACTTCTCGGCCAGACGGATCATCGACTCCTGCACGATGTCCAGCGCGGAGTCGGGGTTCTGGGTCGCGAAGTGGGCGCGCTTGAACGCCCGCTTCTCCACGCTGCGCAAAAAGACCGAAAGTTCCTGTTCCGAAGCCACAACCGGGCGCCGCGATGCGGGCAAGAGCGAGCCAGCCGGCAATTATGCCGCCGCGCGCGTGACTGCCCGCAAGCGTCGCGGTGCGCGGGCTCAATCCTGCGACTCCCCCAGCAGTTCGAAGTGCTCGACCTGCGGGGGGCGCGCGAAAAAGGGCCCGACGATGTCGCGCCAGCGCGCGAACTCGGGGGACTTGCGAAATCCCTCCATGTGGTCCTCGAGGCTGCGCCAGCGGATCTGCAGCAGGTAGCGCTGCGGGTTCTCGATGCCCTTGTGCACGCGCCAGCCGACGAAGCCGTCGGCCTTGGCGATGACCCCGGTCACGCCGCGCTGGATGGCGGCGTCGAATTCGGCCTCGCGGCCGGGCTGGATCAGGATGTCGGCGAGTTCGAGAATCACGGATCTCCCCCTTGTCTGTGTAGGTTCGAACGACATGGAGCACCGCGCGGCGGCGGGCGTCCCCCGGTTCGGCATTGTCGGTCAGCCCAGGCGTGGGCGCAGCGCCCTGGCCCGCGGCGGCGAGCGCAGGCGCATGCCTGCCTCCTACAATGCGCGTTCGGCCCGCCGGGCCGTTCGCTTTTCGGCCTGCCGGGCCGCTGGCTTTTCCGACGGACGCGCGCCGCTGCGGCGCGCGCAGCACATGCCCATCAGCCCCATTTCCGAAATCGTCGACGAGATCCGCGCCGGACGCATGGTCATCCTGGTCGACGAGGAGGACCGCGAGAACGAGGGCGACCTCGTGCTGGCGGCCGAGCACGTCAGCGCGCAGGCCATCAACTTCATGGCCACGCACGGCCGCGGGCTCGTCTGCCTGACCCTCACGCGGGCCCGTTGCGAGCAGATCGGCCTGCGCCCGATGGTCCACCGCAACGGTTCGGCGCACGGCACCGCGTTCACGGTGTCGATCGAGGCCGCCGAGGGCGTCAGCACCGGCATCTCGGCGGCCGACCGCGCGCACACCACGCGCGTCGCCGTGGCGCGCAACGCGCGCCCCGAGGACATCGTGCAGCCGGGCCACGTGTTCCCGCTGATGGCGCAGGAGGGCGGCGTGCTGATGCGCGCCGGGCATACCGAGGCCGGATGCGACCTGGCGCAGCTGGCCGGGCTGGAGCCGGCGGCGGTGATCTGCGAGATCATGAACGACGACGGCACGATGGCGCGCCTGCCGGACCTGGAAGGTTTCGCGCAGCGCCACGGCCTGAAGATCGGCACCATCGCCGACCTCATCGAATACCGCAGCCGCAACGAGAGCCTGATCGAACGCACGCAGCAGCGCCGCATGCGCACCGCGGCGGGGCTGCTCGACGCCGTGCTGTACCGCGACCGCGCCGGCGGCGGGGTGCACCTCGCGCTGGTCAAGGGCGACCCGGCGGCCAGCACGCAGCCGGTGCTGGTGCGCGTGCACGAGCCGCTGTCGGTGATGGACGCGCTGGACCGCGAATGCTCGCGCCACAGCTGGGGCCTGCAGCAGGCGCTGGAGCGCATCGGCGACGAGGGCTGCGGCGTGGTCGTGCTGCTCAACGCCGGCGAGACCGCCGACGAGGTGGCGCAGCGCTTCGCGGCGCCGGCACGCGACGCGCGCAGCCGCGGCGCCGCCGCGGCGCTGCGCAACTACGGCATCGGCGCGCAGATCCTGCGCGATGTCGGGGTGCGGCGCATGCGTCTGCTGGCGGCGCCGCGCAAGATGCCCAGCATGGCCGGCTTCGGACTCGAGGTCGACGGCTTCGAGCCGCCGCCGCAGCCGGCCGACGCGGCGCCCTGCACCCCTGGATCCTGAGACGCGACGACATGCAAAACGCCCGACTGCGGGACGACCCCGCGCAGCTCGACGCCCGCGGCCTGCGCATCGCGCTGGTGCAGGCGCGCTTCAACGTGCACATCACCGACGGCCTGCTGCAGTCCTGCGCGCAGCAGCTGCGCGAACTCGGCGCGGAGCCGGCGAAGGTGCTCAGCGTGCCCGGTGCGCTGGAAGTGCCGCAGGCACTGGATCAGCTGGCGCGCAGCGGCGCCTACGACGCGCTGGTCGCGCTGGGCTGCGTGATCCGCGGCGAGACCTACCACTTCGAGCTGGTCTGCGACACCTCGGCGGCCGGCGTGCAGCAGGTGGCGCTGCACCACGGCATCGCGGTGGCCAACGGCATACTCACCGTCGAGGACGAGCAGCAGGCGCTGGCGCGCATCGACAAGGGCGCCGAGTGCGCGCGCGTGGCCGTCGAGATGGCCCGCCTGGCGCGCTCGCTGCGCGGGGAGGCATCGGCATGACGACATCGTCCACACCCGCCAAGAGCGCGCGCCGCAAGGCGCGCGAACTGGCCCTGCAGGGACTGTTCGAGTGGTTGCTGGCCGGCACCGACGCCGGCGCCATCGAGGCCTTCCTGCACGAGCGCTACCCGACCATCAAGCTCGACCGCGAGCTCTTCGAGTCGCTGCTGCACGGCTGCATCCGCGAGGCGGCGGCGCTCGACGAGGCGCTGCAGCCCTACCTGGACCGCCCCAGCCGCGAGCTCTCGCCGGTGGAGCATGCGCTGCTGCTGCTGGGCGCCTACGAGATGCGCTTTCTGCCCGAGGTCCCGTACAAGGTGATCATCAACGAGGCGGTGGACCTGGCGAAGACCTACGGCGGCACCGACGGCTTCAAGTACGTCAACGGCGTGCTCGACCGCGTCGCGCAGGCGCTGCGCCCCGACGAGACCGGCCCGCGCGAGGCGCGCACCCCGGCGCCGCGCGAACCCGCCGCCATGCCCAACGCGGCCGCATCGGTGCCGGTGAGCGTGAAGCCCCGCAGCACCCACCCCGCGCCGCGGGGGCGCGGTACGCGCTAGCCTGGGCGGCAGGGGCTCCGGGCACCGCGGGCCCTGCCGAGGTCGTGCTCAGGTCCCCAGGCTGCGCGCCAGCTCCAGCAGCCACGCCCGGTCGTAGGTTCCGGCCGACGCCGCGCGCGGGCGATCCAGGTCGTCGAGTACCGTGATGCGGTAGTCGGTGCGCGAATCCTGCCAATGCAGCGAACTGCGCACACGGCCGCTCGGCGCGGTCTCGATCGACAGCACCGCCGGGTGTTCGCCCACCTTCGCGTTGAGCAGTTCGCGCACCATGAAGACCGCGGCCGTGCCGAAGGCGTAGTTCCATTCCCGCAGCGCCACGACCACGCCGTCCTCGCGAAGAAAGTGGCGTTCCACCGTGGTCACCACGTCCCCGGCTCCCGCGTGGTCGGGGGCCCAGCCGAGCAGGCGCAGGCGGGCAAAACCGCTGCCTGCGAGATCATGCGGCCGGATCTCGAGCACGCCACGGCTGCTCCAGGCTGGTGCAAGCGACACCGCGTCGACCGGCCAGGGACCTTCGTCCTCGTCGATCTCGCCGCGCGCCGTGTCGGTCGAGCGTATTCGCGCCTGCACCATGGCGCGCAACGGCGGCGGCAGGTCGCGCGCGTGGATGAACGACAGCCGCTTCAGCAGCAGCATGGCTCCGGGCCCGGGCGTGCCGGGCCCGGCCAGCATGTCGGGCGTCGGAGTGAATGGCATCGTCGCGTGTTCCGGCGCGCTGTCCAACGGAGCGGGAATCGCGATCGGCGGGGCCGGCTGCGACGCGGACGCGACCGCGTGCGAGGCAAGGGCGCCCCACAGGCACGATGCCGCGAGCAAGGGCGGGCAGCGGTCGCTGGCGTTCATCGCGGTCTGCGGTCTGCAGCAGGGGTCCTGGCGAGGTGCGGCGCGGCCCGGATGCGGGGCCGCTGCGGAGCATTGTGACTCCAGGCATGCCGCTCCGGGGTGCCAACACCGCGCGAAGGGGCGTGCGCGGGCCGAGGCCCTGCTGCAGCCTCAGCCGCCCGCCAGCCGCGCCCTCCAGCGGAAATCCACGCCGATCGGCTCCACCTGGACGCGGTGCAGGCGCAGGCCCTGGTCGACCTGCTGCAGCGGGCCGAAGGGACCGATTCCGGCGCCCTGGCCGAGCAGCAGCGGGGCCTGGTAGAGCAGCAGTTCGTCGACCACGCCGGCGCCCAGCAGCGAGGCGTTCAGGCGTGCGCCGGCCTCGGCGTGCAGTTCGCCGATCTGGCGCTGCGCCAGTTCGTGCATCAGCGCATGCAGATCCACCTTGCCCGGCTTGTCCGGCGCGGCGGGGATGGCCAGCAGGCCCACGCTCAGCTCCAGCAGCGCCGCGCCTCGGCGCGCCGCCTCGGCGTCGCCCAGCGCGTGCGCCACCAGCACGCGCTGCGCGCGGCCGTGCTGCAGCAGCCGTGCCCGCGGCGACAGTTCCAGCCGGCTGTCGACCACCACGCACCAGGGCTGGCGCGTGGTGGCGACGTGGCGCACGTTCAGGCTCGGGTCGTCGTCGCGCACCGTGCCGATGCCGGTGAGCACCGCGCAGGCGCGGGCGCGCCAGTGGTGCGCGTCGGCGCGCGCGGCGGGCCCGGTGATCCATTGGCTGGCCCCGTTGGGCAGCGCGGTCACGCCGTCCAGCGACGACGCCACCTTCAGCCGCAGCCACGGACGCCCGCGCTCGATGCGCGAGAAAAAGCCCAGGTTCAGCTCGCGGGATTCGTTTTCCAGCAGCCCGCAGGCCACGTCGACGCCGGCCGCGCGCAGGCGCTGCAGACCGCCGCCGTCGACCAGCGGGTTGGGGTCGCGCGCCGCCGCCACCACCCGCGCCACGCCGGCCGCCACCAGCGCATCGGCGCATGGGGGGGTGCGCCCGTGGTGCGAGCAGGGCTCCAGGCTGACGTAGGCGGTGGCGCCGCGCGGGTCGATGCCGTGCGCGCGCGCTGCATCCAGCGCGACGATCTCCGCATGGCGTCTGCCGGCCTCCTCGGTCGCCCCCTCGGCGAGCACGCGCCCGTCGCGCACCAGCACGCAGCCCACGCGCGGGTTCGGGCTGGTGCGGTAGAGCACGCCTTCGGCCAGCGCCAGCGCGCGGCGCATCATGCGCAGGTCGAATTCGTCGTAGCCCTGGCGCGGCGTCTGCGCGGGGTTCATCGCGCGCTCCGGGGACGCCGCGGGCCGCCGTGCCGGCTCATGACTTGCGCCCGCCGCGGGTGCTGCGCCGCGCCGGCGCCCGCGGCGTCGCGCCGCGTGCCATTTCCTCGAGGATCTGCACGAACTGCGCCGGGTCCTTGAAACTGCGGTAGACGGAGGCGAAGCGCACGTAGGCGACGTCGTCCATGCGCTTGAGTTCGTCCATCACCCATTCGCCCAGATGGGTGGAGTCGAGCTCGCGCGCGCCGCTTTGCAGCAGGCGCTGCTCGATGCGCCCGATCGCGGCGTCGACATGCTCGGCCGGCACCGGGCGCTTGCGCAGCGCCAGCGTCAGCGAGGCCTCGAGCTTGGCGCGCGAGTACTCGACGCGCCGCCCGTCGCGTTTGACCACGGCCGGGAAGCTGACCTCGGCGCGCTCGTAGGTGGTGAAGCGCTTGTCGCAGCCGGCGCAGCGCCGGCGCCTGCGCAATGCCGTGGCGTCCTCGACCTCGCGGGTCTCCACCACCTGGGTGTCGGGATGCTGGCAGAACGGGCATTTCATGGCGGTTCGGGCAGGCGCAAATGGCCCATTATCCGACGCGCCGCGGCAGGCGCCGTCCAGCCGGCCACTACACTTCGTCCATGCCCGAGCAAGTTTCCACGATCGTCGTCCTGATCTCAGGCGCAGGGTCGAATCTCCAGGCCATCGTGCGGGCCAGCCTCGAACAGCACTGGCCGGCGCGTGTCGCCGCCGTCATCAGCAACCGCGCCGATGCGCCGGGTCTGCGCTACGCCGCCTCGCAGGGCATCGCGACCGAGGTGCTGGACCACCGCGCGGCGGCCAGCCGCGAGGCCTACGACACGCTGCTGATGCAGCGTGTGGACGCGCACGCCCCGGCGGCGGTGGTGCTGGCCGGGTTCATGCGCATGCTCGGCCCGCGTTTCGTGCAGCATTTCGAAGGGCGCCTGATCAACGTGCACCCTTCGCTGCTGCCGGCCTTTCCCGGGCTGCACACGCATCGGCGGGCGCTCGAGGCGGGCGTGCGCTGGCACGGCGCCACCGTGCACCTGGTCAGCCCCGAACTCGACGCCGGCCCGATCGTCGAGCAGGCGGTGGTGCCGGTGCTGGACGACGACACCGAGGCCAGCCTGGCCGCGCGCGTGCTGGAGCAGGAGCATCGCATCTACCCCGCGGCGGTGCGCGCGCTGGTCGAGGGCCGGTTGCGCGTGCAGGGCCAGCGCGTGCGCGTGCTGCCGATCCGGCAGGCCGGCGCCGCCGCGGAGCTTCGGCGATGAGCACGGCGAAGTCGCGAGCGCCGCGTGGCGCGCAGCGCGCGGCGGGCGGCGGGCTGCTCGATGCCGCGGTGCAACTGCTGCGCGCGGTGCTGGTGTTCGAATTCCCGGCCGACGCGGTGGTGTCGCGCTATTTCCGCGCCCACCCGCGACTCGGCCAGCGTGACCGCCACGTGCTGGCCGAGACCGTGTACGCGGTGGTGCGCAACCTGCGCCTGTGGCGTCATCTGGCGCAGGGAGCTCCCGAGGGCGGCGCCGAGCTGCGCCTGCTGGCGCTGGGCTGGCAGGGCGCGGTCGCCGGGGCGGGCTTTCCCGCGCCGTTGCTGGAGTGGCGCGAACGCGCGCTGGCGCAGGACGTGTCGGGCCTTGCGCCGGCGTTGCGCCTGAGCCTGCCCGACTGGCTGGCCCGGCAGCTGCGCGAGGCGCTGCCCGCCGAAGCGGACGAGGATTTCGAGGCGCTCGCCCGGGCGCTGTTGCAGCCGGCTCCGCTGGACCTGCGGGTGAACCTGCTGAAGGCCACCCGCGAGCAGGCGCAGCAGGCTTTGCGCGAGCAGGGCATCGAGTGCGAGCCGACCGCGCTGTCGCCATGGGGATTGCGCGTGCGCGGCAAGCCGGCGCTGCAGCGCAGCAGCGCCTTCGAACAGGGCTGGGTCGAGGTGCAGGACGAGGGCAGCCAGCTGCTGGCGCTGCTGCTGGCGCCGCGCCGCGGCGAGATGGTGGCGGACTTCTGCGCCGGCGCCGGCGGCAAGACCCTGGCGCTGGGGGCGATGATGCGCAGCAGCGGCCGCCTCTACGCCTTCGACGTGTCGCAGACCCGGCTGGAAAAGCTGCGCCCGCGGCTGGCGCGCAGCGGCCTGTCCAATGTGTACCCGGTGGCCATCTCCAGCGAGCGCGACGAGCGCGTGCAGCGCCTGGCGGGCAAGCTCGACCGCGTGCTGGTCGACGCGCCGTGCAGCGGCGTCGGCACGCTGCGCCGCAACCCCGACCTGAAGTGGCGCATGCACGAGGAGGACCTGCCGCGGCTGGCGCGGCAGCAGGCGGCCATCGTCGCGCAGGCGGCGCGCCTGCTCAAGCCGGGCGGGCTTCTGGTCTATGCCACCTGCAGCCTGCTGGATGCCGAGAACCGCCAGGTCGTCGAAGGACTGCTGGCCGCGAATTCCTCGCTGCGCCTGCTCGACGCCGCCGATTGGTGGCGTCGCCAGCGCCTGCCCGGCGAGCCGCCTGCCGGACCCTATCTGCGGCTGTACCCGCACCGGCACGGCACGGACGGCTTCTTCGCCGCGATCCTGCAGCGCGGCGATTGAAGCGCGGTCGTGCGCAGGATTTCCCCCGGACCCTCGCGGCGCGCCTGTGGTATAAGTCTTGCTTGAAGTCCTTCGGGAGCCGGCGGGTCGCCGGTTCCCGGTTTGCGCCGCCCGCGGCGGCGCGTCGTTGTGGAATCATCGATGCTGGAAGTCTTGCAAGATTGGGCCGCGCACGGCCTGTTGCACGCGGGTCCGTGGACCATCGTGCTGTACACGCTGCTGGCGTGCCACCTGACGATCATCGCCGTGACGGTGTTCCTGCACCGTTCGCAGGCGCACCGCGCACTGGATCTGCATCCGGCGCTGATGCACGTATTCCGGCTGTGGCTGTGGCTTTCCACCGGCATGTCGACCCGCCAGTGGGTGGCGGTGCATCGCAAGCACCATGCGCGCTGCGAAACCGCCGAGGACCCGCACAGCCCGGTCGTGCTCGGGCTGCGCAGCGTGCTGCTGCGCGGCGCCGAGCTGTACCGCGCGGAAGCGGCGAACGAGCAGACGCTGCAGCGCTACGGTCACGGGACTCCCGACGACTGGCTGGAGCGCCGGGTCTACGCTCGCCTGACCTGGCACGGCGTGGGCCTGATGCTGATCGTCGACCTGCTGCTGTTCGGCGCGATCGGGGCCACCGTGTGGGCGGTGCAGATGCTGTGGATCCCGATCTGGGCGGCCGGCGTGGTCAACGGCCTGGGCCACTGGTGGGGCTATCGCAATTTCGCCAGCCGCGACGCCAGCCACAACGTGTCGCCCTGGGGCCTGATCATCGGCGGCGAGGAACTGCACAACAATCATCACACCTTCCCGACCTCGGCGAAGCTGTCGGTGAAGTGGTGGGAATTCGACATCGGCTGGGGCTACATCCGCCTGTTCTCGTGGCTGGGCCTGGCGCAGGTGCGCAAGCTGCCGCCGAAGGCTCGCCTCGGCGAGGCGCGCGCGCAGGTCGACCCGGCGCTGCTGCAAAGCGTGATCGCCAACCGCTACGACCTGATGGCGCGTTACGCGCGCGAACTGCGCCGCATGCTGCGCGAGGAACTGCGCCGCGTGCGCGCCGCCGGGGGAGCGCGCTCGCGCGTGCTCGAACTGCGCGCCGCGCGCCGCCTGGTCAGCCACGAGCCGGACATGCTCGATGCGCCGTCGCTGGCGGCCATCCACGCGGCCGCGCAGGGCAGCCCGGCGCTGCAGACCCTGCTGCGCATGCGTGAAGAGCTGTCGCAGGTGTGGCAGCACTCGTCGGCCTCCGCCGAGCAGCTGCGCCAGCGCCTGCAGGACTGGTGCCTGCGCGCCGAGCACAGCGGGATCGCCGCGTTGCAGGCGCTGTCGCTGCGCGTGCGCAGCTACGCCTGAAGCCGCGCAGCGCGGATCCCCCGCGCCGTGCCGGGCACGGCCGGGCGGATCGACGTGGAAGCCCCCTGGTTGGTCGTGGGCAAGTTGCATCTGGAGGCGCTGGCCTACATGCAATTCGCGGCCGTGTCGGGCCTTTCGATCGCCAACAGTCAGGTCTTTGCCGTTCTTCTGGCTTGCAGCGTATGGTTCGCCTTCATCTACCTGGCTTACCAGGTACGCACGACCGAGCTTCGTCGGCAGCAATCGGCGCTGCATGCCGACTGCTCCAGGCCTGCACGCGGCGAGGAGAAGTGACGTGAGCTTCGATATGCAGATCCTGCTTTTCTCGATCACCATGATCGTGTGGGCGATACTTACGACCGCGCTGGTGATCAGGCAGGAGAAAAGCGGCCGGCACCGAGCCGGCTCCCGCGGAGTCGGCGGATAGCGCGAGCCGGCGGCAGGCGCGGAGCGAACGCGGAGCGAAAAGAGCCCGGGGTGACCCGGGCTCTTTGCTGCTGCGGCGGTGCCGCGGCGGCGGCTCCTACTGCAGTTGCTGCAGCAGCACGTGCAGGATGTTGCTCTCGGAGGCAGCGGCGTCGGGGCCGGCGTCGAGCGCATGCACGGTCACGCGCGATCCGGTTCCGGCCGCCTGCACGGCGATGCTCAGGCGTTGCGGGGTCACGCTGGGGCTCTTCTCGCCGAACAGCTTGCCGAAGAAGCCCACGCTGTCGCGCTCGGCCTTCAGCGCGGCCTGCGGATTGACGTAGCGCACGTCGAAGGTGCCGGCGCTGCGGTTGCGGTCGGTGACGGTGAAACCGGCGGTGTTCAGCGCCAGGCTGACGCGACGCCACGCGTGCTCCAGGTCGTCCGGCAGTTGCAGCGCATGGCCGTCGTCGACCAGCACGGCCTGCGGCACCTGCTGCGCCTGATGCTGCGCGACGGTGAGTTGCTCCTTCGCCTGCTGGTCGGTGGCGCCGAGGCTGACCATCAGCTTGCGCAGGAACACCTCGTCGAGGGTCGGATCGGGCGTTCCGGGCTGCCACACGGTCTGCGTGTGCTGGGCGTCGGTGTAGACCTCGACCATGGTCTGGTGGCTGATGAAGATCTGCGTTCCCTTGCCGTTCGCGGTGCGTTCGAACACCGTGCGGTAGCGGTCGCGCTCCCCGGTGTCGTACAGCGAGTTGAACACCTTGCCGAGGTACTTGCGGATGAAGTCCTTCGGCAGCTTGGCGCGGTTCTCGGCCCAGTCGGTCTGCATCACCCCCAGCTGGCGGTCGGACTCGGTGAGGTAGAAGCCGTTCTGCTGCCAGAAGGTCTGCACCTTGTCCCACAGCGCGTCCGGGCTGGCGTCGACGACCAGCCAGCGCTGCGTACCCTGCTGCTCGATGTGCATGCCGGGGAATTCCGGCAGCACCGAGCGGCTGGCCGCCTGCTGCTGTTCCTGCTGTACCGTGCTCTGATAGGCCAGCGCGCTCACCGGTTCCTGCCGGGAGCCTTGCCCCGGGATCGCGTAGCGCTGGTCGTGCGCCAGTTGCGTCAGATCCGGCGGCACGTCCAGCGACGGACCCGCCTTGGCGCTCTGGTAGTCGACCGAGTGGCCGTGCACGACGTCACTGACCGACGAGCAGCCTGCGAGGGCGAGGACCGCGGCCACGGCGGCGGCCAGGCAGCTGCGACGCGCGTGCGGCAGGCCGCGAACAGAATTTCGGCGCATAACGTGTGATGGGTTAATGAAGGACGGAAATGCCCAGCGCGGCCATCGCCGTGCGCAGTTCGTCGTGGCGGCCGGCCAGCGGCACCAGCGGCAGCCGGATTCCGCTCTCGATGCGGCCGGCGGCGGCCAGCGCCCACTTCACCGCGGTGGGGTTGGGTTCGCACATCAGCAGCGTGTTCAGGTCCATCATGCGCATGTGCATCTCGGTGGCTTCGCGCGCGCGCCCCTGGACTGCCGCCACGCACATGTCGTGCATCAGGCGTGGAACCAGGTTGGCGGTGACGCTGACGTTGCCCTTGCCGCCCACCAGCATCAGCGCCAGCGCGGTGAAGTCGTCGCCGGAGTAGACGCTGAAGTCCCTGGGCGCCTTGCGCAGGATCTGCAGCGCGCGGTCGATGTTGCCGGTGGCTTCCTTGATGCCGACGATGTTCGGGATGGCGGCCAGGCGCAGCACGGTGTCGGCCTGCAGGTCGGCCACCGTGCGCCCCGGCACGTTGTACAGCACCATCGGGATGTCGGTGGCTTCGGCGATGGCCCGGAAATGCCGGTACATGCCTTCCTGCGTCGGCTTGTTGTAGTAGGGCACGACCTGCAGCGTGCAGTCGGCGCCGACCTCCTTGCAGAAGTGCGACAGCTCGATCGCCTCGGCGGTCGAGTTGGCTCCGGCGCCCGCCATGATGGGCACGCGCCCGCCTGCCTGTTCGACCGCGACGCGGATGATTTCGTGGTGTTCCTCCACATTGACCGTGGGGGACTCGCCGGTGGTTCCGACGACGCCGATGCAATCGGTGCCTTCGGCGATGTGCCAGTCGATCAGGCGGCGCAGCGCGTCGAAGTCGACGCTGCCGTCCTCATGCATGGGCGTGACCAGGGCCACGATGCTGCCAGTGATGGTGTTCATGCCAGCCACTTCGGGAAATTCACAGATTGTACTTGGGCGCATGGGAATCGCCGGCGCCGGAATCGGGCTCGCGCACCGCGCAGATGCGTTGCACGCAGGCCGGGTGGGGCGACGCGACGTATCCATCTTCGTAGGCCACCACCCGCAACCCGGGGCGCACCGCGTCGAGCAGTTCGCCGGGGCGCAGCAGGAACTGCGGGTTGCGCGGGCGCCCGATGGCCTGCTGCCCGAGGGCGAAGGTCTCGTACAGCAGCACCCCGGCGCGGTCCACCGCGCGCACGATCGACGGCAGCAGCGGGCGCCACAGGTAGTTGGTGACGATCACGGCGTCGAAGCGCCGTTCGTCCAGCGGCCACGCCGCGGCCTCCAGGTCGGCAGCCAGTACCTCGATTCCCGGCAGTCCGCGCAGCTCCCGCAGCGCGGATTCGTCGCGGTCGACGGCCAGCACCCGATGGCCCAGCGCGGCCAGCGCGCGCGCATGGCGTCCGCGCCCGCAGGCCAGGTCGAGCACTTGCGCGTGGGCGCGCAGCAGCGGCGCGAAGCGAGTCACCCACGGCGACGGCGCCGCCGGCGGCGGGGCGTCGGGCGAGGAGCTTCGCAGCCCGGGCGATGGAGGTGGAGATGTCGGCATGAGGGCCCTGCGGTGGCACCCCCGGATTCAAGCACAGCTACGCCTGCGGCGACACCCGCGCGGCCTTGCGCGGCGGCCGCGCGGGTGCCGCGTTCTAGAATCGTCCGCTGCCGCGTGGCTCGCATGCCGCGCGCCTCTTGTCAAGGTCCGCGACCTCGGCGCATGCCCTGCCCGGTTTTTGGGCATCGGTGATCCGGGCCGCATGAAACCTGGGTTCGGCAGCGCTTGCGGGGCAGGCTTTCCCCATCCGGTGGGGATAAATGAGCCGGTTGCGCGAGGCGTTCGCAGGGGCCGCGGGTTGTCCACATTTCTCGAGTCTTATCCACAAGCGTCGATGGGAACATCCTCCAAGCGAGCGAGCTACAGCGAAGCCTCGATCCGCGTGCTCAAGGGGCTGGAGCCGGTCAGGCAACGTCCCGGCATGTACACCTCCACGGCGAATCCGCTGCACATCATCCAGGAGGTGATCGACAACTGCGCCGATGAGGCCCTGGCCGGTCACGCGACCCGTATCGACGTCATCGTGCACTCCGACGGCAGCGTCACCGTGCAGGACGACGGACGGGGCATCCCGGTGGGACTGCACCCGGAGGAAGGCGTGCCGGTGGTCGAGCTGGTGTTCACGCAGTTGCACGCGGGCGGCAAGTTCGACAAGCTCGAGGCGGGCGCGGCCTACCGCTTCTCCGGCGGATTGCACGGGGTCGGGGTCAGCGTCACGAATGCCTTGTCGAGTCGCCTCGAGGTCGAGGTGCATCGCGACGGCCAGGCCAGTGCGCTGCGCTTCGCCGACGGCGCGCCGGTCGAGCCCCTGCGCAGCAGGGCGCTCACGCGCGGCGAGGCGCGCAGCGGCACGCGGGTGCGCGCCTGGCCCGACCCGCGCTATTTCGAGTCGCCGCAGCTGCCGCTGGGCGAGCTGGCGCACCTGCTGCGCAGCAAGGCGGTGCTGCTTCCCGGGCTCAGCGTGCGCATGCACGTGGAAAAGAGCGGCGAGACCCAGGAGTGGCGCTATGAACTGGGGCTGCGCGGCTATCTGCGGCAGGCGCTGGGGGACACGCCGGTGCTGCTCGAGTTCGAGGGGCAGGGGGCGGCGCAGGAGCAGACCGAGGGTTTCGCGGCCGGCGAGGGCGCGGACTGGTGCGTGGCTTTCAGCAGCGAGGGCAGCGTGCTGCGCGAGTCCTACGTGAACCTGATCCCGACCCCGGCCGGCGGCACCCACGAGGCGGGACTGCGCGAAGGCCTGTTCCAGGCCGTCAAGGGTTTCATCGAATTGCACGCACTGGCGCCGAAGGGATTGCGCCTGCTGCCGGAGGACGTGTTCTCGCGCGCCTCCTTCGTGTTGTCGGCGAAGGTGCTGGATCCGCAGTTCCAGGGGCAGATGAAGGAGCGCCTGAACAGCCGCGACGCGGTGCGTCTGGTCTCGGGCTTCGTGCGGCCGGCGCTTGAGCTGTGGCTGGGCCGGCATGTCGAGCAGGGCCGCGCGCTGGCCGAACTGGTGATCGCGCAGGCGCAGAGTCGCCAGCGCGCCGCGCAGCGCGTCGAGCGCCGCAAGGGCTCGGGCATCGCGGTGCTTCCCGGCAAGCTCACGGATTGCGAGAGTCGCGACACCTCGCGCAACGAGCTGTTCCTGGTCGAGGGGGATTCGGCCGGCGGCTCGGCGAAGATGGGGCGCGACAAGGAGTTCCAGGCGGTGCTGCCGCTGCGCGGCAAGGTGCTCAACTCGTGGGAGGTGGAGCGCGACCGCCTGTTCGCGAACCAGGAGATCCACGATATCGCGGTGGCCATCGGGCTGGACCCGCACGGGCTGCACGACGAGGTCGACCTGGCCGGGCTGCGCTACGGCAAGATCTGCATCCTCAGCGACGCCGACGTCGACGGTTCGCACATCCAGGTGCTGCTGCTGACGCTGTTCCTGCGGCATTTCCCGCAGCTCGTGCAACGCGGCCACGTGTATGTCGCGCGCCCGCCGCTGTACCGGGTGGACGCGCCGGCGCGCGGCAGAAAGCCGGCGGCCAAGCTGTATGCGCTGGACGACGGCGAGTTGCAGGCGATCTGCGACCGCCTGCGCAAGGACGGCGTGCGCGACGGCGCATGGAGCGTGTCGCGCTTCAAGGGCCTGGGCGAGATGAGCGCCGAGCAGCTGTGGGAGACCACGCTGAACCCGGACACGCGGCGCCTGCCGCAGGTGGGCTTCGGCACCTTCGGCAGCGAGGCCACCGCCGAGCTGTTCACGCACCTGATGGGCAAGGGCGAGGCGCAGGCGCGGCGCGAACTGATGGAAACCTTCGGCGACCGCGTCGAGGTGGACGTGTGATGCGACGCCGCGCGCGGCGCGGCCCCGGCAGCGGGCCGCGGCGCCGCGCGCGGTGTCGCGCTGAATTTCCGAGAACGAGTCGATGACCCCTTCCGAATCGCAGACCCCCGGCCGCGAGCCGGGCTCCGACACCGCCGACCTGTTCGCCGCCGCCGCGGTGGAGGACGGCGACGCGCTGGCGCTGGCCGACTACGCACGCCAGGCCTACCTGGACTACGCCATCTCGGTGGTCAAGGGGCGCGCGCTGCCCGACGTGTGCGACGGCCTCAAGCCGGTGCAGCGGCGCATCCTGTACGCGATGGACCGCATGGGCCTGGGCGCCGGCGCGCGCCCGGTGAAGTCGGCGCGCGTGGTCGGCGACGTGCTGGGCAAGTACCACCCGCACGGCGACCAGGCCGCCTACGACGCGCTGGTGAGATTGGCGCAGGATTTCGCGCAGCGCTATCCGCTGATCGACGGGCAGGGCAACTTCGGCTCGCGCGACGGCGACGGCGCGGCCGCGATGCGCTACACCGAGGCGCGCCTGACCCCCATCGCGCGCCTGCTGCTGGAGGAGGTCGACCAGGGCACGGTGGACTTCCAGCCCAACTACGACGGCTCCACGCTGGAGCCGCGGCTGCTGCCGGCGCGCCTGCCGATGCTGCTGCTCAACGGCGCCAGCGGAATCGCCGTCGGCATGGCCACCGAGATCCCGTCGCACAACCTGCGCGAGGTCGCGCAGGCCTGCGTGGCGCTGCTGAAAAAGCCCTCCACCACGCTCGACGAACTGCTGCAGCTGATGCCGGGACCGGATTTCGCCACCGGCGGCCAGGTGATCAGCAGCGCCGCCGAGCTGCGCGCCGCGTACGCGGGCGGGCGCGGCAGCCTGAAGGTGCGGGCACGCTGGAAGGTCGAGGAACTGGCGCGCGGGCAATGGCAGCTGGTGGTGCACGAACTGCCTCCCGGCAGCTCGGCGCAGCGTGTGCTGCAGGAGATCGATGAACTCACCGATCCGAAGCCCAAGGCGGGCCGCAAGTCGATCACCGCCGAACAGCAGCAGCTGCGCCAGACCGTGCTCGCGGTGCTCGACGGCGTGCGCGACGAGGCCGGGCGCGAGGCCGCGGTGCGCCTGGTGTTCGAGCCCAAGAGCTCGCGCACCGCGGTGGACGAGCTGGTCTCGGTGCTGCTGTCGACCACCAGCCTGGAGACCAGCGTCGCGTTGAACCTGGTGATGATCGGCGCCGATGGCAAGCCGCGGCAGAAGTCGCTGCTCGACATCGTGCACGAATGGACCGGCTTCAGGCTGCTCACGGTGCGTCGGCGCAGCACGCACCGGCTGCAGCAGGTGGACGACCGCCTGCACATCCTCGAGGGCCGGCGCGCGGTGCTGCTCAACATCGACGAGGTGATCCGCATCATTCGCGAAAGCGACGAGCCGAAGCCGGCCCTGATGCAGCACTTCCGGCTCAGCGAGCGCCAGGCCGAGGACATCCTGGAGATCCGGCTGCGCCAGCTGGCGCGCCTGGAGGCCATCCGCATCGAGCAGGAGATCGCGCGCCTGCAGGACGAGCGCGAGGAACTGCGCACCCTGCTCGACGACGACAAGGCGCTGCGCCGGCGCGTCATCAAGGAGATCGAGGCCGACGCGCGCCAGCACGGCGACGAGCGGCGCACCCTGCTGCAGGAGCAAAGCCGCGCGTCGCTGGAGCTGCGCGTGCCCGACGAGCCGGTCACGGTAGTCGTCTCGCGCATGGGCTGGCTGCGTGCGATGAAGGGCCATGGCCTCGACCTCGCCGCACTGGGTTTCAAGCCGGGTGACGCGCTGCTCGAGGCCTTCGCCTGCCGCAGCACCGACACGCTGTGGGTGCTGGGCAGCGACGGGCGCGCGTACAGCCTGGCCGTGGCGCAGCTTCCCGGCGGGCGCGGCGACGGCCTGCCGGTGACCCGCTTCATCGAGCCGCCGGCCGGCACCGCGCCGGCGCATTACTGGTGCGGTGCCGCCGACACCCCGCTGCTGCTGGCGGGCGGCGGGGGTTACGGCTTCATCGCCGCGGCCGAGGCGCTGAGCAGCCGGCAGCGCGCCGGCAAGACCTTCGTCGCGCTGGAGCCGGGCGAGACGCCGCTGGCGCCGCAGGCACTGCGCCGCGTCGACGCGCAGGGCGCGACGGCGCAGGCGCGCCAGCTCGCGGTGCTCGACAGCGAGGGGCGGCTGCTGGTGTTCGGGCTCGACGAGCTGCGCGAGCTGTCGCGCGGCGGACGGGGCCTGCAGCTGATGGCGCTGCAGCCCGGGCAGTCGGTGGTGGCGGCCCTCGCGCTGTTCGACGGCGACGCGCTGGAGCTCGGCGGCAGCGGGCGCGGCGGCAAGCCGCGCAGCCAGCTGCTGGGCGCCCGCGCGCTGCAGGAGTACGTGGGCAGGCGCGCCCGCCGCGGCAAGCCGGTGGCGGGCTTCAAGGCCGACTCGATGCGTCGCGCCGGCTGAGGGCGCGAAGGGCCGGGCGCGCGCGCGGACTCAGGCGCGCAGCTGCACGATCAGCTCGATCTCCACCGCGGCGCCCATCGGCAGTTGCGCCACGCCGAAGGCGCTGCGCGCATGCTGCCCGGCGGCGCCGAACACTTCGCCGAGCAATTCCGACGCGCCGTTGATCACCAGGTGCTGCTCGGTGTAGTCGGCGGTCGAGTTGACCAGTCCCAGCAGCTTGACGATGCGCTGCACGCGTCCGAGGTCGCCGCAGGCGGCGTGCAGCGTGCCCAGCAGGTCGATGGCGACGAGTCGCGCGGCGTCGCGGCCCTGCGCGGTGCCGAGATCGCGGCCGAGCTGGCCCGTCAGCACCTTGCCGTCGCGCTTGCTGATGTGCCCGGACACGAACAGCAGATCGCCGCTTTGCACGTACGGCAGGTAGGCCGCGGCCGGAGTGGCCACCGCGGGCAAGGTGATTCCCAGGCTTTGCAGGGTGTCGTAGACGGACATGGTGGAGCTTCCTGTTCGGGTTCGGGGATGCGGCGCCGACGCGCCATGGGCGCAGCATAGCCAATGGGCCGCGGGCCGGTGCCGGCCCCGGCGCGTCGCGTGGGCATGCGCTACACTACGAGTCTTGCCGGCGCGTTGACAGTTTGCTGCGCCGGCTGTCGAACGAATCGACTCCTGCCGGCAGCACGCCGGCCGTCGGCTGCGACGACAAACTGGCGTTTCCCCCCGGCGCGACCGGGGCGGAGCCCGAAGGCCCCAGGGTCCTTGCGGTTCCGGCACGGGAAACGGTCGTCGCGCTTCCCCGAGCGCCGTGTCCACAACCCAGGCGCGCGGGTTCCGAAAGAATCCATGACTTTTGCATCTCTGGGGCTCAGCGAGCCCATCATGCTTGCGGTGAGCGAGCAGGGCTACTCCACGCCCACTCCGATCCAGGCGCAGGCGATTCCCGCGGTGCTGGCCGGCGGCGACCTGCTCGCCGCGGCGCAGACCGGGACCGGCAAGACCGCGGCGTTCACGCTGCCGCTGCTGCAACGACTGAGCCAGTCGCAACCGGCGCGCAACGCGCGCGGCCAGGTCATCCCCCGCGTGCTGGTGCTGGTGCCGACGCGCGAACTCGCGGCGCAGGTCGCCGACAACGTGCGCGACTACGGCAAGCACCTGAAGCTGCGCAGCATGGTCATGTACGGCGGCGTCGGCATGCAGCCGCAGTTCGACGCGCTCAAGCGCGGCGTCGACATCGTCGTCGCGACCCCGGGGCGCATGCTCGACCACCACGGCCAGCGCACGCTGGACCTGTCGGGGGTCGACACGCTGGTGCTCGACGAAGCCGATCGCATGCTCGACATGGGCTTCATCCACGACATCCGCAAGGTGCTGGCGCTGCTGCCGCCGAAGCGCCAGAACCTGCTGTTCTCGGCCACCTTCTCCGACGACATCAAGGCGCTCGCCAACAGCCTGCTCAACAAGCCGAAGGTGATCGAAGTGGCGCGCCGCAACACCGCGACGCCGCTGGTGCGCCAGACCGTGCACCCGGTGGGCCGCGACCGCAAGCGCGAACTGCTGACCCACCTGATCCGCGAGCACAACTGGTGGCAGGTGCTGGTGTTCATGCGCACCAAGCACGGTGCCAACCGGCTGGCCGAGCAATTGCGCGGCGACGGCATCGGCGCCGACGCGATCCACGGCAACAAGAGCCAGGGCGCGCGCACGCGTGCGCTGGCGGATTTCAAGAGCGGCAAGCTGCAGGTGCTGGTGGCCACCGACATCGCGGCGCGCGGAATCGACATCGACCAGCTCCCGCTGGTCGTCAACTACGAGCTGCCGAACGTTCCCGAGGACTACGTGCACCGCATCGGGCGCACCGGGCGCGCCGGCGCCGAGGGCCAGGCGATGTCGCTGGTGTGCGTCGACGAGCTGCGCTTCCTGCGCGACATCGAGAACCTCATCGCACGTCCCATCGAGCGCGTGCTGGTGGCCGGCTTCGAACCCGACCCGCAGGAGCGCGCGCAACCGATCCGTGTCGGTCGCACCGTGATCGGCGGCGGCCGCGCCACCGGGGGCGGCAACGGTCGCTCCGGCGGCGGCGGCGGCCGTTCCGCGGGGGCGCGCAGGGCCGATGCGCCGCGCCCGCAGGGGGGTGGCGGTCACGGCCGCGGCGAGCCGGGCGCGGGCCACGCGCAGCCGCGCCGCGACGGCGCACGCAACACGCGGCGCGGTGCGCCGCCGGCGCGCCGCAACGGCACCGACGGCTGAAGCTCCCACGCGGCGCCCGCGTGGCGCCGCGTCGATACGCCGAATCAGTTCGCCGCGGGTCGCTGCATCAGCTCGCGCAGCTCGCTCCACGCCCATTGCGGGTCGATCGCGCGCAGGCAGTTCAGGTGCCCCAGCGGACACTCGCGCTGAAAGCAGGGGCTGCATTCCAGATGCAGCCACAGCGTCGCGCTGCGATGCGCGGCAGGCGGCGTGTGGCGCGGGTCGGTGGAGCCGTAGACGCCCACCGTCGGGCGGCCGAGAGCGGCCGCCACGTGCATCAATCCCGAATCGTTGCTGACCACGCCCGCGGCGCCCGCCAGCAGGTCGACGGCCTGCGCCATCGACGTGCGTCCGCACAGGTCCAGCACTTCGATGTCGGCGGCGTCGCGCGCGATGGCCGCCGCGGCGTCGTGCTCGCGCGCGCTGCCGACGATCGCCACGCGCAGCCCGGCGCCATGCGCCATGCGCGCCAGCGACGCGTAATGCGCGGTCGGCCACTGCTTGGCGGGTCCGTATTCGGCCCCCGGGCACAGCGCCACGAATTCGCCTTGCAGCCCCCACTGCGCGGCCGCCGCCGCGGCGCGCGCGGGATCCACGCGCAGCAGCGGCTGCGCGGGCTCGGTGTTCGAGTCGCTCGCGGCCAGCGCCGCGTAGTGCGTGCGCATGTCGCCGCGGACGGACCCGCGCCGCGCCGGCAGCGCCTGCGTGAGCAGGGCGCCGGCGGCTTCGCCGCTCCAGCCGATGCGCACCGGGATGCGCGCCAGCCACGGCACCAGCCGCGACTTCAGGTTGTTGCCCAGCACGTAGGCGCGCGCGAAATCGCACGCGCGCAGTTCACGCGCCAGGCGCAGGCGCTGGCGCAGGTCCAGGTGGCCGTGGCGCAGCGGCGCCTCGACGACCTGCTCGATGCCCGGCATCGCGCGCAGCACCGCGGCCACGCCGGGCAGTGCCAGCGCGGTGACGCGTTCGCCGCGCGCTGCCAGCAACGCCGCCAGCGGCTGCGCCATCACCGCGTCGCCGATCCACTGCGGCGCCACCAGCAGGCTGCGCACGGCGCGGTCGCGCGGCGGCGTCGCCGGCGCGCTCAATCAGTGCCCGTGGACGACTTCGCCGTCGGCCAGGCGATAGCGCGTGCCGCAGTACGGGCACGCCGCCTCGCCGTGCGTGACGTCGAGGAACACGCGCGGGTGCGCGCTCCAGATCGGCATCGCGGGGTTCGGGCAGAAGGCGGGAAGGTCGGCGGCCTTGAGTTCGACCACCGGCATCTCGGGTTTGGGAATGGCGCTCATGAGGGACGGGTCTCCACGCAGGGCGCGCTCACACGCGCGCCAGCCAGTCGGCGTACTTGGGGTTGCGTCCGCCGACGATGTCGAAAAAGGCGCTCTGGATGCGCTCGGTGATCGGGCCGCGGCGGCCGGCGCCGATGCTCACGCCGTCGAGCTCGCGGATCGGCGTGATCTCCGCCGCGGTGCCGCTGAAGAAGGCCTCGTCGGCGATGTAGATCTCGTCGCGCGGGATGCGCTTGGGCACCACCTGCAGCCCGAGGTCCTCGCAGATCGAGAACACCGTGCGCCGCGTGATCCCGTTGAGCGCGCCCGACGAGGCGTCGGGCGTGTAGACCACGCCGTCGCGCACCACGAACACGTTCTCGCCGGCGCCTTCGCTGACGAATCCCTGCGGGTCCAGCAGCAGCGCCTCGTCGTAGCCGTCGGCCGTGACCTCGAGGTTGGCGAGGATGCTGTTGGTGTAGTTGCTCACCGTCTTCGCGTTGCACATCGTGATGTTCACGTGGTGCCGGGTGTAGCTGCTGGTCTTCACGCGGATGCCCTTGGCCATGCCTTCCTCGCCGAGGTAGGCGCCCCACGGCCACGCCGCCACCATCAGGTGGATGGTGTTGCCGCGCGGCGAGACCCCGAGCTTCTTGTCGCCGATCCACACCAGCGGCCGGATGTAGCACGACGAGAAGCCGTTGGCGCGCACCACGTCGAGCTGGGCCTGCATGGCCTGCTCCAGCGTGAACGGAATCTCCATGCGCAGGATCTTCGCGCTGTCGTACAGGCGCTGCGTGTGCTCGCGCAGCCGGAAGATCGCCGTGCCCTGGGTGGTCTCGTAGGCGCGCACCCCTTCGAAGGCCCCGCAGCCATAGTGCAGCGTGTGGGTCAGCACGTGGATCTTGGCGTCGCGCCATTCGACGAGCTGGCTGTCCATCCAGATTTTCCCGTCGCGGTCGGACATGGACGCGGGCGTCGGCAAGGCCATGGAGATCTCCAGAATCAGGTGGCAGGTGTTGAAACTTTCATTTTACGGCGCAGCAGCCCCACCCTGCGGCGGGTTGCGGGCACAATGGCGCCTGCCGTCGCCCCGGCTTCGGTCGCGGGGCCGGCGCTCCGTTCGCGCAGTCGCATCGTCCAGCCATGTCCAGTCCAGTTCCCGCCCCGCGGCCCTACCGCTTCTCCTTCCGCAGGTTCATGCAGATCGCCCGCCCCTACTGGGTGTCGGACGACCGGCGCATGGGCTGGCTGCTGCTGCTGACCGTGCTGGGGATGAATCTGGCGCTGATCTGGATCAACGTGCGCCTGAACTTCTGGAACCGGGACTTCTTCAACGCGCTGCAGGCGCACGCCTTCCCCCGCTTCAAGCACCTGCTGCTGGTGTTCACGGTGCTGGCCTTCATCTACATCGTGCTGGCGGTGTATTCGCAGTACCTGCAGCAGATGCTGCAGATCCGCTGGCGTCGCTGGGTCACCGAGGTGTTCCTGCGCGACTGGCTGGACGGCGGCACGCACTACCGCATGGCGCTGCGCCGCGGCCAGGAGGACAACCCGGACCAGCGGATCTCCGACGACATCCGCTCCTTCGTCAACACCACGCTGAGCCTGTTCTTCGGGGTCGTGTCGTCGGTGGTGACGCTGTTTTCCTTCCTGTTCGTGCTGTGGCAGCTGTCGGGCGCCTACACGCTGTGGGGCCTGCACATCCCCGGCTACATGGTGTGGGCGGCGCTGGTGTACTCGGGCGTGGGAAGCTGGCTGGCGCACCGCGTCGGCAAGCCGCTGATCCGCCTGAACTTCGACCAGCAGCGCTACGAGGCGGATTTCCGCTTCGGGCTGGCGCGCACGCGCGAGCACAACGAGGGCATCGCGCTGTACCGCGGCGAGTCGCGCGAGCTCGAGGGGCACCGCCAGCGTTTCTCGCACGTCTGGGACAACTGGTGGGGCATCATGAAGCGCCAGAAGCTGTTCACCTGGTACAGCTCGTTCTACGGCCAGCTGGCGATCATCTTCCCGATCCTGGTGGCGGCGCCGCGCTACTTCGCGGGCAAGATCCAGCTGGGCGGACTGACCCAGACCACCAACGCCTTCGGCCAGGTGCAGGGCTCGCTGTCGTGGTTCATCTCGGCCTACGGCGACATCGTCGGCTGGCTGGCCACGCTGCAGCGTCTGAGCACATTCCTCGATTCGATCGAATCGGCCACCCCGCCGGCGGCCGCCGCGCAGGCGCTGCCGCAGCCGCTGCCGCTTCCAGGCTCGCCGTCGCCCGAAGGCGTGGCGCTGGGCGACCTGCGCATCGACACGCCGGACGGGCGGCCGCTGCTGCAGGCCGCCGGCGAGCGCATCGAGCCCGGGCAGCACACGCTGATCGTCGGGTCCTCGGGGCTGGGCAAGAGCACCTTGATGCGCTGGCTGGCCGGCATCTGGCCCTACGCGCAGGGGCGTGATCACAGTCTGCCGGGCGGGCGCCTGCTGTTCCTGCCGCAAAAGCCCTACCTGCCGATGGGGCCGCTGCGCGAGGTGCTGTGCTACCCGATGCCCACCGAGGCCTTCGACGACGCACGCCTGCGTCAGGTGCTGGAACTGGCGCGCCTGCCGCAGCTGGTGCCGTTGCTCGACCTCGACGACGGCTGGATGCAACGCCTGTCCCCCGGCGAGCAGCAGCGCCTGGCGATCGCGCGCGCCTTGCTGGCGCGGCCGCAGTGGCTGTTCCTCGACGAGGCCACCAGCGCGCTCGACGAGTCGCTGGAGGCGGACATGTACCGGCTGCTGCAGCAGCAACTGCCCGACACCACGCTGGTCAGCGTCGCCCACCGCAGCGGGGTGGTGCGCTTCCACCGTCAGGTGCTCGAGCTGCGCGCCGGCGCCGACGGCGAAGCCGCGCACCTGGTGGTGCGCCGGGTCGAGGAGCTGCAGCAGCAGGCCGCGGCGGATCGTCCGCCGCAGATGGCCGCGGGCTGAGGCCTCGCCGCGGCGCTCGCGCCGCAGCGACGGAGCGCCGGCTCAGCCGGCTTCCTGCAGCGTGCGCAGCAGTTCCAGCGCCTGGTCGATGCGCTGCACCGGGTGCAGGCTCATGCCGTCGAACTGCTCCGGCTTGTGGCGCGGCGCGTTGGCCGCCGGAATGATGGCCGCCGAGAAGCCGAGCTTGGCGGCTTCGCGCAGGCGCTCCTGGCCGCGCGGCGCGGGGCGGATCTCGCCGGCCAGTCCGACTTCGCCGAAGGCCACCAGCCCGCGCGGCAGCGCACGGTTGCGCAGCGAGGACTGGATCGCCAGCAGCACCGCGAGGTCGGCCGCCGGTTCCGGCACGCGCACTCCGCCGACCGCGTTGACGAACACGTCCTGGTCGGCGCACGACACTCCGGCGTGGCGATGCAGCACGGCCAGCAGCATGGCCAGGCGGGCGGGGTCGAGGCCCACGCTGAGCCGGCGCGGGCTGGGCGCGGCGGCGCTGTCGGCCAGCGCCTGGATCTCCACCAGCAGCGGGCGGCTGCCTTCCAGCGTGGCCAGCACGCACGAACCCGGAACCGGCGCGCCGTGGTGCGACAGGAAGATCGCCGACGGATTGGCCACGCCCTTCAGGCCGCGCTCGGTCATCGCGAACACGCCGAGCTCGCCGACGCCGCCGTAGCGGTTCTTGATGGCGCGGATCAGGCGGAAGCTGCTGTGCGTGTCGCCCTCGAAGTACAGCACCGTGTCGACCATGTGCTCCAGCACCCGCGGTCCGGCCAGCGCCCCCTCCTTGGTGACGTGGCCGACGAGCACGATGCAGGTGCCGGCCGACTTGGCGTGGCGGGTGAGCTGCGCGGCGCACTCGCGCACCTGCGCCACCGAACCCGGTGCCGACGACAGCTGCTCGGTGTAGACGGTCTGGATGGAGTCGATCACGCACACCGTCGGGCGCTCGGCCGCCAGCGCGTCGCCGATGCGTTCGAGCTGGATCTCCGCCATCAGGCGTACCTGCGCGTCCTGCAGCCCCAGGCGTTGCGCGCGCAGCCCGATCTGCGCCGCCGATTCCTCGCCGCTGACATACAGCACGCGGGTGCTCGGAGCCAGCGAGGCCAGCACCTGCAGCAGCAGCGTCGACTTGCCGATCCCGGGGTCGCCGCCGAGCAGCACGACGCTGCCGGCGACCAGCCCGCCGCCGAGCGCGCGATCGAGTTCGCCGATTCCGCTGGGCATGTGCTGCTGCACGGCCGCGGGCACCGAGGCCAGGTCCTGCACGGTGGAGCCGGGGGCCAGCGGCGCCGGGCTCGAGCGCGTGGCGCCGGCGCCCAGCGCGCTTGCGCGCGTCGGCGCCGCGCTGCGGGTCTCGACCAGGGTGTTCCAGGCGCCGCAGTGCGGGCAGCGGCCGAGCCACTGCGCCGACTGTCCGCCGCAGTCGCTGCAGACGAAGGTGCTGCTCGATCGGGCCATTACTCGAGTTGCACCGGCACGCGCCGCGCCAGTGCGCACATCAGTTCATAGCCCAGCGTGCCTGCCGCCTCGGCGACTTCGTCGATCCCCAGTTCGGCGTCCACGTGCTGACCCCAGCACAGCACCGGGCTGCCGATGTCGGCGGCGCGCCCTGCGGCGCGCACCGGGTCGAGGTCGACGGTCACCATGTCCATCGACACGCGTCCGATGACCTGCGTGCGCACGCCGTCGACCACGATCGGCGTGCCGGTGGGGGCGTGGCGCGGATAGCCGTCGGCGTAGCCGACCGCGGCGACGCCGATGCGCATCGCGCGCTCGGCGCGGAACAGCCCGCCGTAGCCGACGGCGCTTCCCGGCTCGATGGTCTGCACGCCGATGATGCGCGTGCGCAGGCTCATCGCCGGGCGCAGGCCCCAGCGGCGCACGTCGGACGCCAGCCCGGTCGGAGATGCACCGTACAGGGCGATTCCCGGACGTACCCAGTCGCCGAGCACGGCCGCGGCATCGCGCCGCGGCGGTTGCGCGTCGCGCCCGTATCGCAGCAGCGCCGCGGAGTTGCACAGGCTGCGCTCGCCGGGCAGTCCGTCGACCGCCGACTGGAAACGCTCCAGCGCGTCGTCGATGCCCTCGGCGCCGTCCGCGCTGGCGAAATGGGTCATGTGCGAGACCGCGCCGACGGCCGGCAGTTCCTGCAGGCGCTGCCACGCCGCGCGGTAGTGCTGCGGCTCGAATCCCAGGCGGTTCATGCCGCTGTTGAACTTGAGGAACACGCGGTGCGCGCGCGCTTTGCGCCGCGAGGCCAGCCAGTGGATCTGCGCCGTGTCGTGCACGACATGCCACAGGTTCAGGCGCTCGCAGGTGGCGAGGTCGTCCAGGCTGAAGCAGCCCTCGAGCAGCAGGATCGGTCCGCCCCAGCCGAGCGCGCGCAGGGTTTCCGCCTCCGCCAGGTCGAGCAGCGCGAATCCGTCCGCCGCGCGCAGCGCCGGGAAGGCGCGCTCGATGCCGTGGCCGTAGGCGTTGGCCTTGACCACCGCCCACACGCGCGCGCCACCGGCGGCGGTGCGTGCCCGCGCCAGGTTGTGGCGCAGGCTGTCGAGGGAGATGGTGGCCTGGATCGGACGCGGCATGGCACCTGCCAGTGTAGTGCCTGAGCCCGCCTGCAAGGCGCATGCGCTGTGCTATAAAGATCCGTTGCCTCGCGGGCTGATGGTGCCGCGGGTGCCGCGCGTGCGGGGTGCGTCGCCCGGAGCGGCCCGGCGCTTTCTCAAGGACCGAATGAAAAAAGGCTTCTACTGGATCATGGCGGCGCAGTTCTTCTCGTCGCTCGCCGACAACGCGTTGCTGATCGCCGCGATCGCGCTGCTGGTCCAGCTCAGCTCGCCGGGCTGGATGACTCCGCTGCTCAAGTTCTTCTTCACGGTCTCGTACGTGCTGCTCGGGCCATTCGTCGGCGGTTTCTCCGACTCGCTGCAGAAGGGCCACGTGATGCTGATCACCAATCTGGTCAAGCTCGGCGGGTTGCTGCTGATGCTGTTCGGCGCGCACCCGCTGTGGGCCTATGCGGTGGTGGGGCTCGGCGCGGCCGCGTATTCGCCCGCCAAGTACGGCATCCTCACCGAGCTGCTGCCGCCGCAGCAGCTGGTGGCGGCCAATGGCTGGATCGAGGGCACCACGGTGGGTTCGATCATTCTCGGCACGGTGCTCGGCGGCTTCCTGGTGAGTCGCGACGCCGCCAGCTGGCTGCTGTCGCTGCAGCCGCTGCGCATGCTGCACGTCGACACCCAGGCGGGGGCCGCGCTGGCGATGATCGCGCTGGTCTACGTCGTCGCCGCGCTGTGCAACCTGCGCATTCCCGACACCGGCGCGCGCTACCCGCACCAGACCGCCAACCCGGTGCGCCAGCTGCTGGAGTTCGGGCAGGGCATGCGCGTGCTGTGGAGCGACCGGCTGGGACAGATCTCGATGGCCGTGACGACCCTGTTCTGGGGGGCGGGCGCGACCCTGCAATTCATCGTCATCAAGTGGGCCGAGTCCGCGCTCGGCCTGGACCTGAGCAATGCCGCGGTGCTGCAGGCCACGGTCGCCTTCGGCGTGGCGCTGGGGGCGATGCTGGCGGCCAGCCGGGTTCCGCTGAAGAACAGCCTGCGCGTACTCCCGGTGGGCATGGCGATGGGTGTGATGTGCATCGTCGTGGCGCTGTACACGCGCGGCGTGGTGCCCGACCTCCAGTTCGCCGTCGGGCGCCTGCATGTGCCGCTGTACCTGCTGCTTGCGGGGATGTTCATGGTCGCGATCGGTGCGATGGCGGGCTATTTCGTGGTGCCGATGAACGCGCTGCTGCAGCACCGCGGCTACGTGCTGCTGTCGGCCGGGCATTCGATCGCCGTGCAGAACTTCAACGAGAACCTCAGCGTGCTGGCGATGCTCGGCATGTACTCGCTGCTCATCGGATGGAACCTCTCGGTGCGCACGACCATGCTGCTGTTCGGGGCGTTCATCGTGCTCAGCATGTGGCTGGTGATGCGCTGGAACGCCCACAACATGCGTCAGCGCGACTGGACCCAGCTGATCGGCGAGGCGCGCCATTCGGCGCAGGGCTGACGGAGCAGCGAGCATGGACGACTTGCGCCTCGGGCCGCTGCTGCTGCCGCTGTCGCCGCTGCTGCTGTTGCTCGGCTGGTGGGCGGCGCGGCTCGTGGCGCGCGCGCTGGCGCACCACGACGGGGCGCGGCCCGCATCCGTGCAGCCGGCATGGCTGGCCGCCGGTCTGCTCGGGCTGCTGGTCGCGCGCGTGGTCTTCGTGCTGCGCTGGCATGCCCACTACCACAGCCTGGGCGCGATGCTCGACCTGCGCGACCGCGGATTCGATCCGCTCGCGGGCTGGATCGGCGCCGCTGTGGTGCTGCTCGCGTGGGGGCTGTGGAAGCGCCCGCTGCGCCGCGCGCTGAGCGCCGGTTTCGCGACCGCGCTGCTGCTCGTGCTGGGCGGGCAGGCGGGATTGCGCGCGCTGCGACCGGCGCCGCGCCCGTTGCCGGTGCTGGCGCTGCCGGACCTGCATGGCCGCAGCGTGGACCTGGCCGCGCTGCGCGGTCGCCCGCTGGTCATCAACCTGTGGGCGACCTGGTGCCCGCCGTGCCGGCGCGAGCTGCCGATGCTGCTGCGCGAGGCGGCGCGCGGCGGGGATGCGCGCATCGTGCTGGCCGACCAGGGCGATCCTCCGCAGGCGGTTCGGCAACTGCTGGATTCGCTGGGCTACGCCGATTCGCCGCAGGTGCTGCTCGACACGCAGCGCCGGCTGGCCGCGTACTACGACGTGCCCGGCTACCCGACCACCTTGTTCATCCGCAGCGACGGGACCCTGGATCGCATGTATGTCGGCGAGATGTCCGCCGCCACGCTGCGGCAGGGAATCCACCGGCTGCGCGCGCAGGTGCGGTGATGTCCGCCCGTCGCGCGCCGCGCGGGCCGTGGCTGGCCGCCGCCGGGCTGGGCTTGAGCGCGCTGGTGTGGGGGCTGTCGTGGTGGCCGGTGCGCCACGCCCAGGCGCTGGGCGTGCAGCCGCTGTGGACCACCGCGCTGATCGAGATTCCCGGCACCTTGCTGCTGCTGATGCTGCGCCCGGGCACGCTGCTCGAGGTGCTGCGCAGCCCGGGGCTGCTGCTGGTGGCGCTGGGCTCGGGCGGCGCAAACGTGTGCTTCAACCTCGGCGTGGCGGCCGGCGACGTGGTGCGCGTGGTGCTGCTGTTCTACCTGATGCCGGTGTGGGCGACGTTGCTGGCGCGCGCCGTGCTGCACGAGCGCATCGGGCTCGCCGGATGGCTGCGCCTGGCGCTGGCGCTGGCCGGGGCACTGCTGGTGCTGTGGCCGCGCGGCGGCGGCTGGCCGCTGCCGCGCCACGCCGCCGACTGGCTGGGGCTGTGCGGCGGCATGTTCTTCGCGCTCAACAACGTGATGCTGCGCCGCTGCGCCGGCGCGTCGGCGTCGGCGGGCATGCTGGCCATGTTCGTCGGAGCCCTGCTGTGCAGCGCGCTGCTCGGCGGGCTGCTGCTGCAGTCGGGCGCCATCGCGCCACCTGCGGCGCCGCGCACCGCGTGGCTGCTGCCGGTGGGCTTGCTGGGATGCGCGCTGGTGGCCGGCGGCTTCGGGCTGCAGTACGGCGCGACGCGCCTGAGCGCGGGCCTGACCGCGCTGACCATGATGCTGGAGATCGTGTTCGCGAGCCTGAGTTCGGCGCTGCTGGGCGCCAGCCACCCGGGTTTGCACGCCGCGGCCGGAGGCGCGCTGATCGCCGCCGGCGTATTGTTCGGTGCCATGGCGGAGGCGAGGGCGCGTGCGGCAGCGTCCGGCGACGCAGACGATCCATGGCCGCACGGCGCCGCGCAGGCACCGCCCAGGAGGCCCACATGACTGCCCCGACCCCGACCCCGAATCCTGCCCCGCGCCCCGACGACCCCGCGGCGTCCGCCGGCACCGCGCAAGCGCCGACGAGCCCCGGCAGCGTGTTCGACTTCCGTGCCACCGACATCGGCGGACGCGAACAATCGCTCGCGCGGTGGCGCGGCCAGGTGCTGCTGGTGGTCAACACCGCCAGCGCCTGCGGCTTCACGCCGCAGTACGCCGGGCTGCAGGCGCTGTACCACGCGTATCGCGGGCGCGGTTTCACGGTGCTGGGTTTTCCCTGCAACCAGTTCGGCGCGCAGGAGCCCGGCACGGCGGCGCAGATCGCCGCGTTCTGCGAGACCAGCTACGGCATCGAGTTCCCGCTGTTCGACAAGGTCGACGTCAACGGCCCGCACACCCACCCGCTGTGGCGCTGGCTGAAGGAACAGGCCAGCGGCGTGCTGGGCACCGAGGCGATCAAATGGAACTTCACCAAGTTCCTCGTCGGTCGCGACGGCCAGGTGATCCGGCGCTACGCGCCGCAGACCCAGCCCGACGCGCTGCGCGCCGACATCGAGATGGCGCTGGCCCTGCCCGTTCCGGGCTGAGGACCGGGGGGCGAGCGCGCAGGGGCGGGCCGTGGCGCGGCGCTCGTCCCGCGGGCGCCCGGGCTTCAGTCCCTGTCCTTGCCGCGCAGCGCCACCAGCGGCTGCACCGTGGGCGCGCGCAACTGCGCCCGCTGCTGCGGCATTTCGCGCAGCGGCTCGACCTCGCGCAGGGTCTGCAGGCTGCGCACCGCCAGTTCCTGATAGGTGCGGGTGCCCTCGGCCTTCCAGGCCATTTCCTGTTCGGTCAGCGCCCGCTTGATGCGCGCCGGGACCCCGGCGACCAGCGTGCGCGGCGGAATCACCATGGCCGCGGGGACGAAGGCGCAGGCGGCGACGATGGCCTGTTCGCCGACCTCGGCGTCGTCCATCACGACCGCGTTCATTCCCACCAGCGCGTCGCGATGCACGATGCAGCTGTGCAGCACCGCGCCGTGCCCGATGTGCCCTCCGGCGTGCACCACCGTGTCGTGCCCGGGAAAGCCGTGCATCACGCAGCAGTCCTGCAGGTTGGAGCCTTCGTGCAGCACGATGCGCCCGAAGTCGCCGCGCAGGCTGGCGCAGGGGCCGACATAGCAACCGGCGCCGACGACCACGTCGCCGATCAGCACCGCGCTGGGGTGCACGTAGGCGGTGGCATGGACCACCGGGACGACGCCGTCGATCGAGTAGCAGGGCATGGCGGGTTCGGGGCTATGGAAGGCGGGCTTCGGGTTTGTCCGGATGCCCCGCGGTCTTGCCCGGGGCAAAGTTTCCAGCCTAGTATTGACCGACCGGTTGGTCAACAATATTCGGTGCTGCGCCGATTCCCAGGTTCCCGGGCCCTGGATGGCCCATGGGCCGGCAGCCTTGCCACTGCCGCAGCACCCGAAGTCCCCGATGGTTTCCATGACTGCTCCCGATGCTGCGGTGCTGCGGTGCGAGCGCGAAGGCGCCGTGCTGACCCTGCGCCTGAACCGTCCCGAGGCGCTGAACGCGTTGAACGGCGAACTCTGCGCGGCGCTGCTGCGCGAACTCGACGCGGCGGCCGCCGATCCGAGCGTGCGTTGCGTGGTGCTGGCGGGGGCGGGGCGCGCGTTCTGCGCCGGGCAGGACCTGCGCGACCCGGCGGTGGCCCCCGGCGACGGCCCCAGGGACCTCGGCGAGGTCGTCGCTGCGCGGTATCGGCCGCTGGTGCTGCGCCTGCGCTCGATGCCGGTGCCCACGCTGGCCGCGGTGGGCGGCGTGGCCGCCGGTGCCGGCGCCGCGCTGGCGTTGATGTGCGACCTGGTGCTGGCGCGGCGCGGCGCGTCCTTCGTGCAGGCCTTCGCGGCGATCGCGCTGGTGCCCGACAGCGGCACTACCTGGGTGCTGCCGCGCCTGGTCGGGCGCGCCCGCGCGCTGGGCATGACCCTGCTGGGCGAGAAGCTCCCGGCCTCGCAGGCCGAGCAGTGCGGGCTGATCTGGAAATGCGTCGACGACGAGGCCTTCGACGCCGAGGTCGGCGCACTGGCGGCGCGGCTGGCGGCGCAGCCGGCGCGCGCGCTGGCGCGCACCCGCGAGCTGCTCGACGCCGGCGCTGCCGGCAGCCTGGAACAGGCGCTGGACGCGGAAGCCGCGGCGCAGCGCGAACTGGGTTTCGCGGCGGATTACGCGGAGGGTGTCGCGGCCTTCGCGCACAAGCGCGCGCCGCGATTCACCGATCGCTGAGCGCGGGCGCCGCGGCGCCCGCGCCGACCCGCGCGTGCCGCGACGCGGCATGCCTTTTCGAACCTTTCGGAGACCCACCCTTGTCCTCTTCCGCCAATCACCCGCAGCCGGCCGCGCAGCAACTCGCCGAGCGCGTGCGCGACGCCATGCTGGCCGACGATCACGCCACGCGGGCGCTGGGAATCGAGATCGTCGAGGTCGGCCCCGCGCGCGCGCTGGCGCGCATGCCGGTGCGCCGCGACATGCTCAACGGATTCGGCATCTGCCACGGCGGGCTGATCACCACGTTGGCCGACACCGCCTTCGCCTACGCCTGCAACTCGGCCAATCACGTCACCGTGGCCGCCGGGGTCAGCGTGGACTTCGTCGCGCCGGCGCACGAGGGCGACGTGCTCGCCGCGCTGTGCGAGCAGCGCACGCAGCAGGCGCGCACGGGGGTCTACGACGTGCTCGTGAGCAACCAGCACGGACATGTGGTGGCGCTGATGCGCGGGCGCTCGCACCGCCTGAAGTCGCGCCAGGTGGTTCCCGACGGGCAGGGCGCCGACCAGCCTTGACACGCAGCCAGGAGGAGACCAGCATGAACCAGCCCCGAGGCGCCGGCGGCGCCGCGCTCGAAGCCATCGAGACCGCCAGTCGCGACGAGATCAGCGCATTGCAGCTGCAGCGCCTGCGCTGGACCCTGCGGCATGCCTACGACAACGTCCCGCACTACCGCAGCGCCTTCGACGCGCGCGGCGTGCACCCGGACGACCTGCACAGCCTGGAAGACCTGGCGCGCTTTCCGTTCACCACCAAGTCCGATCTGCGCGACAACTATCCCTTCGGCATGTTCGCGGTGCCGCGCCAGCAGGTGGTGCGGGTGCACGCGTCGTCGGGCACCACCGGCAAGCCCACCGTGGTCGGCTACACGCAGCGCGACATCGACACCTGGGCCGGACTGGTGGCGCGCTCGATCCGCGCCGCCGGGGGCAAGCCGGGGGACATCGTGCACGTGGCCTACGGCTATGGGCTGTTCACCGGCGGACTCGGCGCGCACTACGGCGCCGAGCGACTGGGCTGCACGGTGATCCCGATGTCGGGCGGGCAGACGGAAAAGCAGGTGCAGCTGATCCGCGACTTCCGTCCCGACATCATCATGGTCACGCCCAGCTACATGCAGGTGATCGTCGAGGAGTTCGCGCGCCAGGGCCTGGACGCGCGCGAGTGCTCGCTGCGGGTGGGCATCTTCGGCGCCGAGCCGTGGACGGAGGCGATGCGCAGCGAGATCGAGCACAAGGCGGGGATCAAGGCGGTGGACATCTACGGCCTCAGCGAGGTCATGGGCCCGGGCGTGGCCAGCGAATGCGTGGAGACGCAGGACGGGCCGGTGATCTGGGAGGACCATTTCTACCCCGAGATCGTCGATCCGCAGACCGGCGAGGTGCTTCCCGAAGGCAGCGAGGGCGAGCTGGTGTTCACCAGCCTGAGCAAGGAGGCGCTGCCGATCGTGCGCTATCGCACGCGCGACCTGACGCGCCTGCTGCCGCCCAGCGCGCGCGCCTTCCGCCGCATGGGCAAGATCGTCGGGCGCAGCGACGACATGCTGATCGTGCGCGGGGTCAACATGTTCCCGACCCAGGTCGAGGAGATCGTGCTGCAGCACGAGATGCTTTCCGGGCAGTACCAGATCCACATCAGCCGCGAGGGTCCGCTGGACAAGGTGGAGATCCACTGCGAGGTGCAGCCGGACCACGCGCAGGCCAGCGAGGCCCAGCGCGAACAGATCGCGCAGTGGGTGGCCCACCGCATCAAGACCATCGTCGGCGTGAGCACGCGCGTGGTCGTGCTGCCTCCGGATTCGCTGGAGCGCACGCTGACCGGCAAGGCGCGGCGCGTGTTCGACCACCGGCCGCGCGTGGCCTGAGACCGCGACATGGCCCGAGGACGAGCTCCGCAATACGACGAGCAGCGCGCACTGATCCTGAACCAGGCGGCGCGGCTGTTCGCGCAGCAGGGCTTCATGGCGACCTCGATGAACCAGGTCGCCGACGCCTGCGGACTGTCGAAGGCGGCGCTGTACCACTACTTTCGCGACAAGTACGCGCTGGCCGCGCTCATCGCCGAGACCCATGTGCGCCAGCTGCTCGACGTGGTGATGCAGGTGCAGGCCGAGTGCACCGACCCGCAGCGCCTGCTGGGCGTGCTGATCGAGCGTTTCGTGCGCGAGTACGCCAGCGCGCAGGACGCGCACCGCGTGCTGACCGAGGACGTACGCTTCCTCGGCGACGAGGATCGGCAGCGCATCCTGGACGTCGAGCGCGACGTGGTGTCGCGCTTCGCGCAGGCGGTGCGGGTGCTGCGCCCGCAGGCCGGCGAACGCGAGCTCGACAAGCCGCTGGCGATGCTGCTGTTCGGCATGATCAACTGGCTGTTCACCTGGTTCCACCCCGGGCGCGGGCTGTCGTACGAGCAGCTGGCGCCGATGGTGGCCGACCTGTTCCTGCACGGCATGCTCGACATGCGCCTGCCGGCGCAGGCGCCGTGCGCATCCGCCAGCCCCCTTGAACCCACACCTTGACGAGGACCTACCCATGAGCACGACCCCCCAGGCCTGGATCATCGACGCCTGCCGCACGCCGTTCGGCCGTTACGGCGGAGCCCTGGCGAGCGTGCGCACCGACGACCTCGGCGCCGCGCCGATCCGCGCGCTGATGCAGCGCCACGCCCGGCTCGACTGGGGCGCGCTGGACGAGGTGGTGTACGGCTGCGCCAACCAGGCCGGCGAGGACAACCGCAACGTGGCGCGCATGGTGGCGCTGCTCGCCGGGCTGCCCGTCGCGGTGCCCGGCTACACCGTCAACCGGCTGTGCGCGTCGGGGCTCGACGCGGTGGCGCAGGCCGCGCGCGCCATCCGCTGCGGCGAGGCCGACCTGGTGCTGGCCGGCGGCGTCGAGAGCATGTCGCGCGCGCCCTTCGTGATGGGCAAGGCCGACAGCGCCTACTCGCGCAGCGCGCGCATCGAGGACACGACCATCGGCTGGCGCTTCGTCAACCCGCAGATGAAGGCCCGCTACGGCATCGATTCGATGCCCGAGACGGCCGAGAACGTGGCCGTCGAGCACCAGGTCTCGCGCGCCGACCAGGACGCCTTCGCGCTGCGCTCGCAGCAGCGCTGCAAGGCGGCGCAGGACGCCGGATTCTTCGACGGCGAGATCATCCCCGTGGCGGCGCCGCGCGGGCGTGAGACCGTGCAGGTGGATCGCGACGAGCATCCGCGCCCCGACACCGGTGCCGAGCAGCTGGCCCGGCTCAAGCCGGTGGTGCGCGAAGGCGGCACGGTGACCGCGGGCAACGCCTCCGGCGTGAACGACGGCGCCTGCGCGCTGCTGCTGGCCTCCGACGCCGCGGTGCGTCGCTGGGGCCTGCAGCCGCGCGCGCGCGTGGTCGGAGCGGCCGCCGCCGGCGTCGAGCCGCGGGTCATGGGAATCGGCCCGGTGCCGGCGGTGCGCAAGCTGCTGGGGCGCATCGGCTGGGACATCGGCGGCTTCGACGCCATCGAACTCAACGAGGCCTTCGCGGCGCAGGCGCTGGCGGTGCTGCGCCAGCTCGGACTCGCCGACGACGACGCGCGGGTCAATCCGAACGGCGGCGCGATCGCCCTCGGGCATCCGCTGGGCGCCTCGGGCGCGCGACTCGTGCTGACCGCGCTGCGCCAGCTCGAGCGCGTCGGCGGCCGGCGCGCGCTGGCCACGATGTGCGTCGGCGTGGGCCAGGGCTCGGCGCTGGCCCTGGAACGTGCCTGAATCCAAGCAAGGAATCCCCACCATGCATCCCCCCATCCTGCAAAGCTACCTGGCCGGACAGTGGTTCGGCGCCGAGCCGGCACAGCCGCTGCTCGACGCCGCCAGCGGCAGCGTGGTCGCCCACACCCATGCCGGGCAGGGCGACTTCGAGGCCGCGCTGCACCACGCGCGGACCACCGGCGTGCGCGGCCTGCTGAACCTCGACTTCCAGCAGCGCGCCGCGCTGCTCAAGGCGCTGGCGCGCCACCTCGCGGAGCACAAGGAACAGCTGTACGAGTGGTCGCTGTACACCGGCGCCACGCGCAACGACGGCTGGATCGACATCGAGGGCGGAATCGGCACGCTGTTCGCCTACGCCGGCATGGGCTCGCAGGAACTTCCGGCCGGCAATGTCGTGCACGAGGGGCCGGTGGTGGCGCTGGGCAAGCAGGGGCACTTCGCCGGCAGCCACATCCTGGTCCCGCGCGAGGGCGTGGCGGTGCACATCGACGCCTTCAACTTCCCGGTGTGGGGCCTGCTGGAGAAGTTCGCGCCGAGCTTCCTCGCCGGCATGCCGTGCATCGCCAAGCCGGCCACCGCGACCTCCTACCTGACGTGGGCGCTGGTGCGCCTGATGCTGGAGTCGAAGCTGCTGCCCGAGGGCTGCCTGCAGCTGGTGATCGGCTCCACCGGGGACCTGCTGGATCGCCTGCAGGGCCAGGACGCGGTGACCTTCACCGGTTCGGCGGCGACCGCGGCGAAGCTGCGCGCCAATCCGCATCTGCTGGCGCGCGGCGTGCCCTTCAACGCCGAGGCGGATTCGCTCAACAGCGCGATCCTCGCCCCCGACGTCGAGGAACAGGACGCGGAGTTCGAGCTGTTCGCGCGCGAAGTGCTGCGCGAGATGCGGGTCAAGGCCGGGCAGAAGTGCACGGCGATCCGGCGCATCCTGGTGCCGCGCCGCCACCTGGACGCGCTGGCGGGCAGGCTCGGCGCCAAGCTGGCGGCCCTGCGCATCGGCGACCCCCGCCTGCCCGAAGTGCAGATGGGGCCGCTGGCCAGCAAGGACCAGCAGCGCGACGTGGCCGACGCGCTGCAACGCCTGCGCGAGTGCTGCGACACCGTGTTCGACGGCAGCACGCAAGCCTCGTGGAAGGGCGTCGGCGCCGAGCACGGGGCCTTTTTCGCGCCCACGCTGCTGGCCTGTGCGCACCCGCGCGACGTCGCCGCGGTGCACGAGATCGAGGTGTTCGGCCCGGTCAGCACGCTGCTGCCCTACGACGAACTCGACGAGGCGCTGGAACTGGCCGCGCGCGGCCAGGGCAGCCTGGTGGCCACGCTGGCCACGCGCGACCCGGCGCTGGCCGCGCACGCGGTGCGCCGCGCCGCCGTGCACCACGGACGCATCCTGGTGCTCGACGAGGAGGCGGCGCAGGAGTCCACCGGGCACGGCTCGCCGCTGCCGGCGCTCAAGCATGGCGGCCCCGGCCGCGCCGGCGGCGGCGAGGAGCTCGGCGGCATGCGCGCGGTCGCGCACTACCTGCAGCGCGCCGCGGTGCAGGGCTCGCCGACCATGCTGGCCGCGGTGGTGGGCGAATACGTACGCGGCGCGCGGCGCATCGAGACCGACGTGCACCCCTTCCGCAGGCATTTCGAGGAACTGCGCATCGGCGAATCGCTGCTGACCCATCGGCGCACCGTCACCGAGGCCGACATCGTCAACTTCGGTTGCCTGTCGGGAGACTATTTCTACATGCATTTCGACGAGATCGCGGCACGCAACTCACCGTTCGGCCAGCGCATCGCGCATGGTTACTTCGTCATCTCCGCGGCGGCGGGGCTGTTCGTGTCGCCGGCCGAGGGCCCGGTACTGGCCAATTACGGCATGGACACGCTGCGTTTCGTCAAGCCGGTACGCATCGGCGACACCATCCGTGCGCGCCTGACCTGCAAGCGCAAGATCGATCGTCGCAAGACCGATGCGAAGGGGCGCGGCCAGGGGGTCGTGGCCTGGGACGTCGAGGTGCGCAACCAGGACGAGGAACTGGTCGCCAGCTACGACATCCTGACCCTGGTGGCCAAGCGCGAGACGGCGGCTTCCGATTGAGCCCGCGCCGGGCTGGCGCGGTCGCGGACACCGCGCCAAGCCCGGCACCGGCGCAAGGCCGGGCCCACGCGGCCGTGCGGTGCAGGTGGCTTTGCGCCACAATGGGCGGCTTGCCCGTCCACTCCTTCCGGAAGCCACGCATGGGACACCGCCTCAGCGCCATCACCACCCGCACCGGGGACGCCGGCAGCACCGGCCTCGGCGACGGTTCTCGCTGCTCGAAGGCCTCGCCGCGCATCGACGCGCTGGGCGAGGTGGACGAGCTCAACGCGCACCTCGGTCTGCTGCTTTGCGAGAGCCTCGCGCCGGACATGCGCGAACTGCTGCTGCGGGTGCAGCAGGATCTGTTCGATCTCGGCGGCGAACTCGCGGTGCCCGGCATGAGCCTGCTCGGCGAAGCCGCGCTGCGCCGGCTCGACGAGGGCATCGCGCACTACAACGCGGGGCTGCCGGCGTTGCGCGAATTCATCCTGCCCGGGGGCACGCGCGCGGCAAGCCAGGCCCATGTGTGCCGCACCGTCGCGCGGCGCGCCGAACGCGCGCTCGTGCGCGTGTTCGAGCAGGCCGAGCCGCAGCAGGCGTCGCCGGCGCTGCCGTACCTGAACCGGCTGTCCGACCTGTTGTTCGTGCTGTCACGGGTGATCAACGGCGCCGGATCCGAAACCTTCTGGGATCACCAGCGCACGCCGCCGGACGGCGGCACGAGCGGCTGAACCCGCAGGGCGCCGGCCGCGCCGCGCGCGCCGGTCGCGACGTAACATTTCGACATGCCTGCTGCATCGTGCCGACATACGCGCGGGCGATGATTCCCGATGCCGCGCCGTCGCGCATGCTTCCCACGTTCTGCTGCCTTCCATGACCCCGCCGTCTCCCGATTCCGCCGCGAGTTCCCGCAAACCGGTGAAACGCTGGCCCTGGCTGCTGGCTCTGGTGTTGCTCATCGCGCTGGCGGCCGGGATCTGGTGGCATACCGGGCGCGATGGCGCCTCCGGTCCGGCGGCGATGCGCCGCGGCGGCTTCGGCATGGCCGGGCCGACCGCGGTGACCGCCGCGACCGCGCACGAGCAGACCGTGCCGGTATGGCTCAGCGCCCTCGGCACCGTGACCCCGCACACGCTGGCCAGCGTGGTTCCGCGCGTGGCCGGACTGCTGCAGAGCGTGGACTTCCACCAGGGTCAGAAGGTGCGCGCCGGGCAGCTGCTGGCCACCATCGATCCGCGCCCCTTTCGCATCGCCGTCGAGCAGGCGCAGGCACAGCGTGAACAGACCGCCGCGCAACTCGCCGGCGCGCGCAGTGACCTCGCTCGCTACGAGACCTTGCTGAAGCAGGATGCGATCTCGGCGCAGCAGGTCGCCGACCAGCGCGCCACGGTGGCCCAGCTCAAGGCCCAGCTCGACGCCAATGGCGCGGCGCTGGACAACGCCCGGCTGCAATTGCAGTGGACCCGGATCACGGCGCCGGTGTCGGGAATCGCCGGGCTGCGACAGGTCGACCCCGGCAACATGGTGGGGACCTCCGGAGCGCTCGGCGTGTCGAGCGCGGCGACGGGGACCAGCGCAGGCGGCGCGGCCACGCCGATCGTGACCATCGCGCAGGTGCAGCCGATCGAGGTGACCTTCGCGCTGCCGCAGTCGCAGGTCGGTCCGCTGCTGCGGCAGCTGGCGGCCGACCGGCATGCGACGGTGCAGGCCTGGGACGCCTCGGATACGCACCTGCTCGCGCAGGGCAGGCTGCTCGCCGCCGACAACCAGATTTCCACCACCACCGGAACCCTCAGCCTGCGCGCGCGCTTCGACAACCCACAGCTGACCCTGGTGCCCAATGCCTTCGTGAACGTGCGCGTGCTCGAGCGCAGCATCGAGCACGCGCTGGTGGTGCCCAGCACCGCGGTGGCGGTGGGTGCCGGCGGCGACTACGTCTACGTGATCCGCGCGGACGGCGTCGTGCACATGCACGACGTCAAGGCGGGCGTGGCCTGGGACGGGCTGACCCAGGTGCTCGACGGCCTCGCCGCCGGGGATCGCGTGGTCACCGCCGGGCTCGACCACCTGCGCGACGGCGCGCACGTGAAGGTGGTGCCGGCGCAGGGCGCGTCGGCGCCGCGGCAGCGGCATGCGCCGGCGGGCTCCGGCGCGGGCATGGGCGCGCCAGCGGCCGCGGCGCACTGATCCAGACGATGCAACCCGATTCCTCCAGCGCGGCTTCGCCGTCGGCTGACGAGGCGCGTCCGAGCCCGTCGCGCCTGTTCATCCTGCGCCCGATCGCGACCTCGTTGCTGATGATCGCGGTGCTGGTGGCCGGCTTCGTCGGCCTGCGCCTGCTGCCGCAGGCGCCGCTGCCGGAGGTCGACTACCCGACCATCCAGGTCACCACGCTGTATCCGGGCGCCAGCCCCGACGTGATGTCCTCGTCGGTGACCGCGCCGCTGGAGCGCCAGTTCGGACAGATGCCGGGGCTGGCGCAGATGTGGTCGGTGAGTTCCGGCGGGGCCTCGGTGGTGACCCTGCGCTTCGACCTCTCGCTGCCGCTGGACGTGGCCGAGCAGGAGGTGCAGGCGGCGATCAACGCGGCCGGCTCGCTGCTGCCGTCCGACCTGCCGCAACCCCCCGTCTACGCGAAGATCAACCCGGCCGACGCGCCGGTGATCACGCTCGGCCTGACCTCGCGCAGCCTGCCGTTGACCAGGCTCTACGACCTCGCCGACACGCGGCTGTCGCAGAAGCTGTCGCAGGTGCCCGGCGTCGGACTGGTGACGCTGTCGGGCGGGCACAAGCCGGCGGTGCGCGTGCAGGTCGACGCGAACGCGCTGGCGGCGCGCGGAATCGGACTCGACGCGGTGCGCACGGCCATCTCCAACGCCAACGTGAACAGCCCGAAGGGCAGCATCGACGGCACCGACCAGTCCTTCGCGATCGACGCCAACGACCAACTCGGCACGCCGCAGCAGTACCGCGACCTGATCATCGGCTACAGCAACGGCGCCGCGGTGCACCTGGGGGATGTCGCGCGCATCGAGACCGGCGCCGAGAACGCCTGGCAGGGCGCGCTGGTCGACGGCGTGCCCGGGATCGTGATCAACGTGCAGCGACAGCCCGGCGCCAACGTGATCCAGGTGGTCGACCGCATCCACCAGCTGCTGCCGCAGCTGCGCGCGCAGTTGCCGCAGGCGGCGCAGCTGCAGGTGATGTCGGACCGCACCGTGACCATCCGCGCGGCGATCGCCGACGTCAGCTTCGAGCTGGTGCTGTCGGTGGCGCTGGTGGTGCTGGTGATCTTCGCGTTCCTGCGCAGCGCGCGCGCCACCTTCATCCCGGCCACCGCGGTGCCGCTGGCGCTGGTGGGCACCTTCGGCGCGATGTACCTGCTGGGATTTTCCATCAACACCCTGACGCTGATGGCGCTGACCATCGCCACCGGCTTCGTCGTCGACGACGCCATCGTCATGATCGAGAACGTGGCGCGCCACATCGAGGAGGGCGAGGCGCCGCTGCAGGCGGCGCTGAAGGGGGCGGCGCAGATCGGCTTCACGATCATCTCGCTGACCTTCTCGCTGATCGCGGTGCTGATCCCGCTGCTGTTCATGGGCGATGTGGTCGGGCGCCTGTTCCGCGAATTCGCGATCACGCTGGCGGTGGCCATCGTGATCTCCGCCGGGGTGTCGCTGAGCTTCACGCCGATGCTGTGCGCGCGCCTGCTGCGCCATGTCCCCGAGTCGCAGCAGGGGCGCTGGTTCCGTGCGTCGGGGCAGGCCTTCGAGCGTCTGGCCGACGCCTATGCGCGCGCGCTGGGCTGGGTGTTGCGCCACCAGGGCAAGGTGCTGCTGGCCAGCGTCGGGCTGGTGCTGCTCGCCGGGCTGCTGTATGTCGTGGTGCCGAAGGGCTTCTTCCCGGTGGAGGACACCGGGCTGATCCAGGGCACCGCGGTGGCGGCGCAGGACGTCTCGTTCCAGGACATGCAGCGGCGCCAGGCGCAGCTGGTGCGGGCGCTGCTGCGCGACCCCGCGGTGGCCAGCATCTCGGCGATCGCCGGGATCGACGGCACCAACACCACGATGAACAGCTCGCGCCTGCTGATCAGCCTGAAGCCGCTGGCGCAGCGCGGGGTGCGCGTCGGCGTGGTGCAGCAGGACCTGCAGCGCCGGGCGGACGCGGTGCCGGGGATCACGCTGTACATGCAGCCGGTGCAGGACCTGAGCATCGACGACCTGCGCAGCCGCTACACCTACCAGTTCAGCCTGTCGGCCACCAGCTCGGAGCAGCTGCACTCCGCGCTGCAGGCGCTGCTGCCGCGGCTGCGCGCGCTGCCGCAGCTGGCCGGGGTCAGCGACGACCTGCAGGACGACGGGCTGCAGGCCTACGTCGACGTCGACCGCGCCAGCGCGGCGCGCCTGGGCGTGACCATGAGCGCGATCGACTCCGCGCTGTACGACGCCTTCGGGCAGCGTCTGGTGTCGACCGTGTTCACGCAGGCCGCGCAGTACCGCATCGTGCTCGGCGTGCACGTGCCGGCGGATGCCGGACTGCGCGCCTTCGACCGCGTCTACGTCAGCACCTCCTCGGGCCAGCAGGTCCCGCTGCGCAGCGTGGCGCGCATCGAACAGCGCACGACCCCGCTGGCGCTGGACCACCTGGGCCAGTTCCCGGCCGTGCTGGTGTCCTTCGACCTGGCTCCCGGAGCGTCGCTGGGAAGCGCGGTGGGCGCGATCCAGGACGCGGCCGTGCGGGCCGCGCTGCCGGCCTCGGTGAGCCTGCAGTTCCAGGGTGCGGCCAGCGCCTTCCAGGCCGCATTGTCCAACGAGCTGTGGCTGCTGCTGGCCGCGGTGGCGACCATGTACATCGTGCTCGGCGTGCTGTACGAGAGCTACATCCATCCGGTGACCATCCTGTCGACCCTGCCGTCGGCGGGCATCGGCGCGCTGCTGGCGCTGATGGTCACCGGGCATGACCTGACGGTGATCGCGATCATCGGCATCGTGCTGCTGATCGGCATCGTGCAGAAGAACGCCATCCTGATGGTCGACTTCGCGCTCGACGCGCAGCGCAACCAGGGCCTGCCGGCGCAGCAGGCGATGCTGCAGGCCGCGCGCCTGCGGCTGCGCCCGATTCTGATGACCACCTTCGCCGCGCTGTTCGGCGCGGTGCCGCTGGTGCTGGGAGGCGGCATGGGCGCCGAGCTGCGCCAGCCGCTGGGGATCTCGCTGATCGGCGGCCTGCTGCTGTCGCAGTTGCTGACCCTGTTCTCCACGCCGGTCATCTACCTGGCCTTCGATCGCCTGGCCGCGCGCGTGGCCGCCTGGCGCGCGCGCGACCCGGGCACGGAGGCGCGGGCGTGAACGTCAGCGCGCCGTTCATCCGGCGCAAGGTCGCGACCACCTTGCTCGCGCTGGCCGTGCTGCTGGCGGGCGCGATCGCGTTTCGCCAGCTTCCGGTATCTCCGCTGCCGCAGGTGGATTTCCCCACCATCGTCGTGCAGGCCGATCTGCCCGGCGCCAGCCCGGCGGTGATGGCGGCCACCGTGGCGACCCCGCTGGAGCGCGCGCTGGGCACCATCGCCGGCATCACGCAAATGACCTCGTCCAGCGACCTCGGCTCGACCCGCGTGGTGCTGCAGTTCGAGCTGTCGAAGAACATCAACGACGCCGCGCGCGAGGTGCAGGCGGCGCTGAATGCGGCCAGGCCGCTGCTGCCCAGCGGCCTGGCCGGGAACCCCACGTATCGCAAGGTCAACCCGGCGGACTCGCCGATCATGATCATCGCGCTGACCTCGAAGGCGCTGTCGCGGGGCCAGATGTACGACGCCGCCTCGACCATCCTGGCGCAGAAGATCTCCCAGCTTCCAGGGATCGGCCAGGTGATCGTCGGCGGCTCGGCGTTGCCGGCGGTGCGCGTCGAGCTCGACCTGCCGCGTCTGGACGCGATGGGCCTCGGGCTGGAGCAGGTGCGCCAGGCCATCGTGGCGGCCAACGTCGACGCTCCGAAGGGGGCGATCGACAGCGGGCGGCGGCGCTGGCAGATCGGCGCCAACGACCAGCTCGGCCTGCCGCGGCAGTACCGGCGCATCACGGTGGCCTACCGCAACGGCGTGGCCATCCCGCTGTCGCAGGTCGCCGACGTGCACGAGGGGCTGCAGGACACCCGCAACGCGGGTCTGGCCAACGGCCAGCCGGCGGTGCTGCTGATCGTGTTCCGCCAGCCCGGCGCGAACATCATCCAGGCCGTCGACGGCGTGAAGGCGGCCCTGCCGGGTTTGCGCGCGTCGATTCCCGCGGCCATCGACGTGCGGGTTCTGTCGGACCGCACGACCACCATCCGCGCGTCGCTGCACGATGTCGAGAGCACGCTGGTGCTGGCGGTGCTGCTGGTCGTGATGGTGGTGTGGGCCTTCCTGCGCGACTGGCGCGCCACCTTCGTGCCGGCGCTGGCGGTGCCGCTGTCGCTGGTCGGCACCTTCGCCGCGATGTGGCTGCTGGGCTATTCGCTGGACAACCTGTCGCTGATGGCGCTGATCGTCGCCACCGGTTTCGTGGTCGACGACGCGATCGTGGTCACCGAGAACATCATGCGCCACGTCGAGGCGGGCGTGGAGCCGCTGCAGGCGGCGCTGCTGGGCGCGCGCGAGGTCGGCTTCACGGTGCTGTCGATGAGCCTGTCGCTGGTCGCGGTGTTCCTGCCGGTGATGTTCATGGGCGGAATCATCGGGCGCCTGTTCCACGAGTTCGCGATGACCCTGACGGTGGCGATTGGCATTTCGCTGCTGGTGTCGCTGACCGTCACGCCGATGCTGGCCTCGCGCTGGCTGCGCCGCCACGAGCCGGTCCAGGGCGGCCGCGTGTCTCGGCTGCAGCGCGTGTGGGACGGCGTGCACGATGCCTACGCGCGCAGCCTGGGCCATGCCTTGCGCCACCCGGTGCTGATGCTGCTGGTGTTCGCCGGCAGCATCGCGCTCAGCGGCTACCTGTACGCGGTGGTGCCCAAGGGCTTCTTCCCGACCCAGGACACCGGACTGCTGCTGGGTTCGGTGCAGGCCGACCAGTCGACCTCGTTCCAGTCCATGAGCCGACGCCTGCAGGGCATCGTCGACATCGTGCGCCGCAACCCGGCGGTGCTCAACGTGATGGCCTTCGCCGACTCCGGCAGCGGCGCCTTCCTGTACATGCAGCTCAAGCCGATCTCGCAGCGCGTCGGGGTGCAGCAGGTGATGATGCAGCTGCACCGCGCGCTCGGCGGGATCGGCGGGGTCCGGGTGTTCATGTTCCCGGGGCAGGACATCCACGTCGGCGGCCGGCAGGCCACCGCGATGTACCAGTACACGCTGCAGTCCAGCGACCTGCAGTCGCTGCTGCAATGGGAGCCCAAGGTGCTGGAGGCCTTCCACCGCATCCCGGGCATGAACGACGTCAACAGCGACCAGCAGGCCTCGGGGCTGGAAGTGCGCCTGGTCATCGACCGCGCCGCGGCGGCGCGGCTGGGAATTCCGATCGCCACCATCGACGCCACGCTCAACGACGCCTTCGGCCAGCGCCTGGTGTCGACCATCTACGCGCCGCTGAACCAGTACCGCGTGGTCATGGAGGCGGGGCCGCGCTGGCAGCGCGACCGCGAGGCCCTGCAGCGCGTGCACGTGGTGGCGCCGTCCGGCGCCGTCGTGCCGCTGTCGCAGCTGGTGCACTACGAACTGGCGAACGCGCCGCTGACGGTCAACCACCAGGGCCTGTTCGCGGCGGCGACGATCTTCTTCAACCTGGACCCCGGGGTCTCGCTGAGCCAGGCGCAGTCGCGCATCCAGCAGGCGATGGCCGAGATCGCGCTGCCTCCCGACGTGCACGGCGGCTTCCAGGGCACCGCGCAGGTGTTCGCGCAGACCCTGAAGAACCAGCCGCTGTTCATCCTCGCGGCGATCTTCGCGATCTACATCGTGCTGGGCATGCTGTATGAAAGCACGCTGCATCCGCTGACCATCCTGTCCACGCTGCCGCCGGCCGGCGTGGGCGCGGTGCTGGCGCTGATGGTGTTCCACACCGAGTTCTCGATCATCGCGCTGATCGGCGTGTTCCTGCTCATCGGCATCGTGAAGAAGAACGCCATCCTGATGGTGGATTTCGCGCTGCAGGCCGAGCGCGAGCAGGGGCTGGCCCCGCGCGAGGCGATCTACCTCGCCGCCACGCTGCGCCTGCGCCCGATCCTGATGACCACGCTGGCCGCGCTGTTCACCGCGCTGCCGCTGGCGCTGGTCAGCGGCAACGGTGCCGAGTTGCGCCAGCCGCTGGGCATCTCGATCGCCGGCGGCCTGCTGGTCAGCCAGGTGCTGACCCTGTACACGACGCCGGTGATCTACCTCGAGCTCGACCGCCTGCGCCAGTGGACCCTGCGTCGCTTCGGGCGCAGTGGTCGCCCCATCCCCCTGGACCCGAGGCCATGAAGCCAGCCCCTTGCCATTCCCGCCCGCCGGCGCGGCGTGCCGCCGCGGCGAGCGCGTTCGCGCTCGCGCTGCTGCTGGGCGCCTGCTCGGCGCAGCCGCCGATGCCGCCGCTGCACACCCCGATGCCGGCGGCCTATTCCGCCACGGCGCAGGGCTGGCACCCGGCGCCGCGGCAGGCCGCGATGCCCGCTTCGGGCGCATGGTGGAAGGTCTTCGGCGATCCCACGCTGGACTCGCTGGAGCGGCAGTTGCTGCAGCACAACCAGAGCCTGGCCGCGCAACTGGCGGTGTACGAGCAGGCGCAGGCCTCGCTGCAGCAGGCGCGCGCCGCCTACGCGCCGGTGATCGGGGCCACCGCCGGGGCCTCGCGCAGCGCGGCCGCCGGCCCCGCGACGGCGCCGCAGAACCAGCTCGATGCGCAGTTGCAGGCGAGCTGGGAGCCCGATCTGTGGGGGCGCGTGCGCCTGCAGGTGCAGGCCGGCCGCGCCACGCTGCAGGCCAGTGCCGACACGCTGCGCTACACGCGCCTGAGCCTGCAGGCGAACCTGGCGCAAAGCTACCTGCAGCTGCGCGTGGTCGACGCGCAACTGCGCCTGGCCGACTCCACCGTGCGCGACTACACGCGCGCGCTGCAGCTCACGCGCAGCCGCTACGCCGCCGGGGTCGACACCGCGGCCGACGTCGCGCAGGCGCGCACCCAGCTGCTGCAGGCGCAGACCTCGCGCACCGACCTGGAGGTCACGCGCAAGCAACTGCTGGACGCGGTGGCCGTGCTGGCCGGGCAGCCGGCGCCGGACTTCACGATCGCCGCGCGCGCCGGCCTGCCGAGCCTGCCGGGCATTCCCGCCGGCGTGCCCGCCGAGCTGCTGCTGCGGCGCCCCGACCTGGGCGCGGCGCTGCAGCAGGTGGAGGCGGCCAACGCGCAGATCGGCGTGGCCCAGCGCGCCTGGCTGCCCAACCTCACGCTGGGCGCCTCCGGGGGAAGCCAGGCGGCGACGCTGGCACAGCTGTTCAGCGCGCCCAGCCTGTACTGGTCGCTGGGTCCCAGCCTGGCGGCCACGCTGTTCGACGGCGGGCTGCGCAGCGCCCAGCTGGCGAGCAGCCGCGCCGCGTACCGGCAGACCGTGGCCACCTACCGCCAGGACGTGCTGCTGGCCATGCAGCAGGTCGAGGACAACCTGGCGGCGCAAGGCATCTTGCGCGTGGAGGCGCGCCAGCAGGCCGAGGTCGTGCAGGCGGCCGACGTGTCCCTGCGCCTGGCGCTCAACCAGTACAAGGCGGGCACCGCGAGCTACCTGAACGTGATCACCGCGCAGACCACCGCGACCACCGCGCGCAACGCCGTGCTGACCCTGCGCGGCAGGCGCTACACGGCGGCGGTGCAGCTGATCGCGGCGCTGGGGGGTGATTGGGCGGGGGCGCCTGCGCCATCCGCGCCGGGCCACTAGACTGAAGTTTTGGCCCGGCCCAGGTCGCCGCATGTCGTCGCAGCCGACACCCCTTTCCTCCGAGACGCCCGCCGCCGAGCCGGTCACGCTGGCGCGCTTCGCGCAGCTGTTCACCGCGGTCATGCTGCCGATCTTTCTCGCCGCGGTCGACCAGACCCTGCTGGCCACGGCGACGCCGGCGATTGCGCGCGACTTCAGCAATCTGCACGACAGCACCTGGATCGCCGTCGGCTACCTGCTCGCCTCCACCATCATGGCGCCGCTGTACGGGCGCCTGGGCGATCGCTACGGCCGCCGCGACGCGCTGCTGGGGGCGCTGGCGCTGTTCGCGCTGGGTTCGCTGGCCTGCGCGCTGAGTCCGGGCATGTGGTGGCTGATCGGCGCGCGCGTGGCGCAGGGACTGGGCGGCGGCGGGTTGATGGTGATGAGCCAGGCGCTGATCGGCGAGGTGGTGCCGCCGCGCGAGCGCCCGCGCTTCCAGGCCTGGCTCAGCGGGGTGTTCGTGCTGTCCAGCGTCACCGGCCCGGTGCTCGGCGGCATCGTCGTCAGCCACTACAGCTGGCGCTGGCTGTTCGTCGCCAACCTGCCGCTGTGCCTGCTCGCGGCGTGGCGCGTGGCACGCCTGCCGCGCGGCGGCGGCCATGTCGAGCCGGGGCAGGGCCACGATGCCGCCGGCGTGCTGATGTTCGCATCCAGCGCGGCGCTGGCGCTGTTGTGGCTCACGCTGGCCGGGCACCGCTTCGCATGGCTGTCGCTTCCGAGCCTGCTGATGGCGGCGGGCGCCGGGCTCCTCGGCTGGCTGCTGCTGCGCCACGAGCGCGGCCAGCGGCACCCCTTCCTGCCGCTGGAGCTGCTGCGCCTGCCGGAAGCGGCATGGATCGCGCTCACCGTCACGCTGTTCGCGTCGAGCATGTTCGCGATGGTGTTCTTCCTGCCGGTGTACCTGCAGATCGCGCGCCACGGCAGCGCGGCGCATGCCGGGCTGCTGCTGCTGCCGCTGACCGCCGGGATCGTGCTGGGCTCCAACCTCACGGGGCGCGTGGTCGCGCGCAGCGGGCGCCCGGACCTGCCGCCTCGCTTCGGCCTGTCGATCTCGGCGCTGGCCCTGCTGGCCCTGGCGCTGGTGGCTCCCACCGGGATGGTGGTGGGGGCGCTGGGCCTGCTGGCCGGGCTGGGCTTCGGCAGCGTGATGCCCAGCGCGCAGCTGCTGGTGCAGACGGTGGCCGGTCGCAGCCGCCTCGGGGCGGCCGCCGCCACCATCTCGCTGGCACGCTCCACCGGAGCCTCGGTGGGCACCGCGGTGTTCGGCAGCCTGGTGTTCGGGCTGGTCTCGCCGGCCGACCTGCATGCCGCGCTGCACGCCGCGAGCGCGCAGGCCACGCAACGCGTGACCGAGGCCTTCCATATCGGTTTCGCGGCGGCTGCGCTGCTGACCCTGGTGGCCGTGCTGGCGGCCAGCCGGGTACCCCGCGTCGAACTCGCCTGAGGCTGGCGCCGGGGGCCGCCTTCAGGCGGCGTCGCGGCGCCCGCAGACGGGGCAGTCGGGGTTGCGCGGCAGGCTCATGGTGCGCACGTCCATGTCCAGCGCGTCGATCAGCAGCAGGCGCCCGGCCAGGCTGCGCCCGGCGCCGGCCAGCAGCTTCAGCGCTTCCAGCGCCTGCAGGCTGCCGACCACGCCGACCAGCGGGGCGATCACGCCCATGACCGCGCAGCGCACCTCCTCGACCGCCGCGTCGGGCGGGAACAGGCAGGCGTAGCAGGGGCCGGGGCCGTGTTCGCCGTCGCGCGTGTCGAACACCCCGACCTGGCCGTCGAACCCGATCGCCGCGCCGCTGACCAGCGGCACGCGCCGGCGCACGCAGGCGGCATTGAGGGCGTGGCGGGTGGCGTAGTTGTCGCTGCAATCCAGCGCCACCGACGCGTCGGCCAGCAGTTCGTCGAGCAGCGCGGAGTCGGCGCGGCGCGCCACGCAGCGTATGTCCGGCTGCGGATTGATCTGCCGCATCGCGATGCGCGCCGATTCCACCTTGGGCTGGCCGATGCGCTGCTCGGTGTGCGCGATCTGGCGCTGCAGGTTCGTGGAATCCACCACGTCGTCGTCGACCAGCGTGATGCGCCCGACCCCGGCGCCGGCCAGGTACAGCGCGACCGGCGAGCCCAGCCCGCCGGCGCCCAGCACCACCGCGTGGGCGTCGAGGATGCGCTGCTGGCCTTCGATACCGATCGCGTCGAGCAGGATATGCCGCGAATAGCGCAGCAGCTCGGCGTCGTTCATCGCGCGGGCGCCTTCGAGGCCCGGGGCGACCGGGCCCGCGGGCTCAATGCGAGGGCGCCGGCTCGGAGGACTTCGCCTCCGGGCGCGCCGCCGAGGACTGCGCGACGGGGGCGCTGGCCACCGCCTTCGCCGCGGCGGGCTCGGTGACCACCGGCTTGTGCTGCAGCAGGTTCAGCGCCTGCTCCAGCTGCCAGTCCTGCTTGCTGCCGTAGGCCGGCAGCTTGGGGAACCTGGCCGGGTCCTTCTCGATCGCGGCCTCGAGTTCGCGGCGAGCCTCCTCCTGGCGCTGCAGTTCGCGCTCGATCTGCGGCGAACTGGCCGACAGCGTGCCGGTGCCGATCTGGTTCTTGTAGTCGACCTCGCGCATGCGCAGCGCGGCGTAGGGGTCGCCGCTGGGCAGCGGGCCGACCAGGTAGTTGGGCGTGATTCCGCGCGCCTGGATCGATTCGCCGTTGGGGGTGTAGTAGCGCGCGGTCGTCAGCTTGAGGGCGGTGTCGGGGCCCAGCGGCAGCACCGTCTGCACCGAACCCTTGCCGAAGGTCGGCTCACCCATCACGCTGCCACGCTTGTAGTCCTGCAGGGCTCCGGTGACGATCTCCGAGGCCGAGGCCGAGCCGCCGTTGACCAGCGCCACCAGCGGCACCGACTTGATGGCCGCCGGCAGCGAGGCCAGCGGATCCTCGCCCACCACCCGCGAATAGTCGCTGGGCGTATTGCGGTAGGTCACGTTGGCCTCGGGAATCTGGCCGCGCGTCGAGACGATGGCGGCGTCCGGCGGCAGGAAGGCCGAGGCGACGCCGACGGCGCTCTCCAGCAGACCGCCCGGGTCGTTGCGCAGGTCGAGCACGATGCCCTTGAGCTTCGGATCCTGCTTGTAGAAGGCGTCGATCTTCGACACGAACTCGGGCAGGGTCTCCGACTGGAACTGGCTGATGCGCACCCACCCATAGCCCGGCTGCACGATGCGTCCGCGCACGCTCTCGACGTGGATCTCCTCGCGCGTCACGACCACCGTGATGGGGTGGCTGGAACCCTTGCGCAGCAGGGTCAGGCTGACCTTGGTGCCCGGCTTGCCGCGCATCAGCTTGACCGCCTTGTCCAGCGGCAGGCCCTTCACGGAGGCGTTGTCGATGCGCGTGATCAGGTCGCCGGCCTCGATTCCGGCGCGTGCCGCGGGCGAGCCCTCGATCGGCGAGACCACCTCGATCAGGCCGTCCTTCGGCGCGATCTCGATCCCGACCCCGACGAACTTGCCGCTGGTGCTCTCGCGAAATTCCTTGTAATCCTTGACATCCAGATATTCCGAATGCGGATCCAGGCCGTTGACCATGCCGTTGATCGCGTCGTGCACCAGCTTCCTGCCTTGCACGGGCTCGAAATAATCGGCCTTGATCAGCCCGTAGACCGCGGCGAACTGCTGCAGTTCCTGCAGCGGAAGCGGCGAGACCGAGCCGCGCGCCATCGCCTGCAGCTGCAGGGTTGCCAGCGCGCCGGTCAGCATGCCGGCGCCGACCCACGCCGCGATTTTGAATTTGCCTGCCATGCGGTGTTCCTCGAATGCCGCGAAAGTATAGGGCCCGGGGGCCCGCGTGGCGCGTCGTGCCGCGTCGAGGGGCCCGTTTCAGGCCTTCTGCCCCGCTTCCTCGAGGTAGTAGCGGCGGATCGGCTTGAGCTCGGCGTCGAGTTCGTAGACCAGCGGAACGCCGTTCGGGATGTTCAGCCCGACGATGTCGGCGTCGGAAATGCCGTCCAGGTGCTTGACGATCGCGCGCATCGAGTTGCCGTGCGACACCGCCAGCACGCGGCGCCCGGCGCGGATCGCCGGCGCCAGCGACTCCTCCCACAGCGGCAGCACGCGGTGCACGGTGTCCTTCAGGCACTCGGCCAGCGGCAGATCGGCCGGGTTGACCCGGGCATAGCGCGGATCGGCGGCGAGTTCATGGCGGTGCGATTCGTCCATCAGCGGCGGGCGCACGTCGTAGCTGCGACGCCACGTCATCACCTGCTCGTCGCCGTAGCGGGCGGCCGTCTCGGCCTTGTTGAGGCCCTGCAGCGCGCCGTAGTGCCGCTCGTTGAGCCGCCAGCTGTGCACGGTGGGCAGCCACATGCGGTCCATTTCGTCCAGGCACAGCCACAGCGTGCGCACGGCGCGGCGCAGCACCGAGGTGTAGGCGACGTCGAAATCCAGGCCGTGGGCCTTCAGCATGCGTCCGGCGCGACGGGCCTCCGCGATGCCCTTGTCGGTGATGTCGACATCGGCCCAGCCGGTGAAGCGGTTTTCCTGGTTCCAGGTCGATTCGCCGTGGCGAATCATGACGAGCTTGTGCATGGTGAAGTGGGCGCGCCCGCGGCGCGCATGCGGATGGGAAGCCGGGGCGTGCCGCCTCGCGGCACGCGAAGCTCGCTATCGTAGTGGAGTCGTGGAGCGGCGCTCGGCGGGCCGGCGCGCACGCGTGCGCGCCGAAGTTCCTAGAATGGGAGACTCGCGTCACATACACCTCGGAGTTCGACTTGAAGTTCATCATCGACAATCTCGCGCTGATCGGCGTGGCCGTGATCTCCGGCGGCATGCTGCTGTGGACCTCGTTTTCGCGCGGCGGCGGCTCCGGCGGCGTGACGGCGGCCGAGGCGGTTCGGCTGATGAACCGCGAGAAGGGCGTGATGATCGACGTGTGCGAGCCCGCCGAGCATGCGGCCGGGCATTGCACAGGGTCGCGCAACATTCCGGTCGGCGAACTCGAGAAGCGCGCCGCCGAATTGCCGAAGAACAAGCAGCTTCCGGTGCTGCTGATGTGTCAGAGCGGCGCGCGCGCGTCCCGCGCGGCGGCGACCCTGCGCAAGCTCGGCTACGAGCGTGCGCTTCCGGTCAGCGGCGGCCTGCGCGCGTGGCGCGAAGCCGGTCTGCCGGTGGACAAGGGCTGAGCCGCCGCCCGCCGATGCCCGCCAGCCAAGGAGAAGCCAGCATGTCGATGCCCCCCGTGCGCATGTACACCACCGCGGTGTGCCCCTATTGCCTGCGTGCCAAGGACCTGCTGCGGCGTCGCGGCGTCGAGCACATCGAGGAGCTGCGCATCGACCTCGACGCGCAGGCGCGCGCCACCATGATGCGCGAGACCGGCCGGCGCACGGTGCCGCAGATCTACATCGGCGACACCCACGTCGGCGGCTGCGACGACCTGTACGCGCTGGACGCCTCCGGCGGCCTGCAGCCGCTGCTGCAGGGTCGCGCGGCAGCCTGATCGCGGGCCCTGCGCACATCGCCTCGGGCCGCCCGCTCGAAGGCGCCGCCGCTGCGCCGCGACCCCGCAAGGTCGTTCGCGCCTCGGGGTCGGAGCTGCCCCTCCTACAATGCCTGCGCATCGCGGCACGTCGCGGCGATACGCCGCCCGGGCGTGCCGTGCCTCGGTTGCCCGAGTGAAATCCAACCCAGCCAGGAGTCTGCCTGCATGAGCACCCCCCAACCCGCGGAAGCCGCCCAGGAGCGGCAACCGATCTTTGCGTTGCAGCGTTGTTATCTGAAGGATCTTTCGCTGGAACAACCCAATTCCCCGCAGATCCTTCTGGAGCAGGCGCAGCCGACGGTGGACGTGCAGATGAACGTCGAGTCGCAGCAACTGGCCGAAGGGGTCATCGAGGTCTGCGTCACCGCCACCATCACCGCGCGCATCGACCAGCGCACGCTGTTCCTCGTCGAGGGCAAGCAGGCCGGGATCTTCGAGATGCGCAACGTCCCCGAGGAGCATGCCGAACTGCTGCTCGGCATCGCCTGCCCGCAGACCGTGTATCCCTACCTGCGCGCCAACCTGGCCGACACCATCACGCGCGCCGGATTTCCCCCGGTGCACCTGGCGGAAATCAACTTCCAGGCGATGTACGAGGCGCAGCGCGCGCAGCGCGAGTCGGGCGCCGGCGCCGCGGCTGCTGCCGGTCCGACGCTGAACTGAGGCGGCGCATGCCCGCCGGCGCATCGACGCGACGCGCGCCGACCCCACGACACCGATGGTGAAGCGAGGCCTTCCGCTGACGGTGCTGGGCGCCGGCGCCTGGGGCAGTGCGCTCGCGGTGCACGCCGCGGCGCGCAACGACGTGCTGCTGTGGGCGCGCGACCCCGAGCTGGTGCAGCACCTGCGTCGGCGCGGCGAGAACACGCGCTACCTGCCGGGCGTCGAGTTGCCCGACTCGCTGAGCCTGGCCGACGACCTGCGGCAGGCGTTGCACCACGCGGCCGGCGGGCTCGTCGTGCTCGCGGTTCCGGTGGCGGGGCTGCGCGACATGGCGCGGGCCCTGCGTGCGCTGTGGAGCAGCGCGGGCGCCGGCGCGCCGGCGCCGGTGCTGATCCTGGCCAAGGGCTTCGAGCAGGGCAGCGCGCTGCTGCCGCACGAGGTCGTCGCTCAGGTGTTCGACGGCTGGGACGGGCGTCCGGAGCTTGGCGTGCTGTCGGGGCCGAGTTTCGCGCTGGAAGTCGCGCGCGCGATGCCGGTGGCGCTGGTCGCGGCCGGCGCGCGGGCGGTGGTGGACGACGCGGTGCGCGCGCTGCACGGCGGCAGCATGCGCATCTACGCCAGCGACGACACGGTGGGCGTGGCCGTGGGCGGCGCGGTGAAGAACGTGCTGGCGATCGCCTGCGGCGTGTGCGACGGCCTGCAGCAGGGGGGCAACGCGCGCGCCGCGCTGATCACCCGCGGCCTTGCCGAGATGGCGCGCCTCGGGGTCGCGCTCGGCGCGCGTCTGGAAACCTTCATGGGATTGAGTGGCATCGGCGACCTCGTGCTGACCTGCACCGGCGAGCTGTCGCGCAACCGCCGCGTCGGCCTGCAACTGGCCGCCGGCAAGGATCTGCAGGCGGTGGTGCGCGAACTCGGGCATGTCGCCGAGGGGGTCTACACGGCGCGCACGGTGCTGGATCTGGCGCAGCAGCGCGGACTGCAGATGCCGATCACCGAGCAGGTGTGCGAACTGCTGGATCGGCGCGTCGACCCGCCGGGCGCGGTGGCCGCGCTGCTGGCGCGCGAGCCGCGCGCCGAGGCGCCGCGGGAGCCGCCGCGATGATCCGGCTGATCGTCGGACTCGGCAACCCGGGGCCCGAGCACGCGCAGCAGCGCCACAACGCCGGATTCTGGTGGGTCGACCAGATCGCCTTGCAGCAGGGACTGGAACTGCGCCCCGAGAAGGGCTTCTTCGGACACCTGGCGCGCATGCGCGGTCCGCATGGCGACGTGCTGCTGCTCGAGCCGTCGACCTACATGAACCACTCGGGGCAGTCGGTGGGCGCGGTGGCGCGCTTCTACAAGATCGCGCCCGAGGAGATGCTGGTCGCGCACGACGAGCTCGACCTGCCGCCGGGCCACGCGAAGATCAAGCGCGGCGGCGGCCATGCCGGGCACAACGGCTTGCGCGACATCGCCGCCCACCTGGGCACGCCGCTGTTCTGGCGCCTGCGCCTGGGAATCGGGCATCCCGGCAACCGCCAGGCGGTGATCGGCTTCGTGCTCGGGCGCCCGCAGCGCGGCGAACTGCAGCTGATCGAGCAGGCGCTGGACCGCTCCCTGGAGGTGCTGCCGCGTCTGCTGCACGGTGAATTCGACGCCGCCACGATGGAACTGCACCGCGGCAACCCGGGCCCGGCGGCGAAGCCGGATGCCGCCTGACGCGGCCGCGGGACCGGCGGGGGATCAGCGCGGGGTCGCGCCGTCCGCCGGCTGCGGCGCGGGCGGGGGCGTCGCGGCGCCGGGCTCGGCCCGCGCCGGGGCCGCTTCACGCTGCAGTCGCAGGTAGCGCTCCCACAACTGTTCGCGGCTTTCCACGTGTTCGGGGTGCACGGGGATGCAGTCCACCGGGCACAGCTGCACGCATTGCGGCTGTTCGAAGTGTCCGACGCATTCGGTGCAGCGATCCGGGTCGATGCGATAGACCTGCGGGCCCATCGAGATCGCCTGGTTCGGGCACGCGGGCTCGCACACGTCGCAGTTGATGCATTCGTCGGTGATCCACAAGGCCATGACGGATGACGCCTAGGCGCCCTTGCTGTTGCGTACGGCCACCTTCTCGGCCAGGCGCTCGGTGACCAGCGGCACGACGAATTTTCCGACATCCCCGCCCAGCAGCGCGATTTCCCGCACGAAGGTCCCGGACACGAACTGGTACTGGTCCGCCGGCGTCATGAACAGGGTCTCCACCTCGGGCATCAGCTGGCGGTTCATGCCGGCCATCTGGAACTCGTACTCGAAGTCGCTGACCGCGCGCAGCCCGCGCACGATCACCTGGGCTCCCTGCTGCTCGACGAAGTCCTTCAGCAGCCCGGTGAATCCCTCGACCCGCACGTTCGGATACGGCGCCAGGATGGCGCGGGCAAGATCCAGGCGCTCGTCGATGCTGAACAGCGCGTTCTTGTGGTGGCCGGCGGCGACGCCGACGATCAGCCTCGGGAACAGCCCGCTGGCGCGGCGCACGAGGTCCTCGTGACCGCGTGTGAACGGGTCGAACGTGCCAGGGTAGACGGCGGTGGGCATGGGCGCTTGCACATCGGGCTCCTGCGAGTCCCGCTAGTCTAGCCCGCCCCTGCGTCGCGCCGCAGCAAGGCGTAATGCACCTGGCCGGCGCGCGCGCTGCGCAGCACCTCCCAGCCCGGCTCGACCCAGCGCTGCAGGCTGGCCGGGTCCGGAGCCTCCAGGTACACCCGGCCGTGCGGCGCGAGCACGCGCGCCGCCTGCGCCAGCGCCTGCTCGTGCGCCCCGGCCTGCGCGAACGGCGGGTCGACGAACACGACGTCGTAGCTGCCCGGTGCACGCGCCGCGGCGAACTGCAGCGCGTCGGCCTCGTGCACCTGCACCGCGTCGGCCTGCAGGCGCCGGCCGGCCTCCAGCAGCGCGCGCGCCAGCAAGGGGTTGCGCTCGACCATGTCGACACGGGCCGCGCCGCGCGACGCCGCCTCCAGCCCGAGGGCGCCGCTGCCGGCGTACAGGTCGAGGCAGCGCAGGCCGTGCAGGTCCTGGCCGAGCCAGTTGAACAGGGTTTCGCGCACCCGGTCGGGGGTCGGGCGCAGGCCCGCCACCTCCGGAACCCGCAGCTTGCTGCCGCGAAAGCGGCCGCCGATGATGCGCACGCTGCCGGCGCCGCCGTGACGCGCGCGAGGGGAGGGGGCGGCAGGACGATTCATGCGGGGCGTTGCGATGCGGACGAGGGAAGGCGGGCGGGCACGCCGGACGCGGGCGGCTGGCACGCGTCCCGCAAGGTGGCAGCATAGCGTGGAGGCCGGGGCCGGCCGGGTCGGCGACAATACACGCTTCGCGGCGCCCGCCGCGCCCGTCCGAGTCATTGCCCTCCCATGTTTCGTCTGTTCAAGCGCAAGCCCGCCGCGACCTCGACCCCGGTTTGCGAAGCCGAAGTCGCCGACGCGCCGATCGACGCGGTCCCCGACGCAGCCGTGCCGACCCCGCCCGAGCCGCCGTCCGTCGACGCGGAGCAGGCGCCGGCCGGCTGGTTCGGGCGCCTGCGCCAGGGTCTGCGCAAGACCGGCGCCGGGATTTCCGGCTTGTTCGGCGGCCTGCGTGTCGACGAATCCCTGTTCGACGAGCTGGAGTCCGCGCTGATCCTGGCCGACGCCGGGACCGCGGCGACCACGCACGTGCTGCAGGAATTGCGGCGCAAGGTGCGCGCCGCGCGTGCCGAGACCCCGCAGCAGGTGCGCGAGCTGCTGCGCGAGGTGCTGGCGGAGATGCTCGCGCCGCTGCAGAAGCCGCTGGACATCGGGCGCACCAGTCCCACCGTGATCATGATGGTCGGGGTCAACGGCGCCGGCAAGACCACCAGCATCGGCAAGCTCACGCGCCACCTGCAGGCGGCCGGCTGCAAGGTGCTGCTGGCCGCCGGCGACACCTTCCGCGCCGCCGCGCGCGAGCAGCTCGCCGCGTGGGGCCAGCGCAACGACGTGCAGGTGATCGCGCAGCAGGGCGGCGACCCCGCCGCGGTGGCCTTCGACGCCGTGCAGGCCGGGCGCGCGCGCGGCATGGACGTGGTGATCGTCGACACCGCCGGACGCCTGCCGACGCAGGCGCACCTGATGGAGGAACTGAAGAAGGTCAAGCGCGTGATCGGCAAGGCGATGGAAGGCGCGCCGCACGAGGCCATCCTGGTGATCGACGCGACCAACGGCCAGAACGCGCTGGCGCAACTGCGCGCCTTCGACGACACGCTGGGGCTCAGCGGCATCATCCTGACCAAGCTCGACGGCAGCGCCAAGGGCGGGGTGATCGCGGCGATCGCCCGCGAACGCCCGGTCCCGGTGTATTTCATCGGTGTCGGCGAGTCCCTGGAGGACCTCCAGGTGTTCGACGCGAAGGCCTTCGCGCAGGCACTGGTCGACTGAAGCGCGCCGGCGGGCACGCGGCGCAGCGTGCCGTCCCGGGACAGGCGGCATCGGCGCAGACTATCGAGCCGATTTATAGAATTGCGTTGATGTGTCACCAACGGACTCCTAGACTTTTTCCGGCCAATTGTCGGAATTCACGAAGGAGCCGTAGATGTCGAATCAAGCCCAATGTCCGTTCCATGCCGGCGCGCAAACGCAGACCATGGCGCGCGGCGGCCGCAGCAACCGCGACTGGTGGCCCGAGCAACTCAACCTGGCGATGCTGCACCAGCATTCGCCGCTCGCCAGCCCGCTGGAGCCCGACTACGACTACGCGAAGGAATTCTCCACGCTCGACCTGCAGGCGGTGGTGCGCGATCTGCGCGCGCTGATGACCGATTCGCAGGACTGGTGGCCGGCCGACTACGGTCACTACGGCCCGCTGTTCGTGCGCATGGCCTGGCATTCCGCCGGGACCTACCGCATCGCCGACGGACGCGGCGGCGCCGGTGCCGGCGCGCAGCGATTCGCGCCGCTCAACAGCTGGCCGGACAACGCCAACCTGGACAAGGCGCGGCGCCTGCTGTGGCCGATCAAGAGCAGGTACGGACGCAGGCTGTCGTGGGCCGACCTGATCATTCTGGCCGGCACCGTCGCGCTGGAATCGATGGGTCTGAAGACCTTCGGCTTCGCGGGCGGACGCCGCGACATCTGGGAGCCCGAGCAGGACGTCAACTGGGGTTCCGAGTCGACCTGGCTGGGGCAGCAGCGCTACAGCGGCGATGCCGAACTGGCCAACCCGCTGGCGGCGGTGCAGATGGGGCTCATCTACGTCAACCCCGAAGGGCCGGACGGCAAGCCCGACCCGCTGGGCTCGGCGCGCGACATCCGCGAGACCTTCCGGCGCATGGCGATGGACGACGAGGAGACCGTGGCGCTGGTGGCCGGCGGCCATACCTTCGGCAAGTGCCACGGCGCGGTGCCGGCCAGCCTGCTCGGGCCCGAGCCGGAGGCGGCCGACGTGTGCGAACAGGGACTGGGCTGGCGCAACCAGGCCGGCGCCGGCCATGGCTCCTCGACCATGACCAGCGGACTCGAGGGTGCCTGGACCGCGCATCCGACGCGCTGGGACAACGGCTATTTCGAGACCCTGTTCGGCCATGAGTGGGAGCTCACCAAAAGCCCCGCCGGCGCGCAGCAATGGCGGCCCAGGGGCGGCGCCGGTGCCGACAGCGTTCCCGACGCCCACGACCCGGCCAGGCGCCACGCTCCGATGATGCTGACCTCGGACATCGCGCTGCGCACCGACCCGGCCTACGAGAAGATCTCGCGCCGCTTCCTGCGGGATCCGCAGGCCTTCGCGGACGCCTTCGCGCGTGCCTGGTTCAAGCTCACCCACCGCGACATGGGCCCGCGCGCGCGCTACCTGGGGCCGCTGGTGCCACACGAGGTGCTGGCGTGGCAGGACCCGATCCCGCCGCGCGAGCACGAACTGGTCGACGAGTCGGACATCGCCGCGCTGAAGGCGCGCGTGCTGGCCAGCGGGCTGGGCATCGCGCAGCTGGTGCGCACGGCGTGGGCCTCGGCCTCGACGTTCCGCGGCAGCGACAAGCGCGGGGGCGCCAACGGGGCGCGCATCCGGCTGGCGCCGCAGAAGGACTGGGAGGTCAACCGTCCGGCCGAGCTGCGCGAGGTACTGCAGCGCCTGCAGGTCGTGCAGGAGGAATTCAACAAGGCGCAGCGCGGCGGCAAGCGCATCTCGCTGGCCGATCTGATCGTGCTGGGCGGCAACGCGGCCATCGAACAGGCCGCGCGCGTCGCCGGGCACGAGTTGCGCGTGCCGTTCGCGCCGGGGCGCATGGACGCCACGCAGGAGCACACGGACGTCGAGTCCTTCGCGGTGCTGCAGCCGCGCGCCGACGGCTTGCGCAACTACGTGTGCCAGGGGCTGGAGGAACGTGCCGCCGAACTGCTGGTGGACAAGGCGCAGCTGCTGGGCCTGAGCGCGCCGCGCATGACCGCGCTGCTCGGTGGGCTGCGCGTGCTGGGCGCCAACTTCGACGGATCGCCGCACGGTGTGTTCACCGATCGGGTGGGTGTGCTGAGCAACGACTTTTTCGTCAACCTGCTCGACATGCGCACGCGCTGGGAGCGCTCGGTGCAGCATCCCGGGCTGCTGGAGGGGCGCGACCGCGCCAGCGGCCGGCTGCGCTGGACGGCGACCGTGGTCGACCTGGTGTTCGGCTCCAACGCGCAATTGCGCGCGCTGGCCGAGCATTACGCCAGCAGCGACGGGGAGGCGGCCTTGCTGCGCGACTTCGTCGCCGCGTGGAACCAGGTCATGAACGCCGACCGCTTCGACCTGGTCGCGGGTTGAGCACCCACCCGCCGCGGCCGCGCCCTCAGGGGCGCGGCCGCGGGCGGTGGCCGCTGACCTGCGCGCCGTCCTGCAGGCGCAGGCGCGCGAAGGCCGGGATGGCCAGCAGCGGCAGCAGCGCCAGCACCAGGAACGCGGCGTGGAACTGCGCCAGCCGCGGCGCCGCGCCGTGCGACAGCACACGCAGCGCCGCCGCCCCCAGCGCCACGCCGAAGCTCACCGTGAGTTGCTGCAGCAGCCCGCCCAGGCTGGTGGCGCGGCTCAGGCGCTCGGCGGCGACGTCGGCGTAGGCCAGGGTGTTGGAACTCATGAACTGGGTCGAGCGCACCGCGCCGTAGGCGACGATGGCGACCGCGATCAGCCAGTGCGGGGTGAGCGTGCCGATTCCGACGAAGCTCGACAGCACCGCCGCGCAGGCCAGCGCGCTGCCCATCAGCAGCCTGCGAAAACCCCAGCGGCGCAGCGCCGGCCCGATGACCAGCCGCACCACCGGCGCGCCGGCGGCCGACAGGAAGGTCAGCGAGCCCGACTCGACCGCGCTCATGCCCAGCCCGACCTGCAGCATCACCGGCAGCAGGTAGACCGGGGCGTTCATCGCCACCCGGCACAGGCCCCCGGCCAGCGTGGCCAGCCCGAAGGCGCGCTCGCGCAGCAGGCTGAGGTCGACCGCCGGGCGCGCGCGGTCGCGGTTGCGCCGCGCGAAGGCCAGCAACAGCAGCACCGCGCCGGCCGCGCTCGCCGCCAGCAGCAGCGGGCGCAGCAGGCCGAAGCCTTCCATCAGCAACTGCAGCAGCGCGACCCCGGTGCCGAACAGCACGAAGCCGCCGAGGTCGAAGCGGGAGTCGGGCTCGGCCGGGCGGGGGTCCACCAGATACCAGGCCAGCAGCATGCCCAGCAGGCCGAACGGCACGTTGACGTAGAAGATCCAGCGCCACGACAGGTAGGTCGTGAGGTAGCCGCCGACCAGCGGCCCCAGCACCGGGCCGACGATGGCCGGCAGCGTGGTGTAGGTCATCGCCCGCACCAGCTGCCTGCGCGGGAAGCTGCGCAGCAGGATCAGGCGCCCGACCGGGGTCATCATGGCTCCGCCCAGCCCCTGCAGCACGCGGGTGGCCACCAGCATCGAGAAGTCCTGCGCGGCGCCGCACAGGACCGAGCCCAGCGTGAACAGCGCGAGCGCCGACATGAAGATGCGGCGCGCCCCGAAGCGGTCGGCGAACCAGCCGCTGAGCGGAATGAACACCGCCAGCGTGAGCACGTAGGCGCTGACCGCCAGGTTCATGTCGACCGCGCTGGTGTGCAGGGCGTGCGCCATGTCGGGCAGCGCGGTGGTGACGATGGTCGAGTCCAGCTGCTCCATCAGGAAGGCGATCGCCACCACCACCGCGATGAACACCGGGAAGCGCGGCGGCGCGTCGCCCGCGTCGCCGCCCGGCCCGGACATGCCGGCGGGTGAGGGGGTGGGGGCGGGCTTCGGGGACAGGCTGGACATGAACCGCTGGGGTGCTACGGCGCGACGCGCCGCGCGAGGACGGCTGGCGCAGACCGGAGGCGGCGATGCGCCAGCGTAGCAGGCGGCCGGCGCGGCGTCCGGCGGGCCTTCGGACGGGCGCCGAAGGCGCTGCGCGGCGCTCGGGCCAGGCGGATCCCCTGCGGAGATTGGGCTGGGTCAGGGAACTTTCCGCGGCTTTAGCACTCTAATTGGCCGAGTGCTAAAATAGCGGCAGAAACGAGGAGGAGTATGCAGATGGCCCAAACCGGTGCTCTCACCCTTTCCAACGGCCTGGCCCCGCGCGGGCAGGCGCTGAGCTTTCCGACCCGCTTGCCCAGCCTGGGCAACCTGGAGTCCTACATCGCCGCGGTGAACCGCATGCCGATGCTCTCCCTCGAGGAAGAGCAGTCGCTGGCGCGTGCCTGGCGCGCGCACGAGGACCGTGAAGCCGCCGGAAAGCTGGTGATGTCGCACCTGCGCGTGGTGGTCTCGGTGGCCCGGCATTACCTGGGCTACGGGCTGCCGCATGCCGACCTGATCCAGGAGGGCAACATCGGCCTGATGAAGGCCGTGCGCCGCTTCGACCCGGAGCAGGGCGTGCGCCTGGTCAGCTACGCGCTGCACTGGATCAAGGCCGAGATCCACGAATACATCCTGCGCAACTGGCGCCTGGTGAAGGTCGCGACGACCAAGGCCCAGCGCAAGCTGTTCTTCAACCTGCGCTCGATGAAGCAGGGCCTGGAGGGCTTCCACGACGCCGACATCGACGCCGTGGCCAGCAAGCTGCAGGTCAAGCGCTCCGACGTCATCGAGATGGAGCAGCGCATGGGCGGCGCCGACGTGTCGCTGCAGCCCGGCGGCGACGACGGCGCGGAGAGCTATTCGCCGATCGCCTACCTGAGCGACAGCAGCCACGAGCCCGAGGCGGTGCTGGAGGCACGCGGCCGCGAGCGCATGCAGGTGCAGGGCCTGGAGCAGGCGCTGCAGGCGCTCGACGAGCGCAGCCGGCGCATCGTCGAGCAGCGCTGGCTGGCCGTCAACGACGACGGCAGCGGCGGGCGCACCTTGCACGACCTGGCGGCCGAGTACGGCGTTTCCGCCGAGCGCATCCGCCAGATCGAGGCGCAGGCGATGAAAAAGATGCGCAAGAGCCTGGCCGCCTTCGCCTGAAGCCGGCGGTCCCGGAGCCGCCCCGCGGGGCCGCATCCGCAGGGCATTCCTGAACACTCCATCGGGTATTCTGGTAAGCCCCGAGTGCAGCTTGGCTGCGCGCTGCGCATACTCCCTCCTCTAAACATTCCACTGGAGGGGGGAACCGATGAACGTTCGTTGCGTATCGCTGCGTTTGCTGCGCGTGCTGGGGGCCTGCGGGTTGCTGGCGAGTTTCCAGGCCCACGCGGCCGATACCGCGGTGTTGATGTCCCCGCAATGGGCCGGGGACTTCTGCCAGGCCTGGAACCAGACCCCCGCGCTGACCAAGGGCCTGGCCGGCGAGTGGCTGCACGACGACAAGGGCCGCGGCTACAAGATCGTGCAGATGTATCGCGACGACTGCGGCGCGTCCAGCGCCGTGGAACTGAAGATCATCCCCAAGGATGGCCAGGCCTGGTGCAGCTACGGCGGCAAGCCGGCGACCCCGGCCGACTACGCGGTGGACTTCCTGATGCATGCCAGCACCGCGAACTGGGAGTCGATGGGGCGCGGCGACCCCGGCCCGATGTGGGCCATGGTCAGCGGCAAGCTGCAGTTCCAGGGCCCCAGGCTGGTGGCGATGCGCGCCATCAAGCCCTTCGCCAGCTTCCTGCTGCTGGTGGGCAAGGTGCCCGGCTCGAGCGCGACCTGTCCGGCGAAGGCGGCCGGCTGATCACAGCAGCACGATGTCGAACTGGTGCTGGTGATAGCCCGGTTCGACCTGCAGCGCGATGGGCTTGCCGATGAAGTCGGACAGCTCCGCCAGGTGGGCGCTTTCCTCCTCGAGGAACAGGTCGATCACCGCGTTCGACGCGAGGATGCGGAATTCCTTCGGGTTGAACTGGCGTGCCTCGCGCAAGATCTCGCGCAGGATGTCGTAGCAGGTGGTGCGCGCGGTCTTCACCTGGCCCTGTCCGGCGCAGGTCGGGCAGGGCTCGCACAGCAGGTGGGCGAGGGACTCGCGGGTGCGCTTGCGGGTCATCTCCACCAGCCCGAGCTGGGAAAATCCGTTGACCGTGACCTTCACCTTGTCGCGCCACAGGGATTTGCGCAGCTCGTCGAGCACCGCCGAGCGGTGCTGCGGGCTGCTCATGTCGATGAAGTCGAGCAGGATGATCCCGCCGAGGTTGCGCAGGCGCAGCTGGCGCGCGATGGCCTGCGCGGCCTCCAGGTTGGTCTTGAACACCGTGTCGTCGAAGTTGCGCGCGCCGACGAAGCCGCCGGTATTCACGTCGACCGTGGTCATCGCCTCGGTCTGGTCGATGATCAGGTAGCCGCCGGACTTCAGGTCGACGCGGCGCCCCAGTGCCTTCTCGATCTCGCCGTCGATGTTGTACAGGTCGAACAGCGGGCGTTCGCCGCGGTAGAGCTGGATACGCTCGACCACCGCCGGCATGAATTCGGCGGCGAAGTCGCGCAGGCGCTCGTAGTTCTCGCGTGAATCGACCTGGATGCTGCGCGTGGCCTCGGTGACGAGGTCGCGCAGCACCCGCTGCGCCAGGCTGAGTTCCTGGTACAGCAGCACCGGCGCCTGCGAGCCGCGCACCTTCTTGTCCAGCGTGCTCCAGATCTTGCGCAGGTAGGCGATGTCGTCGAGCAGTTCGGCGTCGCTGGCATCCTCGGCGTTGGTGCGCACGATGAAGCCCATGCCGGCGGCGGCGTCGTGCTGCTGCGCCAGGCTGGCCAGGCGCTGGCGCAGGCTGTCGCGCAGCTCCGGGTCGTCGATCTTCTGCGACACCCCGATGTGATGGTCCTGCGGCAGGTGCACCAGCAGGCGCCCGGCGAGGCTGATCTGCGTGGACAGGCGCGCGCCCTTGGCGCCGATCGGGTCCTTGATCACCTGCACCAGCAGCGACTGGCCTTCGGAGACCAGTTTCTCGATCGGCAGCGGCTGCGGCGCGCCGGACTGGCGCGATTCGCCGTTGACCAGCATGCGCTGCCACAGGTCGGCCACGTGCAGGAAGGCCGCGCGCTCCAGCCCGATGTCGATGAAGGCCGACTGCATGCCCGGCAGCACGCGCACCACGCGCCCCAGGTAGACGTTGCCGGCGAGCCCGCGTTCGAGGGTTCGCTCGATGTGGATTTCCTGCACCGCGGCCTGCGCCACCAGCGCGACCCGGGTTTCCTGCGGGGTGATGTTGATCAGCAGGTCTTCTTGCATCGTGCAGGGCCTCAGGCTGGAATTCCCGCGGCACGCAGCAGCGCCGAGGTCTCGAACAGCGGCAGGCCCATGATGCCCGAATAGCTGCCGCGGATATGCTGGATGAAGGTGGCCGCGCGCCCCTGTACGGCGTAGGCCCCGGCCTTGCCGAAGGGCTCGCCGCCGGCGACGTAGGCGTCGATGCTCGCGTCGTCGATCGCGGCGAAGCGCACATGGCTGTCGCTCAGCGCCTGCGCGCGCAGCCAGGGCTGCGCGGCGTGCGCCTGCGGCCATGCCAGCGCCACCGCGCTGAGCACGCGGTGCTCGCGCCCGGACAGGCTGCGCAGCATGTCGCGCGCATGCGCGGCGTCGCGCGGCTTGCCGAGGATGCGCCGGCCCAGCGCCACCGTGGTGTCGGCGCACAGCACGACACCCGGCGCGAGCCCGCGGCGCTGCAGGCGCTGCAGTGCGGCGTCGAGCTTGGCGGCGGTGACGCGACGCACGTAGCGCATCGGCGCCTCGCCGGGGCGTTCGGCCTCGAGCGCCTCGGGGTCCTCCGTGTCGTCGGCCGCCAGCGGCTGGCACTCGATGCCGATCTGGCGCAGCAGCTCGCGCCGGCGCGGGCTGGCGGATGCGAGGTAGAGCGCGAGGGGACGGGACATGGGCGGGGATGCGAACCGGACCATCATACGGCCTGCGCGCCCGCGCCATGCGCCGTGCCACGGCGCGGCGCGTGCGCTGGCACAATGGCGGTTTCCCCACGCGCGGCGTGCCGCGGCAAGCGTTTCACCCATGGCCATCGTGACCTGCCAGGACCTGCACCTGGCCTTCGGCGTGCATCCCCTGCTGGACGGGGCCTCGATGAGTCTGGAGGCCGGCGAGCGCGTGGCCCTGATCGGACGCAACGGCAGCGGCAAGTCCTCGTTGCTGCGCATCCTGGCCGCGCTGGAGGGCGCCGACTCGGGGGACGTGCGGCGCCAGCAGGGGCTGCGCATGGTCTACGTCGCGCAGGAGCCGCAGCTCGGCGCTTTCGACACCGTGTTCGACGCGGTGGCCGAGGGCGTGGCCGAGGCGCGCGAACTGCGCCTGCGCTTCGAGGCCCATGCCCCCGGCGACGACCTCGACGCGCTGCAGACCCGCATCGAACTGCTCGGCGGCTGGAACTGGGAGCAGCGCGTGCAGGAAGTGCTGCAGCGCCTGGCCCTGCGGCCGGACGATCGCGTGGCCGAGCTTTCCGGCGGGCAGCAAAAGCGTGTCGCGCTGGCGCAGGCGCTGGCGGCCAGCCCCGACGTGCTGCTGCTCGACGAGCCGACCAACCATCTCGATCTCGAGGCCATCGTGTGGCTCGAGCAGCTGCTCGCGGGGTTCCGCGGCAGCGTGCTGGTGATCAGCCACGACCGCGCCTTCGTCGACGCGGTGGCCACGCGCATCGTCGAGCTCGACCGCGGGGTGCTGCGCAGCTATCCCGGCAACTACTCGGCCTTCGAGCAGCGCAAGGCGCGCGAGCTGGCCGACGAGGCGCTGGCGCAGGCGCGCGCCGACAAGCTGCTGGCGCAGGAGGAGGAGTGGATCCGCCGCGGCGTCGAGGCGCGGCGCACGCGCAGCGTGGCGCGCATCCAGCGCCTGCAGCAGTTGCGCAGCCAGCGCGCGGCGCGGCGCGAGGTGCTGGGCAGCGTGCGCCTGGAACTCGATCGCGGCGAGTCCAGCGGGCGCATCGTCGCCGAGCTGCAGGAGGTTAGCAAGTCCTTCGGCGAGCTGCAGGTGGTGCGCGGGCTGTCGGCCATCGTGCTGCGCGGCGACAAGGTGGGGATCCTCGGCCCCAACGGCGCCGGCAAGACCACGCTGCTCAAGCTGCTGCTGGGCGAACTCCAGCCCGACAGCGGGCGGGTGCGCCAGGGCAGCCGGCTGCAGGTGGCGTATTTCGACCAGATGCGCACCGCGCTCGACCCGGAGGCCACGCTGGCCGACACCATCAGCCCGGGCAGCGACTGGGTCGAGATCGGCGGCGCGCGCAAGCATGTCAGCGCCTACCTGGGCGACTTCCTGTTTCCGGCGTCGCGCGCGCGCTCGCCGGTGAAGTCGCTGTCGGGCGGCGAGCGCAACCGCCTGCTGCTGGCGCGGCTGTTCGCCCGGCCCGCCAACGTGGTGGTGCTGGACGAGCCGACCAACGACCTCGACATGGACACCATCGAGTTGCTGGAGCAGTTGCTGCAGGACTTCGCCGGCACCGTGTTCCTGGTCAGCCACGACCGGCGCTTCCTGGACAACGTCGTCACCAGCACGCTGGCGTGGGAATCGCCCGGCAGCTGGCGCGAATACGAAGGCGGGGTCGAGGACTGGCTGGCGCAGCGCCAGCGCGCCGTGCAGGCGCAGGCCGGCGCCCAGGCCGGCGTGCAAACCGGCGTGCAAACCGGCGCGCAGGCCCCGCAAGCCGCCGCCGCGCCCCCGGCGCCGGCGCGGCGCAAGCTGAGCTACAAGGAACAGCGCGAACTCGAGCAGTTGCCGGCGCGCATCGAGCAGCTCGAGCAGGAGCAGCGCCAGCTCACCGAACGCCTGGCCGACCCCGCGCTGTACCGCGACGCCCCGCAGCAGGTGGCCGCGATGCGCGCGCGCTTCGACGACATCGAGCAGGAACTCTCCGAGGCGCTGCAGCGCTGGCAGGACCTGGAGGAGCTGGGCGCGTCGAGCTGAGCGCCCTGGTCCGGACGGCTGGCGATATCGCCGCGCTCAACCGGCGCGGTGGTACGGGTGCCCGGTGATCACGCTGTGCGCGCGGTAGATCTGCTCGGCCAGCAGCACGCGCACCAGCGCGTGCGGCAGGGTCAGGTCGGACAGGCGCAGCAGCGTGTCGG
>JAKAXL010000126.1 GCA_021816585.1 Pseudomonadota bacterium | reverse complement strand
TGGTCGACGCGGCGATGAACGACCTCATGCGCCCGGCGCTGTACGAGGCCTGGCAGCGCATCGAGCCGGCACAGCTGCGCGACGGCGCGCAGGCGCTGCGCTACGACGTGGTCGGCCCGGTGTGCGAGTCCGGCGACTGGCTGGGACGCGACCGCCAGCTCGATCTGCGCGAAGGCGACGTGCTGGCCATCCTGTCGGCGGGCGCCTACGGCATGGCCATGGCCTCCAACTACAACACGCGGCCGCGTGCGGCCGAAGTGCTGGTCGACGGCGACCGCGCGCAGCTCATCCGTGAGCGCGAGACGCTGCAGGACCTGCTGCGCGGCGAGCGCAAACTGGAACTGTAGGCCGGCGCCGCGGCCCGGTACCGGGCCGCGGTTGCGGTCATGCGCTCACACGCTCACGCGGCCGCCGCGCGACGCAGCCGCGCACGCAGCGCGCGCGCGATGCGCCAGCCCAGCAGCAGCGCGAGCAGCAGCGCGTAGATCTTCGGGTCGGCGGTGTTGTTCTTCGCCAGCTTGGCCCACCAGTAGTGGAACACCGCGATCGGCGCGATCAGGTAGACCAGGCGGTGCAGTGTGCGCCAGCGCTGCGCCCCCAGGCGCCGGATCATGCCGTTGGTCGAGGTCGCGGCCAGCGGCGTCAGCAGCAGCAGCGCGCTCATGCCGGCCAGCACGAAGGGGTGCTTGACCACGTCCCTGGCCACCTGCGCGACGCTGAAGTCGTTGAGCAGCCCGAAATAGCTGAGGAAATGCAGCACCGCATAGGCGAAGGTGAACAGGCCCAGCATGCGGCGCAGCCGCGCCAGCTCGGTCCAGCCCGTGATCACGCGCAACGGCGTCACCGCCAGCGTGATCAGCAGCATGCGCAGGGCCCACAATCCGGTGGTCCAGATGACCGCCTGCGCCGGGTTGGCCCCCAGACGCATGGTCAAGCCCCGCCAGACCAGCAGCAGCAGCGGCGACAGCGCCAGCAGGAACACCGCCGGCTTGGTCGCGCGCGACATCAGCAGCGCGCGGCGCAGGCGCAGGCCGGCACCGGGGCGCGCCGCGTGGGGCACGGGCTTGGGCGCGCCGGCGAGCGCATCGCGTACCGAGGCGTCCATGGTCAGAAGTCCTTCGTCAGGTTCATGCCCTTGTACAGGTACGCGACCTGCTTTTCGTAGCCGTTGAACATGCGGGTCGGGATGCTCGGCGTGAACAGTCCGCCGAAGGCCCCCTCGCCGATTCGGCGTTCGTGCGCCTGGCTCCAGTTCTGCGGGCTGACGTCGGGATTCACGTTGGAATAGAACCCGTACCAGTTCGGCACCGCGCGCATCCACGAGGTCAGCGGCTGGGCCCGCACGAGCCGGATCTTGACGATCGACTTCGCACCCTTGAAGCCGTACTTCCACGGGATGACCATGCGCAATGGCGCGCCGTCCTGGTTCGGCAGCAACTCCCCGTACAGCCCGAAGGTGAGCAGGGTCAGCGGGTGCATCGCCTCGTCGATGCGCAGGCCCTCCACGTAGGGCCATTGCAGCACCGGGCTGTTCTGCCCCGGCATCTCGGCTGGGTCGAACAAGGTGACGAACTCGACGAAATGCGCGTCCGAGGTCGGCTCCACCGCGTCGAGCAGGCGTGACAGCGGGTAACCGATCCACGGCACCACCATCGACCACGCCTCGACGCAGCGGTGACGGTAGATGCGCTCCTCCATCGGCGCGAGCCGCAGCAGGTCCTCGATCGCGAAACTGCGCGGCTTGCGCACCTCGCCCTCGACGCTGACGGTCCACGGGCGCGTGCGCAGGCTGCCGGCGTAGCGCGACGGGTCGCTCTTGCTGGTGCCGAACTCGTAAAAGTTGTTGTAGGTCGTGACGTCGCCGTAGGGCGTCAGCTTCTCGTGGGTCGAATACTCGGTGTTGCGCTGCGCGGGCAGCCTGGGCAGCGGACCCTGCGCGGCGACCTCGGTGGCGCCCGCGCTTGCCGGCAGCAACCCCCCCAGGGCCGTCGCCGCCGCGGCCCCGAGCCACCGCCGTCGTGCCAGATACACCGATTCGGGCGTGATTTCCGACGCAACCGGATGCTCGAAGCCGAGCTCTTGCCGCTTGTTCATGACGCTGCGCTCCAGATGGTTGACCAGGGAAACGGCAGGCTGCCGCGCCTGCCCATGCCCTTGAGTCGGACTTCGCGCCGAAACCTTACAGTCGGGTATTCAACCCTACTGTAATCATGCCTATTTGCGCTGCACGGCCTGGGCACGCACGCAAAAAAGCCCGCGCGAGCGCGGGCTTTTTCCTGCACGACGCGGCGGGCCGGGACGGCCCCCGCGGCGCATCACAGCTTGCCGTAGGAGTGCAGGCCGGACAGGAACATGTTGACACCGAGGAAGGCGAAGGTCGTCACCAGCAGGCCGGCCAGCGACCACCACGCGGCGACCTGCCCGCGCAGACCCTTGATCAGGCGCATGTGCAGCCAGGCGGCGTAGTTCAGCCAGACGATCAGCGCCCAGGTCTCCTTCGGGTCCCAGCTCCAGTAGCCGCCCCAGGCCTGCGCCGCCCACAGCGCGCCCAGGATGGTGGCGATGGTGAAGAAGGTGAAGCCGATGGCGATGGCCTTGTACATCACATCGTCCATCACCTCCAGCGCCGGCAGGTGCGACGCGATGCGACGGCGACCATACAGGATGCCCCCGACGGCCAGCGCGGAGATGCCGGCGAACACGCCCCAGTACTCGGAGATCCCGCCCTGGCGGAACACCATCGGCTCGAAGAACATGACGAAGCCCAGCAGCCACACGGGGGCCAGCTTCCACAACGAGCTCTCGTGGCCGTTGACCTTCACCAGATAGGCGAACCCGACCATCGCGGCGATCGAGAAGCAGCCGTAGCCGACGAAGTTGGCCGGAACGTGCAGCTTCATCCACCAGCTCTGCAGCGCCGGCACCAGCGGCTCGATCTGCGACTGGCCCTGCACCAGGCTGAACCACAGCAGGAAGCCCACCGCGGCGCTGACCACGAGCATCGCGAAGGCGCCCATCGCGCG
>JAKAXL010000061.1 GCA_021816585.1 Pseudomonadota bacterium | reverse complement strand
TGACGGTTCTCAATCCCAATCCAGTGACACTGGACGCCAACGGGATGGCTTCGATTTGGGGTGCCGATGGAACCCTCTACCGCCAAGTCGTTACCGACGCGAACGGCAACCAGATCTGGGATCAGGTGGTGGGGCTCATCGTCGGGGCCGCTGCGGTGACAGCTCCCGACGGGGAGGCCCTGAGCGCCCTGCTTGAAACCTACCTGGCGCGCGTTGTCACTTCGATCAGTGCACTGCGAAACGTCCCAAAGGCCTATTACGCACAGTGTTTTGCCACCGGCTACTACACCTCGGGAGACGGCGGTGGGGGCGCCTACTACTACGACGCCGGCGATACGAGCAGTGCGGACAACGGGGGCACCGTCATCGTCGCAAGCGACGGCGGCCGCTGGAAGCTGACCCACACCGGCATTGTCAGCGTCAAGCAATTCGGCGCGAAGTGTGACGGAGCCACTGACGACACGGCCGCGATCAATGCAGCGCTGGCAAGCCTGACGTCTGGCGGTACGCTGCTCGTGCCTGGCATGTGTGTGATTTCGAGCGCTCTGACGGTCAGCTACAACGGAATTCGCGTGGTGGGTATCGGCCGCACATCCTCGGGCTTCGTCACCAGTAGCGCGACGGCCAACATGTTTGAGGTCGCCTCTGGCCTCGTCGGCGTCGAATTTCACGACTTCAGCCTCTGGGCGTCCATCACCAAGACGGCGGGGCGGTGCTTCGACTGCGCCGACGCCAGCCGCTTCGTGTTCGAGAACCTGCTCTTGGCAGACCGTTCGCTCGTGGCGACCTACGGCAACCGGCTGTACGAGGGCATCTACCTCGCTGGCTGCGACGACTGCAACATCATCAATTGCCAGATCGCAGGCTACTCCAGCAATGCGGTGACGGTGTACGGAAGCGGGGGCTATAGCTCGGAACTGCACATTGGGGGCGGCACGCGCATCTCAGGTGCCGCATACGGGGTGCTTTGCGCCGGCAACTTCGGCGGCCTGTACCTCGATGATGTGTCGATCGACAGCTGCGTGAAAGACGTTGTGCTGAATCAGTCGCTCAGCGCCACGATCAACCGCGAAATCTTCGTCAACAGCGGCGCCGTGCTGGACGCCTGCAATGACACCTGCCTGGAAGTGCAGGCCAACGGCGCCAGCTACCTGTGCCTGAATGGCGCGTGGCTCGCGTCTGCCGGGAAATACGGGACCGCAAGCGGAAACCAGACCTGCCTGAACGTTCTGCCGACCAACGCGGCTCTAGTTCTGCAGGCTACCGGGGCGCGCTTCTTCAACGCCAACAACACCGGCGTGGCCATCAATGGATGCGCGAGCGCCGTCTTGTCAGGCTGCCAAGTCGATGCCAACACGACGGACGGCGTGAACATCGCCAACAGCGCGGTAGGCCCGGTGTCGATCACGGGCGGAAGGATCACCGGAAGCGGAACGGGCCTGGTCGTTGCTTCGGGTGTGACGGCCCTTAACGCACGGGGGGTCGATCTGACCGGAAACACCAATTCCACGTCGATCACCCCAGCGCTGTCTTCCAGCATCGTGGTTGCGCAGTGCTACGGATACACCTCCGAAAATTCCGGGCAAGTGACGCTTTCTTCGGCATCCGCCACCACGACGGTATCGCATGGGCTGAGTGGGACGCCGAACACGCAGGACGTTGGCTTGACCCTAGCGACAGGCCCCGGGTCGGCTGCCTGGTTCGCCATCACGGGGGTGACCTCGACGACCTTCACCATCACGGCATCTGCGGCACCAGGAGCTGGTGTGGTCATGAACTGGCGCGCGAAGCTGCCCGGAGCCTAATGCGATGCGCGCCGCTCTGCTCATTTTCGTGGCCCTGCTGGTCATGGGCGCCGTGGCCAAGGCCGGCACGCTGCTGCACAGCTTCGCGGTCGCCTTCGACGCCTTCGTGCAGGACCTGTGCTGGAACGACACGCTGGGCGTGACGATCTCCAGCCGGGCCGGCCTCGCCGCGCACCGCGGCGTGCTGTGGCCGCAGCGCATCGTCAACTTCATCATGCGCAACCCGCACCACTGTGAAGCGGCCATCCAGGCCGACATCCAGCGCGCCGAGGCCGCGCTGGCCCTCTTGAAAGGACAGCCGTGACTGACTTGCAGATCATGGGTGCTGGAAGCGCCCTCATCGGAATCCTCGTCGCCGTGCTGGTGGCCATGCTTGGCTGGCTAGGGAGCCGCATCATCACGCGCCTTGACCTGATGGTCGACCGGCTCAACAAGGTTTCCGGCGAGCTGCACACCCGGATCAACGGGCTCGACACGCGGCTGACGCGCGTGGAGACCAAGGTGGAGGGCTGAGGCGTGGATTTCGACCAGTGCTTTCAGCTGCTGATGGGCGACGAGGGCGGCTTCGTCGACAACCCAGCCGACCCCGGCGGCGCGACCTGCTGGGGTATCACCGAGCGCGTGGCGCGCGCCCATGGCTACGCCGGCCCGATGCAGGATCTGCCGCAGGCGACCGCCAAGGCCATCGCCAGGGCTGAATACTGGGACCCGCACCAGTGCGACCAGTTCGACGGCCGCGTGGCCTTCCTGGTGTTCGACGCCGCGTACAACGGCGGCGAGCCGGCGCAGTGGCTGCAGCGCGCCGCCGGCGTGGCGCAGGACGGCGTCATCGGCCCGGTGACGATCGCCGCGGTGAAGACGCTCGACCCGCTGCTGGTGTGCCTGCGCTTCAGCGCCTACCACCAGCAGTACTACACGTCCCTCGATCGCCTGTGGCCGGAGTTCGGCAAAGGCTGGTCCAACCGCATCGCGCACAACAACCTGGCGGTCGCCGCTGCTTCGTGATGCCCCGCATTCCCCGCAACGCACTGGAGAAGATCGTGCAACTCAATGAACTGATCAAGACCGAGATCGCCAACCTGCGCACCGAGCGCGACCAGGTGATGGCCGACGCCAAGACGCGCGCTGACGCACTGGAAAGCCGCGCCGCGGCGATGGAGGCGAAGATCGGCAGCCTGCCCGCCGAGCTCGTCGCGCTGCCGGACGAAGGGGCTTCCCGGGTCTGGGAGTGGTTCAAGGGCCTTTTCTGAGGAGGGCGTCATGCTCGCCTGGATCTCCAAGCTGCTCGCGGACCCCGCCGGGCTGCCCGACGATGGCCGCGTGGCGGCCATGCTGCTGGTGCTGGGCTACCTCGGCCTGTCCGGCTGGAACGTGATCGCGCTGCATCACGCCTTCGACATGCAGCAATTCGGCGTCGGGGCCGGGGCGCTCTCAGCGGGCGTGGGCGGCTGGTTCGGCTTTCGCAAGGGGAACTGACCATGGGCTTCCTGCTGCCCCTGCTGGGGCGATTCTGGTGGGCGATCCCGCTGGCCGGCGCCGCGGCGTTCGGCTGGTTCGAGCACCACGAGGTGGGCGTCGCCCAGGCGCACGCGGCGAGCCTTGAGCAGCAGCTCGGCAGCGCCGAGGCTTCGATCGGGCAGCTGCGTGCCGGCGTGCGGGCCCAGAACCAGGCCGTGGAGCGGATCCTGGCGCAGGGACAGGCCAACGTAGCGGCGGCCAAGGCGCAGGCCGCACAGCGCGCCGTCAGCGCCGCCCGGGTCCGGGTGGTCTACCGCACGCGCATCGAGCGCATCGAGGCCGCGCCTGTGCCGCAGCAGTGCGCCAGCGCTGCGGCATGGGCAGCGGGGCAGGCGCAGGGCCTCATCGGGGGATGGAAATGAAGCGCGCTCTGCTGCTGTCGCTGTTCCTGGCCGGCTGTGCCGCGCAGCCCCCGCGCGTGGTTGTGCAGAAGGTCGACGTGCCGGTGCCCGTGCAGGTGCCGTGCCCGGCCACGAAGCTGCCGCCGAAGCCCACGCTGCTGCCGGTGGCTGGCACGCCGGCGCAGGTCATCCGCGCGCTGGTGGCGGACCTGGCGATCGTCATGGGCGACGACGACCAGGTGCGTGCGCTGAGCCAGTGAGCGCCTGGCTGCCCGTGCGCCGCATCCTGCGGCAAGCCTTCGGCCCGGGCGGCTACCAGATCCTGCGCACGGGGGAGATCCGCGTGCGCCGCGGCGATTCCTGGGAGCGCTTCGGCAGCTTGCTTGAGGCGGCCACGCTGGACGCGCTGCGGGCTCTCCAAGCTGTCTAAGACGCAGAGCGCGAGCTAGCGTTTTCGCGGGCTGCGCGAGTGCGTGAGATGCGATTCGGAGTTAGACAGGGAGCGTAGAAAGCCGAGCAAAATCAACGCTATTTGCCCAATCCGTACAGGTACTGCTGCATCATCGGCGTGTGTTCGGATGCTGTTGATTTTTCAGGCATTTCAGGCCGATTTGTCTAAGACCCTCGGCGGCTGTCTAAAACGCGGGGGCTCAGCCACCACGGTTTCGCGCTGCCGGATGTAGCGAAGGGTCATCGCCTCGGTCGCGTGACCGCCCAGCGCCTGGGCGCTCTTGCCCTGCGCCTTGGCATCGGTCAGCGCCTTGGCGCGCAGGTCGTGCAGGTGGGCGTCGGCAACGCCGGCCGCCTCGCAGGCGCGGTCCCACATATCGCGCACCGTCGAATAGGCGTAGGGGCGCCCACCGCGCAGCGTGCACAGCAGCGTGAGGCCGCGCACCGGCCGCGGGAGCGCCTTGGCGCTCTCGATCGCATCCCGCAGGTCGGCGGTCATCTTCACCAGCACGCGCGCCGCGGTCTTGCCTTGGCGGAACGCCACACCCTCGTCGGTCACATCCGACATGCGTACGCGCAGCACGTCGCTGATGCGCTGACCCGTCAGGTAGGCCAGATCCATCGCCGCGCGCAGGCTGGGGCTCCCTGCGCGCCAGATCCCGGCGTATTCGGAGTCGCTGAGGTAGCGGTCGCGCTTGCCCTCGCGGTGCCGGCGCACGCCTATGCAGGGATTGGCGTCCACGATCTGCCATTCCACACCCAGGGCGAACACCTGACGCAGCAGGGACAGGCGCCGGTTGGCCATGTTCGGGGTCTTGGCCCAATGCACCTTGAGGGCCGCCACGTCGCGGGGCTGTACCTGCTGGGGCTCGAACTCGGCCAGCTCCGCCTTGAGCACGCTCGCGGCCTGCCGGTATTGCTGGGCGGTCGAGTCCTTGACCGAGCGCAGGATCTCCGCCATCGCCTTGTCGATCAAGCCGGGCATCCCGCCTGTCGCCGGCGCGCTCACGCGGCGCGCGTATTCTGCGAGCGCTGAGCGCAGGTCACTACCAAGGCGCGACCACTTGCCGCCCTTGACGAGCCAATACGCACCGTGCTTCTGGTAGACGCACGGCGGCAAATGCACGTCGGATTTGCGGCGCGGGGGCATGGCGCGGGTCATAGTAGCTTCAACCGTGGGCGAGAGGCTGGAGCGCTGGCCGGTTGCCCCATGCGGGCCTGGATGATGGCGCTGAGCACGCGCGGCCAGCCGTCGGCGCCGTCAAGGTACGGTATGCGCTGCGCGTCGAGCCAGCGCCGGATCGCGTCGGGGCGTTGGCGCCCGGACAGCTCCTGCAGATCGAGGCGCGACAGTGTCAGGCTCATGATCGGGCGTCTTCCTGCTCTTCGTAAGCCTCAAGCATCGTGTGCTTCGTGACCTCGATCGCCCCGATGACGTGAGCGACCGGGACGTTGCCGCTCCAGCGCCGCATGAGACCCGTGTCGAATTCGCCGACCACCACGCACCAGAGCAACCCGCGCTCCTTTGCCTCGGCGAGCGCTTCCTCCAGTGTTTCGATAGCGGTCGCCATGGCGCGCACGCGAAGCGTTTGAACCTCCGTGACGTTGCTCATACCCGTGTGTCCTCCTCGGGGTCGATGCCGAGCGCGCGCTGCGCCGGCGCCGGCAGCTTCGTGTGCAGCTTGCCGTCGCGGCCGAACAGGGTGTGCGCCATGTCCTCGTTGAAGGCGCGGATCAGGTCGGCTTCGAGCTGGCGCTCGACGACTGTTCCCTGGCGCACGTCGATGCCCAGCACCTCGCGCAGCAGGTCCTCCATCTGCTCAGGGCTCGCCTCGACCCAGTGATCATCCGACGCGCGGACGTACTGGAACCCGAGCTGCAGGCAGCGCTCCTGCCAGGATTCGAAGATGCGCTGCTCGACCGCCCGCACGCCGCGCTCGGCCCACGCCGCTCGCACTGCCGGATCTGGGCTTGCCGAAGCCTCGGCCACGGCGGTGCTGAGCGCCTTGACCAGGGCGGGGAAGGTGTCGGTGGTCACTTCCGATTTCTCCGGCGCGACGCCTCAGCCATGCGCTTGCGGTTGGCCATCTTCCGCTGCTTCCGCGCCCAGTTGCAGAGCTGGCCGCCGCTGGTGCGGCTCACGGTGGCCTCAGGGCGCCCGGCCAACTTGATGCGCGCCGCGCGTTGGAGCTCTTGCGGAAGCTCCTGGAAGCCGGACGCCAGCTGGCGCATGCGCTCGATGGGGTCGTGGTCGAGGTGGATGATCTGGTTCGTGTGGGGGTTCATGCTGCATTCGCTCCCTGATCGAGGCCCGCGGCGGCGGGTTGCTCTGCGCCCATAGGTCCGCCGACCGGGCTGGCGTTGGCGGAACAGTCGCGGTCGGTAGCGTCGGGGCCGCGGCCCTCTGCCTTCAAAACCTGTTGCGATGTCCGCTCTCGAGTATGCAATCGGGTCCACGCGAACTCAGGCGCACATGGCAGCAACCACAGGTGCCGGATGTTGGCGACGTTGACGACATCGAGGTCCGCAGGGAACAGTTCGACCGCCCAGGCGTCGGCATAGCCAGCCTCGCCCTTGAGCCGCTGCAGGTCGTCCCATGTGATGCCGTCGGTCCAGCGGTCGCCCTGCAGGCTGGTGCGAAGGATGGACAGCCTGCAGACGGCCGGCGCTGGCGCCTCGAATTGCTGCACCAGGAAGTCGCGCGACCGCCATACGGTCGTCGGCGCGCCGCGGCGCCCCGTCAGGTCGACGGGCCACTGGTCGCGCGGGACGATTTCAAGGCGCAGCGGGCGCCGCGCATTCTCGCGCTCAAGCTGTCGGCGCTGGGCGCGGGTAGTGATGATGCTCATGTTGCCCTCCGGATCGCGGCGATGAGGTCGGCCGCCTGGGGTGGGCATACGGCATTGCCGAGTAGGTGCCAAGCCGTGGCCTCGTTCGCCGGCAGCCGATAGGCGTCAGGAAAGCCCATCAGTTCGCGCCCCTCGGCGGCCGACACCATGCGCATGCGCTCGCCGTCGATCACGGCCCAGCGGGCGCGCGTGGTCAGCGTGCCGATCGGGCGCTCCAGGCTGCGGCCAGTCTCGCCCGAGCCCGACCCGTAGAACGGCGCCAGGAAGCGCGACCCGAAGGCGCGGCGGCCAGCGGCGATGCGCTCCAGCGTGCGCGCGCTACGGCCCGGCTTGTCCACCGGCGACCAGCGGCCCGCGCCGAAGTCGATCACGTCCGCAGCAGATCGGTGCTCCCGCCGCGGCATCGCCAGCTCGACCGGGTGCTGGCTGCGGGTGGCGACGATGAACAGCCGGCGACGGTGCTGCGGTACTCCGGCGTCGGCCGCGTCCAGCACCATGGGCGCCAGCGCGTACCCGAGGGCGTGCATGGCCGCGCACCACGCCGGATAGAGCGTCCAGTCGGCGAAGGCCGGTACGTTCTCGACCAGCGCGACTGGCGGCCGGTGTACCTCGGCGCATGTCACCACGGCCCAGGCAGTGGCGCGCAGCGCGTCGTGGTGCGGGCGTTCCTTGCCGCGCGCCGGGCTGTGTCCCTGGCAAGCCGGCGACGCCAGCAGCAGGTCGTGCCGCGGCGCGTCGCGGAAATCCGCCTGCTGCAGGTCCTGGCAGGCGTGCGCGGTGTCGGCGTGGTTGGCCGCGTGCCACTGCACAGCGGTTGGCCAGTGGTTCGCCGCCCACAGCACACGCGCGCCGGCCATGACGGCGCCCGTCGAAAAGCCACCCGCACCGGCAAACAGGTCGATGGCGTTCACGCCACCACCTCCCGCGCCTGCAGGATCTCCATGCCCACCCGGTGCGCGACGTGCATCTCCAGGTGCGCGCCGGCCGACTGCTCCCAGCCCGGCAGCAGCACCAGGGCGTCGCAGTCCAGCAGCGCCTTGAGGTCGGCCCGCATGCAGGCGTGCCAGCCGATCTTCGGGTTCGGGTTCAGCTCGGCGGGATTGACCACCAGGTAGCCGAGTGCGCGCAGGCGCGCCGCCTCGGCGTGGAACGCCGGGAAATTCAGATCCGGCTGTCCGGTCATGGCGCCGCTCAGGTAGACGCGCTTGCGCCCGGCGCCCATGAAGGCGGCCAGCCGGTAGATCGAGGGCCGGTCCTCGGTGCGCGTGAGCGCGCCCGAGGCGACCAGCGGCTGCAGCTGCTGGCAGATCGAGGTGACGTTAACCAGCCCGAATTTCGCCGCCACGTCCTTGGCGGTCAGCTCCTCGTCCGGGTTCTCCATGAACCAGGCGAGCACCCGGCGCGCGAGCGAGCCCGGGCGCGGGGTGTAGAACTCGACGCGCTCGGGGGCGTTCATGCTGCCCTCAACCCGTCTTCGGCCTCGGGACCCAGCAGACTGATCTCGACGGTCTGCTGCACCATGCCGCACAGGCGCCCGACCTCGCGCTCGCTCGGGTGCACGATCACGCGCCAGGACACGTCGACGCTGCCGCCGTCCTTGCAGTCGAAGCGGAAGCCGTCGATTTGCTTGGCCTCCAGTTCGATGTCGTTCTTGCCCGTGGCGCCCCAGTGGAAGTGCAGCGTGTAGCCGGCGAACTCCGCGGCCCACTTGATGGGCATCGCCAGCAGCGGGTGCGCGAGTACGCTCAGGCGGTTGGGGTCGCCGGCCTGGTCGGCCAGATCCAGATTCTCGCTGTCGGCCGCCTTGTACAGCCAGCCGCGCAGCGTCGGGTCGAACTCCGACAGGATCTCGTTGCCGGTGGTCAGGGTGAACTTGAGATCGCACGCCGGCACGTGCTCGTCGCCGTGCAGCTCGGAGCGGATGTTGATGCTGTCGAGCTTGGTCTGGGCGTTTTGGAGGCTGAACATGGGGGCTCCTGGTGGTTGAGGGGTCAGGCGTCAGGCGCGGTCGCGCTCATCTTCTTCGCGCGAAAGGCGTTCGCGCAGCGCGTAGCCCAGCAGCGGCCAGACTTGCCGCACAGCATCCTGGCGCGCGACCTTGCGGCCGATCTCGGCGTTGAAGTTCTCCGGGCTCGCGCAGGCGCTGTGCCCCACGACCGTGAAGCTGTTCTTCAGCACGAGGACGCAGATCGTCAGCAGCTCGTGCTCGCCGTAGGGGATGTGGTCGAGAGACTTTCCGCTGGCGATGCCGGCGCCGTGGATGCCGTCCGCCGCGGTGAAATAGTTCTCGGCGACGATGGCCGCCTCGATGTCGTCCGGCGTGACGCGCGGCGCGCGGTCGGCGCCGGCTTCCTTGATCTGCTGCTCCATGTCCATGCTGTGTGCTCCTGGTGGTGTTGATGGGGTGGGGCGGCGCGACCGCCCCGGGCCTGCTCAGGCCGCCGCCGGCGTGCGCGCGGCGATGTCCTGGATCGCGAAATAGACCGCCATGCAGGCCTGCACGTCGGCCAGCGCGCTGTGCGCGCCGTCGAAGCCATGGCCGAAGAAGTGCCGGTAGGCCTCCTGCAGGTTGGCCGACTTGTAGTGGGTGCGCCCGGCCGCGCGCATGCGGTCGGTTGCGGGCAGCTGGCAGATCGGCGTGCTCAGGCGCTGCGTGCAGGCGGTGGGCGCGGCCTTCCAGGCGTCGGCCAGGGCGTCGGGGTCGTCCAGATGGCGCTTGATGGCGATGCGCACCATGCGCATGTCGAAGGGCTCGTTGTGCGCCACGCGCAGCTCGGAGCGCTCGTGCAGGGCCAGCAGCAGCTCGAGCGCCAGCGACTCGGGAACGCCCAGCGCCGCGGCGCGCTCGGTGGTGATGCCGTGCACGGCGGCCACGTCCTCGGGGATCAGCCAGCCGTCGGGGCGCACGATCACGTCCAGGGTGCTGAGCACCTGGCGCGTGTCGGCGTCGACCAGCAGCGCGGCGACTTGCACGAGGTGGGGCTGGCGCGGATCCTCGCTCGGGTCGTTCCAGAGCGGCAGGCCGGATGTCTCCGTGTCGAAGAACAGAATGGGCTTCATGGTGGGGATTTCTCCAGTGGGGTGGTGGGGGTGGTGCTGCTGCTGCGATCAGCCCGCGCGGCGCCGGACGGCGACCACGGGCTCGTCGTAGAAGGTGACGCCGGCCAGCGGCGCCTTGCCGGCGGTGGCCTTGGCGAACTGGCCGAGCGCGGATTCGTTGACGCTGAGCAGCGCCTCGATTTCGGGGCGCCCGGCGGCGGCGCGGATGAAGGCCGACTTGTCGGTCACCTTGGCCTTCCAGACCGTGCGCGTGGACACGCCGGCAGCGCGCGGCGCCATCGGCACCACGGGCATGGACATCGGCACCACGACTTGCGCGGGCTGCTCGACGGGGGCGGCCTGCACCGCGGCGGCGGCGGCCATCGTTTGTTCGGCCTGGGCCATGGCCTGCGCGTCGCCGGTGTCGATGGCCTTTTGCATCTGGACCTGCGCCTCGGCCGCCAGCCGCTCGCGTTCGGCCTGGGCGGCGGCTTCGGCAGCGCGCGCATCGGCTTCCCGGCGCTGCTGCTCCTCGCGCTGCTGCCGCGCGATCGCCTCGGCTTCGCGCCGCGCGGCCTCGGCCTTGGCGGCCTGCTCGCGCTGGTAGGTGCCCATGCCCAGCTTGAGCACGCTCTCGGCCTGCTGCAGCCGCTCCAGCGGCACGCGGAAGAAGTCCATCACGCGGCGCTTGGCCTCGTCCATGGGGGCGGTGATCGACTTGCGCAACTCCTCGAGCTGGCGCGAGCGCGTGACGATGGTGCGCAGCTCCTCGCCGGCGGCGGCGTACATGTCGTCGTCGTCGATCACGTAGGACTGCGCGACCTGCAGGGCCTGCTGCGCGGTCTCCGGCGCGATGGTCGCGGCTTGGTTGGCCCGCACCTCGGCGGGGATTTCGACGGTCTCAAGGGGGTCAGCAGCCATTGCGCTCTCTCCAGGAATGCAGCCGCACGGCCGCAAGGAAGTCGCCCAGGTCGTCCCCATAGGGGGATTCGATGGGGAAGAATCGGTAGGTGTCCTCGTGCAGGCGCAGCGCCGCGCGCTCGGCCGTGCGCGGGAACTTGCCCCGCACCACCGCGGCGTTGAGGTAGGCGGCCGTCTGCAGCGGCACGGTGCGCGGCACGAGGCCGCTTTTCACGTCCACGAGGACGAATCGGGGCCCCAGCGTGCCCGCCAGGTCGAACGTGCCGGCATAGCCCGCGTATTCGTCGTACACGCGGCACTCGGCCAGCATTGGCTTGAACCGCGTCTCGGCGAGGAACTTGCGCCACTGCCGCAGGTAGCCGTGGTACTCGGGCGCCAGGCTGTCCTCGTCGAGGTTGCCGTGCACGTCGAGCTCGACCATGCGGTGGATGTGCTGGCCGCGCACGCGGGCCAGCTCCAGCGCCACCGGGTCGACCTTGCTCCAGTCTTCCAGCTGCGCCAGCACCTGCGTGACGCTGGGCATGCGACGGCCACTCAAGGTGTAGACGTGCGCCTCGGCGTCGAAGCGCAGCACGGGATCAGCTGCCTTGAGCATCGGCTTCGGCCTTGAGCGCCGCCAGGACGTCGTTGAGGTTGGCCAGGCTGATCGGCCCGAACTTGGCCAGCAGCGCCGGCTCGTCGTAGCCGACGTTCTTGGCGCGCTGGGTCAGGATGCGCAGCTGCGACTCGGACAGGCCGGTGATCGCGGGGGCGCCGGCAGCAGCCGGAGCAGGCGGCTCGGCCTCGGGCGCGCCGGAGTCGGGCCGGTCCTCGGGGGCGATGCGCGCACTGTCCTTGCCGGCCTGGATCTCGCCGGTGTCCGGGTCCGCGGCCTTCGCGGCAGGCGCCACGGAGCGCAAGGGCGCGTCGCTGCGCGCGCGCGGCTCGGGCGCCGTCTGCACGTCCGTGACGTCATCGTCGGGCCCGGGCGCCCAGGTGCCGTTCACCGCGTCGTCGACGGTGATGTGCTGGCGCCCGACCTCGGCCGCATCATTCAGCGCGATGGCCTGAGCCAGCTCGGGGCTCGCCGGCATGTACTTGAGCACCTGCAGCAGCGGCACCTTGCGGGCGTACATCTCCTCGTTCGAGAAGCTGTAGTGGCGCTTGCCGACCTTGTTGTAGCGGTCCCGGTGCTTCCAGACCTTCGCGATCGGCCACACCTCGATCACGGGCCACTCGGCGCCCTTCACGCGGCCCACGGCGTAGACGTAGGTGAGCAGCCGCGGGTCGTCCTCGCCCATCGGCTTGTGGGTGACGAACGGGCGGTCACCCAGGGCATAGTCGAACTGATCGCCCTCGAACACGGCGCCGGTCCAGACGCTGGCGTTGCCGGCACGGTTGACCAGATCGACCAGCCCCTTCCAGCCGGGCACGAACTGGCACTCGCCGCCGTAGGGGATCAGGTAGCTGCGCCCGAGCGTGTCGGGCTCCAGCCCGAGCTGCGCGGCCTGGATGACCGCAGCGAACACGCTCTTGGGGTCGCACTTGCCGAGCGCGGGCGTGCGCCGGAAGGCGGTCAGCGCGATGCGCGCCATGCGGTCGCCGGTGAGGTGCTTGGGCAGCGCGCGGGCGATCTCGCCCTTGAACTGCTCCAGCATGGCGGGGAAGTCCTTCTTCACGATCGCGTTCATTGCGGGGTTCTCCGTTGGGAAGTGGGCTGCTCGCGCAGCGGGTTGTTGCTCTCGGGCAGCGGCCAAGCGCCGAGGTCGAGCTCGCGCTCGCGCACGCGCTGGAAACTCTCGCGCTGCGGTGCGTTGCGGGGATGGTTGGCGCGCGCTGCGCGCTTGCCGCGGGGCTTGCTCATGGCTCAGTCCTCCACGGGGCGCAGGCCAGCGTGCTCGCGGCAACTGGAAAAGCCGCTGTCGCCGGGCCCGAAGGCCCAGCCGCACTGCGAGCAGGTGACGCAGGCGAAGCGTGGCCGCGGCTGCCAGCCAAAGCGCTTCCAGGTCTCGCGCACGTCGGTGGACGCCGAGTTGCGGTAGGGCCTGCCTTGCAGCAGGGTCGAGCCGGTGGGGTGGGTCATCACAGCACTCTCAGGTAGATCAGCAGCGGCACAGCGATGGCGCCGACGATGCACAGGGGCATCAGCACGCGCCGCTCGAACAGATCGCGGTCGCGCAGCAGCAGAGTCAGTGCGCGCATGCCCAGACTCCCCAGATCAGCAGCGCCAGCAGCGCGTCGAAGGCGATGCACAGCCACAGCGCGCGCCAGATGCCGAAGTCGTCGAGGCGCGGCGCGCGCGGCTCGGGATTGGTCAGATCGGGCATGGCACCTCCCGGTCGATGGTTTCGGGGGTCAGATCGCCGGGCAGCGGGCGCAGGATCGCGTCAGCCACCAGCAGCCGCTTGCGCTGCGTCTTGGCAACGGAGGCGGCGAGGCGCGGGGACAGCGCCGTGCATTCCCACGCCGCCTTGGTGGTGGTCGGCTGGCGCGTGAACTCGTCGAGGCCATCCATAGGGCCGATGAAGCGCTCGCAGCGCACGATCGACCCGAGGTACACAGCCAAACTCGGCCGCGGCGCGCGCACGATCTGCGCGAGGCATCCTTGGGTGCAGTTCATCGCGCCTGCTCCACGACTAGATCCAGCGCGGCGCCGGGCACGCGCAGGCGCTCGGCTGGTTGCTTCGCGGGCACCGGGTAGTCCGCCGGATCGGGCAGCATTTCGGGCCAATCCATCGCGGTGGCCCAGTAGCGCCGCATGAGCTGAGCCGCGCGCCGGTTGCCGACGCGAAACTCGCTCAGCACGAACTCCAGCAGGTCGCGTGTGCTCGGGTTCGGCACGTCGCCAAGGTCCGTCAGGCGCGCCAGCATGGACGCCGTGGCGTTACCGGGGAAGCCCGACAGAAGCGCCAGGCCGTCGCGGTGGATCGCGTCGTCGCGTGCGTCCAATGCGTCAGCGCGCGCGTCAGCTTCGGCGCTGCGCTGCGCGATGGCGGTGTTGCCGATGTCTGTGTCGATCATGGCGAGCCTCACACGGCCTTGGTTTCGGATTCGACCGGCGCCGGATACAGTTCGGCATGCAACTCCAGCAACTCCAGCGCGCGCAGGTACTCGCGGGCGAAAGCGTTGGTGCCGTGCTCCTGCGCAACGGCCGCAGTGAATTCGTCGATCGTGCCGAGGCGAAAGCAACCAGTGCTGATGCGCAGCCCCCTGTTGGTGATGTGTCCGACCATCGTGTCGGCGCGCGAGCCGATGGGACCGACCATGAAGATGGGCCGTTCGCCGACGAGCGTCAGGTCGTCGGCGAGTTTCGCGCCGTCCAGCGAGGCGCGGTCCAGCGAGGCGTCGACCAGCGAGGCGCCGACCAGCGAGGCGCCGTCCAGCAAGGCGCGGTCCAGCGAGGCGCCGACCAGCGAGGCGCCGTCCAGCAAGGCGCGGTCCAGCGAGGCGCCGACCAGCGAGGCGCCGTCCAGCGAGGCGCCGTCCAGCGAGGCGCCGACCAGCGAGGCGCCGTCCAGCGAGGCGCCGTCCAGCGAGGCGCCGTCCAGCG
>JAKAXL010000060.1 GCA_021816585.1 Pseudomonadota bacterium | reverse complement strand
CGCGCATGCGCCGCCGACGGGCCGCTCCGCCGCCGCACACCCCGAGCCGGCAGCGCCCGCGGCGAGCAGGCCGGCGCCGCTCGCCGCATCGGCTCCCGCGGCGCCCCCCGCGCCGACCCCGCGACAGCCTTCGGCATCGTCCGCCGAGGCGGCCGGCGCGGCCGCCGCCGCCTCCACGGCCGCGCCGCCAGCCGCCGTCGCGGCGCCGGCCTGGCCGGTGTCCACGCGCCTGGAGTACGCGCTGCACGGCTACTACCGCGGTGCGCTGCACGGCGACGGCGAGTTGCAGTGGCAGCGCGACGGCACGCACTACCAATTGCGCCTGGCCGGTTCGGCGCTGATCGACTTCTCCTACACCAGCACCGGCGGCATCGAGCGCGACTGGCTGGCACCGCAGCGCTACGTCGAGCGCGTGCTGTTGAATCGCAAGATCGTCGACTTCGACCGCGCCGCCGGGCTGCTGCGCTTTTCCGCGATCCCGTCCACGCTGCCGATACCCGCCCACCTGCAGGACAGCGCCAGCGTGTTCATGCAGCTCGCACAGCTGCTGCGCACGCAGCCGCAGGAGTTCCGGACCGGCAGCGTGCTGCCGATGCAGGTCGCGCGCCCCAGCGGAACCACCCGATGGGACTTCCGCGTGGCCGGGCGCGAAACGGTGGACACCGGCGTCGGGCCCCTGGAGTGCTGGCACCTGGTGTACGACCCCCCGCCCGACGCCGACCTCGGCGCCGCGGTCTGGCTGGCACCCGCGCTGCAGGGGCTGCCGGTGCAGATCCGCCTGCAACGCGGCGCCGACGAGTTCCTGCTGTTCACGCTGCGCCGCGCCTTGCAGCAGGCCCCGGCAGCGCCCGCATCCGCCGCAGCATCCGCCGCGCCATCCGCGGCGCTCGCGCCGCGCGGCTGAGTCGCTGCGGGTTTGTGCTGTCGGCGCGGCGCCTCGCCGCCGCGTTGTGCAGGCAACGGAGCAAGCCGGGCGACGGACTTGATTCCGGGGGGCGCCGGCCCCATCTGGGCTACAGGGCGATGGCGCAGGCCCGCGCGTCGCCGCAGGTGAAACCGATGAGGCTCGCGATGCACACCATGATCTACGACTCCGACGCCTTCAGCGTGTTCCAGCTCGACTGGGAGCACGCCGCCGGCGAGCACCCGACGACCGAGCGCAGCGGCGGCTTCGAGATCGTCGACAAGTTCGCGCGCAAGGAGATCTTCCTCGAAGGTCGCGTCGCCGACGGCTTCCGCCAGCGCGTGCGCAACCTCATGGAAGCCTCGCCGAGCACCGACGACATCGACGAGTTCCTCGACGGATTCTCCGCGCTGTCGCGGCAGAACCTGCACGCCCACTAGCAGGAGAGGCGTCGGCGCGACCACCTCGCTCAGTGGGGGTCGCGAAACATTGTTTTGTGTCAAAACAAGTTCGTGGCGAACCCATAGCATGGTTTGCATGAACGCCGTACTTGCTACAACCGCCGAGCCGTCCCAGACGGTTCCGTCGCCGCGCAGCGGCCGCGCCGAATTGATGGTGCGCGTGCTCAAGGCCATGGCCCACCGCGAACGCCTGGCGATCCTGTGCCTGCTGCTGGACGGCGAGATGTGCGTGCGCGACCTCGAGCACGGCGTCGGCATGCGCCAGGCGGCGCTTTCGCAGCAGCTGTCGCGCCTGCGCGCCGAGAACATCGTCGAGGCAGTGCGTCAGGGACGCTTCATGCTGTACCGCCTGAAGACGCCGCAGATCCAGGCCGTCGTGCGCGCGGTGTGCCGCGAAATCCCGGCCGCCTGAAATCCGGCTGCCTGCTCGATCCCCTCGCGCAGGAAGCGCGCCCGGAAGCCGCGCGCTGGCGCGGCTGCCTCGCCCGCCTACACCGTTCCCCAGGTGCCGTGCAGGCCCCAGTAGACGATGAACACGCCGACCAGCGTGGAGATCGCCCATGCCCACGGCGGCATCATCATCCACAGGCGCTCGACCATGCCGGTCGGCGCGAGCACCGCCTCGCCGCGCGCGTTGCGCTCGAAGCGCGTGAAAAAGTCCTCCAGCAGGGCACGCACCGCACCGTCCACCGCGGTGCTGCCGAGTTGCGCGATCGCACCCCCCACCTCCGCACTGGCCTGGAACTGCAACTGGGTGCCGTCGGCGCCCGGCTGCAGCGCGATCAGCGCCCGGCCGAGCCCGAAGCCGGCGTTGCCGCCGTTGCCCTCGAAGCGCAGCACGTAGCTGTGCGGCGGGTTCACGTCTTCCAGGCTCAGGCTGCTGGAAAAGCGCGTGCGCGTGCCGGCGATCTCCAGCTGCTGCACGACCTCGAAGCGGCCGGGACCGGTCTGCGTGACGCTCTCGCAACCGGGGATGCAGGCCCGCAGCATGATCGGGGAATTCAGGGCCTCCCAGGTCTGGGCGGGGCTCAGAGAGATGTGGCGCTTGCCTTGAACGTCCATGGTCGGCCTCGCGAATCGACGTTGCCGCCCCGGGATGAGGCGGCTCTATATGACTGTGTGCTTATATTGTTCGTGGAAGCACGCGGTTTCAAGCTGCAACGCAACATTTCCCGGGTAAATACTCTCTAGGGTTTTCCTGGCGCGGATTTCGCCCTCGCCGCGCCCGGCCTGCGCGGCAGGCGGACCACGCCTTGCACCGGCACGTTAAAGTAGCGTCATGAATATCGTGATCCTCGACGACTACCAGGACGCCGTGCGCAAGCTCGCGTGCTTCGAGCGCCTGGGCGAGCACGACGTCAAGGTCTTCAACAACAACGTGAAGGGCGCCGGGCAGCTCGCCGTGCGCCTGCGCGACGCGCAGGCGGTGGTGCTCAACCGCGAGCGCACGGCCCTCAGCGCCGCGGTGCTGGCGCGCTGCCCCAAGCTGCGACTGGTGGTGCAGACCGGGCGCATCGGCCCGCACGTCGACGTGCAGGCCTGCACGCGCATGGGAATCGCCGTGCTCGACGGCACCACCGACCCCGCGCCCACCGCCGAGTTCACGTGGGCGCTGATCCTGGCCGCGATGCGCCGCATCCCGCAATACGTGGCCAGCCTCAAGCAGGGTGCCTGGCAGCAATCGGGGCTGAAGGCGCTGTCGATGCCGGTGAACTACGGCCTCGGCCAGCGCCTGGCCGGCAAGACCCTGGGCATCTGGGGCTACGGGCGCATCGGACGCATCGTCGCCGGCTACGGCCGCGCCTTCGGCATGCGCGTGCTGGTCTGGGGCAGCGACGACAGCCTGCGCGCGGCGCAGGCCGACGGCCAGGAGGTCGCCGCCGACCGCGCGCAACTGTTCGCGCAGAGCGACGTGCTGACCCTGCACCTGCGCCTGCACGAGTCCACGCGCGGCGTGGTCACGCTGGCCGACCTGTCGCAGATGAAACCCGATGCCGTGCTGGTCAACACCGCGCGCTCCGAGCTGATCGCGCCCGACGCGCTGGTCGCAGCGCTGAACCGCGGGCGCCCCGGCATGGCCGCGGTGGACGTGTTCGAGTCCGAGCCGATCATGCGCGGCAACCCGCTGCTGCGCCTGGAGAACGCCATCTGCACTCCGCACATCGGCTATGTCGACGAACTGCACTACGAGCACATGTTCGGGCAGGCCTTCGACTCCATCGTGCGTTTCGCTTCCGGCGAACGCGACGGCGTGCTCAACCCCGAGGCGCTGCGCCACGAGCACTGGACCGGCTGATCCCGGCCCCGCACGGCAGGCGGGCCCTCGCGCCTACTTGCCGATGCAAAAGCGCCCGAAGATGTCCCCGAGCAGATCGTCGGCGCTGACCTCGCCGGTGATCTCCATCAGCCGCGCATGCCCGAGGCGCAGCTCCTCGGCCAGAAGCTCGAGCGCCGGCGCCGCTGACCGCAGCCAGTCCAGCGCAAGGGCCAGGTGGCGCGCGCAGTCCTGCAGCGCCTGCACATGGCGCGCACGCGCCAGGAACACCCCCTCGGGAAGCGCCTGCCAGCCGCAGCGCGCCAGAAGCTCCGCGCGCAGCTCCGGCAAGCCGCTGCCGTGTCGTGCCGACAGCCGCGGGCCGCGCCGCGCCTGCTCGTCCAGGCCGAGTTCCCCGGCCAGGCGCAGCACCTCGGCATCGGCCTGCGCGGCGGGCATCGCGTCGACCTTGTTCCACAGGTGCAGCACGCGCGCGTCGACGACCCCGAGCTCGCGCAGGCGCCGGGCGATGCGAGACTCCTCCGCCACGTAATCCGCCTGCGACGCACGCGTGAGGTCGTGCACGAACAGCACCGCGTCGGCCTGCGCGATGGCCTCCCAGCTGCGCTGCACGCCGATGCTCTCGACGCGGTCCGTGGTGTCGCGCAGTCCCGCGGTGTCGACCAGATGCAGCGGCACACCGTCGATCTGGATGGACTCGCGCAGGCGGTCGCGGGTGGTCCCCGCGACTTCGGTGACGATGGCCAGCTCGGCGCCCGCCAGCGCGTTGAGCAGCGAACTCTTGCCCACGTTCGGCTGCCCCGCCAGCACCACGTGCAGGCCCTCGCGCAGCAGCGCGCCCTGGCGCGTACGCTCCAGCAGCCCGCGCAGCGAGTCCAGCAGCCCGTGCAGGCGCTGCTCGACGGCGTGCGCGCGCACGAACTCGATGTCCTCCTCGGGAAAATCCAGCGTCGCCTCGACCAGCGCGCGCAGTTCGCGCAGGGCTTGCGCGAGCTCGTGCACCTCGCGCGACATCTCGCCGGCCAGCGCGCGCTGCGCCCCCAGCACGGCCGCCGCGGTGGTGGCGTCGATGAGGTCGGCCACCGCCTCGGCCTGCGCCAGGTCGAGCTTGCCGTTGTGGAAGGCGCGTTCGGTGAACTCGCCGGGGCCCGCCACGCGCAGCCCGCTGTCGCGCCCGAGCTCGAGCACGCGCGCGAGCAGCAGTTGCAGCAGCGCCGGGCCGCCGTGCACCTGCAGCTCCAGCACGTCCTCGCCGGTGTAGGAATGCGGCGCCGGGAACCACAGCGCCAGCCCGCTGTCGATCACCGCGCCGGCGGCATTGCGAAACGGCAGCAGCGTGGCGTGCCGCGGCGCCAGGTCGCGACCGCACAGCGCGCGCACCAGCGCCGCCAGGTCGCGCCCCGATGCGCGCACGATGCCCACCGCGCCGCGCCCGCCGGCGGTGGCCACCGCGGCGATGGGTTCGGCGTGGCGCGCCAGCCCGCTCATGCCCGGCGCGGGCGCCGCGAGGCGCCCGTCGTCACTTGGCCGACGAGAACTCCGGCACGCCCATCTTGCGGTTGATGAACCACTGCTGGGCGATCGAGAAGATGTTGTTGGTCAGCCAGTACAGCACCAGGCCGGCGGGGAAGAAGAAGAACATCACCGAGAAGGCCAGCGGCATGATCCACATCAGGCGCGCCTGCATCGGATCCGGCGGGGTCGGGTTGAGCTTGACCTGCAGGAACGAGGTCGCGGTCATGACCAGCGGCAGCACGTAGAACGGGTCCTTGGCCGACAGGTCGTGGATCCAGCCCAGCCACGGCGCGCCGCGCAGCTCGACGCTGGACAGCAGCACCCAGTACAGCGCGATGAACACCGGGATCTGGATCACCACCGGCAGGCAGCCGCCCAGCGGGTTGATCTTCTCCTTGCGGTACAGCTCGACCATCGCCGCGTTCATCGCCTGCGGGTCGTCCTTGTTGCGTTCGCGCAGTGCGTTCAGGCGCGGCGCCACCGCCTTCATGCGCGCCATCGAACGGTAGCTGGCGGCGGTCAGCGGGAAGAAGGCCAGCTTGAGCAGGATGGTCAGCCCGATGATCGACCAGCCCCAGTTGCCCAGCAGGCGGTGGATCTGCTCGAGCACCCAGAACAGCGGCTTGGCGATGATGGTCACCCAGCCGTAGTCGCGCACCAGCTCGAAGCCCGGCGCCAGTCCCTCGATCTGGGTCTGCAGCTCGGGGCCGACGAACAGGTGCTGGCTGGCCTCGGCCTGCGCGCCCGGCGCCAGCTTCGGCAGGTGCAGCATCACGCCCACCGCGTACAGCTCGCCCGGCAGCTTGCGCAGGTAGAACTCGCGCGCGCCCTGCTGCGGCTGCGGCAGCCAGGCCGCGGCGAAGTACTGCTGCACGATCGCCGCCCAGCCATTGTCGGCGTGGATGGTCTTCGCCTGGTCCTTGAAGTCCTTGAACTCGAACTTCTGGAACTTCGACGAGCTGTCGTACAGCGCTCCGCCGTAGAAGGTGTGATAGAAGTGGGTGCCCTTGTTCGGGTCGTCGCCGTCGCGCACCAGCTGCATGTACAGCTGCGGCCGCACCTCGGTCGTGCCCTTGTTGACCACCGTGTCGTGCACCTCGATGGCGTAGCTGCCGCGCTGGAAGGTGTAGCTGCGCGTGAGCTGCAGCCCGCCGACCACCGGCGAACGGAAGCTCACCGTCAGGGTCTTCGCGTCCCCCATGTCCAGCGGACCCGGCAGCAGGGTCATCGGGGTCTCGTGGTTCGGGAAGTCCCCGCCCACCAGGCCGCTTTGCGCGACATAGATATGCCCCGGAGCGTCGTCGAACAGCACCACGTTCTTCGAGGCATCGGCGCGGCTGCGGTACTTCAGCAGGCGCGCGTACACCAGGCTGCCGCCGCGGTCGGAGAACTTCAGGTCCAGCAGGTCGGTGCGCACCTGCGTGAGCGTGGCCGGCGTGGAGGCCGCACCCACCGGCGCGGCCGTCGGGCCCTGCGCGCTGCTGCCGGCCAGCGCCGACGGCACGCCGCTGCCGGCCGCCGCCGGCGCACTCGCCACCGTGGGCTCCGGACCTCCGAACAGCCCGCCTTCGCCATGCGAACGCAGCCAGGAGTTATAGAGAAAGATCACCGAGACGGTGAAGATCACCCACAAGATGGAACGGCGAAAGTCCATGTGAATTCCTGCTGCGCTGCGGGCGCGAAGCCTTGTGCTCCGTCACCGGGTCGACGAGTCGCGGCACGCGTCGCCGCGCCGCCATGCTTGCTGCCCGCGCATTCCGCGCCATCGCGCGCCGGCCTGCCGGGCAAACCGTGTATTAGAACCCATGCCGATGACCAAGGACCATTCCGGGGCCGCGCGTTTCCTTGCAGCTTGTTTCAAGCCCCGCCGGATCCCGCGCTGTCGCGGCCCGGGTTGCCACCATGGTCGTCGCCGTCACCGCCTTGCGCCGCCTCGCTCCGCGGCACTTCGTCACGCTCGCGCCACGCGTCCCAGCGGAACAGGCGGGGCACCGGATCGTCGCCGCCGCGGCACCACGGATGACAGCGCACGATGCGCATCGCGCCGAGGTAGCTGCCGCGCGCCGCGCCGAAGCGATCCAGCGCCTGCAGCGTGTATTGCGAACAGGTGGGCGTGAAGCGGCACTGCCCCCCCACCCACGGACTCAGCAGCAACTGGTAGCCGCGCACCAGCAGCATCAGCAGCCGCTTCATCGCGAAGCCCGCGCGCGCTCTCGCGCCCGCTCCCAGTCGGCCAGCAACTGCGACAGGGTCTGCCGCAGGTAACGCCGCAGCGCCGGCGACTGCGCACTCACCCACTGCTCGCCCAGCCGAGACTGCAACCGCAGGACCAGCACCGGCACCGCGGCCGACGCATCCTGCGCGACACCCCGAGCGCGCAACACGTCGCGCAGAGCCTCGCGGGCGACGCGGCGAATCAGGTTGCGGCGCGCGGCGTGGCGGCACTGCCGTTTCGGCAGCACGAAGCCCAGCGCGCAGCAGGGCCGGGCGCCGGGATCGGGCAACGCATCCTCGACGCAGGCGTCGCGGTAATGCAATCGGAACTCACCGGCCTGCACCCAGCGTGCTCGCAGCGACGCGGAGTACGACTCGGGGCGCGACACCGCAAGCAGCCTGACCGCGGGCATGCCGGCGCTGCCACCGTGCGCGGACTCGCCGCGGCTGGCGCCCGCGGGCGCCGGCGACTCAGACGGCGAGACGCTTGCGTCCCTTGGCACGGCGCGCGTTGATCACCGCGCGGCCGCCGGCCGTGCGCATGCGCACGAGAAAGCCATGGGTGCGCTTGCGGCGGGTCTTGGACGGCTGGTAGGTACGTTTCATGATCGTGCTTCTGGTTGTTGCCGGGATTCGTTCCCGGGCTTGTCGGGGCCGCCGGTCATCGCGGCGGCCAGCGCGGCCCGAAAGTTCCGCACGCACCGAAAAAAGCATGCCATTTCAGCAAATTGCGGGCTTCCTGTCAATCCGCCCGCGGATTCCTGCGCCAACCGGCCCGGGCGTTGAAGCGGTGTCAAAAACCCCTTATCAGGGTGCTCCCCGGCTGTGGATAACTAGGGTGCTTGGTCTAGAATCGAGCGCCCAACCCCCTGGATCCCGGTCGACGCGCCCCCTTGTTCGCATGGTGGCGCGCCCAAGTCGTCTTTCCTCGTTCCAGGCCGAGGCCGCGGTTGCGCATCAGGCGCTGGCCGGGCCCGGCCCGGAGCCCGAACCCGTTTTGTCGTTCATGCCCCTCGACCCTCTCTGGCAAGCCTGCTGCGCCACGCTGGCCGGTGAAATCCCGATGCAGCAGTTCGCCGCGTGGATCAAGCCGCTGCACGCTCCGAACTGGAGCGCCGACGGCGCCACCGCGACGCTGGCCGTTCCCAACCGCTTCAAGATGGACTGGCTGCGCTCGCAGTACGCCGAGCGCATCTCGCAGGCGCTGGCCGCCGCGGCCGGACGTCCGGTGCAGCTGGAATTCATCATCCACAAGCCGGCCGCCGCCGCGCCGCGCGCCGACGCCGTCGCCGCCCCCGCCGACCCCTCCGCCGCCGTCGTGCCGACCGTGGCGACCGACGCGCGCGCCGCGCAGCCGGTCGACGAAGCCGCCGCCGCGGCCAGCGAGGCCCTCGAGCGCTCGCGCCTGAACCCCGGGCTGAGCTTCGACAGCCTGGTGGCCGGCAAGGCCAACCAGCTGGCCCGCGCCGCCGCGCTGCAGGTGGCCGAGAACCCCGGCAAGTCCTACAACCCGCTGTTCCTCTACGGCGGCGTCGGGCTGGGCAAGACCCACCTGGTGCAGGCGGTGGGCAACGCGCTGCTGGCGGCGCGCCCCGGCGCGCGCATCCGCTACCTGCAGGCCGAGCAGTTCGTCAGCGAGGTGGTTCGCGCCTACCAGCGCAAGACCTTCGACGAATTCAAGCGCTACTACCACGCGCTCGACCTGCTGCTGATCGACGACGTGCAGTTCTTCGCCGGCAAGGAAAAGACCCAGGAGGAGTTCTTCTACACCTTCGAGGCGCTGACCGCGAAGCGCTCGCAGATCATCCTGACCAGCGACACCTACCCGAAGGAACTGCAGGAGATGGACGCGCGCCTGACCTCGCGCTTCGACTCCGGGCTGACGGTGGCCATCGAGCCGCCCGAGCTGGAGATGCGCGTGGCCATCCTGCTGCGCAAGGCCGACGCCGAGCATGTCGAGCTCGGCGAGGACGTGGCCTTCTTCGTCGCGAAGAACGTGCGCTCCAACGTGCGCGAACTCGAAGGCGCGCTGCGCAAGATCCTGGCCTACGCGAGGTTTTCCGGCGAGCCGATTTCCATCGGGCTGGCGCGCGAGGCGCTGAAGGACCTGCTGTCGCTGCAGAACCGCCAGATCTCGGTCGAGAACATCCAGAAGACGGTCGCCGACTTCTACAAGATCAAGGTCGCCGAGATGTACTCCAAGCGCCGCCCCGCGTCGATCGCGCGGCCGCGCCAGATCGCGATGTACCTGGCCAAGGAACTGACCCAGAAGAGCCTGCCCGAGATCGGCGAACTGTTCGGCGGGCGCGACCACACCACCGTGCTGCACGCGGTGCGCAAGGTCGCGCAGGAACGCACCCGTCTGCAGGAGCTGAACCAGCAGTTGCACGTGCTCGAGCAGACCCTCAAGGGCTGAGCGGGCGGTGGGTTTTCCCGGCAAGACTGTGTGATGTCTGTGGAGCTTTTCTGGACAACTCGGGGTTCCTGCCGCGGCGTCGCGAGTTGTTCTTGCTTCGTGGCCTAAACTGGACCGCTTGTCCCCAGCTTCAAATCTCGCCAAGTGCTTGGATGGAAACAGGAAACAGACTTATCCGCGAAATTTCGCGTCTCCTGTTACCACTCCTATGTTGAGAAGGAACAATGACAATGAACAGACTGAGCATGTCGCGTGAGTCCCTGCTGAAGGGTCTCGGGGGGGTTGCCGGCATCGTGGAGCGGCGCCAGACCCTGCCGGTTCTCGCCAACGTGCTGATCCAGCCGGCCGATGGCGAACTCGGGCTGACCACCAGCGACATGGAGATCCAGATCCGCATGCGCTGCGCGCTCGGCGAGGAATCCGGAGCCGCCGGTCTGCAGGCCACGACGGTCAGCGCGCGCAAGCTGATGGACATCCTGCGCGCCGCGAACGGCGAGCAGGCCGCGCTGGAATGGGCCGACGGCAAGTTCCAGGTCAAGTGCGGCAAGTCGCGTTTTTCGCTGCAGACCCTGCCGGCGGAGGACTTCCCGCTGGTCAAGGAAGCCGCCGACTACAGCGAACAGGCGCTGCGCCTCGAGCAGGGGCAGCTCAAGCGCATGCTCGGGCTGGTGCACTTCGCGATGGCCCAGCACGACATCCGCTACTACCTCAACGGCCTGCTGCTGGTCGCCGAGGGGCCGCAGCTGACCCTGGTGGCCACCGACGGACACCGCCTGGCACTGGTCGGCGCCACCACCGACGGACCGGCCCAGCGCCGCGAGGCGATCCTGCCGCGCAAGACCGTGATGGAACTGCTGCGCCTGCTCGGCGACACGGCCGAGCCGGTCGAACTGCGTTTCGCCTCCAACCAGGTGCGCGTGGCCTTCGGCGACATGGAACTGGTCAGCAAGCTGGTCGAGGGCAAGTTCCCCGACTACCAGCGCGTGGTGCCGAAGGGACACCGCAACCACCTGCAGATCGCACGCGCGGGCCTGCTCGGCGCGCTGCAGCGCGTGGCCATCCTGACCAGCGACAAGTTCAAGGGCGTGCGCCTGCAGCTCGAACCCGGAGCGCTGCGCATCTCCTCCAGCAACGCCGAACAGGAAGAGGCGCTGGAGGAGCTCGACGTCGACTACGCCGGCGAGGCCATCGAGATCGGCTTCAACGTCGCCTACCTGATCGACGTGCTGTCGAACGTGCCGGGCGACAACGTCAGCCTGGAACTGCAGGACGGCAACAGCAGCGTGCTGGTCACGATGCCCGACGACGCCTCCTTCAAGTATGTCGTGATGCCGATGCGCATCTGAACCCCCCAGCGGGAATGTCATGAGCGAAACCCCGAGCAATCCCTCCTCCTACAGCGAAGCCTCGATCCAGATCCTCGAAGGCCTGGAAGCGGTGCGCAAGCGCCCCGGCATGTACATCGGAGACACCTCCGACGGAACCGGCTTGCACCACCTGGTGTTCGAGGTCGTCGACAACTCCATCGACGAGGCGCTGGCCGGGTATTGCGACGACATCGTCGTGACCATCCACAGCGACAACTCGATCAGCGTGGCCGACAACGGCCGCGGCATCCCCACCGGGGTCAAGCTCGACGACAAGCATGAGCCCAAGCGCAGCGCGGCGGAAATCGCGCTGACCGAACTGCACGCCGGCGGCAAGTTCAACCAGAACAGCTACAAGGTCTCGGGCGGACTGCACGGGGTCGGCGTCAGCTGCGTCAACGCGCTGTCGCGCTGGCTGCGCCTGACGGTGCGCCGCGACGGCCAGACGCAGGTGCTGGAGTTCGCGCGCGGCGTGGTGCAGAACCGCACCGTCGACAAGGTGGACGGGGTCGAGGTCTCGCCGATGCGCGTGCTGGGCAAGACCGACAAGCGCGGCACCGAGGTGCACTTCCTGCCCGACGACGAGATCTTCGAGGGCGTGGACTTCCACTACGACGTGCTGGCGCGGCGCCTGCGCGAACTGTCCTTCCTGAACCACGGCGTGAAGATCCGCCTGGTCGACGAACGCCAGGGCAAGGAGGACAACTTCGCCTACACCGGCGGGGTCAAGGGCTTCGTCGAATACATCAACCGCGGCAAGACCGTGCTGCACCCGAACGTGTTCCACGCGCAGGGCGAGAAGGCCACCGAGGCCGGCGCCTCCATCGTCACCGAGGTGGCGATGCAGTGGAACGAGGGCTACGCCGAGAACGTGCTGTGCTACACCAACAACATCCCGCAGCGTGACGGCGGCACCCACCTGACCGGGCTGCGCGCGGCGATGACCCGCGTGATCAACAAGTACATCGAGGACAACGAACTGGCCAAGAAGGCCAAGGTCGAGATCAGCGGCGACGACATGCGCGAAGGCCTGAGCTGCGTGCTGTCGGTCAAAGTGCCCGACCCCAAGTTCTCCAGCCAGACCAAGGACAAGCTGGTGTCCAGCGAAGTGCGCGCGCCGGTCGAGGACGTGGTCGCGAAAAGCCTCACCGACTACCTGCTGGAGAACCCCAACGACGCGAAGATCATCTGCGGCAAGATCGTCGACGCCGCGCGTGCCCGCGAGGCCGCGCGCAAGGCGCGCGAGCTCACCCGGCGCAAGGGCGTGCTCGACGGCATGGGGCTGCCCGGCAAGCTCGCCGACTGCCAGGAGAAGGACCCGGCGCTGTGCGAGATCTACATCGTCGAGGGCGACTCCGCCGGAGGCAGCGCCAAGCAGGGGCGCGACCGCAAGTTCCAGGCGATCCTGCCGCTGCGCGGCAAGATCCTCAACGTCGAGAAGGCGCGCTACGAGAAGCTGCTGAGCAGCAATGAAATCCTCACGCTGATCACCGCGCTGGGAACCGGGATCGGCAAGGACGACTTCGACGCCTCCAAGCTGCGCTACCACCGCATCATCATCATGACCGACGCCGACGTCGACGGCGCGCACATCCGCACCCTGCTGCTGACCTTCCTGTACCGGCAGATGCCCGAGCTGGTCGAGCGCGGGCACATCTACATCGCGCAGCCGCCGCTGTACAAGGTCAAGCACGGCAAGGACGAGCAGTACCTGAAGGACGGCCACGAGCTCGACGCCTACGTGCTGCAGGTGGCGCTGCGCGACGCGCAGATCCGCACCGGCGAGCAAGCCGACGCGCGCGTGCTCGGCGGCGAGTCGCTGCAGCAGCTGGCGCGCCAGTACATGCTGACCGAAGGCGTGATCGAACGCCTCGGCGCCTTCATGGACGAAGCCGCGCTGCGCGCCATCGCCGACGGAGTCTCGCTGCAGCTCGACACGCCGGAGCAGGCGCAGGCTTCGGCGAGCAGCCTGCAGCAGGCGCTGCTGGCGCAGCACGGCGCCGGAGTCGCGCCCACCGTGCACGCCGAGACGGACCCGCGCACCGACAAGCAGCTGCTGCGCATCAGCCGCCACCACCACGGCAACGTGCGCTCCAGCGTCATCACCGAGGACTTCTGCCACGGCGCCGACTACGCGGTGCTGGCGCAGGCCGCGCAGACCTTCAGCGGGCTGCTGGGCGCCGGCGCCACGGTCAGCAAGGGCCAGGGCGACAACCAGAAGCAGTCCGCCGCGGGCGATTTCCGCGAGGCCATGCAATGGCTGCTGCGCCTGGCCGAGGCCAGCGTCTCGCGCCAGCGCTACAAGGGCCTGGGCGAGATGAACCCCGGGCAGCTGTGGGAAACCACGATGGACCCGCAGGTGCGCCGCCTGCTGCGCGTGCAGATCGACGACGCCATCGAGGCCGACCGCGTGTTCACGATGCTGATGGGCGACGAGGTGGAGCCGCGCCGGGATTTCATCGAGACGAATGCGCTGAGGGCGGCGAATATTGATGTGTGAGGGTGTAGGTTCTCATCTGACTTGCCAAAATTCTCACACTTGCCAAAAAATCCCCGGCTGCGAGGCTCGGGGATTTTTCATCTCAATCAATGAGATAAATCGGGATCCGGACTGAGGATTGCGGTCCGACCGAGTATCCGAAGGCCCTTCAAAGGGCCGATTTCGAGGGGCGGTTGCAGGATTTCGTGAGCGTTCCTTCAGCCGTTTCTCAACAGAATTGGGACGCGCGGATCACGGCGCACGCTGGCGGTAGCCCGGAGCGGCGCGCGCCAGGCAGGGCGCTAGGCGATCGCCGAGGTCTATCCGTCGCTGCGGTGGCAGGCTTATCCCCAGGATGGTCCGACCGGCGACCATCAGGACGCCCATGCGGTGGCATCGAAGCTGCGCGATGTCGTTGGGCACCTGACGCCTGGCCTGCACCCGGACCTCGGCGACTCCGAACGAGCTATCGCTGAAGTCGAAGCTTGGATCCTGGGAATTCCGTTCTGACGATAGTCTTAGCGGCCCGGAACTCGAACTCCGTCAGCTCCGTGACCCACCTCGTGGTCATCCGCAATAGGCTCAGGTGTTGAAGCTATCGCTGGAATCGAGGTAATGTCCCCGGGCGTGGTGTAAGTCTTTGCCGCGGTGAGCTGCGAAGGGCGTAGCCCGGAGCAGCTCACCGCGCGCCGGTCGTCCCTGGAGATGGGGTGGCCATCGTGAAGTCCGGATAAGGTTGAGGTGCGACCCACCAATCCTTGTCTGAGGAAACCACGATGACCAACGCCACTATCGCATTGACCGAGCTCGCTGAGAAGGGGGCCGATGTCGACG
>JAKAXL010000125.1 GCA_021816585.1 Pseudomonadota bacterium | reverse complement strand
GCTTGGCATAGCACAGGCCGCGCGAGCCGACGCTGACGGTGTCGTCGTCGTCCAGCAGCACCACCGGCAGGCCGTGCTGCGCGCAATCGATGGCGGCGGCCAGCCCGATGGGGCCGGCGCCGACGATGACCAGCGGAGCATGCGCGCCGGACTTCGTCCCGCCTTCGACTTGCGGCGGAACGCGGGCTTCGAAATGGGGGTAGGTGTAGGCCATGGCCGTGGAACGGGAAGCTATGCTGGCCGCGCCACCCGCGGTCGCCGCACTCCGTGGAACCTCCCCGGGACGGCGCCGATGGACAAACGGCGCGCTTTGCCTTGCAATCATCTGGTCGAACGCAGCTTAATCATTCCCTAATGAATCAGCATACGTATAAACCCGAAACCGAAGATCCGGCGCCGCGTTCGCCCCGGGGCATCCAGAGCATCGAGGTCGGCGGCCGCCTGCTGCTGGCGCTGGCCGACCGCGGGCGCGCGCTGGCGCTGAAGGACCTGGCGCAGGAAGCCGGCATGGCGCCGGGCAAGGCGCATCCCTACCTGGTGAGCTTCGGCAAGCTCGGGCTCATCGAGCAGGACGCGACCGGGCGCTACGGCCTGGGGCCGCTGGCCATGCAGCTCGGGCTGATCAGCCTGCAGCAGTACGACCCGGTGCGCCTGGCCGAGCCGGTGCTGGTCGAACTCGCGCAGGCCACCGGGCACAGCGTGGCCGCCGCGCTGTGGGGCACCCACGGCCCGACCATCGTGCGCATCGAGGAGGCGCCCAGCGCGGTGCACGTGCGCATGCGCCCGGGCACCGTGGCCAGCCTGCGCCACACCGCCACCGGCAAGGCCTTCGCCGCCTTCCACGCGCGCGACAAGGTGCGCGAGGTGCTCGACCCGGGCGAACTCGATCCCGGCTTCGAGGCCGAGCTGGCGCGCATCCGCGCCGACGGCGTCAGCCTCAGTGTCGACGGGCTGCTGCAGGGCATCAGCGCGATGTCGGCGCCGGTGTTCGACCAGCGCGCGCAGATGGTGCTGGCGCTGACCCTGATCGGCCCGACCCCCAGTTTCGACCCCGACCCGGCGGGCGCGCCGGCACAGACCCTGCGCGCCTGCGCGCAGTTGCTGTCGAAGCGGCTCGGAGCCGCGCAGCCGGGGCGCTGAAGGCGCGTCGCGCCGCCGCGGCCGGCCGCCGCGGCGCCGCCGGCTTCAGCGCTGGAACTCGCGCGCGTGCAGGAAGTCGGCGTGGTGCGGGGCGCGCTTCGTCCGGCTCCAGTCCTCCAGCATCTTCCACTTCACCTCGTCCATGCGCGCCAGCATGCGCGCCTCGTCCGGGTCCGGGCAGGCCAGCTCGACGCGGTGGCCGTTGGGGTCGAAGAAGTAGATCGAGTGGAAGGCACCGTGGTCGGTGGGCCCGAGCACCTCGACCCCCTGCTGCTCCAGGTGCGCCTTGTAGGCCAGCAGGGTGTCGCGGTCGCGCACCTTGAAGGCGATGTGCTGCACCCATTCCGGGGTGTTGGGGTCGCGCCCCATCGGCGGCCTGGTCGGCAGCTCGAAAAACGCCAGCACGTTGCCGCCCCCGGCGTCGAGGAACACGTGCATGTACGGGTCCGGCTCCTTGGTCGACGGCACGCGGTCCTCGGCGATGGCCAGCACGAAGTCCATGTTCAGCATCTTGCCGTACCACTCGACGGTTTGCTTTGCGTCGTTGCAGCGATACGCCACGTGGTGGATGCGATCGATGTTCATCTCGGCTCCTTGCAAGCTGCTCAGTTCTCCAGGGTCTGCCACATCTGCAGGTCGCGCTCGGCGGTCCACACGCGCGGATCGGGGTAGCGGGTGGCCTCGTCGTAGCAGCGCGTGACGTCGAAGGGCATGCAGTGGTCGAAGATCACCCACTGGCCGTACTTGGGCTGCAGCTTCGCGTAGACCTCGCGGTACACGGTGTTCAGGTCCTTGCCGGCGTCGGCGCCGGCCTTCACCGCCGCCCACATGTCGGCGATGAAGGCGCGCGTGCCGGCCAGCCCCGCGGCCACCTGCTGCGGCGTGCTCAGCGCGGCGCCGCGCCCCGGCACCAGCGCCACCGGCTGCAGCGCCGCCAGCCGGTCCAGCGTGTGCGGCCAGTCCTGGAAGTAGGCGTCGCCGGCATACGGCGTGGCGTCGAACTCGACCAGGTCGCCGCTGAACAGGATGCGCTGCGACGGGATCCACGCCACCGTGTCGCCCTTCGTGTGGCCGCGCCCGAGCTGCAGCAGTTGCACCTCGAGCTTGCCCAGCCAGAGGCTCATCGCGCCCTGGAAGGTGATGGTCGGCCAGGTCAGGCCCGCCGGCACCGTCTCGACATTGCGGAACAGGCGCGGGAAACGGCCGATCTCGCTGGCCTTGTCCTGCTCGCCGCGCTCGACGATCAGGTCGTAGGTGTCGCGGCTGGCGATCACGTGCTCGGCGCCGTAGGCGCTGGCCCCCAGCACCCGCACCGCGTGGTAGTGGCTGAGCACCACGTAGCGGATGGGCTTGTCGGTGACCTCGCGGATGCGCCGGATCACGTCCTGCGCCATCGACGGCGTGGCCTGCGTGTCGAGGACCATCACCGAATCGTCGCCGATGATGATCCCGGTATTCGGATCGCCCTCGGCGGTGTACGCGTAGGCGTTCTCGCTCAGTCGCGTGAAGCTCACCTTCTTGTCTTCGAGGTCGGCCTGCGAGGCAAAGGTCTTGGTGCTCATGGCATCTCCGCAAGAGCGCGCCGGCGCAACGCCGCCGACCCGCAAAATTCAACGATCGCAAAGTGATTTGCGAATTTTCGGACAGCATACCCAGCCTTGTTCGCGCATGTCAAACGGATTTACCATACGCGCACTCCCGGCCACGCCGCCCCGGCCTGGCGCTCCGCCTTTTGCCCCGGACCCGACCGATGCCCGACGATGACAAGACCCAGCGCGCCATCCAGTCCGTCGAGGTCGGCTCCAGGCTGCTGCTGGCGCTGGCCGACGCGCCGGGCCCGCTGCCGCTGAAGGAACTGGCGGCGCGCGCCGGGCTGACGCCTTCGCGCGCCCACCCCTACCTGGTCAGCTACGCCCGCGTCGGGCTG